>CAYWPR010000021.1:0-80408 GCA_964460115.1 uncultured Myxococcales bacterium
CCATTACAATCTTGGGAATGCGAAAAAGTCCAACTTGACGTGAAGCGCAACAGGGACGCTTTGCTATATGTCGCCCGAGCAAATGCGCGGCGAAGTATGTGATGGGAAAACCGATGTCTATAGCGCAGGGGTCATGCTCTATGAAATGCTAACCGGGCGGTTGCCATTTCCCGAGTTTCAAAACGGTCCCTGGCATATCCTAAAGCCGCACCGACGTGCTCCGTTGCCGCCGAGTGCGATTGTTTCGACCCTTCCCAAGGAAATCGATGAAGCGGTGCTGGCGGCACTTAGCGAGGCGAAAGAACAGCGTCCAAGCGCCGCGGCATTTTTGCAGGCTTTGCAAACCGTCGATCAATCTCTGCCAAAAAGGGCATTGTCTGGATTGGCTTAAAACGCACCAGGTTTGTTTGCAAAAGACACGGCCCTTACTGCGGATCTACGATGTCGCTGCCTACAGCCGGGTGAGAAATTTGCGGCTCCTTTTTCTTTCGGAAGATCTTTAGCGGCACAAACAAGTTTACCATTGCGATATGGCTGTCATGCAAACCCATGTCATGCCGGTTGACTAGGAAGTTCATATAGCCAAACTCTACGCGGGTGCCGCCATCGGCTTCGAAAAAAGGACCGGTAAAAAAGCGATTTTGATCGAAGCCGGCTGTAAAGACCGCCGTTGTATTGAGCAAGACCAGGACTTCATCCCAGAGCGCCCATCCCCAATGCGATTCCCGTCCGAAAAAGAAGCCGGTACGTCCAAATAGCCGCAGCCGTACTCCGGTTCCATCTGTGCCCTGTCGAAATCGCTCTTCCAAGCGTACCCTTCCCTGCAGGGCCACGGTCTTGACTTTTTGCGTAATCAAAAACTGTTCCCAAATGCGATGCTCAAGGCGCAAAGAATTTTCGACGCCCCAGACAAAACTGGGCACAAACGCATAGCCCAGCCAAAGCGTGATTCCATGGCCTACGTCATAGCCAAGGGCCGGCCGTAAAATGGCCAGGAAATTTGGTCCGAAGCTGCGCATATGAACGTCAAAGGAAAATAGGAAGCCGCGCGGGGCCTCAGGTTTTTTGAAATCGAGCACAAAAAGCGGATTGGCCCAAACCCCCGCATCATCGGCCCGTGCCGTCGTTGTCAGATGCAGCAAGCCAGCATAGAACACAAGGAACAGTAGGAGGCGAGGGCGAAATTTTCGACGCATGATCACGATACATCCGAGGTAAGTTCGCTTGTACGCTAGGTAGAGAGGGAATTGCCAAGGTCTTTTTCGCCTGTGTGAATCGGCAAGCTGTCTAGCCCGCGAAAATAGACCAGCGTTCGCCATGTTAGCGCTTGGCGGGAAATGGCCAGCGTCATCTGAGGAAATCGCTGTACAAGAGCCTCGATGGCAATGCGTATTTCGGCCCGCGCAAGCTGCGCTCCAAGGCAGTAGTGAATGCCATGGCCAAACGACAGATGCGGATTGGGAGCGCGCTTTATGTCAAACTGGTTCGAGTTGGCAAACACCGCCGGATCGCGATTGGCTCCAGTGATCGACAAATGCAAGCGCGTAAACGCCGGCAGGTGCTGTCCGGCCAATTCCGTATCTTGAATCAGATTTCGGCCGACGCCGGTCACTGACGTATCGTAACGTAGCATTTCTTCGACCGTACCATTTAGCAGGGCGGGATTTTGGCAAAGCTCGGCGAGCGCGTCCGGATGCTCCAAAAGCGCTAGCACGCCATTGCCGATTAGGTCGGTCGTCGTCATATTTCCGGCGACGAGCAAAAGCGCGCACATTTGCACAAGTTCATTCTCGGTCAATCGGTCATTCTGTTCTTCGGCCAAAAGCAGTTCACTCAGCAGATCATTGCCGGGCCGCTGCCGGCGATCTTTTATGGCCGAAAGCAGGTAGTTTGAAAAGTCTTCTTTGGCGCGCTGGGCTTGCATGCGCAGCTCAGCGGACAAACTCGGATCCATATCTTGGGCGAATGCATCGGACCAGCCATAAAAGCGCTCTCGATCGGCAATGGGAATGCCGAGCATCTCGCCAATGACTCGCACCGGTAGCGGTCGGGCCAAAACGGCAATGACGTCGAAAGTCTTTTGTTGCGAAACGCTGCGTAGAAGCTCGTTGGCGATGTCGCGTATACGCGGCTCGCGGGCGGCAATCGAGCGCGCCGTGAACGCTTTGTTTACCAGCGAACGCAGACGGGTGTGCTGCGGCGGATCGAGAAACAACATATTGGGCTGTCGCATCGAGCCATCCGGCCGCGTGATGTTTCGGCGCAGCGCATCCTCGGGGGATAGTTTGCGCGGATCCTTGGAATAGGCTTTTTCACTGAGTCCGGCTTTCACATCGTCAAAATGTGTCATAAGGACTGATCCGGTCAGTGGATCGTCATGCATCCGACCTTGCTTTTGAAGCGGGTGCAGAATTTGGTGAGGATCGGCAAAGAAATCGGCCTTTTTCCAGGCAACCGGGCACGGGGAAGACGACTGCTGGGGAGGGGGATCAGATTTGCTCGCGCTCATCGTCTGCTCTCTGTTTCATCTTGATGGAAATGACCAACCGCTGCAGCGTAGCGCAAACGGCCGGAACTGGGTTGCTTTTCGAATCGTCCAGTGATTGGGCAGATTTTTGCGCGGCGATGTTTCAGACTCGAAAAAATTTGAGAATGTCTTCTTCCGAGTTGGAAATTAAAGCCATGACGCGATCTTTTTCCATGTGCCGGCTGACTTGTAGCGTTCCAGGCGCCGTCTGAGTCAGAATGCCGACGCGGCGAAATCCGGCAACCAGCTGAGGCCGAAGCTTGGCCATAGCGGCTTCAAAAGGCGGATCGCTGCGTCCCGGCGCAATGCGCAAATCCATGATGAGATAGCAGTTTTGACGGACCGTGCGATCCAGCGCGGCGATAAGCTGGTTGTGCTGTCGAAACACGTCTTCAATGTCCACGAACGTGCGATTGCTTCGTTTTACACGCACAAGCTGCGTCCGATTCGCCAAACCTTCGACGGTCACCGTGAAAAATGCATTGCTAAGTAGGTCCACGCCAGACAGTACCTTCGCACAATCTTCGCATTTTTCGGCTGCAGCGAGGAGAGATCCGCAATCGCAGTCCCTATAAACCACCGCCACGATTGCCGAACTATTAGCCTTAGGCTGCAGTTTTTCTATCAGCGAGCGTGCCTGCGGCGTTGCATCTAATGGTCGTATGGCCGGACAGCGGGCCAGTGCCAAAGCTTGGCGAGGCTGCAAAAATTGCCCTGGATTCGCCCAGATGGGGGCTGCTGTAGGCAAATCGCTTTCTGCTCGGTTATGATCAGGCGCCCAATGCCGATGGAATGAGCGCGTTTCGAAAATGAATGGGACACGTCTTTGATTTCCATCCAGCCAAGGAACGAAGATGACAAACAAATTAGTCCTTTTGGCCTTCTGTGGTGGCTTGCTTGTTGCGTCGGCCTGTAATAAAGCCGAATTAAGCGGCGACGATCCGAACAACCAATGCATGGGTCGGCAGTGCCAGGTAAACCGTTCTTGTCCTGTCAGTACGGGGCCGACGACGCTGACTGGAACGGTCACGATTCCTGCGGGTACGCTTCCTCTTTATAACGCCAAGGTTTTCATTCCGTCCGGCAGCGCGCCGCAGGATCCGGTAGAGGGGGTCAGTTGCGATGTTTGCCAAGCGGACAATCCAAACGAGATGGTGGCCAGCACTCGGACCGATTATGCGGGAAGATTTACGTTACAAAACGTGCCATCCGGATCTGACATTCCGCTTGTGATACAGGTGGGCAAATGGCAGCGCGTGGTTTCGATTTCGAACATTGCCGACTGTACAACGACCGAACTTAGCATTGAGCAGACGCGTTTGCCGCGCAATCGCAGCGAAGGCCATATTCCCAAGATTTCCGTCACTACGGGCGAGCGCGATGCCATAGAATGCCTGCTGCGACGCAATAAGCTGGGTTTGGAAGATACCGAATTTACGAATCCCGATGGTCCAGGCCGCGTCAATTTGTATGCCGGACCCGGTGGCGCACAGCAATACAAACCGGAACTAAATAGTGGCCAAGCTTTTCCCAAGTACCAGCTTGATCCGATTCCAAGCTGGTGGGACGACCTTCATACTTTGGCCAAATATGACATCGTCATGCTGGCTTGCGAGGGCTCATCGGAACGGCTCGACAACAAAACGATGCAGGCTCGCGCCAACCTGCAAAGTTACCTGAACATGGGCGGCCGAGTCTTTGCCACGCACTGGCAGTACGTGTGGATACAATTTGGTCCGATGCCGCTTTCTTCGGTTGCTAGCTTCAAGATCACGTCGGGAGCAGAGCAGGTCGATGGCATTATTAACACTGGCTTTGCTCGCGGCAAGGCCTTGGCCGACTGGCTGATTCTGCCGAATGTCTGGCAGGATTCCGCGCCGCTGCCGCCCTATGGACAAATTCCGATTGTGAACACCGGATACGCCACCGCGAGTTTAAATCCCAACCTCACCCAGTTGTGGGTGGATTATTCTGCTGGATCTCCTCCCGCGGAGAATCCGCAATACTTTTCGTTCAACGCGCCGGTTGGTGAATTACCGTCCAATCAATGCGGTCAGATGGTGTTTTCCAACATGCATGTAGCAAGTAGCTATGGCCTTCCCTATGCTGACAACGACTATTCCAGGGACAGCGTTCCTTTTCCCGATTCATGCAATGCGAAGACGCTGACTCCCAAGGAAAAGGCGCTAATCTTTATGCTGTTTGACCTTACCAACTGCTTGCAGCGCTCGGCCGGATAGTACGCAGCGATTTTAGCGCCGAAGAAAAATCCGTTGGCTGGTTCGGCGCCATGTTCGGCAGCCGTGACGCTGCGCCCGCAAAAATGCCAGAATGGCCGGGCTTAGATACGGGGCGGCGAATTTGCCGCCAGAAAGCGCGGCGCGCTGCGCAAAGTAGCCGGCGCCGGCGCGTTCGCAGCTCAGGCAGGTGCATTCGCAGCTATGGCTATGGACCTGCAAATTTGGCGTGTACATACTTGTCTCCCGCTGGCGCATCTTTCGCGTGGTGCGCTGCCCGCTTGTCGAATCGCGTCCGCGCCGCTCCATTAGGCGTAGAGCGCCGATATTCTTAAGAAATAGTAGAATGACTCTACGTTTTGGGTCTGACAGCCGCATCCACGACTGGAGATGGGAATGCAGTTTGCGAGAAGCAAAGTTATGGATTTACGTCGCTAGGGCAGGGGGCGCGGAACTCGATGCGTTTCAGAAAGCAGACTGGCGCAAGCTGTGCCTGATAGCGCCACCGTTTGATGGCCTCTAGGATGCTGGCATCGGCGCCGACGATGCCAGAGACGACCTCGACCGAGCTGACTTTTCCGGACTCGCTTACGCAAGTTTGATAGGTACCGCTTAGGATTCCGCCGCACGTAAGTTGCGCCACTGGCGAAGGAACCTGCGGTTCGTCATCGCTGCTTAGTTTCTGCCGATCCATCACCAGCGCCGACACCCACAGCGGTGCCGAACTGCGGGCGAAGTTGGCAGCAATGTCAGGACGACGGGCAGAGCGCGGTTCGGGTTTTTTGCAATCGATGCGAAACTCCAAATTCTGAACAAAGCACAGCGGAATGGCCACCGGCTTATAGCGCCAATGATGCAGCGTCGCGACGATTTGCTCATCGGCACCGGGAATGCCATGCAGCAAATCCACCGAACTGACTCGGCCCTGCTGCGAGATGCACATTCGATAACTTCCCCGTAGGGTATTGCCGCATGAAGGCGCGTCAAAACTGTCCGGCAAGTGAGGTTCATCGCCGGCGCTGATCTTCTCTTTGCGAAGTTGCGGCGGCGGGGACGGGGCGGTTGCGCACGACGCCAAAGTGATCGCCATCGCCGCGGGAACGGCCAGCGCTTCTACAGAACAACGAAGAAGCGATATCAAAGCTCGAGCTTGATGCATATGCTTCCTCCTTGTCTAATCTATACGCCCGCTTTGCCAGTGCCACAAGCTCATCCGCTGCGCGACATCCTTGGCAAGGAGAGTCGCTCGAGTCGAGGCCGAACAGGGCTATTTGATAAGCGCCGCCAATTCCTGTTCGCTGAATCCGGCCGCGCGGCGCGCTTCCAGATTGAACGGGCCGTGAAGCTGCGGGGCGCGGTAGCGCTCGGCAAGTTCGGCATACGTGGCAATGGGTTCGAGCTGCCGTGTTTCACACAGCCAGGCAAACCAGCGATTGCCGACTGCGACATGACCAATCTCATCGCGCAAAATGATATCGAGGATCGCCGCCGCGGCTTTGTCGCCGGCCTGCGCCAGCTTGGCCCGCACCAAGGGAGATGCATCAAGACCTCGCGCCTCCAGCGTGCGCGGCACGAGCGCCATGCGCGACAGCACGTCATCGCCAGTTCTTTCGGCCATTTCCCACAATCCGTTGTGCGCGGGAAAGTCGCCGTAGGCAAAACCCAGCGACTGCAGATGCTCTGTCAACAGTACGAAATGCAAAGCCTCTTCGGCAGCGACGCGCAGCCAGTCGGCATAGTAGGGGCGCGGCAGGCTGGTAAAGCGCCAGATCGCATCAAGCGCCAGGTTGATGGCATTAAATTCGATGTGGGAAAGAGCATGAATCGTCGCCGCGCGCCCCTCGTTTGTGCGCATTGAGCGAGCTTTTAGCGCCAAGGGCGGCACGAGCTCTGGCTGCTTCGGCCGGCCGGGAATGGCCGCTTTGGGCCATAAGCTGACATCGACCCAAAGGGCGATGCTTTGCGCTTCCCAGGCATCGTGCAATGCTCGCACGCCCGCCGCCTTTTTGGACGGCTGCGTCTCCATCAGCCAATGCAAAGCGGCGGCGCGTAGTTCCCCGGGCACATCTGCCTGGGCTCGATTCCGATTGGCATCAACCAAGGGGTTCATGAAAGCGGCCGAGAACCTATCATCTACCCTGTAAAAAGGCACTCTTAGGCACTACTGCGATGCTTAGAACTGCCGAAAGGCCTTCCATGCGGGCGCCGCGCTTCCTTTATGATGCAGCAGGTGCTCAGTGTATACAGCGTGCCTAGCCGCGCATCTCGGTATGACTTTGTGATAAGGCCCGAGCGCGAAGAATGGAATGCGTACATTGCCTAAAGCCGGGGCGCGAGGGTACCCTGTATTATGGCTGTAGCTATCGGTTCCCATGGAGCCAATGCGGATGGTGATGTCTTCATATTGACCGCCATTGAAGACGTATCTTTGGAGAATGCTCAGCACATATTTGCGTTTGCGGATGAAATCATCGAGCAGCATGGCCGCTTTGGATGTCTCATGGACGTGCGCAAAATGGGCCACATTAGCCCGGAGGCGCGCCATTTTGTCGGACGCTGGCCGGGATTCTCTGTCTGTTATGGACTTGCGATGGTTGGCGGTAGCTTTGCATCGCGGACGCTGATCACGCTCATTATTCGCGCTGTCGGAATTTTTTCGAAGCACAGTCCTTCGTTTTGCTTTTTCAAAACCGAAGAAGAAGCACGTGCCTGGCTCTTAGAACAGCGCAAAGGGATACAGCTTCAGCAGGCTTAAGCTGGCTGCGTTTTGCTCGATCGAGTTCGGCGCTTTTTATGCAGCGCCGGTACGCAAAATAGAAAGAAACGCAGATATCGCAGTTTTGCAGTAGTGTGCGTCGAGCTTCTTCTATACACTCAAAGTCATGAAGAGTTCTCAGCGACGTGCGCGCTATCTTCGCAATGCCACACTGGCAGTTCCATTTGTTCTGACGGCCGCGATTTCGCCCTCTGATGCGGAAAACAAAGGGGGACCTCCGCCTGGAGTGATTCATAAAAATCCGCCGCCGGTAAAGCCGGTCATTTCGCAGAATCCGCCGCCACAGCCGCCGCCCGTGAAGCCTGTGGTGTCGCAGAATCCGCCGCCCCAGCCGGCGCCCGTGAAGCCTGTAGTGTCGCAAAATCCGCCGCCGCAGCCGTCGACAGTAAAGCCTGTAGTGTCGCAGAATCCGCCACCGCAGCCGGCGCCCGTGAAGCCTGTGGTGTCGCAGAATCCGCCGCCGCAGCCGCCGACAGTGAAGCCTGTAGTGTCGCAGAATCCGCCGCCGCAGCCGGCGCCCGTGAAGCCTGTGGTGTCGCAGAATCCGCCCCCCAGAAATGCGCCGCCTGTTGCCCCATAAATGGCACATCTTGTGAGTGGCCGTCCGGCCCGTACGCGGCGGCCTATTGCTTCGGCGCAGGTCATCGAAGAGTGGCAGCGGCGTATCGCTGCAGAGTACCGCTCGGCAGCGATTACACAGCACCTGACATGGTGGTTGACTCAGATTGGAGCTTCGCCAGATCTAATTCTGGCGGGTTTGCGCATCGCCGCGGACGAGCTGGCCCATGCGCAGCTTAGCCATTGCGTGGTCGTCGCTGCTGGCGGCTCGGCCGAACCGCTGCTACTTTCGCGCGACGATTTCAGTCTGCCCGCCTTGCAGGGCGAGGCGCTAGAGCACAGCGTGCTGCGCGCCTGCGTGGGCATTTTCTGTCTGGGCGAGACGGTCGCGGTGCCGCTTTTTAAAGAACTGCGCGCCGAGTGTACGGTAGCGGTTGCGCGCCGGGCGCTCGATCGCATCCTGCGCGATGAGGTGCGTCACCGCGATTTTGGCTGGGCCCTCCTTACTTGGCTGCTGGACACGCCGCATGCGCCGGCTTTGCGTTTGCAACTTGCCAAGGAGCTGCCCGATTTGTTTCGCGTCCTGCGCGATAGTTATGCCCCCCTATCCGATGCGCCGGATACCGAAGTGGAACCCGCCGAGCGAGCCTGGGGATTGATGTCGACCGCTTTGTATCGCCAGGCGCTCGAACGCACTTTCGAACGAGATTACTTGCCTCGATTTGAGCGCTTGCAAATCGATACCACTGCAGCTTGGGAACAAAGCCGCGCTTAGCGTGTGTTCATAAATTAGGCTCCCGCTGCCTTTGGCGCGTTCTAATGAAATCATCTGAAATTCCAAAGCTTGGCGGAATGCAGCCTGCCGCAAAAACGGACATACTCCGTTTGATCGGTTCCTGTTTCCTATTCGCCACGGTCCTGTTTCTTCAGCCAACCTGGCCTATCGAGATGAAGCAATGCCTCGGTGATGACGCAGCGACAAGCGGCATGCGCCATGGGGCCGACAATCTCCCCAAGGGCAGGTGTATCTTGTCCAATTCCACCAAAACGATCAGAAATCTCGTCTTCGTTTTTGAATGTCACAACGGATTTACAAAGCAGGCTGCAGAGTACTTTCGAACTCTGCAAGCTTCCTATCCGGTTTGTACCAAGCGGTCGGCCCGCCCAGGGGAGCCACCGCGCGAGGTGATCGAACTTTCCGATGGCTCTATCCTGGACTTGGAGCAGGTCCTTCAGGAAGTTCACACACTTGGTGCCACCCGAGGGGCATCGCCGGTGGCGTTGAAGTTTGCGTTTCGCTTCATCTGCCAAAACCAAGCCATGTCCTTGCGGGACAGCGAAATTCTCTATTTCTCGGGCGATGAAAGTACCGCCGACGCGCTAGCCTGTGCGCAACAATTCTCGGGTCGTTCGATTCCTCCGACGCTGAGCATTCTTGGATTCAGCCGCGGGGGAGCTCGAACGATTGAGCTTGCCAAGGAGCTATATGCTCGCGGAATTCAGGTCGATCTGGGAGTATCTATCGACCCGATCGAAGTTTCGGCAAGCACCGTATTGAGCATCGCTTGGCAATATCTAGGAGGGAGAGCATCGACTCGGCGAAGCTACACCATTCCAAAAAACGTGCGCTGGATCAACTTTCGTCAGGATATCGACAATCGCTGGAGTGCCAACGACTGGACCCCTGGCAGCCCCGCCTTGGGCTTGCATGGTGGCGAAGTGCCTGGGGCTGCCATCGATCGTCGCATTGTCCCCCCAGGTACCGCAGGGATTTCTAGAAACTTCGCCCATTGGCGGCTTTTTCTGGCACCAGAAGTCCAAGCGACTGTGACCGCAGAGCTACGCAGCGTTTGGGAAAAAGGGGCAAAGCGCTAAGCAGTCGGCATGCCGCTTTCTTACAAGGACTCCGTTCTTATTCGGAATGGTTTTTGTTCAAATCACCGGCATTTGTACTAAGGAAAATAGACGAGATTCAGAGGGCTGCCGAATTGGTTGAAGGGATTTGAGGAACCAGGCGGCGCGTTCCAGCCGCAAAAACCACCACCGGTCATGGCGACCGCGCGGACTTGTCCGTTCGGTGTCGGAGTGGTCATTCCGCTGAAGTTGGCTCCGTCGAGCGCCAGCGCTCCCGCGGCGATGGCAAATTGGGTGCCGGTCAAATCGATGTTGGCCAGGCCTGTGCTGCCCGCCGTGCAGTCCATCGCCGTTGCGTAGGGCATGGATGTGACCGGCGTAGAACCGCTGTGCTTGAGGGGCCCACCAGTCGTGGTCGCAAATGTTTGATCATTGGTGTCAATCTTCAGGGTCATGGGATCGATGCGGACGCGAGTATAATTGGTCTTGACGCTGGTGCCGGGGGATCCCCCCCCTGCGGTATACTGTGAGAAGTTCTGGTTGGCCCCGACATTGGTAAGGTTCAGGTAACTCTGCGCCGGCATGACCGACATCAGGCAGAAGGCGGTCCAAGGTTTGGTGGAATCGCCATTTATGAACAGCGTTTGATTGCCATCTGCGGTGGTGGGATCATCAGCGCGAATCTGCTCACAGCTCGATGGTGCCTTGCCGAACATGGCGGTGACTTGGGCATCGGAGAAAAGGTCCAGCGTGCAGGTATTCTGCGAGCCGGTGCAGGCGCCGCCCCAGCCGGTAAAGACCGAGGTGCCGTCCGCCGCCGCGGTCAGGGTGACGGATGTGTTCTTGCCAAAGCTGGCAGCGCAGGCCCCTGCTGTGCAGTTCACTCCGGCCGGCATGCTGGTGACGGCGCCGCCACCCTGGCCGCTTAGCGTTAGTTGAAGATTAACGGATGGCTTGCGGAATGCCGCGGTGACATTCTTATTTCCATCCATACCAAGCTGACATACCGGCGACCTACCGGCGCAGTCTCCGCCCCAACCGGCGAATTCATAGGGGTCTATAGCCGTGGCGTTAAGCTGCACGGAAGTGCCGAGAGCAAAGGAGCTGGAGCAGGTGGCGCCGCAGTCAATGCCGCCAGGCTGCGAAACAACCGCGCCCGCCATGGCATCGCCCTGCAACGCGAGGTTGAGAATTGGCGCGGCTTCCTGAGATGAGCTGTTGCAGCCGGCAACGATCGATACGAAGCCGATTCCAAGAAGAAACATCGTTCGGGTTTGCAAAAACGCCAAAGACGCCAAAAACGGATGGCTCGTCATACCTGGGTCCCCTTGTTCGAGGTTCAAAAGTCCCAGCGAGTGAGTATACACGATCGTGACCATCGCCCTGAGCGCCCAGAATGCGTCGCCGATCGATGCGATATACAGACGAAATTCGGCCTCATCGCCTTCGCAAAACCTAAGAGAAAGAAAGCTTCTCTTTGGTTTCCGTGCGAGAGTAGAGGGAGCACGCTTCCTCTTGATCGAGCGTCAGGCTGCGGGTGAATGCGCCAACATCTTCTTGGCCTGCCGCAGCGAACCATGCAGAGCTTCTGCATCAAGCCCATGCAGGGTCAGACGAAATCCGGCGGCCAGCGTCGAGTGTGGAACCATCGGATGGCGGTTGTGAACCAGGGCGATGTGAAACTGCGTATCGAGAATTCGATCGACATAGAGCGCAATCAATTCATCGAGCTGTAGAGAATTGCTGGCGCGCCAGAAATCTTCATCCGACAAAAACAGCGCATAAAGCGGCGTATAAAGTTCGATGGCTGTCTGCAGATCAAGGACGTTTAGCCGGCCCAAAGGAAGCTTTTCAATGGGAATCTCGACATCGCTAATCGCGGAAAAATCGATTGTAGCCTGTGCCCTGCCTTTTGCTTTGGGGGGCGCAAGTTCACGCCCTTGTTCGCGCAGCTTGCTGTTGAGTTCGATAAGAAAGTTATAGAGATTCCGATCATGTATCAAAAAAGTATCATCGAGCAGATCTTCCAAAGTTTGCGGCCGTAAGGGCTTTGTGGTCTCGATGGTGAGCTGCGAAACATTGTCCGCAATAAAACGCAGAATCTCAGTCCCAATATGAAAGTGGCGAAGAATTAGGTAGTTTGCTTCGGGGGTGACAAAATGCTTAAGTCCCCAGTAGATGCTTCGGTGCAGCAGCGCCGAAGACTGCCAGCTTTTTGGAACAATCAGCTTGAGCAGTTTGATTCCGAAGATGGAAAGTCGCGCCACAGGCCGTACCAAGGGCAATAGAGCACGGCGCGTAAAGCTTGACTGCCCTTTCAAAAAGGCCGCCTTGACCAAATCAGGAATCGGCAAAGAGCGGTCTAGATACAACGCCAGCCATGGATCCGGATCTTTCGAATTGTGCTTTTTTTGCAGAAAGAATTGGCGCGGATCCATTTAGTAGCTTCCGATTTCTTCCAGTTGCAGGCGGTAAAGGCGAGCGGTAACTCGCGCGGTCTTTAGGATACGCGCTGGCATTCCAGAAATGCCCAGCACTCCGAATTCGAGCGCCTGTTCCAACTGTTCAAGATGATCCTCATCCACCTGGGCGTGATAAAGATAGAAACTGACCGATTCTTTGGGCAAACGTAGCGCCGCCTGCACATGCGCCGCCCACTGGCCAGCAACTCGCTTGCCCAGACCTTCGATGATGTACATTGCGCCAAGCAGATCAAAAGGATTGGGTTTTTCGGCGCGGTGAAACATCCAGGCAGATAGCGCTTCGCTCCCAATGTTCATGTCATGGTCGCGCAGCGCACTCGGGTCGCCACCGCTCTGTAAATAATCGGTTTCGAGCAGCCTATAATCACGGTGCTCTGCCGCGGCATGGCGAATGAAGCGCGAGCGTAGCTCGGCAAATTCGTGGCTGATGTTGGACGCGGCGCGCGCAATCCACATCGCCCCCTGTAGAACCTGCGCCCGATGGTTGCGCAGTAGCATATGATAATCCACAAGTCGGATGCGCCTTTCGAAGACGCGGCGCACAATCGGAACTTGATGCAGCTTGGTTTCAAAGTCGAGCCAAATGCTGGCCAGCCCGCGCAGGATGTCTTGCGGTGTGGGTTGCGCGGTCTCTCGCTCGGTTCCTTTGCTAGTCTCATTTTGTGTCGAAATCATGAAAGCTCCGTGCCGCCAAAGGTGTATTAAACGACGGTAAGCAGCATGAATGCGATCATGCAGCGCCCACTTTCCGGAACAAAGCATAGGATCTGCTGTCCGGGCATAAGCTCTTGCTCTGCCAAGAGCTTATGCAGCATGAGAAATATAGATGCCGAACCGGTATTCCCTTGCGAAGTCAGATTTGTAAACCAGCGTGTCTCTGGAACCATGGCGCCGGTTTTTTGCAGCAGTTTGACAATTTCCTGACGCAACGAGTGCGAAGAATAGTGTGCCAGAAAGTAGTCGATGCACGCGGGCCGCAATGCGCGCCGATCGACGAGATCTAGGTAGTGTTTGGCCCACACCGGAAACATGCGGTAAAGCAAATTGAAGTCTTGTTTTAAAACAAACGTACCCGCTTGCGCGGCGGAAATCGGACTGCCGTAGTGACTCCAGGGTTTGGGCGGCTCGACCTCATTGCTGGCGCTGCCGGCGTACATGCAGCATGCAAAGCGATCGGCATAAGAACAAACGTCGATCCATTCGATGCGCAGCGAATGCCGGTGCTCATTTTTCTGCGACTCTAAAAGCCAAGCGCCTGCGCCGTCGGACAAAGTCCAGCGCAAAAATTCCGTTTCCAAAAGCGCCGCCGAGTTGTCGTCGGCCACTTGGTTCGGTTCTTCCGTGTCATAAAATCCGGGCAGAAAATAGCGGCTGGAGAATTCGGATGCACAAGCCACCGCGCAATCATGCTCGCCGGCAAGCACTTGCAGATAAGCCGATTTGACGGCCATCATGCTGCTGGCGCAGACGCTTTGAAAGCTGGCCAATTCCATGGGTCGCAGGCCAAGCTCGCCGTGGACCAAGCTGGCAAAACCCGGAACCAAAAGATCCCCCTGCGTCGTAGCCGTGGCCAAAAAGCTGAGCTTCTGCGCATCAACCTGACTGTGCTTTAGCGCATCGTGAATGGCCAGGGCGGCCATCTGCGCATTGCTGTACAGGTACGTGCCTTCCGCACTCAGCGCATAGTGACGGGTCTTGATTCCGTTTTGACGCAGTACAAAGCGCCCGAGTCGAGATCGCTTCTCGCTGATCCTTCCCAGGTACTGCTCAATTTTCTCGTTTGGTACCGGCTCTCCGGGCAGAAAGGCGCCGGTACTTGTAATGTAGGCCAAGCGAGTCATGCGGGCGCATGTTTTTCTTAGCAGAAGTATTCGCATCGGCACGCAAAAACTTCATTGGGAATTTCTAGCGCCTGATGAAAGCTCGTAGGGTGGCTGCAAAAGCGAAGACAGTGCTAAGAGTCAGGCTGGCGAAACGGTCGATTTATTTGCGAACGAAGGAATCCGAACCCGTGTTTATCGACCCCCATTCTTCACCGGGCACGACCTGCTTGGTCATCAGCCAAATCGTCTTTAGGGTTTGTACGGGGGCCAGAGGTTCAAGTTGGCCGACCCATGTGGTAATCGCCTGCGCGGCTCGCCAGCGAACCACAAATGAGATCAGGTCGCCCGTTACATAGCCCTGCAAATCGCCTATCGCTCGAGCGCCGCTGCGGCTGACACTCACATACGTTCCGGTAAGGACGTTTTTGTTCTGCTGTAGGATCGCTTCCGACTTGAGGTCGTTCACCCAGGTTCCAGAAAAATCAATGTCGGTGTCGGTTTTAGCCAAGGCTCGGCCTAGGGTATCTTCCTGACGCATATTGCCTCCTTTCAAAAGGCTGTGGTTCCCGATCTAGCGCGCTTGACGTCGCTGCATTCGCGCGAAAGACACTATATCGTACCCCCGTAGATCGCCAAAGCGCGGGAAACGGAAAACGCCTTTTGCCTGATTCGCGCCGGCCACTTTTGAAATCCGCTGGCGCTGGGCCTTTTCCAAGAGGGCAACGCTCGAATATAATGTCCGTTTATGAGTCTACTTGCGGCCTCTTTCCATCATCGAAAAGGCAGGCTTTGGGGCCTGGCTTTGCTTTTTTCCTTGGGGATTTCGCAGGGATTGCCGTTGGGACGTGCCGAACAAGCCCAGATGGTGGTTTCTTCCGGCCTGAGCGACAATCAGGCCCCTTGGAAGGTTCACAAGATCAAACATGGAATCACCGTAGAGCGGCGTCCGGTTTTGGGATCGCAATTTTATGAATACCGCGCAATCGTGAGTGCCAAGCTTTCTCCAGAGACGGTGATTGAGCATATGTGGAGCAAAATTCTGGAGGAAAACCCCTACATTAAGAAGCGCCAGATTTTGAAACAGGAACCGGATGAGTTCGTAATTTATTATCAAATTCGGACGCCGGTGATTTCAGACCGCGACTACACGATGCGCATTCGCCGAATTTCGGATGCGAAAAATCGGCGCTATGAGCTGACTTTTGATACCGCCAATGAACTTGGTCCGCCGGTTGAGAAAAAGTTCGTGCGCGTGCCTGTTATCCACGGCATTTGGATCATTGAGCTCGGCGAATCAGAAAGCAGCCGCATGAGTTTCCGTACATACGGGGAACCCGGCGGATCGGTGCCGGCCTGGATGACGCATGGCGCTCAGGTCGATCAAGTCATTCGCGATATCGAAAAGCGGCTGACTTCGCTGCAGGAGCTATCGGTGACCAAGTAGCTCCGCTGCCGTGTCCTCTTGAAGACCTACTTTGCGTACATTTTGCAGCCCAAGTAGGAGATCTTGACTCTGCCAGGCGCCGGCCGTCTACTTGAAAGGATGAGCGCACAGTCTGATTCGCCTGCTTCCTCGCCCTCGGGCTCTAGCGGTCCCCCCGCAGGCCCTTCTGAACCGCCCAAGTCTCCCGCTTTGGTCAAAGAGCCACCTCGCTCTCCGAACATTCATCTGATCGCCGGGGGAATCTGGGGAATTCTGTACGGCGTCATGCTGCAGTTGCTGGTGCGCGTTCCTAAAATGAAACACCTCGTCGAGCTTATGTCCGTGGGCATGGTATTTCTCTTGCCTGTGGCCATTGGCTTTTTGGTGACGTTTTATACGGGCATGAAAGAGAAGCGTCCGCTTTCCTGGGCCTTTGCGCTTTTGGGCCCGTGGATTGCCATTGGGCCCTGTTTGGCGCTGTCTTTTGCCGTGGGCTGGGAAGGCGCCTTCTGTCTAATGTTTGCCACGCCGATTTTCATGGGAATGTCCTCGGTCGGCGGTTTGCTAGCAAAAATTGCGCTGTGGGCGGCGAAGCGCAATCAGCCACCGAACAGCGGTCCATCTTTGAAAAACGGGCTTATGCTGCTTGCTATCATTTTGCTGGCGCCGCTCACCAGCGGGTTTATCGAATCAAACCTTATCGCACCGGAATCGATACACCGCGTCAATACCGAAATTGAAATTGTAGCGCCGGAAAATACCGTCTGGGCCGAGATTATTCGCGTCCGTCCGATCACCAAAGCCGACGACAGCCCTGGCTTTTTCTACAAGCTGGGTTTTCCTCGACCGATTGAAGCGACTTTAACGCACGAAGGGGTAGGGGGGGTACGTCATGCCAGTTTCGAAAAAGGACTCCTTTTTATCGAAACTGTAACCGATTGGGAACCCCTGCGCCGCCTGTCTTTTCGCATCAAGGCCGATGCTCATATGACCCATCTGGATCCGCATATTGTCGTCGGAGGAAAGTATTTCGACGTGCTTTCTGGAACCTATGAGATTGTCCCAGGCCACCGCCCGGGCGCCGTCACGCTACGTTTGTGGAGCCAGTTTCGCCTAAATACTCATTTCAACGGCTACGCCGGCTTTTTGGGAGACCACTTGATGCGCGACATTCAGGACAGCATCCTCCATGTCCTAAAGCGTCGCTGCGAGTCAGCAAAAGGCAGCGGTGATCTACTCTAGAAAGATTTTCTAATAACGTAGTGTGAAGGGGCGGCCTTTGCCGGCCGGGCGGCTGGCGGGGGCCGCCTGCGATCCATTTCCCTCGGCAGAGGAACGGCTGGGTGAGCGCGGCGGCGGGGCCGAAGCCGTCGGCGCCGCGGTTGGCGCTGGCGCTTCGGGGGGTAAAAAGGATAGCTGGCTAAGGCGCAAAGGCGCCTCTTTGGCAACAGTTGCGGCTTCTTTTGCCGCGCTGCACGTGCCAAGGCGGGCGGCCAGAATTTGACCAAGCAGCAGAGTTGCCAGCGTCACAAGCTCTTGTTTGGCCGCGGGACTTCCTGCAGACGATGGTTTCGATTCCGGCGCGCTTGGCGCTGCGTTTGGCGCTGCTGTGGCTGCTGGCGTCGCCGTTTCCGCTGCCGAACTGGCTTCGCTCGAATGTGGCGCGGTGTTGACGATGCGCAGGTCAATGCCACTGCGCTCCAGAATTCGGCTTAATGCCCCGCCTAAGGTGTTTTCAAGAAGTTCTTTTCCAGTGCTGCTCTCAGCATCTTTGCGCAGTGCATCGTCGCTTCCGACCTTTGTCATCGTGGCTCCCCGTGTGCTCTGCAAATTGTGCGCGTTTACAGCAAAATGACTTGCGCTGGTGCCGGTGCATTTTGGCCATCCGCCGGCCGCCGAAAACGACCAGACAAAATGACGCTACGCGGATCGATAAGGGATTCGTGACGCGACCTTTGTCCCTGTCCCCATTGCTCGCGCACACACGGCTCAAGCGGCGGCGCGCCGCGATGAAAGTCGGCGACCAGGAATTTTTCGCCTTCGCCTTTGCGAGAGACAAACAGCACCTGGGCGTAACCGCGTCCCATGAAATCTCCAGCGACTGCGGTATCTCCGTTGGCCAGAAAATCGTTGAGCAAATCGCTTTGTCCCCAAAGTTCGCGATAACACACTTCCGCCGGCGGGGCGGCGCGGCAGAAATCGGCGATCAGCACCTTTCCGCTATTGGTGACAACGTCGCGGTTCAAAAACAGCACCTGCGCATGGCCGCGTTTTAGGAAATCGCCCGCCAAAAGAATACGTCCCTGATCCATCCAGCCATCGAGCAGCGTACTTTGTCCCCACATCTCGGTGTAGCAACGCCGCGGCGATCCGCCCTTAATATCCATGATGCGGACGCGCCCGCCGCGCGGATGGCGGTTCATCATCAGCCACTGATCGTAGCCTAGTCCCATGAAGTCGCCGACCATATGCACATCTTCTGGATCGAGCCAGCCGTCCAGCCACTGTCGCTCTCCCCAGTTGTCGCTAAACAGTTTGCGCGGTGCGGCCACGCCCTGCTGCAAGCTCATGAGCACGGCCTGCTCGCCCGGACGGCGCTGTCCTTTGTGCAAAAGCAGCATTTGTGAACTGCCGTCTCCGACCAGATCGCCGATAAGCTGCAGATCATTTTTGCCCAGCCAACCATCGATCCAGCCGCCCGGCTCAATGACAGCGCTCGCCTGTACGCGGGCCGCCACTCCGGTTTCTCCGAAATCCAGAACTTCAACGTAGTGATATTTGGATTCGGCGCGCACCAGCAATAACTGATCGCGGCCGCGTTTTAGGAAATCGCCGGCATAGGCGTGAAATTTGGCGCCGGCCAGCTTGTCCACACATTGTAGCTGTCCATTGTCCAGAATCGCATCAAGCGCGCCGTCCGTCTTTGGGCGCGGCGCCACGGACTGCAAGTCAAGCAGGGCCAGACGCGGCGTTGCCGGTGCACTGTGAATGATCCAGCGGCTGGCTTGTTCATCCCCTTGGCTGGCATCGAGCACCGGCAATTCCGTGCCGTTGACGTTGGCCGTGGCCAGCCAGCGGCCGGACTGCGGCGCGCGAATGCGGTAGTCGCCTTCCGCGGTTTCTTCCACGGTAAAAACTTGCTCGCCGCCTTTGTGCGCGGCCATCTCGATAAGCTGCCAGCCCGAATTGCGTCGGCTCATGGCAGCGTTAATCATCAGGGGGGAATGGCTGACGCTTAGCTGATAGCCGCCTTCGTACGGGGTGATGAAGAAACGCTGATGGGCGCCGCCGTTGTGCGACTGTAGCACCAGCCGGGCGCCGGAACCGCTGCGCGAGCTTTCCACGGCCAAGCGTTTGCCCGATTGCCGCGAGGATACAAAGACTTCCTGCATGGCTGCGGTCGCGGTGCCAGGCGTGGCCGGGGCAGAAGGAACAGTGATGTAGGGAACCGCTGGGGGGGGGCTTAGCTCGGCAGCGGGCGCAGGCTTCGCCGCGGGCTTAGGCGGCAGCGATGGCGCTGGCGCCGCCGCAGGTGCTGGTGGAAGCGGACTTTGCGCCGAAAGCGGCGGAGAACTGGATGCTGAAGACCACAGCAGCTTGCCCACTTGCTGCGGAGTTCCTTCACAGATCACAAGCGCGCCACTCGAAGTGGTTCCTAGAAAGCTTTCGCCGCGATCTTCGGAAACGGCACTACGCCAGTTGAGTAGCAGAATAGGTTCGACGGTCGCATTACTCATCGTCGGCTCTATACTGCTAGTCTCCGCAGAACTGCGAAGCAGTGTGGCAAGGCGTTCGACCGTGGTACGCCAGATCGTTTCCGAACTCGTAGAATTCTCCTGATTTACCATAATCGCAGCTCCTGAACTTTTGCCGTGCCACGCAAATCCTGCCTACTCTTCGCAGAAATTGCGCCGCCCCCTTTTTTGAAAAACCGCGCCAGGTTTTTTTGTTTTCTGGCTTTGCCCCTGCGTCGCCCCGCAGCGGCCATAGGGAAGTATTGTGCGACGAGAACGGCGCGATGTCTAGCGGCAATAAGTTGCGCTCTCTAGCCCTCTTTTTTCGCGCAGTTAAGCAGCGGAATAGATCGAGCGGCCAGGAAATCGGATTTATAAAGTCAGGGCGAGTTCGGTGAAATTGTGAGGCGCCCACGGACCGCTTATCTCAAAGGTGTAGTGATGATCAAAGGCGGTCGCGGCTTCGCCGACGATGCGTTCGAAATCGTCGAGCAGGTTTTTAGGCAATAGACAAGCGACGTTCAGTACTTCCCATTCGTTTCGAGGTGGATTGCGTTTTACCAAAAGTCCGTAGCGCGCAAAGACTGCTTCGAGCTTTTCCAAATGCCCTTGTCGAGTTTCGTTGAGCATTTCCTCAAATAGCCGGCCAAGGGCCAGCATCTCGGTATGCGTCGCCTGCTTTACGTCGCCAAGCGCGTCGCGGGCGCTGCGCAGTTCGCTGTGCATGTTCACGAAATACTCAAACATATTCGGAACATCCCAGCGCACTCGCAGGCCCATCTCTACATGATCGGCAACGCGTCCAAGCTGCTTGGCAAGCTGCGGCGCATGGCGCTGCAAAAGTTCGCGAACCGCGTCATCACTGCTGGCGACTAGACCAAAAGCCGTAGGCAGGACTGCGGATTCGCCAAGCGCGCGATGCAGCACGGCATTGTGGGCGGCCAGATAGCGCCGTTCCGGTCGCACGCGAATCTGCTCGATGTGGCTGACAAGTGCTGCGATCTTGTCATCGCCAATGCGGTAGACCTGGCTTTCATCCAGACCTATCTGCCCATATTCGATGTTTCCGTCACCGCTTATCACAGCGTATACGTATACGCCGCTCACCGGCGCGTGTGAGGTGGCCATTGTCAAAAATTCTCCCGAGCAGTTACGAAGCGGAACCGCACCGCGGGCTTACCTTGGGCCGGAACGCCGAGAACCGAGCACGTCACGAAGCACTTCGTCGATGCGCGGCGGAATGATGGTGCGACCTTCGCGGGTGATGCGCGCCAGATCGCGGCTTAGTACATCTCGACAAGCCCAGCAGAAGGTTTCATCGTCCAGTCGAACTTGCGCCTGCGCCGAGGTCGTGATGCGGCCAATGGCAATGGCGGCGCGCAGGGTCGGGCGTATGCCGCTGCCGTTGTTGCTGCGCAGCGCCCGAACGATGTCGACGATGTGCGCCGCTGATTCGGGGGCCAGATGGGCCTTGGCGCTGACGATTGCCACTTCGGTGTCGCGATCGTAATGATCTAAGTGCAGCGAAATCATCCGATCCATCAGCGCGTCCTGGGCTTTGTGAACGCCGGCATATTCCTCTGGATTTGAGGTGAAAATGGCGCGGAAGTTCGGATGTACGCTGACGTAGCCGCCGCCAGAACTGCGCTGCTTGGGAAGGTTGAGGATGCCTTCGGACAAAACGCTAAGCAGGGCGTTGTTGGCTTCGGCCGGAGAGCGATTAAATTCGTCGTAGATCAGCGTATATCCGTTTTCGCAGGCAATGGTCAGCCGATTGCTAAGCCACATGCTGCGCATCTCTTCCTCGACCTTGGTGACCGAGTGGATGAAGTTGTCTACGACTTTGTGGCGACGAACTCCGTTGTCGCGTCCGATAAGATCGGAACTGGCGAACTCATCGTCCCCTTGCAAAAGGACGATGGGAGTTCCAAGCATGGCTGCAATATGAAAAGCCAGCGTCGTCTTGCCGACGCCCGGGGGTCCGGCAAAGTGCACTGGATAGCCGGAATGTAAATAGGTAAGCGCCCGGCGGGTGATTGACTCTACCTGCGGAGTCATCACGAAGCTTTCGCTGGGCTCGAGGTTAAGCACATCCTGCGGTAGCTGTGCCGAGGAATGTACCGAATTAATCTTGGCCATTCGTATCGTAATCCGCTCTAGTCAAAAGTGCGTTTGGCAAAATACTTAGGCCCCCGAGGGGGTTTAAAACCACCTCGGGGGCCGATCTACTGCTTAGATTACGTTGGTGCTGCCGCGGTGGCGGTTAGACCAATGGCTTCGGCGTACTTCAAATAGGTCTCGACCGAGGCGATCACCACGCGGGCCTCGATCGACAGGAGTTCGATGCCGACCAGGGAAACCTTGGCCCATGCATCCACGACAATGCCTTTGTCCAGGATGCGGTCCACGACTTCCGCAAGGCTGGATGAATCGGTCGATTTCTGAATCTTCGCCATTTCCTAATTGCTCCTTTCACATAATGTCAATAGCGGAACTTGAATCCGCTACCGGGGTTCCCTGGCACACTTGATGAAACCGGGCCAGCTTGATCAGATCGAGAGGGTACGGAATTGCTGGGCGGGGTCTCCGCCGGCGCTTGCGGCAGCCGCTTGACGATGTACTGCGCCGGAAGCATGCCGAGCAGCATGACCTGCCTTTGCGACATGCGATCGTTGACGCGCTGCAATGCTTGTTGCTGCGCCCGCGCTCCTGCTTCTAAAAATCCAAGTAGGGTTTTGCCCAAGGCCAGCGTCGCGACCTTAAGCAGAATTTCATGCGGTGTCAGCCCAATTTGCGGCCGCATCTGCAGGTCGGTATAAGAGCGTGGCTTTGGCGCTTTGGTCTTGCGGCCAAGTTCAAGCGAGGATTTGGCACGCACCATCGGCAGCCGCTGAATGCGCTTGGTCGGACGCGGTGGCTCGCCGGGGGCATTGCCGATGCCGGGCTGCACGGTGCGGCCCATGGGGTTGGCTAGAATTTCGGCCACGCGCCTTTGCGGGCGCATTCCCGGTTTGTTTTTCGGGGCCTTGGGCACTCCGACGCCCAGTGCCGCAAGCTGCGGAAAAAAACCGCTGGCGACGGTGGCCACGCCGGTCGCCACGCTGGCGGCTCCAGTGGCGGTCTTGGCTGCGGCGCGGGCGGCATCGCGGGCCGCGCCCACGCCGTCCACGGTTCCGGAAATCATTTTCACCGCGCCGACCACGGCATTTTGCACCGCAGTCATGACCTGCACCTGCGTGGGGCCGCGCGGCGGCTCTTTGGGCGGGGCTGCAAGCTTGCGCGCTATCGGTGGTGCTGCAAAATTGGGCAGGGGTTTAAATGGCAGGGGAGCTCGCGGCGGGGCCGGAATTCCTTGGCCCATGGGCCCTGACAAAGGGGGCCTAGGTGATTCGAGCGGCGCCGGCGGAAACGGATTTTTGATCGGCTGCGCCGCGGAAGTCTCGGAAACTGCTACAGCCACCGGGGGTACAGGCGGCACCTTAGGCGGATCGGCCGTCGTCATCGTCGCCGCCGTATCCTTAATTTGCAGTTTGACGCCGGTGACGCGCAGGACTCCATTTAAAGCTGCAGCGACGCCCCCTTGCAGGCGTTCACGCAGGGGTCGCAGACTTTTCGGAAAGAAGCCAGACGCTGCTTTTTCCATGCCCGAAACGGACGCGCTTCCTATCGGCGATTTGTCTGCCATGGGATTCCTTGTGCTGCGATTTGCTCGGCTGCGGTTTGTCCTGCTCTGATTTCAATTGCCCCATGGCCAAATCGTAGAGGATGCATGCAAGCGTCCCGCAGGTTGCTCCGCGAACATTATCTGCTGGTTCGGACCGATGGCACAAGCAGGATCTTAGGGAGCCCAAACCCCTTGAATTTCCTAGGCTTTTGGAAAACCTGCGAAAAAATGTAGGCGGATCGGTACCGCGCACCGAGCTTTGGGGCGTTGTCGCAGCTTTGATGCTAAAACCATCATATGTCGCAGCTTGTCGATTTGGCGGTGGAACATATCCCTAGCCCCAGGCCTGGGCCCGAGCAGGCGGACGCCGCGCGGCGGGTGCTATTTTTGCATGGCATTTTAGGCAGCGGTGCCAACTTGCGGAGCATTGCGCGGCGCTTTGTGGCAAGTCATCCGAGATGGGATGCCTGGCTTGTCGATCTGCGCGGCCATGGCAAATCGCCAAAAGGAACGCGAAATTCGTCCTTGGAAATGGCGGCGGCGGATGTACGCAATCTGGCTCGGCATTCGCTGCCCATAGGCGCGATCATTGGACATAGTTTTGGCGGCAAAGTCGCGCTTTTGGTCCTGCAGCAAAGTCGCGCGCTGACTGCGCCAAAAGATGATGCGACGGCACTGGCGTCGCTGACGCATGTAGTGACCCTGGACAGCAATCCCGGGGCGCGTCCGCCGGTGGATGAGGAAGGCAGTGCTTTGTGGGTCCTAAAACGTTTGGCGTCGCTGCCCGAAACCATGGCATCGCGGACGGAATTTGTGAAGGCGGCCATTGCCGCCGGATTGTCTCCGCCCATGGCGCAGTGGCTGGCCATGAGCACCGAGCCCACTGCGGAAGGACGCGTCCGCTTCGCACTTGATCGCGAGGAAATGTATGCGCTTTTGAGTAGCTATTTCGCCACGGATCTGTGGCCGATCGTGGAATCTCCGCCGAATGGGGTCTTTATTCACGTCGTCATCGGCGAGAAATCGACATCCTATACGCCTGCCGATAGGGCGCGAGTTCGAAACATCGCTGCGCACAATGCGTGCGTCAGTGTAGATGTTTTGGCGACGGATCATTTTGTTCATACCGAAGATCCGAACGGAGTCCTTAGCGTCCTAGAGACTCGCATTTTGTAAATGTCCGCAAGCATCCGTCGGTCGAGGGTACAAAGTTGGAGCTTTACGCCGTTTGCCGGCATCGGCTACTCTGGCAGGAAAATTGCCGCGGTCGGGCCGCAAAGTTTCTTCGAAAGGAAGACGTCGAGTCATGGAGCTCAAAGAACTAAAACCTCCCGAGCGGCTGGCGCTTGTCGCCTTGCTGCAGCACAGCGCTCTCTCAGACGGTCAGTTGTCCTCGGGCGAAGAGGCGGAGCTGGCGCAAGTCGTCGCCGCCTTGGGGCAAGCAGACTACCAATTGGCGGCTGCCGCGGTCAGCAAGCAAGTCCACGACCTTGCGGATTTGAAAAATCTTTTGTCCCAGGTGACAAGTCAGGATGCTCGAGCGCTTATCTACGGCACTCTGCTGCAAGTGGCCAGTCATGAGACCATTGATGGGACGGAAAGTCAGCTTTTGGGACTGGTCGAAGAAGCCTGGCACATGCTGCCGACGTTTGAAGATTTTCCCTCCGAAGACGACGAGCCCTAATTATTCCATGTAGGGCACGTCTTTGGGCGGGGGCAGGGCCGGCTTGTACGGTCGGTTCGTACTATGAACAAAAATCACCATGTGCGTGCGGCGCAAGTCCTCGTCTACATCGTGCCAGCGGCTTTCGAATTCGGCGCGTGGAATGTAGGTGTAGCGCTTGTCGGTGCTTGGATCCATAAAGTACAAATTGACGGCGTCGTATCCAATTAGGATTGCGTAGTGCCCGTCTTCCCAATTCAAAGACCAGGGTATAGGCGGTTTGCCCGGGCCTGGCTGCTGCCAGGCTTGCAGATCGACAATCGGCGGCTCTCCGCGATTTACCGCGGCCAAAAGCTCGACAAGCTGTACGCTTTTGCGCGGCGTGTCATACACATAGGTCGCCCGTAGGGAATGTTCCTGATTCAGTCGATTGGCCATCGGCTGCGGATCCGTTCCATTTTGCTCGGTAGTTCTTAGCGAAGCATAAAGCGACTCTTCCGAAACATCGCGATATTTTGCGTAGTTCCAGTACTGCAAAAGCGCCAGCGTGGCCGCAGGACCGCAGCTATAGGATGTCTTTTGCCGAACCCACGGAACCGGAATCAGATTTTTGGGCAAGTTGTGCAAGCTTGGCTTTTGCTCGAGCGCCGTAACTTCCGAATGCGCAAGCCATAAAATCCCAAGCGCAAGCAGCGCCCTGGAAAGATTCAAGCGTGGCTGAAAAGCTTGCGCCCACTGCATGCGAACCTCCTTTCCGAATTCCTGTTTTTTCTGAATTCCCCGGCGCTTCAAATATCTGCTATGCATAGCCCTTTGCTGATTTTTGCCCAATTTTGGGCCTTTCACAAAAGGAACGCGAAACCATGATGAACTCGATTGTGAAAATACCGATATCATATCGCGGCGGGGCGCTGCTTTGCGCAGTGGCCGCGCTGGCCACACTGCATTGCGGAACGGACGAAGCGGAGCCGAGCACCCTGGCTCCGGTACAGCTTTCGCTGTCCGAGACCGCCGCCACGATCAAATCCGTGGACATAAGCCCCAAAGCGCCGCTTGTGCCCAAAACTTTGACCCAGCAGTTTACTGCCACCGCTACGTTTTCGGATGGCTCGACGCAGGACGTCACGCGCTCCGCGACTTGGTCGATCAAGGACATTACGGGAATGGGTGTGGCCACGATCAATGCGACAGGACTGCTTGTTGCCAAAAACGTCGGCCGGGCGGCGGTCACGGCGCGGTATCAATCCGTTAGCAACTCGACAACTGTAGAAGTGACGGCGCCGCCGCTTGTACGGCTGGAGATGCATCCGCCGGAGGCCAGCATCGCCAAAGGAACCAAGTTTCGATTTGCCGCCATCGGCGTTTATGCCGATAGCACCATGGCCGATCTAAGCGCCATGGCGAATTGGTCGGTGACCGATCTAGTCGGCACGGATATCGCAGCGATTGACGGCACGGGCATCGCTATCGGTCAGAACCTGGGGCAGGCCCAGGTTAGTGCCGAATTTGATGGATTTCGCACTGCTGCGATTCTGACGGTAACCGCGGCGGTTCCGGTGACTTTGGAACTAAATCCAAGCAGCGCCACGATTCGCAAAGGAACCAGCCAGCGCTTTACCGCCATTGCAACGTTTAGCGACGGCAGCACTCAGGACGTATCGGCAGTTTCAGTGTGGCGGGCCATCGATGTGCTGGGAACGGGCGTCGCCTCGGTAGATTCCAGTGGTCTTGTGCAAGGCAACGCCGAAGGCATAGCGCTCGTCTCTTGCGAATATCAGGGAAGACCCGCCGAGGTGCTTCTTCAGGTTGCGCCCGCCGCACTGACGGGAATCACTCTAGTTCCTAACATGCTGTCGATCTATCTACATCAGTACGGCAGTTTGGTCGCGCAGGGACGTCTTTCCGACGGCAGCACACAGGATGTTTCGTCGCTTGTGACCTGGAGCAGCCGCGATGTCGTGGGCACCGATGTCGCCTCGGTAGGACCCGCGGGCGGCGTGTATGGCAATCACCCGGGCACCGCCGAGGTCACGGCCAGCTTTGAAGGCTATACGGCCACAGCAACCATCGAGGTAGCGCCCCTGTCTATCGTCAGTCTGACAGTAGCTCCCGGCTATCAGATTACCCTTCGCGGGTTGCCCACGTCGTTTGGCGCGACCGCGACGTTGACGGACGGCAGCACCAAGGACGTAACCTTGGACGTAACCTGGACCGCGACCGACCTAAGCGGCAGCGGCGTCGCCAGAATCGATAACCGCGGTGTGGCGTTCGGAATGGCGCGGGGGATGGCTTCGATTGGCGCCTCCCTGGGCGGTTATACCGGCTCCGCATACCTACTGGTATTTTAGATATCTTCGATTGGCGCGCCGGTTTCATTCGCTAGGGCTTGCTCTTATCGCGTAGCCCCTTTGGCAGTCGCGAATCGTGTCCACTTTTTTGCGGACTCAGGGTAGACTCCCTGGCCAATTCGTTCGCACGACAACCCCTACAAGGAGCTTTTGTATGACCCAGACGCATTTCCGGCCGGCCGGCCGTAAGAAAATCGCCATTGTCGGCGCTGGAAACATCGGTGGCGAGCTGGCTTCGCTTGTCGCTCGGCGCGAACTTGGCGATGTCGTTTTGCTCGACATTCCCGAAAAACTTGGCCTGTGCCAGGGCAAGGCCCTCGATCTAGAGCAAAACGGCACCATTTTGGGCTATGACGCCAAAATCACCGGCAGCACCGACTATAAGGATGCGGCCGGCGCCGATGTGGTCATCATCACCGCCGGCGTGCCGCGTAAGCCCGGCATGTCGCGCGATGATCTTTTGTCGATAAATCTCAAGATCATGCGCAGCGTCTCGCTGGAGTTAAAGCAGCACTGCCCGCAGGCCTTCATCATCGTCATCAGCAATCCCCTAGACGCCATGGTCTATGAGTGCGCCAAGGTCGGTGGTTTTGCCAAGGAACGCGTTTGCGGGATGGCCGGCGTTCTGGATTCGGCGCGCATGCAGCTCTTTTTGGCGCATGAAATCGGCTGCAGCGTCAAAGACGTTCGCGCCATGGTCCTTGGCGGCCACGGCGACACCATGGTGCCGGTGACTTCGTATTGCACGGTCAACGGCGTTCCCATAAAGCAGTTCATTTCTCCCGAGCGTTTGGCGGCCATCGTCACCCGCACCGCGGGCGGCGGCGGCGAAATCGTCAAGCTCATGGGCACCTCGGCATTCTATGCGCCGGCGACCGCGGCGGTTGCCATGGCCGAATCCTACCTGCACGATCAAAAGCGCCTATTGCCCTGCGCGGCCTACTGCAATGGCGAGTACGGATTGCAAGATTTGTACATCGGCGTCCCGGCGATTATCGGCGCGGGCGGCATCGAAAAGATCGTCCAGATCGAACTGAACAAAGAAGAAAAAGCGCTGCTTGATAAGAGCGCAGCGGCAGTGCGCGAGCTCATCGAAGCCGGAACTCGGCTGTAAAAAAGCCCGCGGTTTGCCTACGGCGCGAACGAAGTTTATGCGCTTCGTTCGCTTTGCCCGAGCGCCTCGAAGTCCAAGGAGAAGCTGATGAACATTCATGAATATCAGGCCAAAGAGCTGCTTGCCAAGGCCGGGCTGCCGATTCCAATCGGTCGCGCCGCCTTTACGGTGGCCGAGGCCAAAGAGGCCGCGGCCTGGGTACGGGCGCAGACCGGCCAAGACATCGTCGTCGTCAAAGCGCAGATACACGCCGGCGGTCGCGGCAAGGGCGGCGGCGTCAAAGTCACCAAAACTTTGCAAGATACCCATACCGCCATCGAGCGTGTGCATGGCATGCAGCTCGTTACGCATCAGACCGGTCTCGAAGGCAAGACGGTAGGCCGTCTGCTTTTGGAACAGGGAGTGGACATCGCCAAGGAGTACTACGCGGCGGTCGTGCTCGACCGGCAAAAAGGGCGCCTGGTGGTCATGGCTTCGACCGAAGGCGGCATGGATATCGAAGAAGTCGCCGCGCATTCGCCGGAAAAGATTTTTCGCCAGGTCATCGACCCCATCGTTGGTTTTGCGCCCTATCAGGCGCGCGAGCTGGCCTTTGCTTTGGGGCTCAAGCAGGCGGCTCCGGAACTTATCAATCGCGCGGTCAACTTCTTTATGACCATGGTGCGCGCGTATCAGGAGCTCGACTGTTCGCTTTTAGAAATAAATCCGCTGGTGCTGACCAAGCAAAACCAGCTTGTGGCGCTTGATGCCAAGCTCAATTTCGACGACAACGCCTTGTATCGCCATGCCGAGATCGAAGCCCTGCGCGACCTGCAAGAAGAAGAGCCGGCCGAGATCGAAGCCAAACGCTACGACTTGTCGTACGTCAAGCTGACCGGCGACATCGGCTGCATGGTCAACGGCGCCGGACTGGCCATGGCGACCATGGACATTATTCAGCACCACGGCGGCATGCCCGCCAACTTTTTGGATGTCGGCGGCGGCGCCACCGAAGAAAAGGTCACCGCGGCGTTCAAGATCATCACCGCCGATTCCGCCGTGCGCGGCATTTTCGTCAACATCTTTGGCGGCATCATGAAGTGCGACACCATCGCCCTTGGAGTTTTGGCCGCGGTCAAGCAGGTCGGCCTGAAAGTGCCGCTGTGCGTGCGTCTGGAAGGCACCAATGTTGAGCTCGGCAAAAAAATTCTTGCCGAATCCGGGCTGAACATCGTCGCTGCCGCCGATATGGCCGACGGCGCGCGCAAGATTATCGAACTTTCACGTCGAAAAGTGGCATAGGAAGGTGCGCCATGGCGATTCTCGTCGATAAAAATACGCGTCTTATAGTCCAGGGAATTACTGGCAAACAGGGCACCTTTCACACCCAGATGGCCCTTGAATACGGCACCCAAGTCGTTGCCGGCGTCACGCCTGGCAAGGGCGGCGGGACGGTCAAATTTGATGGCCACAGCGTGCCGATTTTTGACACGGTGGCCGACGCCGTGAAGCAAACCGGGGCCAATGCCTCGGTCATCTACGTACCGCCGCCGGTCGCTGCCGACAGCATCTTGGAAGCGGCGGCCGCCGCCGTCGAACTGGTCGTTTGTATTACTGAAGGCATTCCGGTGCTCGATATGGTGCGGGTGCGCCGCGTGCTAGATGCGCAGGATCGCAGCGGCAAGTACACGCGGCTCATCGGACCAAACTGCCCCGGTATCATCACTCCTGGCCAGTGCAAAATCGGCATCATGCCCGGCTACATTCATAAAGAGGGCCACGTCGGCGTGGTTTCACGCTCGGGAACTTTGACCTACGAAGCCGTGCATCAGCTTAGCGCCCTAGGCATCGGCCAATCGACCTGCGTTGGCATTGGCGGCGATCCGGTCAAAGGCATGGACTTTGTCGAGGTCCTTGAGCTTTTTGAACGCGACGCAAATACCAGCGCCGTTTTGCTGATTGGCGAAATCGGCGGTTCGTCTGAAGAAACCGCTGCCGCTTTTGTAAAGGCGCGAATGAAAAAACCCGTCGCCGCCTTTATCGCTGGGCAAACCGCACCGCCCGGTCGGCGCATGGGCCACGCCGGCGCTATCATTGCCGGCGGCAAAGGCACCGCCAAAGACAAGATCGCCGCTTTGCGCGCGGCCGACATCGCCGTCGCCCAAACTCCCGCTGACCTAGGCACTACGCTAAAAAGCGTCCTGCGCTAGAAATTCTTAGCCAGGCGGATGGAGCGCTATTTAGCGCTTCACCCAGCGGGTGTGCCATTTGCGTTCGAAATAGCGGCGGTTCATGTAGAAAAGGCGCATGTACTTTTGCGCCGGCAGCCGCGAAAAAGCCGCACCGCCGTAGTGATGGACAAATACGTCGCCCAAAAGTTGCAGCCGCTTGCCGCGCGTTCGTACCGCCATGCTCAAGTCATCGTCTTCAAACAGTCCGATGCCATAGCCTTCATCCAAACCGCCGATTTGCTGAAACAGAGCTTTTTGCATGGCTGCGCAAAAAAGCGTTAGCATGGCCGGCTCGCGGCGCTGACCGCTGTGGCGCGCGCAGTACTCGGCAGCGAACTCTTCCATTTGCTCGAGGTCGCTGTACTGCGTTCCAAGCTGCGCTTCATTGCCACAGGAATTGGTCATGGGACCCACTAAGCCAGTGTGCAAGTCGTTATCCAGCGCCGCCACCATTTGATCCAGCCAGCCTGGCCGCACCACCGTGTCGTTGTTGAGAAAAACCAGAATGTCGCCACGCGCCAGCGCCGCCGCTTGGTTGTTGCCAGCGGCAAAGCCGACATTTTGGCGGTTTTTCACAACGCGCAGCGGCAAAAGCCCGCTGGCCGCGACTTCATCCAAGTAGGCTGGGGTTTCATCGCGGCTGTCGTTATCCACCACGATGATTTCAAAGGGGATATCGCCGGCGGCGCGCTGCAGGCTGGCCAGGCACAGCCGCGTCAGATCGAGATTGCCGTAGGTGACCATCAGCACGCTGGCGCGCGGGGCGGCGTTTCCGTAGCGCGCTGACAAAGGCTTTGTTGCGTCCAAGGTCGGCGGATTGCCCCAGGCCGGGTGCTGGCGCGCGCAGACCACTTGCAGCGGATCGGTGATACGCGCCGGATAAAGGCCCAGGCGCAAGCGCTCGCCAAGCCAGCGCGGCAAAGAATCGCGCAGCCGCTGCAAGTCAATGCGCCGCGACAACTGCTGCACTGCAGCTCGCGGAGCCAGAAACGTCAAAAACGCCAGTTCGTCCAAAACGCGCTGCTTGAACTGATTTTGCGGCGTTTCAGGCATATTTTAGCCTCCCTGGCCGAATTTTGCGCGCAGTGCTTGAAAATGCTCGGCATAGGGCCCAGTCAGCGGCAATCCCAGCACCAGCTCGTTGGCCAGGCGCAGCGATTCATGGGTACCGGCGTCGGTCCAATAGCCCGAAAGGATGTCAAAGCCAAGCTGGCCGCGTTCGATGTAGGCGTTGTTGACGTCGGTGATCTCGAGCTCACCACGCCCCGACGGCTTCAAGGTCGAGATGACGTCAAAAACGCGATCGTCGTAAAAGTACACGCCGGTCACTGCAAAGTCAGAGACCGGCTTTTCCGGCTTTTCATAGATGCGCACCACGCGTTCGCCCTGCACTTCGGCGACTCCGTAACGCTGCGGATCGGGCACTTGTTTTAACAAAATGCGGGCGCCTCGGCCCTGACGGGCAAAGCGTTCCACGTACAGGCCGATATCATCTTCGAAGATGTTATCGCCCAAAAGCACCGCCATCTTGTCGCCGCGAGTAAAATCGCGGGCCAGGCCCAGCGCCTGGGCGATGCCGCCGGCCGCATCCTGCACACGGTAGGTAAATTCGCAGTCAAAATCGCGGCCGCTGCCCAGCACTCCAACCACGTCTCCGACGTGATCGCAGCCGGTGACCACCAAGATGTCGCGAACGCCCGCCGCAATCAGCTTTTTGACCGAGTGAAAAATCATCGGCTCGCGGCCGACGGGCAAGAGATGCTTGTTGGTAATCTTTGTGAGGGGCAGCAGGCGAGTTCCGGAACCGCCGGCCAAAATGATTCCCTTCATCTCTTACGTCCTTTCATGTAAGCCAATAAGGCGAAGACAAATGACTTTGGCTTCGCTCGCTAAGCGGGTAAGGCATTTCTAAAGCTGATTGTGCGCTAACAGCTCGGCCAGATAGCCGCGCAGCCCGTCTTCCCAGGTGGGCATGCACAAAAGTCCGCGCAGGCGCAAAAGCCGGCAATTGAGCACCGACATGGCCGGCCGCGGCGCCGGCGCTTTTAGGGCGGCGGTCGGCACTCCCTGAAACTGCGGAGGCAGCGGGCGGCCGATCTCGGCAGCCAGCGCGCACATCTGCACCGCGAATTCATACCAGGTCGTCTGGCCTTGGCAGCTTGCGTGATAAATGCCGTATTCGCCGTGCTCGCATACGGCGATAAGCTGCCGCGAAAGCGGTCGCACCCAGGTCGGACTGATCAGGCGCTGGCGATCGATGTTGAGCGTCTGTCCTTGGCGCAGCCGGGCCACCAGCGTGGAAAAGAAATTATGTCCGCCGCGGCCATAAAGCCCACCGATGCGCACCACGAAAGAGCGTCGTGCCGCACGCAGCACCAGTTCTTCGCCGGCGCGCTTGCTGCGGGCATAGGCCGAAGCCGGTGCCGGCGTATCGAATTCGTCATAAGGACGGTCTTGATCGCCGGCGAATACGAAATCCGTCGAGACATGACAGACAGCAGCACCGACGGCGTCTGCAGCGCGGGAGACCATTTCGGCACCTAGGGCATTTACCAAAAACGCCAGGTCTTCTTCGCGCTCGGCGCCGTCTACATCGGTATAGGCGGCGGTGTTAAAGACCAGATGGGCATCATGGGCCGCCAGGCGGTCGCGCAAATGATAAAAGACTTCGCGGTCGCTGCTGGCCAGATCGCAGGTCGTTCGGTCCAGCGCCAAAACGGCGTGTCCCTGGCCGCGCAGTTCCTCGCACAAATGCCGGCCTAAAAGGCCTGCCGCTCCGACAACTGCTACACGCATGTCGAAATACCCTGCGCGTCCTGATTCGGCGAAAGACGCGAACCATATTGCTTTTCGTACCAAGACCGATATTCGCCGCTTTGAATGCGCTGCCACCATTGCCGGTTTTGCTGATACCAAGCCACGGTATTCAAAAGTCCCGCTTCAAGCTGCACGGTGGGGCTAAAAGCCAGCTCAGATTCGGCGCGCCGGCAGTCAATGGCATAGCGCCGATCATGTCCGGGACGATCCGTGACATAGCGAATCAGCGACTGGGGTTTGCCTAGATGCGACAAAATGCTGCGCACGATGTCGATGTTTTGCCGCTCGGCCCGGCCGCCCAGATTGTAGACGCGACCGATGCGGCCGCGGCGCAGGGCGGCGTCAAGCCCTGCGCAATGATCGTGTACGTGTATCCAATCGCGCACGTTGCGGCCGTCGCCGTAGACGGGAAGCGGTTCATCGGCAAGGGCAGAAAGAATCATCAGCGGAATCAGCTTTTCGGGAAACTGATAAGGACCGTAATTGTTGGAACAGCGAGTCAGAAGCGCCGGAAAGCCATAGGTATGCACATAGGCCAAAACCAGATGGTCGGCAGATGCTTTGCTGGCCGAATAAGGCGAACGCGGATCCAGTGGATGCTGCTCGTCAAAGGGGGCTTCGTCGGGCTCTAGCGAGCCATAGACTTCGTCGGTGGATACGTGCAGAAAGCGCGTCACCCGGGCGGCGCGCGCGGCTTCCAGCAGCGTGGCGGTGCCCAGCACGTTGGTTTTGATGAACTCTAGCGGTCCGGAAATAGAGCGGTCGACGTGGCTTTCCGCCGCCAAATGCACCACCGCGTCGATTTTTTCTTCGGCAAAAAGCCGCTCGCAAAGCGCCGCATCGCAGATGTCGCCGCGCACAAAGCGCACTCCACGGGCGCTGCTTGCGGAAAGTTCGACATCGCTCGAAAGCCCATCCAAATTGTGCAGATTGCCAGCGTAGGTCAGGGCATCCAGCACCACGATGCGCTGATTCGGGTAGTTCCGGCGCTGGTAGTGGACGAAGTTGGCGCCGATGAAACCGCAGCCCCCGGTGACAAGCAAGTTCATTCGCGGGCAGTGTATGGAAATCATCGACATTTGAGAACCCAATAGTTGAATTTGTTGCGGCTGGTTTTTCTTAAGAAATCGGCGAGGTTGCATGTTGCGGCGGTTCGTTGTACACGCGGCAAATAGAACGTTCCTTGGTCCCGTTTCGCACAAAAACTGCGGTGGGAAAGGCTCGCTCGGCCTTCGCTAAGGAACGCAATAGAGCACCGCAAAGTGCTCGAATTGGCGCACAGCGGAAACCCCGATAAGAAGGAAGGAGACTCTTATGAGACATCACGAATTCTATAGAAGGACAAAGACTGGCTTGCGACCTAGTCATGGCGGTGGGGCTGCGCTTTTGTGCCTGTGCTTGGGGCTGTGGGCTTGTGGTGCAACCGGCGACGATGGGGCCGATTCGAAGACGGACCCCGCGACATCGGCGACCGCAGGGTTGCAAGCGGTCGCTTTGTACAACCTGGATGGCAACTTGAGCGATGCCTCGATGTGCATCACCGAGCAGCAAGGGGGAAGTACCTCGTGCAAGGACGAGGCGACCTGGAAGGACTATGGCGTGCGATTTTGCGCGTCCAGGAATTTGTCGCTGCACAACCTGAAGTTTTCCGATCCCTGCGGAATGGGGCAGTATCGCATCGCTGTTTTTGAATGCTGCGCGATGGATACGCCGCCGCCTCCACCCCCTCCGATGTGTGGCTGCACCACCGAAAAATCCGGCGGAGGAAGTTGCTGCAAAGAGCAGGCAACGTGGAAATCTGAGGCAGAGCATGCCTGCAAAATGCAGGGCAAAGTCTTGACGCGAATTTCTTTTTTCGACAATTGCGGCTGCGATTCATTTCGCGAAATTGAGTATGAATGCTGCTCGGCGACCCCGCCGCCGCCGCCACCACCGCCGCCACCACCGCCGCCACCACCACTATGTTATGACGGCGGCATCACCGGAATGGGCTTATGTAAAAGCGAAGCCGAGTGGAACATGGAGGCAGAGTCTGCTTGTGCGATGATGAAAATGAAACTGGTCAAGGTTTGGTACAGCGCGCCGTGCAGCATAAATCCGGGAATGCCGCCTACCGGCTACAACGAAGTAAAGTATGAGTGCTGTGCATCCTAATCGCCAAATGCTCCAATAGACGCTTTGCGTGTACCGCGGCGTTGGGCCGAAAACACAAAGCATGCGTTGCGGAAGCGGCTAGCGATTGAAAAAAGGAACGCTCCTCCCCTCTTCCACGAAAGGATGCGGAAGAGGGGAGGAGGATTTCGATTAGCCGATGGCGATGCCGAGGAGTTGGCGCAGTTCGAAGTAAGCCGGCGAGATGGCGTACATAAGCAGCTCTTTGATCTTGTCCTTGGGCTGCATTCCGCCGACGGTCGTGGGCTCGGTGCTGATGAAGCGCGCCGACAGGCTCAGATCGTTGGCGATGATGAGGCCGGTGCGGTGCGAAGTCAGGTCTACAGCCTGCGCCCACTTGGCGATGTCGAGCTGGCTCTTCTGTTTGATGAAGGCCTGTACGACCATGGTCAAATGTTCGCGTGCCGCAAAGGGCAGTAGCTGAGTCAGCGGTCCCATAAACTGCTCGACAAGCTGAATCTTGTCCGGCGGGACGTTGAACTGCGGCATGACCATACGAATGGCCGCCATCACCCAGACCGACAATTCGGTATTGCTGGGGATGATCTGCCGCAGATAGTGCTCAGGCCGCATCTTGGTCAAGAAGGTGGCAATGGGAAATGCCAAATCCTTGTCGCTGCGTCCCGCCAGCATGCCCTGTCCGACGACGATCGAAGGAATAAAGATGTTCTTCTCCTTGCAGTTGGCGACTTGTAGCTCGCCTGGCTGATCAGGACGGAAGAAAATCTCGATGTTGGGCGGCACGTTGAGCACCTGCATCACGTAGGTGAAGACTTTGCTGAATAGTGCTTGGTCCGTGGCCAAATCGCGGCGCTCTTTGCGCTTGAGTCCGTACTGCTTGTGCTCCGCGCTGCGATACATGCCGACCGCCATGTAGACCGCGGCGTAGATATTGCCGACGAAGCGGTCTTCATCGGGGTGGTACACGTATTTGGCCCACATCTCCTCGGTCAGCTTGGCCTTGGCGCGAACCAGACCCTTGGACTTGTACTGCTCGAAGAACTGCGTCTCATCGGCATCGGCGCGCTGCAAGTAGACAAGCGCCGAACACATGCACCACGCGCGGTCGTATTGCCGCGAATCCATGTAGATGCGCCGCAAGGCTTTATACGCTTCGATCTTGAAGGGGTCTTTGCTGATCAAGAACATCTGCTCAGCAATCGCCTTTTCAAGGAAGTCGGGTCCGCCGACGATATACAGCTCGGCAAGAATCTCGTGCCGTTTAAGATTGTCCGGCTCTAGCTGCGCCGCGACCTCGAAGGTCTGAATGGCGGCGCCGATATCGCGCAGACGCGACCTATAGATCTCGCCAAGCGCATGCCACAGCGCGACGGTGACCTGCTCCTGCCCAACTTTGGGCATGCGCTTTATCATCTTGCGATAGTTGCGTTCCTGCGCCTTCCAGTCCTTGCGGTTGGTGCAGATCTTGTCGATGGCTTCAAAGGGCTTCAGATAAGCCTGAAACTGTTCCTTCGGAATGCGATCGGGGCTTTCGAAGTAAGCATCCAGCGCCAAGTTGAACTGATCGATCGCTTCATCGGTGGACTTCAGCGCATCGCGATAGATGACGCCAGCGGTGTAGTAGAACTTGCCGCGGCGCAGAGTGTCCTTTTCGATGGTCGCGATGCGGCCGAGGATCTCGATGGCTTTTTTCCACTGCTCGGTCTTGGTGTAAAGGTCTAGGACCTTGTGCAAAACGACGTGGCTTTCGGCCTTGAGGTCTACGGCATCGAGGTACGCCTTAATCGCCTCGTTGTATTTTTGCAGCTTGTCGCTGTAAAGCTCAGCCATCTGGCAGTACAGGTTGAAGCGCTCCTCGATATCGGCAACCGGCAGAAGCGACCGTTTGGCGGCGATGACCGCCTCCCAGTCATTCTGCGCGCTTTGCATATCGATGACGGCCAGCAAGGTCGCGCGGTGCGAGGGATCGATCTCAAGCGCTTTTTCGAACATATTGAGCGCTTTTTTCTTCTCGCCCTGGCGCAGCTTGATGATGCCCAGACGGTAGAAGATATCGACGACCTCGGCGTCCTTTTGGCCCTCGCGATGGTGTACAAGTACGGTCTGGTAGAGCTTAAATGCGCCCTCCCAGTCTTCGATGCGGTACAAAAGGTCGGCCCGACCAAGCAGCGTCGGCAGCGAAGTGCTGTCCAGGTCATAGGCCAGCTTGAAGTACTTCAGCGCCTTGTCGCGGTTGCCCAGGCTGTCGGAGGTTTTGGCCAGCCGATAGTAGATCTGATTGGCTTCCTTGACGTCGCGCTTGTCCACCTTGCGGACCAGCATGTCCAAGATGGGCTCAAGCTCTTTCCAGCGCTGCTCGCGGAAGTACAGGTCGGCAAGCGGCTCGGCGGCGCCCACATGTTCGGGATCGAGCGCAATGACCCGCGCCAAAAATTCCGAACCGGTCTTTTCTTCGTCCAGGCGCTCGCGATAGATGCTGCCAATCTCGAAGAGCAGCTTGACCTTGTCGAGGGGGTTTGGCAGCTGCTCCTCGGCGCGGATCATAAGCTGCACGGCCTTTAGCCAATCGCCGCGTCCCTTGTACAGGGCTATAAGCTTTAGCATCGCCGGAACGAAGTTCTGGTCGACGCGCAGCGCTTCTAGGTAGCGCCCTTCGGCAGTGTCCTGATCCTGCAGGCGATCTTCGTACAGCGCGCCGATGCGCGTATGCAGTTCGACGGCCTGCTTGCGGTCGTTGACCAGGGTCACAAGGTGCGCCAGGGTATCGATGGCGCGGTTCCAATCCTCGACCTTTTCGTACAGGCGGCCTAAAGCAATCAGGGCATGCTGATGATTCGGATCAAACGACAGAATGTCGCTGTACGACTCGACGGCGCGGTCGAGATCTTTGATCTCGACTTCGTAGACCTCGCCCATGAGCGCATACAGGTTCATGCGATCGGCGGGATCCGCGGCGGCCATGATGTGGCGGCGGTAGGTATCAACGAGCTCCGGCCACTGCTTTTGCGTGCGATACAGCCGCTCAAGCTGCTTTAACGACGGCTCGTGTCGATCGTTAATCGACAAGACTTTTTCGTAGGACTCTGCCGCCTTGTCGATCTTTTTGAACAGGTTTTCCCAAGCGACGGCGATGCGTTCGTAGACCGAAACGCGCTCGTCGTCGGTCGCCACTACGTCAAGCTGGCTTTCGAGGATCTGCAGATAAGGATCGTTCTGCAGCGTCCGGGCATACAGGTCTTCCAGCGAGCGCATGGCCCGCAGGTTCATCGAATCCAGATCCAGGATCTCTTTGAAGCTGACGATGGCTTTTTTGAGATCGTTGAGTTTTTGATCGTAGTACTCGCCGATGCGCCGCTTGAGGGTGATGACCCTTTCCTGGTCGTCGATGATCTGCGCCTTGCGACCCAGAATCTCGATGAGTTCGAGCCAGGATTGACCGGCCAGGTACAGCCGCTCCAGGGCATCAAGCGCCGCCATGCTCGTCGGGTCGGCGTCGATGGCTCGACGATACGAAGCGATGGCACTTGGAACATTGCCAAGCTGATTTTCGTAGCGCTCGGCCAGCTCAATGAGCAGCTCGACCTTCTTGGGAACGTCATCCTCGATGTTCGAATGATGCTCGAGGACCTGCACCAGTTCCGGCCACTGCTGGGTCTTGCGGTAGCACTCGGCCAGGTTGCTGAGCGCTTCTTTGTGATTTCCATCGAGCGCCAGCGCTTGCTGCTGCGAGGCGATGGCGTAGTCGATGCGGCCCAGGTGATCGGCGTACCAGCGACCGATCTTGACCCACAGATCGGCGCGGGCTTTCAGATCGGGAATCTGGGTGACGCTTTGCGTGTACTCGCCAAGCAGGTCGCCCCACTTGCCGGTGATCGAAGCCAGGCGTTCCAGTTCGCGCGCGGTCGAGTCCACCGAATAGTCTTCGCGGAAGGCCGCCTGAAGAACGATGAACGCGTTTTCACGATCGTTCATGTTGTCTTCGAAGATGCGAGCGATGGCCTGGTAGATCTCGATGCGAATCGGCGGCGTGTTGTTGGGGAACTCCACGCGGGCCAAAAGCAGCTCAGTAAGCTGGCCCCAACTGGCGCGCTGCCGATAGATGTTTTCTAGCTGCTGCGACGCCGTCAGGTTGTGCTTGTCGATCTGCAGCACCCGTTCGTAGGCATCGGCGGCGGCTGCCGGATCTTCGACGCTTTCCTCCCAGATTTTGGCAGCCTTGAGGAGCTCTGTGATCTTGTCGGCCGGGCTTTCCAGAAGCTTGATGCGCTTCTCGATGACGTCGACGGCATCTTCCCAGCGCGCCTCTTGCACAAAAAGGTCTTCCAGGGCTTTTAGGGCTCGAAAGTCCTTCTTGTTGTAGTCGTAGACTTTGCGCCAGGAGTCGATGGCTTCGTTCGGACGCATCAGCGTTTCGCCGTACAGCTTGCCAAGTTCGGCATAGGCTTCGCGAATTTCATCGACGCCCATGTTCGACAGTTGGCCGGCTTCGATCAGGCGATGCAGCGTTTCGACCAGGTCATCGGGTTGCTGCAGCTTGCGATAAAGGGCGCAGATGGCGCGCAGCGCATCGAGATCGCGCGGATCAATCTGCAGCACTTCCTGCCAGGCATCCAGGGACTCGCGATCGCGTTCCAGCTTGATTTCCCAGATCTGACCAAGGCGCTTGTAAAGCGGAATGCGATCTTCGGGAATCTCGGTGATGCGCACCGTTCGTTCGAGGATATCGACGAGCTCGCGCCAAGCCTGCGCACTTTCGTAAAGCTGCGCGAGCTGCAAAAGCGCCATCGAATCTTCGCCGCGCAGGTCGATGACTTTGTTCCACAGTTCAATGGAACGCTCGCGCTCGCCCAAGGCATCGTTGGCGATGCGGGCCATGCGCGCATAGCAATCGGCCATGCCAGCGTCGCCTTCGGCGATATCGACCATCTTTTCGTAGACGCCGAAAAGTTCGCGCCAGTTTTCGCCGCGGAAATAAATCCGCTCGAGGCATTCCAGGGCTTTGCCGTTGCGCGTGTCATCTTCCAGAATCGCCAAGTAGCAGGGAATGGCCTGCGTCGGCTCTTCCAGCGCATCGGTGTAGACCTTGCCCAGTCGGAAATACAGCTCGATTCGGTCATCGGTCTCTGGCGTGATTTGAATGCGGCGGCGCAGGATGTCGGCCAGTTCGCGCCACATCGAAGTCTGGGCGTAGATGCGATCCAAAGCCGCCAGTGCCTCGGCGTCTTTGGGATCGATGCGCAGAACCCGCAAGTGAGCGTCTTCAGCGTGCTGCAGATCGCGCAGCTCGAATTCGTAGACGCGGGCCAGCTTCAAAAGCAGCGAACGCTGAATCTGCGGATCGCGCTGCGCCGCTTCCCCTTGCAAGGTATCGCCGTAGACTTGAACGAGTTCCACCCAAGTGCGGCAGACGCGGGCCAGCCGCTCGACTTCTTCTCCAGCTTGCTCGGACAGCGGCGCTTCGCTGATCGCGCGGCACCACCACTGAAAGGCAGCAACCTGATCGACGAGCTTATGCTCGCAGAGCTCGGCAATGCGCTGTATCAAAGCCTGGCGTTCGTTTTCGTCGGTCAGCTTGTCGAGCTGTACTTCGTGTATCTTGACGAGCTTTTCCCACTGCTCGGCAACGCCGTACAAGGGCTCTAGGATGCCGGCGATCTCGATGGGCCGAACGCCTTCGGCAAACAAGAGCTCCAAGGCTTGCAGCGTCGGGCCATGCTCGGGATCGCTGTTGAGAATTTCGCGATACACTTCGATGGCGTTATCGACGTCGTGCAGGCTTTGTTCGTAAAGCTGCCCCAGCCGAAACTGCAGGGCGACGATTTCTTGGTCGCTGTTGGCCAGACGAATTTCGCTGCGCAAAATGTCGGCCAGCTCTTTCCAGTGCTGACCGCGCTCGTACAGCCGATCCAGGGCCAAAATGGCGTTGGAGTTATCCGGCTCGACATCTAAGACGCGGCGGAAGGTGGCAATCGCCTTGTCCTCGGCCTGCATCTCTTCTTCATAGACGCGGGCGGTGCGCAGCAGCATTTCGACCTGCTGCGGCACATCCTGCATCTTGGTAATTTCGGCCTCGTAACGCTCGCCGAGCTTCGGCCAGGCTTTGGTGATTTCGGCCAGCCGTTCCAGGTTGGCGATGGTGCTTTCGTTTTGCGCATCAAGCGCCAGAGCCCGGCTATACGCCTCAAAAGAGCTCGGCGAGCGCTCAAGCTGCCGCTCGTAATACCCGGCGATGCGGTGCAAAAGTTCGACTTTGCGCAGCGGATCCTCGGCATGGGTGACCATGACTTCGAGGACGTCGATAAGCTTTTCCCATTCGCCGGCAGTCTCGAAAATCGGCTCCAAGACCTGAGCGGCAAGCACCGGTTCTTCGGCGCCGTGAACGATGCCGTCTAGAGCCAGTAGGGTGGGCTCGTGACCGCTGTCTAGTTCCAGCGCCTCGCGATAAGACTCGACGGAGCGCGTCATATCCTTGAGGTGTGTTCTAAACAGCTCGCCGATGCGGTACTTAAAGACCACCGTCTCGGCAGTGCTTTGCGCCAGTTCGACTTCGCGCTCGAGGATTTGCAATAGGTCGTACCAGCGCTCGGCGGTCAGATACAGATGATCGAGGGCCGAAATCGCCGTCCAGTCGGTCGGATCCAGGTCGAGAATTCCGGTGTAGGTTTCAATGGCATGCTCGATGTCCTGCAAGCGGGTCTCATAGACCTCGCCCATTTGGCTGAGGATGTGCTTTTTGTCCTCGATGGTCTGCGCCAAATCGACTTTGCGGGCGTAGATGTCCTTTAGGTCGCTCCAGCGCTGCAGGTCGACAAAAAGCTGCTCCAAGGCATTGATGGCTGCGGTGTCGTTGCCATCGGTGTCAAGAACCCCTTTGTAGACTTCGATGGAGCGGTCGGGGTTATTGAGGACGTCGACAAAAAGCCGCGCGGCGCGGAAATACAGCGCCTTTTTGTCGGCCACTTCGCTGACCATCTCGACCTTGGCCAGCACCACTTCGACGAGCTTTTGATACTGCTCGGTGCGGGTATACAGCGCTTCCAGGGCGTTGGCGGCCGGTAGGTTTGCCGAGTCTACCTTGATGACGCGGTGATACGCCTCGGCCGCATGGCCATTGTCACCCAGGTTTTGCTCGTAAATCTGGGCAATGCGCGTAAACAGGTGGACCTGCAGTTCTATATCGTGGCTGGCCTGCTCGACGACCTCGTTGTACAGGTTGACCAGGGCCGCAAAGTGATCCAGGAACTTGGCCAGCCGCTCCAGTTGCTTCTGGGTGTCGTCTCGCGTCGGATCTTCGCGCAAGGCGCGCGCGTAGGTCTGAAACGCCTGCAGACCATCCTCGCCGCCTTCTTCGTAAAGGCGAGCGATCTCGTGCAATAGCTCGATCTTGCGCACCGGGTCGAGCGAGTGCTTGACCATGATCTCGTAGGTGAAGATCAGGTTCGCCCAGTCGTTGCGCTGCTTGTAGATCGGCTCGAGAATCGTCGCGACATTCAGCTCGTGTTCGGGCAGCTTGATGAGCCGCTCAAGCGCCAGGGTGGACTCGGCATTGTTCGAATCTAGGTCCAGCACCTGCCGATAGGTGTCCACCGCGGCGGCGACTTCGTTCAGCTCTTTTTCGCGCAGCGCCGCCAGACGGTTTAGTAGCTGTATCGTTTCGCCTTCGTCCTGCGTCAGTACCAGTTGGCGCTGCAGGTTTTCCGAAAGGTCTGTCCACAGCTTTTGCTGCACATACAGTCTATCGAGGCTGCGCAGCGCCTGCTGATTGCTGTCGTCTTGCGCCAGGACCTCTTTATAGGTCGCGATGGCTTGCTCGAAATTGCCGAGCACTTCCTCCCACAGCCGAGCCATCTGAAAGAACATGCGCTCGCGCACTTCGGGCTCGCCGGCCAGCTCGACTTTCTTGCGAAATACTTCGAGCAGCTCGTTCCACTGTTCGTGGCGCTGATAGAGTTTTTCCAGCGCTTCGAGGACAACGATGTCTTCGGGATCGATCGCCTGGGCGCGGCGGAAAAACTCGACGGCTTTTTCGCTTTTGCCCAGGTGTTCGTCGTATACCGTCGCCACCCGCATCAGAAGCTCGCGGGTCAAAAGCGATTCGAGGCCGCCTTTTTCGATGGCGTCTTCGTACAGCGCGACAAACTTCTCATAGAATCCAAGCTGCGCGGCCAGCGCATCGAGCTGAGCGCGGCACTGCTCGTTGGCCGGATCGAGACGAAAGCAGCGGCTGTAGGCGTCGAAAGCCTTTTCGCCGTTGCGCACTTGCCCGGCCCACAGCTCGCCGATGCGCATAAGCAGGGTGACGCGGGTCAGCGTCTCGGTCTCATCGGTGCGTTTGAGCTGAATCTCGTGCACTTCAATGAGGCGCAGCCATTCGCCAAGCTGTTCATAGATGGGCTGCAGAATGTTGGCGGCTTCGACTTGGTAGGTATAGTCGTCAAGCCGCCGCTCCAGCGCCTCGCGCGCGCCGGTGTGAGACGGCAGAAGCTCGAGAATTTCGCGATAGCACTCGATGGCGCCGCTTGGGTCGGAAAGATGCTGCTCGCGAATCTGACCTAGGCGGTACTTAAGATGCGCGATGGTGGGCGCATCGGCCGGATCTACAAGTTCCAGCTCGCGCGGAATGGTCGCCTGCAAGTCCGGCCACTGCGCGGTCGCCGTGTAGATGCGATCGAGGGCCTGCCAAGCCGGCAGCTCGTTTTCGCCGCCGACGCCATCCAAAATGGCTTTGTAGGCGTTGACCGCTTGGGCCGCATCTTTGATTTCGTTTTCGTAAAGCTCGGCGATCTGGTAGCGAATGCCTTTTTGGCGAATCGGCTCCATCTCCAGATCGAGCTTCTTTTGATAGATGCCCAAAAGCTCGGGGTAGCGCGCGGTCTTCAGATACAGCCGCTCCATGGCTTCTAGCGCCACGGCGTTATTCTCATCGACCGTCAAAATCTGCCGATTGGTCTCAATGGCCTTTTCGGCATCCTTCATCTGCTCTTCGTAGACGCGCGCCACGACCAGTAGCAGCGGCAGCGCATCCATTTTGTCGGTGAACTTGGGCACGGCCTGCTCATAGGCAGAAACCAGTTGGGCCCAGCCGCTGACATCGCCCGCTAAGCGTTCGATCTCGGGGCGCAGCCACTCGGCGGTGTGATCTTCGCCAAAGCCGCGTAAATACCACGAGTAAGCGGTGTTTTTGTCTTTGAGTGCGGTTTCGTTCAGCTCCGCCAGCCGCTGCATGCGTTCGATGCGCGTGGCCAGATCTTCGGTATGGCCAAGCTGTATCTCGAGCACGCCGGCCAGCTTCTTGGGATCTTTGGCCCCTTCGTAAAGCGGAATCAGCGCTTCGGCCGCGGTCAGATTCTTGGCGTCTAGCTTCAAGACGCTTTCGAAGGCGCGCATCGCTCGATCGGCCTTGCCCATGCGATCGCGATAGAGCACCGCGATGCGGTTATAAAGCAGGGCTTTGTTGAGGTCGTCTTCGACATCAACTTGGCGCTCGAAGGTGCGAATCAGTTCGTCGTATTTATTCTGCCGCGCATAAAACTGTTCCAGCTCGTCCCAGCTCTTTTGCTCGACAAACAGCTTCTTGATGGCATCTTGTGCGCGACGATTTTCCGGCTCGATGGTGAGCAGTTCGCGCCAGGCATTGGTGGCGCGCGCCGCATCCCTGACGCGATCGGTAAACAAAACGCCCAGCTTCTGCAGGGCCGCGACCTTTTTGGTGTTGTCCGTAAATAGGGACACCTGGCGCTCGCTGACGTCGGCCAGCTTGTCCCACATTTTCTCGCGCTCGTAGAGCTTCTCAAGCTCGCCCAGCGCTTCGGCATGCTCGGGATTGGCTTCGAGCACGCGTTCCCACAATTCGATAGAAATCGCTGGTTTCTTGAGTTTTTCAGACGCTAGCTTGGCGATCTCGACAAAACGCTGACTGCGTTCGGAGGCGTTTTCGATGCGCGCCACTTCGCGCTGATTGACGGCGATGAGTTTTTCCCAGTCGCGCCGTTTTTCGTAGTTGCTCTTTAAATAAGCAATGGCTTCGGCGTTGGTGTCATCGATGGCCAGCGCTTGCTCATAGGCTTTGATGGCTTCGGCGACGTTTGAGAAACGTTCCTGAAACAGCCGAGCGACGCGGCAGTACACCGCGACCTTTTCGGCGGGATCTTCAATCTGCGCCGCTTTCTTTTGCAGCGTCGAGATCAGATCCGGCCAGCGCTTCATGTTCTCGTACTGCACGGCCAGAGCATCAAGCGCTCGCATATTGCCGGGCTGCAGAGCCAGAATGGCGTTAAAAGTATTTACCACCTGAGAATCGATGCGCAGGCGATCTCGATAAAGCTCGACGAGCTCGAACAAGTGCTCGACTTTTTCCTCGGCGGAAAGATCCGGCAGCTTGTCAACGGCGTCTTTGATGGCATCGGCCAGGGCAGTCCATTTTTCGGCCTGACGCAAAAGACGCATGAGCTCACGGCGCGGCACCGGATGCTGCGGGACTTGCGCGATGACCTTTTTCCAGGCATCGACGGCCTTGTCGGCATTTGTGGCCTCAAGGGCCCAGGCGGCATCCATAGCCTGGCGCACGGCGGGCTCCAGGCCCGAAAGCTCGGCCGAAGACTCGCTAGGTGCCTCGGCGCTTGCTGCTTCGGGCTCGGCCGCTGCTTCCGGTTCGGCGAGTGGGGCCGGGGGCTCTTCGGCGGCAGCCACGGTTTCGGCGGCCGGGGCTTCGGGCTCGGCATGCGCCGGTTCTTCTTCGACCGCAGCCTCTGCATGCACCGCGGCCGGCGCACTGGCTTCTTCGGCGCTACCTTCTTCGGGCGCCTCTGCCGCGACTTCGGTCTCAGCCACTTGGTCGGCGGCAGCGGTTTCCTCTACAGCCGCCGGTTCTTCGGCGGGAGCACCTTCGGCCGGGGCTTCGGGCTCAATCGTTGGATCGCCGTATTCGGCGGTATAGGCCGCCAGTTCTTCGTTTTCTGGATAGACGGCGGCCACGCCAGCAAAGTAAACGCGAGCGCGTGCCGGATCGCCCAGATCCTGCCAAGCCATACGAGCGGCCTGCACCATGATCGCAGCGCGCTCGGTTTCTTTCATGACCGCGGCGCGAGCGGCTTCCGCGTAATGAATGAGCAGATCCCATTCACTGCGGGCGGCATACACATCACGCAGCAGGCTAAACGCTGCCATATGCCCCGGAAAAACGACGCCAGCGTCGCCGCTCCCTTGATAGGTTAGATCGAGGGCGCGGCCGTAAAAATGCGCGGCGCGATCGCGATCCTTCCAGCGCAATAGCCACATATTGCCGATGCGCTTGGCCAAATCGATTTTGGCTTGATCGTCTTCCAGGCTGTCGATGCGGCTGTCTTCCAGGGCGACGATTTCATCGAAGCGGCTTTGAGCGGCCAGAATTTTTTCCAAAAGGAAATTGGCCATCTCATGCTGCGGCTCGATGCCCAGCACCGAATTCAAGCACTGTTCCAGCTTGGGATCGGTAGGGGCTTCAAGGTGTAAAATACGCGCCGCGCGAAACAGCACCCGCGCCGCCATCGGCGGATCGTTTAGCTGTAACTTGCGCGAGGTTGCAAGCAACCGATCGACTTCGTTTTGCCAATCGGCGCGATCATAGCGACAAGCAGCCAAGGCATCGGCCAGATTGGGATCATCTGGCTGACGCTTGGCAGCGTTTTCCAGCGGCTGGGCCGCACGGTCGCGCTGACCGGCATCTAGAAGCGTTTCGCCGAGCAGGCGTTCGGCTTCATGTTTGCGCGCAGGATCGGGGCTGACCTTCAGTTCAAGGCCCAGCAGCGTTGCTACCATTTCGAGATTGCCCATCTCGCGGTAGATTTGCCGCGCTCGAGTCAGGGCGCGGGTCTGCTGTGGATTCTGTTTGAAGGCCTGCTGATAGTGGGCCATGGCGCGGTCTTTGCGTAGGAAGATCTCTTCGCAGACCTCGCCCAGTTCGAACAGCGCTGCCGCCCGGTTCTCTTTGCCCTCGATCCGCTCGATTTCTTTCTCGATCTCATCGAGCAGACCGGCCCAAGTTCGTGCATTGCGAAGGCGCTTCGCTACCTGTTCCCGGAGTTGCATGAGCAGGCCACCCTTATAGCGGTTTCTGGCGGATTATAGATGGTTGAAAGCCGCACTTTTTATACCACGCTCGGCCGACGGCGATCAATATGGAACCCGGCACAGCGCCGCGGGTTTTAGGCGCGGCGCGTCTCAAACCGACGTGGTTTGAGTCCTACGATACTTTAGGTTTGCAGGGTTCGCTAACTAAGCTAGAGCTACGAATTCTTGCTAGGTCTAGCCTGAAACGCGCTTTATGGCGCTTCAAGCTGATTTAATGCATCGGAGGCCGCCTTGGCGAGTTCTGGACCTCCGCGGCTGCCGGCGCTGCTGAAGCGCTTTAGCCACTCGATGGCATTTTTCTTGTCGTCCATCAGTTTGTAGGTCATTCCAAGGTTGTAAACGGCCATATACATGTCGCTGCTAAGTTCCAGCGCACGTTTGAACTCTTTGACCGCTTCATCATATTGCTTGGTTTTTTGCAGCGCCACGCCTAGGCCGTAGTGAGCATCGGCATCGGCATCGTTGGCTGTGGTGGCGGCCTGAAATACCTGAGACGCTTCTTTATCGTAGTCGTAATCGAGGTACAGATTGCCCAGCCGAATGTAGGGCGGAATAAACCGCGGATTTACCTCGATCGCCTTGCGATAGGCGGCATCGGCTTCACGGAACTTCTCAAGATACTCAAGCACCATACCGAGCCGGTAGTGCGCTTTGTAGGCCTTAGGTTCTAGCTTGACCGCGGTTTCGAATTCAGCCCGCGCTGCTTCCAGCTTTTTGTTTTCGAACAAAGAGCTGGCCAGTTCGTAATGATAGCCAGGATTGTCGCTGGCGAATTTGACGGCTTGCTCAAAAGAGGCAATCGCTTCGGGCCACTTCTTTTGATCCTTATAGACCACGCCAAGGTTGTAGTGCGCTTGGTCATTGGATGGATCAATCGAGATCGCCTGCTGCAAATTGCTGATCGCTCGCTCAAATAGCTTTTGGCGACCCGCTTCAACGCCATTGTTCATGGCTTCGATGGACTTATTACGCTCCTGGTTACAGCCAAGCAGCAGCAGACAGAAGGCCCAGCGCTTCAGATGGTGCATGAGAATCCTCGAGCTTCCCTCAGGGTGATTTTATCGCTCAGGCCGGTCTGTTTTCCGTGGCTTGCCTGCTTTTGACGGGGCAAGTGGCGGATGCGCCAAAGAACTTAGTCAGCGCCCGCAGCCTTGAGCACAAATGGATAAGTTACCACAACGATACCGCCACCCTGCGGTTTGGGGAACTCCCAGCGGCGTACCGCCTGCGCAATACAGGTCTCAACCGGCGGATTGTTCATGGTAGAGGCCTGCACCGCGGAGGCCGCCACGGTTCCATTGCCAGAAATGGTGAACTGCACCATGACACGGCCGATGAGGTTTGCATTTTTGACGAGCTCACGCTCGTAGCAAAACTTCACCTCATTGATGTGGCGACGAATAATGCGGCGAATGATTTCTTTGTCGAGCGATCCGCGAACTTCAGCGGTTCCGGGGACGACTTCGGGGGCGCCGGCGCGCCGGCTGCCTAGGCCCCCGGCACCGCGGCCGTAGCCCGAACCAGTGCCGCCGCCGCCGCCTTTGCCGATCGTTCCCAGATTGCCAAGGCCGATGGTGCCTTCACCTGTGCCGCCGCCGCCCCGACCCGAGCCTACAAGGCCGAGCCCGCCGACGCCGTATGCTTCGCCGACTTCGGTGCCTACAAGTCCGCCAAGGACATCGCTGGCATCGGTGCCAAGGGCAGTATCGCGACCGTAAATCGACGCCAGAATCGAGCCTTTGTTGGCGTTGAGGATGCCGAGCACGCCCGCTTTTTCAGCCATTTCTTTGGCCAACTGCTTGGCTAGATGGGGGTCGGTGTTGTCCTTGGGACCTTTGAGGGCATAAAGTCCCTGTTTGTTTTTGGACTCTTTTTTGCCCATCTTGCCTTCTTCGTCTTTGTGGCGCTTGCCTTTGCCGCCGGCGTCATCGTCGCTTTTTTTCTTCAGCCACTCGGGGATGAGCTCGTCTTTTTGCTCGGGCGGCTTGATCATAAATTTGGCAAAGCGCTGATCGTTAATGAACGAATCCAGCGACAAAGAGCGCGGATCGGGCGGCACTGAAAACATCAGCAGCAGGAACAGCGCGTGTAGCGCAAAGATCACGCCGGTATAGGTCTGCGCGCCCCAGTCGATTTGCACCGGGGCGGGAAAGTGCCGCGCCTTGGGCGTTCCGACGACGTTAAACGTGTTGTCAAAAAGCCGCAGATTGAAACGCGACTCGGTGCCGATGGGCATGCTGTAGGCACCGGCGATATCTGCCACGGGTCGCGCCGTGCCGTTCTGAATCAGTTCGCTAAGCGTCTTTATGCTGCCCGGTTCGCGCAGATCGCCGGTCATTTGCGCAGTGAAAAGCACCTCGAAGTCTTTTCCCGTCGAGCGCATCAGCGGAAAGCGTGGAATCGGCAGGATATTAGGCATGGCAAAGCTGGCCTTTTTATCGCTGCCGATGGTGTAGTCGTGCTCGCCGCTTTCCTCGAAATGCCGCGAAAGGCCCCACATCAAAGCGGCGATGCCCAAAAAGAGCAGCCCGCCGAAAATTACGTCGGTCGCCGGGTTTTCGCGGGGCATGCGAAATTCGTGATAAGGCTTGCCCGCGTCGAGCCAGGCATCTCGAGCGCGACGGATTTGGCCCATCTGCACAAAGGCGACGATGAGCATGATGAGGACCGCCACAAGCGTTCCGGTACCAAGTCCAAGAAGGACCTTGGTGGCGGGGCTGATGCGTCCGGCCTGCGGATTGGTAAATAGCTGCACGTCGAGGACCGCATCCTCGAACATGGCAGATACTTCGACGGCGCGTGTGCCATCGCGCACTTCGATATCTTCAGAGCTTCTGGGAAACAGCGGCCTCGAAAAAGCGGCGGGCGCCATCGCTTCCGGGCTGCGGCCGACGCCAAACTGCGCCGGCAAAGCCGCGGGCTGCAGGCTTTCCGAATGGCTGGCTTCAGCGATAAAAGGCGAGCTTTTCAGCGTCGGGTCTTTGACCGTATCGACGATAAGTTGACCCAAATCAACCTGCTGCGTCGATTCGCTAGCGACAGGTTCGCCGATGGTCAAAACGACACGAACGTCGCCGAGCAAAAGCTCGTCGCCGTTTTTTAGTTTTTGCTTGTTGACCTTCTCTCCGTTGACCTGAGTGCCCCGTGCCGAGCCAAGGTCGATGATCGAGATCTCAGAAGGGCCTGTGATCTCAATCACAGCGTGCATCCGACTGACCGATTCATCCTCAATACGCAGGTGAGAAGACGAAAGCTTCCCGACCTTGATGATGTCCTGATTGAGGGTGGTAGTTGTTAGCAGTTGTTCCCCTTTATAGACGGCAAACGTCAGGGGAACGGTCACGCCACTGGGCATCAAAAACCTCCGCGAACACGCGGTGTAGCGCGTTTTTGTGCCAAATGCAAATGGGGACCAGAGTCCCGGCCGGCGGCGGCTGGCTGTGGCGGCTTACTTTATACGCAGGTCGATGTGGGCCTTGCGACGTAGCTCTTTGGTCCAGTTGGCAATCGCTTTTTCCAAGTTTTGATCATAAAGCTGTCGTCGCAGCTCTTCTTTGACATCCTCAAAAGGACGCACTTCGCCAATTTTTTTCTCGACGAGCTGTAGGATATGCAGCCCGCGTTCTGAGGCGATGGGGCCGCGCAAATCGCCAGAGTCCATGCTGGCCACCGGATCGCGCAATTCGGTGGGCAAATCACCGCGCTGTAGCCAGCCGAGGTCGCCGCCGGCCTGGCTGGCGGCATCATCGCCGTATTTTTTGGCCGCGGCCGTAAAGTCCTGGCCGCTGCGCAGATCCGCGACGAGCTTTGCCGCCTGGCGCCGTTTTTCCTCGGCCTGCGACATGCTGGCCCCGGGCGGAATGGCCATAAAAATCTGCCGCAGGTGCACTTGCATTTGGTCGCCGGCGGCTTGCCGTACGCTTTGCGCATAATAGGCCCGCACTTCATCGTCCGCGACACTGACTCTGCTGCGTACTTCTTGGTTGATAAGCTTTAGCTGCAAAAGCTGCTTACGCATCGCTTTGCGATAGTCTTCGATGGAAAAGAACCCCTGCTGCTTCAGCGCTTCGGCGAATTGCTCAGTGCTCATATTGTTCTGTTGACGCACGGACTCGGCGGCGTTGCGCACCTCTTCTTCGGTGACATCCACCTTCAAGTCTTTGGCCTTTTGCCCAATCAGCACGCGCTCAATCAGCGTATCGAGCATCTTGCGCCGATGGTCTTCATACTTTCGTTGTCCTTCGGCGGTGGATAAATCAACGTTGCCGACCTCGGCTTTGAAGGTCTGGCTGGTGGCCTGATTGACTTCCGATTCCAGGACGATTTCGTCGTTTACCACCGCCACGATGCGATTAAATACCGTAGAGGCAGAAGCCATAAGCGGCGTCAGCAAACCCAGACACACCGCCAGCAATGCAGCAAGTCGGCTCATGGGTGGCTGGCCTCAGTCGGAAGCGGCAACGGCGGGGTTCCGGGGCGGGCCGGAGAGGCTTGCGGGGCGTTCTGCCCCACCGGGTGATAATCGCCGCTGCGTGGCGGTGGACGAAGCTCGTCGGGGGCACCGATGGGGGTCGGCGTCAGATCGACGTGTACTTGCGACAGCCGCTCGAGATGAGTATCGATACGCGCGCGCTTGCGCAGCGAGGCTCCGTACTCATCCATCAGCCGCTGACGTCTTTCGCGAAACAGCTTGGCGCGAATCTGCGGCGTTACCTCGGCCAGGGTTCGCGTCATGGCGCGACGCTGCCCGGTCAGTTTGAGGATGGCATAGCCACGTTTGGTTTTGATGGGCGGACTGACATCGCCGATGTTGACCAGTTGAAACGCGGCTTCGACTAGCTCATGCGGCAACTCACGGTTTGTCGCTTCGAATGTGCGCAGATCGCCGCCGCGCTCTTTGGTTTCCTGATCGATGCTGTACTCAGTGACGAGCTGCCGAAAACCCAGGTTTTCCGGCCCGGCCGTGCGCGCATCGGCCCGTACTTTTTTCGCCGTGGCTTCATCGGCGACTAGAATCATGCTGGCACGCACTTCCGGCGGGCGATTGAATTCATCCGGATGGGCGTTAAAGTACTGCTGTACGTCGGCCTCGGGGATGTCTTCGGCGCGCAGCCGCTCGAAGTGCTGCTTGAGCAGTTTTTGAATCATCACCTGCTTCATGGTGCGCACCACCTCGGGATCCTTGTCTAGACCCTGATGCTTGGCCTCGCTGGCGAACACCTCGAATTTGATTAGATTTTCCAGAAATTCTTTCTTCTGTTCGATGGCGGCATAGCGCGTGCGCATATAAGGTGACTGGTTGTTTAGCCGCTCTTCAAAATCGCTGATCGTAATGACCGCGTCGTCTACTTGGGCCAATGCCGGGCTTTTGCTGGGTTCGCCGCCGGATTTTCCCGTGCGCTCGCGACAGCCAGCAACGCCGCCGGCCCCGCAAGCGATAAGCGCTAACAGAAAGGCGACCGGACGTGCCAAACGGCCATAAATGCCGCGCATGGACCGCGCGGCCTGGATGCTTAAGAAAGGAATCCCTTTTTCGCCAACATACATGGTGCAAGCAATAGCCCAGCCCCGAAGAGTTTGCAACGCGGGTTTTGTGCCGCCAGGCGAGCTGCGCTAGGGTGTCGCTTGAGCAAGTAAATAGAAGGAGATGTACTGATGAGACGAGCGATCGGACGCTTTTTGGCTTGGATCGGTGGAATTTTTCTGTTCGCGGTCCTGGCTGTTTTCTTATCGATCTTAATTGGCACGCGAACCAAAGACATTCCCAAGCAGACCATTTTAGAGGTCGCCCTGGAGGCCGATTTTAGCGAAGACATCCCAGATAATCCTTTGGCCAAAATCGCGCACAAAGAGAAACTCGATTTGCGCTCGATCTTGGTGGCGCTCGAACGTGCTCAGGATGATCCGCGGGTCATGGGTCTTGTGGCGCGTATCGGTCAATCGAATATGGGTCTGGCGCAGATTCAAGAGCTGCGCGATGCGATCGCGCGGTTTCGCGGTCGCGGCAAGTTTGCATTGGCCTTTTCGGAAACCTTTGGCGAATTTGCCGCCGGCAATAGCGCATATTATTTGGCCAGCGCATTTGATCAGATTTGGCTACAGCCCTCCGGCGATATCGGCCTAACCGGCATTATGGTCGAGCCGTTTTTTGCAAAAAACGCGCTGGAAAAACTCGGCGTCAAGCCGCGCATGGATCATCGCTACGAATACAAAAATGCGATGAATCTTTTCACTGAATCCAAGATGACGGCAGCGCATCGCGAGGCGGTGGAAAAAGTCGCCCATAGCTGGTTTGGTCAGATGGTTCGCGGCATTGCCGAGGGGCGCCACCTGCCCGAAGCCGATGTTCGAGCGCTGGTCGAACGCGGCCCCTTTTTGGGCCCGGAGGCGGTCAAAGAAAAGCTTGTCGATCAGCTCGGCTACCGCGATGAGTTTTACGCCAAGGCCAAAGAGCGGGCCGGCTCTGGCGCGCAGCTTTTGTACCTGCACAAGTACTATCAGCGCAGCGAAAAAGCCGCGGAGCAGCGTCTAAAGGGCAAAAAGACGGTGGCCCTTGTTTACGGCGTGGGCGGCGTGAAGCGCGGAGAAAGCGATGCCGATGCGCTGGGCGGGCAGCAAAGCATGGGTTCTGACACCGTGGCCGCCGCGTTACGCGCTGCCGTGGCCGACAAAGATGTGCAAGCCATCATCTTTCGCATCGACAGCCCTGGCGGTTCGTATGTCGCTTCCGACTCAATTTGGCGCGAAATCGTGCGTGCCCGCGCGGCCAGTAAGCCCGTGATTGCCACCATGGGCAACGTGGCCGGCTCAGGCGGTTATTTTGTCGCGATGGCTGCCGACAAAATCGTTGCGCAGCCGGCGACCATTACCGGATCGATAGGCGTACTCGGCGGCAAATTCGTGGTCAGCGAGCTTTTGGAAAACAAGCTGGGCATCACCCACGACCGCGTGCTTGTCGGCCAAAACGCCGGAATGTGGAGCACCAATTCGGATTTCAGCCAAGCCGAGTGGGCACGGGTGCAGGCTTGGCTCGATCGAGTGTATCTGGACTTTACCGCCAAAGTCGCACAGGGCCGCAAGCTGTCCCCCGACAAAGTTGCTGAAATTGCCAAAGGACGTATTTGGACCGGCGAAGATGCCAAGGGGCTGGGGCTTGTCGATGAGCTCGGCGGCTTCGAAGTGGCTTTGCGCCTGTGCCGGCAGTCCATCGGTGCCGCCGAAAGCGAACCGCTGCGGCTAAAACGCTTTCCGCTGCGCAAAGAGCCGGCGCAGCTTATCGCCGAAAAACTCTTCGACAAAGATTCCGACAATAGCGAACCTCAGTCGGGAATGCTGCCCGGTGCGACGGTATCGGTACGCGGCATTTCGGCACTGCGGCCGCTGCTTTCCGCTCTGGCCGACGTGAGCGAAAGCGATGAAGCCGCTCTGAGCATGCCGCTCGTTCCAACCGCTAAATAAATCAGTTCGGCGCGTACATTACGTGGCCACGATTCGGACTAGGCGCAGACCCTGCAAAATTCGCAGTGCGACTTGTCGCGTTCTTGGTTGCATAGATACAGAGTGTAAGATGTGCTCGATGCGCCACACAAAGACTATCCAGATGGGTAACTTTGGACTTAATCCGTGGTCAGCCACTTTGACCGCGGCGGCCTTTGGTATTTTAAGCGCCTGCGATGCCGACTTAGGGGAGCGCGTGACGCCACCGTCGCGCAGTTTTGGCGAGGTGATTTATCAAGAAGTCTGCGAGCGGGTGGCTTTTACAAGCGAGCTGGAGCAGTGGCAAAACGGCCAGCGCCCATTTATTGACGCCTCGGGCGTCGCCTATCGCCCCATGTGCAATGTCGCCGCCGCGCCTCCATCTAGCGCCGCGCCTATCATGCACAGCGTCGCAGCGGAGCGGCCGACGATTGTCACCGAAGTCAATCACGCCATTCCCGAGGCGCTGCTTGATCCGCTGGATCAGGCTTTGCGCAACATGCTGCCGGCGCTAGATGGGCCGGCCGGCCAAAAGATGCTACTTGGGGCCAGCGACGTGCTGCTGCGCATGGGCGCGGATCCGCAGGTGGTCGGAAGCCTGGGACGGCTCGGCCTGCGCGAAGGCTTTGTGCCGCGCGGCAGCGGCGGCAATGCCGTGCGGGGCTTTTTGAACCTGGCGAATTTATACACCACCGCCAATGCGGTGCTGCCGGTTCTGTGGCCAAGTGCCGATGGGGTCGATGATGCTCCCGGACGCGCCGAAAAGCAGGCGCTTTTTGCGGCACTGCACTACGAGTGGGGCACGCTTGTCGCGGTGAACAATCCCAATGCCGCGGATCGCACGCTAAATCTGGCGCGCCGATTTTTGTTCACCAAGAACGCGGAACTTTCGACTTTGCCGCCCGGGCAAGGGGTTTGGGCCGTGCTGCGCGATTTTCGCGGCGCGGCGCAAATAAGCACCCCAGATGGAGTTTTGCCGCCGCAGTTTGTCGATGCCGACGGCGATGGCCTGGCCGACTTGGACGAAAACGGACATTTTCTAAAAAACGGCGGCGGTTTGCTGGCCGATGTATCGCCGTTTCCGCTGCTTGACGGCAGCCGTACGGACAATGCGATCGCTCGCGATGCCGATGGACGGGCGCTTTTTGGCGCCGGCGGTCCGACACTTTATCGCTACTTGAACCTGGACGATACCGTACTGGCGGCGCTATTGCGCGATGTGCCGACGCTGCTAGATACAAAGCGCGATATTCCGCTGCGGCTTGCACGTGGGGTCAAGCACCTTTTGGGGCCGCGCCTTATGTTGCAGCGCGACTACAGCAGCCAGGGCCATATGCTCGGCAGCTTGAATTACCGCGGCTTTGATAAGGCGCAGTCGCCGTTTCTCGATCTGCTTTATAGCTACCTGCAGCTTCTGGGGTATACGGACGATGGAAATGCCTCGGGGACAGAGCTTGTGCGGCTATTGCGCGGCGCCGACCTACTTTTGCGCGATCAGGAATCGGCATTTGCGCGCAGCTTGTACGCGGCGGCGCAAGCCTTTGATGAGGCCAAAAAACCGGAATATGCCAATGCCAAGCTCGACGAACATTCGACGCTTTACGACGATTTGGTTCCGGTGCTGGTGCGAATGCTCCGCGTTCCGGGGCTGGTAGATGCAGTGCTGGCGTCGCTGCAAACTTCTGAAGCGGCGGCTTTGGGACCGCTTATCGCAAAACTGGCCACGACTTCTGATTATGTGCGGATGAGCCAAAGCCAGTTGAACTGGCAAGAGCCGGGGGCGGTAGTGGGCTCAATTGGCCGACCGATCAACCGCGCGCTGCCAAACAGCGATGTGGACATGGATGATTCCAATCCTGCCAACAATCGCTCGACGCTGCAGCGCCTGCTGCATTTGGTGCATGACGCCAACGGGCTGGCGTTTTGTAACAAGGATCAGGCCACTGTCGGTGTCACCATTGGTTCAGTAACCATTCCCTTTGTCGGGCCGGCGGCACCCTGCGAACTTTATAAGATCGACGATCTGTCGCTGTATTTCGTGCTGTCGTTTGCCGATGACTCGGTCAAGCAGAACATTCCGTACGCCAACTTTCTGAATGCACTGATTAATGGCACCTTGCATACTGGCGCGGTTGCCGTGCAGGCCATTGGGCTCCTCGACAACCTATTGGGAATTCCCGGTTTTTCGGAGCTTCCCAAACCGCAAGAACTGTCGCGGTTGCTGCTTCAGAACAGCGATACTCGATCCTCTATGTTCAAAACCACACTGGACGATGGTCCGTGTGAAAATCCTGCGCGTCCCGGCACCATGTGCTGCAACCAGAGCCATTCCTGGCGCGACGTGCACAACGGCGTTCTGTTCGCGCTGGAGCTAGACGTCAATGGCAATCCGGATACGCCGTCGACGCCTCGATACAGCTTTTACCGAGCATTTCGCCCCGTCGTTAACGCTTTTGCCTCATTCGAGGAATGTTTCGAGTATGACGTATTTGGTCAGTGTTCAAAAACCCGCACGGCGGCCAAGATTCTTGTCGATCTGCTATCGGTGCTGCATCGCCACTGGCCGACCGTCGAGTCGAAATTTTATGGACACGACTATGAAGCGCAGTCCAAAAAAAGCGGAGTCAGCCGCTATGAACCGCTGATTGCCAAGCTGCTTGGCCAGGGCGACCTGTGGCCCTCTTCGTTGGCGCTGGCCCAGGTTCTTTTGACGACGCGCGTGCCGGATGGCGCGAACTTGGCCCTGTCCACGCTGATTCATAAATTCGCAAAGTGGTTTTTTGATCCGCAGGCAGGACGCATCGGCGGCAATCTGGCCTATCGCGACGGCCGAAAGCGCGCGGTGCGCAACGATGGGGCCCCGACCTTTGCTGCGACCGGCGATCTGATCATTAAAGATGTAATCAGTCCTGCGGCGCAGGGTTTGCCAACGCCCTACGATCTATTGGCGGATGCTTATCAAAAGAAGCGAGCGCGGTTGGCGCTTATGCCTGACATCGCTGCCGACTGGAACGCTGCGGTTAGCAACTTGGCGGATATCTATCTGACGGCGAAGCCGAGCGCCGGCAGTTACAAGTTTCAAAACCCGCGCATTCGCTCGGTCGAGCGCGCGTTGCTCGATTTTTTACAGGCGCGGGTGCAAAACCACGCGGCGTCCGCCGATTTTTTGCCTTGGGTACAAAACGATCTGTATAGCAGCATCGCGACGAGCCTTACTGGGCCGATCGGCGCGAGCAGCTTGGATTTGCTCGATCGTCTCAGGTCGTCGGCGAATGCCGGGCCCAAGCTGCTACAGCTATTCAGCGACTTTTTGGCCGACCCGGGGCCGCAAAGTTCGGAGGCACCGCGCTTTTGGAGCAGCCTGTCCTTTGTCGCCGATTCGCTGCAGCTTTTGCTAGACGATGCGGACCTGCTGCCGCTTTTGCAAAAAGCCAGTTTGGCCTTGGATCCACAAAACGGCGCGCTTGATGGCGCGATGACGGTGCTGCGCCGCGGACTGCCGGCGGATGCGGAACAAGTGCTGCTGCGAATCGGCCAAAACCTGTTTAAACCCGACGACGGCGGCGGATATCCGGCATTTTGGCTGATGAACGCCATCTTTGAGATCAACCGCCACGACGCCGGAATGCCCAACGTGATGGGCAGCGCGCTGCGCACCGTGGACTATCAGTGGATCGTGCAAGTCGTGGGATATTTTCTGGCCGATCACAAACGCGGCGGGGCGCGGCTGCTCGACATCGTTCAGTCGCGCCATATGCCGCACTGATTTTCTGCGACAAGCTATACAAAGGCCAAAGCCTGCCTGTCCATCGCCGCTTTGCTTCGCACTTTCGTCGGGGCCGGGCGCTGCTTCTTCAAGCGACCCCATCCGTTGATTGACCGTCCTGGCCGATTGCGAATACGATTAACCTACTGAAAAAGTGCGGCGAATCGTCCATATCTGCGCTCGTGTGATGAGCCGAGGACGATGTCCATGCTTTGCCAATTTCAAAGAGTGAGCCAGACGATGAAACTCTCGAGTCGCACCACGCTGCTTCTGGGATGCGTATGGGCCGGAACCGCGGTCAGCACCGATGGCTTGGCTGCCCCTGCTCGTAATCCTGTGCCACCGCCAGCCGTCGCACCAGAGGCGGCATCGCCAGCAGCATCGGCGCCAGCTACTGCGCCGCGCCCGGACGAAGATGAAATCGTAGAACTGCCCGCAGGCGATGCCAATGCGCTAGGCCGCGCTCCTTTAGATCTGAAGGCGCGGATGGATCTGCTAGAACAGCAGAACAGCGATTTGACCAGTCGGCTGAAGGACATGGAGCGACGATTGAACATCGTCACAAACTCCTCGACCTCGCTGCGCATCACGGGCTACGTGGATTTCGGCTTTTTCGCATTTTTTCGCGGCAACGGCTCGGGCATCACCAATTACACGCCAAATCCCGCGACAGAGCCGCAGATTGCCGGCATTGGCGATGCCGGGGCGCGCAACCTGGCATTTCGCAATGATCCGCGAGTGCAGCGTTTTCCCGAATTTTTTGCGCCCTGCGGATTTGATGAAAGTACAAACGGTATTAATGCCTGTCCGCGCTCTCCAGTCGCTGGGTTGAATCAAACCCGCTGGCGCTTTTTGGGCGACCCCTTGGCCACGGCGATAAACTCGGCTGGGCATCCTGCCGATACTCGATCGCAGAACATCCCTGGCCAGTCTTCGCAAGCGGTGCCTTACGATTACATTCAATCGGGCGGGCGACCGACTTTTATCATCAACGAGATCAACATCACCCCAATCGCCAAGCTTGGCGAAGGGCTGCAAGCATTCGCATCGATTAACTTTTATCCTCGCACCGCCAGCGTGTCCATCGGTGACAAGCAGGATGCAGGTAGCGTCCAGCCGGCCGGACCGACCAAAGTCGGAGATTACCTGTGGGTCGACATGGCCTACATGGAATATGCGACCGCGTTTAAAAACGGCCGTCACCAGCTTAGCGTTTTTGCCGGCCGCTTCGACCCGAACATTGGCATCGAATACCGCGTGCGCAAATCGCCCGATCGCTTTGGCGTGACGCCGTCGCTTATCTGCCGCTATAGCTGTGGAACGCCGCTTGGCTTAAAAGCCCGCGGTCAGTTCTTCGACGAATTTTTTACCATCGCCTTTGCCATTCAAAATAGCGCCAGCTACCAAGAGCAGCTTTTCCGCTTTGCGGAAAATACCGACAAGAAGTACATGAAAACTCTGTCGGGGCGCGCTTCGATACACTGCAGCGAAAAGAATCACTGCTCGAAGTTCAACTTAGAAGTTGGCGTCTCGGGCGAGTTCGGTGGCGAAGTAGATGGCTTTTACAACGTCGGACAATCCGAGTTTGATCCCTTCATCAAACAATGGACCGTGGACGTCGATGTGCACTTTGAATACCGCGGTTTCGAGCTGCGCGCCGAGTACCTAAAGACCATGGCCGATGGCTATCCGGGCAGCGCGCTGAAACCGGCACTGCCGCGCCTTTCTGCCCAAGGGGCCTACTTTGAAGGCAGTTATCACATCCTGAACTGGCTGGGCGCGCTTTTGCGCTGGGATGTGCGCGACGCCGTACACATCGATTACTCGGTGCCGTTTGCCTATGATTCCTTGCTCTGGCGCTTGACCGTCGGTGCGCGCGTAGACATCAACAACAATATCGCGCTAAAGGCTGAATATCTGCATCTTCAGCCATTTGGTCGCATGGCCGAAGGCTTAAATGATATGAAGAGCCAGATGACCGCGATGATGGGAAGCAGCAATGCTGGTGAATTCGCAGCCGACTACTTTACAAGCTCGCTGGTTCTTCGATACTAGCCCGTCTTCAAGAACTGCTCTTTGTGAACTAAAGGGCTGACGTTCAAAATCAAAAAGCTTAAAGCTTAGACTGGTAGAAGCTAGAAAAGGAAGTAAACATGCGGCGACACAACGTGGCGTGCAAACCGATCCTTCATCTTGAGGTGGCGGCGGTGGTACTCATGAGCAGCCTCGCCGGATGTGGACTTGACGCGCAACACGGCGACTGCAGCGAGTTTCTGGCCAGTGCTGAATGCGACACGGTGCGCACGCAGCTTGGACTTCTGGATGATCATCCGCCAGTCGATGCGAGCAATCGTTTTGGCCGCTGCGTAAAAGACGGAACCAGCGAATGTCTGTTGGAAGATGCCGCGGTCAAACTTGGGCAGCGGCTATTTTTCGATCGCTGTTTGTCCGTTGGCAAAGACACCGGATGTGTGACCTGTCATGAACCGAGCGTCGCCTTTATCGATGGACGCGTTCGCGCGGTTTTGTCCGCGCCCGTAGGCACGCCGCCGACAGCGCTGCCGCTTATCACTCCGCTGACCGCGGAAAGCGTCAAAACTCCGCCGCCGATGGTCCAGGCCCAGCTCGATCTGTCCGGGGCGCCGCTGGCTCATTGGGACAGTCAAAAATGGGTTCCGGTGTTTCGTCGGCCGCAATCAAGTCTTGGCTCGGTGGCTTCTGGAGTGTCGGGCGGAACGCCGCGGCATTCGCCCTCTCTTTACAATATTGCCTATGGCGCAGGCTTTCCGGCCAGCGATGGGGCGCGCGTAGCCGGAACCATTTGGTCACCATGGGATGGCCGTTATGATTCGCACTGGGCACTGGTTGCCGACGTGCTGGAAGGCGCAACGACGCAAAACACCGATCGAGCGCACATTGCGCTGCGTGTCTTTCTAAAGCACCGCGCTGAATATGAGGGGATGACCGGCAAGTCCTTGCCGGATTTTCAAGCGCGCAATGGAGACAATAAGTATGTCTATTTGCGCCATGGCTCGCCGACGTATTCCTCGCACAAGTGTTGGTATAACCCGGGGGCGTGCGTCGATCCGGATTCGGCACCGGCCACCGAGCAAGTGCGTGCGGACATCAACGAAATCTTCGTCAACGCCGGAAAGGCTTTGTCGTCCTACATGCGCCGGCTGCGTTCAAATCATTCGCCCTATGATACGTGGCTGGCAGGAAAACCCGATGCATTAAGCCCGGCCGCGCAGCGCGGGCTGCGGCTTTTTATCGGCAAGGCCGAGTGTGTCCTGTGCCATAGCGGTCCGAACTTTACCGATGGACGCTTTCACAATCTGGGGGTTCCCGCGGTCGATCCCGAGTGGCGAACGGCGGGCAGCAAGGCCGATATGACCCCTATCGAAGCGCAGCGCGATTGCTTTGCAGGAATGGGTCCGCAGCCTTTTTGCGTCGATCCAGGCCGCAATGGCTGGCAGGCGCGGGCCTCTGGCCAATGCATAGACGATTCGGCTTCTGTAAACGGCCAAAGCGCCCGTTGCCAGCGCGTGGATCAGCCGGATAGCTTGGGACTTTACGATGTGCCGATGGATTGCCGCTCTGCCGCCAGCGATGCCACCGACAAAAATGCGCAATGCATGCCGCAGAGCGTCTATCCGGTCAGCAAATGTACCGCGGTAACTGCCGAAACCTGCCAGGCCGATCCGCTGTGCGAGTGGTATGACATGCCGCGCATGGGGGTGCAGACCTCGCCGCGTTGTGTCGCCAAAAGCGATGCGAGCGAGATCGCGCAATTTAAGACCCCGACCCTGCGCAACGTTGCGCTGACTTTTCCCTACATGCACAACGGCGCTTTGTTTGACTATGGCCCGGCTGAACGCGGCGAGCTGCCCATGGACGATTCGACTCCGCATTTGCGCCGAGTGGTCCGTTTCTACAACGAGGGCGGCGGCACGCCGTCGGGCGGATCGCGCGATTCGCAGATTCGTCCGCTGCACCTGACCGAGCTTGAAATCGACGATCTGGTGGAATTTCTAAAGTCGCTGACCGACAATTCTTTGGCCAGCGAGCCGATCTCGACCGTTCCGGCAGATTTGGTGGATGTAAGCGATTGCCCGGGCTAAGTATCGTCTGCGCTGCCCTTTGACGGCAGCAGCGATGGCGTAGCTCGAGCGGAAAGCGGAGCGGCACTTGCGCCTTCCGGCAAGCTGCCGCTTTTTTTGACCGCCAGCCGATGTTCCAAATCCGAATCGAGCGAGATGAGTATCGATTCCAGATTCTCAATGCGCGCTTCCAGTTCTTTTTGCTTGGCGTCGTGTTCCTGACGAGTCGCAGCGGCGGGCAGACGATGGCTGGTCATGCTGGCCTCTAGCTGCTTTTCACGAAACTTAAAGTATTTGCTGATAAAGACCAGGGCAACAGGAGTGCCAAAAACCACAAATGGAACCACAATCTCGGGTGACATGGCGGCATCCTAGCAGGATTCGCATTTTGCAAAAACGCGGCGCGGTTACGTCGCCGTCGAATTCCGCACGGCAGTGCGAACATCGCTCGAGGGCGCCAAATCTTGTATGATGCGCAAAATGTCCGGTCAGAATTCCCAAACACCGCCGCTCGAAGCTCTTGATTTCGTCGCCGACCTACGCGCCAAAGTGGCACGCAGCCAGCAAGGCGGCGCCGCCAAATACCACGAAAAAAACGCCAGCGAAGGCAAACTCTTCTGTCGCGAGCGTCTGCGTCTCTTGTTTGACGAAGGCAGTGAATTTGTCGAAGACGGCCTTTTGGCCAATCAATCCGCCGGCGACCTTCCGGCCGATGGCGTGATTACCGGGTTTGGCCGTGTTCATGGCCGCCCGGTGGCGGTGATGGCCAACGACAGCACGGTGAAAGCCGGTTCCTGGGGCGCGCGCACCGTCGAGAAAATCGTACGCATACAGGAAGCAGCGGGACGGCTGCGCATGCCGCTTATCTATTTAGTGGACAGCGCCGGGGCCCGCATCACCGACCAGCTAGATATGTTTCCCGGGCGCCGCCACGCCGGGCGCATTTTCAACAATCAGGTGCAGCTTTCGGGCTCTATCGCGCAGATTTGCTTGCTGTTTGGTCCGTCGGCCGCCGGCGGCGCTTATATTCCGGCGTTTTGCGACGTGCTATTCATGGTCGAAAACAACGCCTCGATGTACCTGGGTTCGCCGCGCATGGCCGAGATGGTCATTGGCGAGAAGACCACCCTGGAAGAAATGGGCGGTGCGCGCATGCACTGCGAAGTTTCGGGCTGCGGCGATCTTTTGGCCAAAAACGAAGCCGACTGCATCAAAGCCTGTCGCGACTATTTGCGCTACATGCCGCAGCATGCCGGGGCGCCGCCATTGACCTTGCCGGCCGATGTGCCGCGCCAGCCCAAACCCGGGGCGCGGCGCATTGATGACATTTTGCCGCGCAATCACAACCAGGCTTGCGATGTGCTGCAGATCATCGAAGCGCTGGTGGACGAGGGCAGCTTTTTTGAAATCAAGCGGCTGTTCGCGCGCGAGCTTGTCACTGGTTTTGCTCGCTTAAACGGCCAACCCATTGGCATTGTCGCCTCGCAATCAAAATGGAAGGGCGGCGTGCTGTTTGTCGATAGCGCTGACAAAGCGGCGCGTTTTATCTGGCTGTGCGACGCGTTTGATATCCCGCTTTTGTTTTTGGCCGACGTGCCCGGATTCATGATTGGCAAAGCGGTCGAGCGGCAGGGCATCATTCGCCATGGCGCCAAAATGATTTCGGCGGTGGCCGATGCCAGCGTGCCCAAAATTTGCGTGGTGCTGCGCAAGGCCTACGGCGCGGGGCTTTACGCCATGTGCGGTCCGGGTTTTGAACCGGATGCCACCATTGCTTTGCCGCAGGCCAGCATTGCCGTCATGGGGCCCGAGGCGGCGGTGAACGCCGTCTATTACAACAAAATTCAAGAACGTCCCGAAGCCGAGCGTCCGGCGTACATCGAAACGCTGCGCACCGAATATCGCCACGACATCGATATCTATAAATTGGCCAACGATCTGCATATCGATGCCGTGGTGGAAGGGGACAGTTTGCGTGCCGAGCTGTGTCAGCGCTTCGCCTATGCCGCGCAAAAGCGCATCACCGGCTATGCGCGCAAGCGCTCGGTGACGCCCGTGTAAGGCCCAAGCCCGGCGGCGCCGTTTGCCGCGTAGACGTTCGTCGAGCCAGGAAGAGATACATATTGGAAAAAGAGTCACAGGCCGAAGCGCCAAGCCCGATTCGCGGACACAAATGCCCGCACTGCTCGGCGGCGTTGACGATAAATTTCGAGGATTCGGTGGTTCGTTGCGCCTATTGCCGAAACTCGATACGAATTGAGCGTTATGAACCGCGGTTTGGCCGGCGCGCACCTCATGTCATCTATGTGAATGCGCGACCGCGCCGACCTTTGTCGGCCGGCGGAATTCTGACGGTGTTTGCGCTGCTGCTTTTGCCCGTGGTTTTTGCCGTCGGCAAAAAAGTCGTGCGCCAGGTGCAACATCTGCTTTCGCCCTGGCCGGCCATCTGCGACGCCAATCAAGAACTGCTCATCGTCGATAAAACTTACACGGCGACCGGATCGGAACCGCTCATTCAGATTCACGGAAACTGCCGAGTGACGGTGCTAAACAGCCGCTTGACGGCGGATGTGGTTTTGCAAAGTACGACGACAGCGCCGCTGCTTATTCAAAATAGCGTCCTTATCGGCCGCAAGCTGGGGCTCGACCTTGAGTACGGCCGCGGTCCGGTCGAAATTCAAAATAACAGCCTGGTGCAGGCTCCCATCGCCATCCTCGCTGGTCACGCGGCGAGTCTGCATGTGGATAGCGGAAGCAAGCTCGACGCTTTGGAAGTGGCCCTAAAACTTGAAACTTCGGCGACGGTGATTCTGGAAAGGGCGACGATTTTTAGCAAAGAAATCGCCATTCAGGCTCGCGACGGCTTGAACCTCCAGATTCGCGAGGGGCGCATCGAAAGTTCGAAAGATGCGATTGTGGCCGACTTCGGAGTGTCTATCGAAGCGCGCAAATCGACTTTGCACGGGGGGCGTCGAGTATTTGCATTCAGCCGCCGCCCCGCGGCTTTGACTCTGATTGAGACCACCCTCGAAGGAGAGCAAGTATACGCGCCTAAGTAGCGCCGCCTGATGCCGCTACCGAACCTGAAATTTCAGATCTTGGAAAGACGCCAAGCCGTGGAAGACATCAAAGTCAGCTTGCATAAATGTCCGAATTGCTCGGCCGCGCTGACCGTCAATTCGGAAGATACCGACCTAAAGTGCGCATACTGCCAGCACTCAATACATATCGAGCGCAAGCGGCCGCGCTTTATTTTGTGGCGCGCCCGCGATGTGCTTTATGTCGATGTAGCGCCGCCACAGCCTTTGTCGCGCGGAGCGGTGCTTTTGATTCTCGGATTGCTGCTGCTGCCGTTTGCCATTGCCGAAGGGCCAAGCGTCTTTCGCAAAGCGGGCCATTTGCTGCGACCGTTGCCGGCGATTTGTGCGAACAAGGAAGAACTAGTCATCTCGGATCAGACGTTTACGGCCACCGGGCCCGAGCCGCTTCTTCGCGTGGAAGCGGGTTGTCACCTGACCCTTGCCAATAGTCACTTGGAAGCCGATGTGATTTTGCGCAGCAGCGGCAATGCGCAGATCACGATTTCAAACAGTGTTCTTATCGGTCACAAGCTGGTGCTGGATATGCCGCATGGGGGAAGGCTCCTCATTCAAAATGGCAGTCAATTGCGCGGCCAAAATGGCATCGTCTCTGCTGCGGGAATGGAATTGCGCCTAAGCGGCAGCGAAATCGAAGCAGACGAGGTCGCCGTCAAATTGGGAATGTCGTCCAAAGTCTCCTTAGAGGACGCCAAAATCAAAGGCCAAGAAGTCGGGCTTTTGACATTGTTTGGCTTGACGCTAAACAGCCGTGGCGGGCGAATCGAAAGCGCCGGAGACGCGATCGTGAGTGACTTTGGCCCTCACATCGAATTGCGCAAATCAGCGGTAAAGGGCGGGCGCAGGGCATTTTCGTTTAGCAGCCAACCGGCGACGCTATCCCTTATCGAGTCAACCGTCGAAGGCGCTCAAGTTTTTGATCGTCTGGTCAAAGACGGTGCGGCTTTGGACAAAGCCGGCTTAAGGGGCCAGTAGCAGGACTTTGAACTGGCTGGGAACGACGCGGACCCCCGGACAGTTGGTAGAATTCTGCAGCGCAATGCTGGTCATTCTTGTGGCGCATGCACCGCCCACAAGTACCGTAAATGCCGCGGTGGTATGACGCGCCGGTCCCATGACGGTTCCCGAGGCGACTCCGGTGTTGACCCCAGCGTTGTCGCCGTTTGTCATCACCACCGACGAGGATAAGTTGTGCGCAGGGGCATACCCGAATAAAACCTTGTACGCCGCCGGCGTGGCCATGGGACCGGCGGCGATGTTGGGATAGGGGATTGGTACGGGAGCCGGCATCGGCGTTAAACAGACATCAGGGAATCCGATGTCTATGCCGGACATTTGCGTATTGGCGAACATGTCGATCTCCTCGGGTTCCTCGAATAGGATCGAGCCCTTTAACCAATATGAATTTGACCGCCATCCACTTTGATAAGCCGGTCAGCATGCAGGCTGGCATCCTGTCCCTGCAGGGTCAGTTCTTTTTCGGCGCTATAGTCAATGCGTCCGGCTTTGACTTGTTCGGTATCGACGACGATGCGTTGCGAAAAGTGGACGCGCTGCAGAAGCCGCGTAAGCAGCGACTCGCAATGCTGAGCAAACAGGCGAATGCTGCGGATCACTAGGTTTGCCTCAGCCGCGCTGACTCGCAGACCTTTGGCGGCGATTCCTACTTCTGCGGCGGACGCCAGGGTCACTCCTTTTTGCGCATTGACGGAAAAAGCGCCTTGCGGCAGCCGAATTTCCAGGTCGCGGTCAAATTCCAGGCGCGCTACATGCTGACTGCGCCGTTCCAGAACCGCCAAAATCCAAACGCCGCTTGGCCCGACGGATACTAAGACATGATCTTGAAGCTCCGGAACCAGCATGCAACTGGCGGCGCGCCGCGCTTTGTAATCGCCGCTTGAAGTACGGACGACAACCGTTTCTTCGGTCGACAGAAACACTTCGCCTTCTAAAAGCGCCGCGTATTGCGCTGTGGAAGGAGTCGCTAACTTATGCATGGATTGCCTCATTCGTACATCGGCTGCCATTTTTCCGCCTCGGCCAGTTCGCGATCATCGCCGAGCGCGGCTCGACGATCGCTGAAACGAGTGTTTTCTTCTTGGGTGCGATGAAATCGCGCGCGAAACAGGGTCGCGCCCTGAAAATCGCTATTTCGCAAATTGGCATGGGACAGATCGGCATAGGTCAAATCGCTGCCCGTAAATCGAGTTTCGCGGCAAGTGCTTTGCACAAGCGACGCTTGTTGCAGATTCGACTCGCTAAAATCGGCATTGCTTAGATCGGCGCCGATAAACTGCGATTGCGCAAATTGCGCTCGGCGCAACGATGCGCCGTCCAGTCGCGCGCCGATAAAAAGCGACCGATTTGCCTGTACCCCATCCAGCTTGGCGCCGCTGAGACAAGCATCCTTAAAATTGCACTGGTTTAGCGTTGCATTGCGCAGATCGCATCCGGACAGGTCGGCTCCCATGAACTGGGTCAGCGACAAATCCAACTCGCGCAGCACGAGGTTTGCCAGCCGGCTTTCAATCAGAACGGACATTTCAAAGCGTGTCTTGTCAAATACCACGCCGGAAAAATCCGCCTTAAGCATGGTGACCTGCTTGAGGTGGCAGCCAGAAAAATCCACACCGCCAAGTTGCACTTCGGAAAACACCGCTCGATCGAGCTCGGCGCTGCGCAGGCAGGCTCCGGATAAATCGCAGCGATGAAATACGGTCAAAGGCAGCCGCGCTTGGCCAAAGTCGCAGTGTGTAAGCTCGCAGTCTAGAAGCTGCGCATTGGCCAAAAAGCTTTCGCGCAGCGCGGCCCCGGAAAACTGGCAGCGTTCCAGGGTGGTATGGTGCAGATTGACCTCGCATAGATTCGCCTGCGAAAGGTCGCAGCCTTGCAGCAAGGATTCGCGAAGCTGCGCTTGCGCCAAGTTGGCGCCACGCAGGTTGCACTTCATCAAAACGGCACCGCCTAGGTTTAGGCCGCGCAGATCCATCTGCGCAAGATTGATTCCCTCCAGCACTTCGCCGTGGGTCACTAAGTCGATGAGCTCATCGCGGTGCATGGGGCTTTTCCTTCGAAGTGCGACTTTGCGTCAAGTTGGCGGCGTCAAAGGAAGTTCGCTCATCCATGCGCGCTCGCAAAAAGTCGGCGCGAAACAGGTTGGCGCCTGAAAAATCGCTGCCGCACAGAATCGCTTTGGACAAAAGGGCCTGCATGAGGTTTGCAGCGCGCAATTTGGCATCGGTCAGATCGGCGCGAATGAGCAGCGCCGATATCGCCAGCACGCGGCACAGGTCGGCTCTCTGCAGATTGCATTCGCTAAGGTCCGTGCCGCTTAAACGGCAATGTTTGAAGCTGCTGGCCACTAGGCGAGTTCCGCGCAGGTTGGCCCCATCCAGCACCGCCTCCGCGAAATCGGCATTTTCAAAAGAGCTGTTTTGCACGACGCGGAGGTTTTGCAGATTGGCCTTTTGAAAGCTAGTGCGCTCGCCTTGCGCTTGCAAAAACACCGCCGAGGTCAAATTGGCGCCGGCAAAGTCAGCGTCGGTCAGCGTCGTCTCGATAAATGTGGCTTCGCGCAAATCCGCTTGGGCCGCGCGCAGGCCCGAAAGATTGGCCCGAACGACCAAAAGATGCGGTGCGCACGCCTGACTGAGGTCGAGGCCGAAAATGTCGGCCTCCAAAAAATTCACATCGCTTAAGTCCGCGCCGCAAAATGCGGTGTTTCGAAGAATCGCGCGAAACAGAATGGCGTTGCGCAGATTGGCGCCATGAAATTGCGTACCGCGCAAATGGGCTTCCCCAAGGTTCGCGCCGCGCAGGTCGGCGCCGCGCAGGTCGGCGTTACTTAGGTCGCTGCGCGCCAGCACCGCGCCCTGCAAATTGGCATCGCGCAGGCTCGTGCCCGTCAACTTGGCGCCTTCCAAAAGCGCGCCTTGCAGGTTGACTCCGTTTAGATTCAGACCGCACAAATCCGCGCCGGTAAGATTGCGAAATGCCAGATCATGCTTGGCCGCGACCTCTTTTCGAAGGATGGCCACTTGCGCGGGCGGCATTGGCGCCGCTGCCGGAAAGTGATGCGCCGCCTGTATATACATCTGTCGCAAGTTCCGTTCGGCATGGTGCAGGCGGTCGGCAAACTGCGGACTTTGCAGCATGTCTTCTAGTTCTCCAAGCGGCGCGCCCGCCTGGCGGGCCGACTGGGCCACTGCATGCAGCTTGGCGATTTCCTCGGTTGCCGAAAATTGCGGCGGTCCGCCCTGCCCATCGGGATTCATAATTTTTTCGTAGACGAGCCCTTCTTTTTCACACAAAAGTCGAGCCTGCGCCTCGGCCTTGATTTTCGCGAGCTCCGCTTCGCCGAGCTTGCGTTCAAGCAAGGCTTCGACTTTTTCAAGATAAGTGGGAAGCTGCTCGACGTCGCGCAGCGGCGCCAATTCGTTCAGAAGGGAAGTTTCGGGTCCGAGGACGGCATCGGGATCCATTCCCATCGCGGCAATCTGCTGGCGCGCCTCCTTTTGGGCGCGTGCGGCTCGGCGCGCGAAGTTTTGCGCCATCAGATTTTCGGTCTTTAAAAGCGGCTCCATTTCCATGGCTGGCGGCGCGGCTGCAGCCGTTTTTTCTGCCGCGGCGAAATCTGGCGTAGGCATAAGCGGGCCGTCTTGCAGCGCAAAAAGGTGGCCGCGCTCTTTGTGCAGCCGCTTTTCTAGGACTTGGGCATAGTGTTCCAGGGGTCGGAAATTGCCGATTTGTTCACCGGCGACGACCATGTGCACCACATCGGCCGCATCGTCCTCGGCGACTTCGACGATACCGCGATAAAGTAAGAGGCCGCGTTCGGCATGCGGAAACAGCCAGACGGTCTCTAACTGTGTCGGCACTTCGCGCAGTTTGGCAGCATCAGCGCCGTCTTGCCGCCGCGTGATAAAGCAGCGCGCGTTTAGCTCGGGCAGACGACCCGCAATCTGCGGCCGGCTCGGGTGCAGATTCGAAAGCGAAAAAGCTTCATCTCCTGAAAAAAAGCCGTCGATTTGTTGATCCGGCGGCGCCGCATTAAAAATCGACCAATCCATATCCGCAGCGAAACCGGGAAAGCGCTGTTTGAACCAAAGTTCATCGTAGGTGCCGGCCTTTTGGGCGCGCTGCGGCCAAGTAAAGTCGATGGGGCCAAATCCGGCGGGGGCCAGGCGATCTTGCGGTCCGCGCATTCGCTGATGGGGCGCTTCGATGTTGGGCACAGGTCGTGGCGAGTTCGCATCGAGCTCGCCAAAACCTTTGCCCAGCGGATTTTCGGCATAGCCAGGGCCGCCGTAAGCCCGTTCATAGGCGATGGGCATCTCGACAAAAGGAATGGGCAGCGTCATGCCTCCCATGCGAAAAAAGCGATCGCCGGTCAGCACCAGCGTTTTGTCGATGGGGCCAAGCGCCGCTCGCACCATATAGCTTGGCGTGGGCACGCCGCCGGGCGCATAGCCGCGCGCCGACAGCAGCAGTTCGCCGCGCGGTTTGGGCAGGCCTATGTCGATGGTGGCATCTTTGCCTAGTTCCGCAGCGACAAACTTCCACAGCGCCACTTCGGTCAGTAGCCGCTTTGGCTCATCGAGCGGAAAAAAGCTCAGAATCCCGACCGAAAGGAAAAACCGGCCGCCGTCCTCGTAAGCTCGGTGCAAAACGCCTAGGCCCTGCGGTTTGATGGTCTTCACGCAGCTAGCCTTCGATGTGAATTCCAGCGTTGCGAATGCGCGCGGCCGAGCGGCTTAAGTCCAGGTCGGCCGAAGACAGGGCCAAAGTCGCGCTAATAAGCGAGATGGCCGCGACTTTTCTAATCTGCATAAGACCAATGTGCAGCGCCGTTCCGACATGGCCGACCTCAAAGCCTTTGTCGGCGAATTTTGAGGTATACAGATCGACCTTCATGCCGACGATGTCAGACTTTAGGGCCGCGAATGTGTTTTTAGACAGCGTCGCTTCGCCGCTGGCGTTCGAAGTCTTAAACCAGCTTTGCCCGTGCAGTTTCAGGTGCTGGGCTCCCGTGATCGTGCAAACCGCGTCACTTGTAATATCGAGGTTGCCGGTCACATGGATGTTGCCCGTCTGGCTGACCGTCTGGGTGTACGGGCCGGTGATGGCTTGCGTCGTGTCTCCGGTGATGGTCTGCTTGTATTCGCCGGTGACCGTCTGCGTCACGCCTTTGGTGATGATCTGCTCGACGCCGCCATCGATCGTTTCTTTCAGATGGCCAGTCAGGTTGAGGGTCTGATTGGCTTTATAGGTCTGCGTCACATCGCTAGTGACTTCCGTAGTCTGATTGGCTTTGTAAGTTTCTTTTACATCGCCAGTGACCTCGGTCGTTTGCTTGGCCTTGTAAGTTTGCTGTACGTCCTTAGAGACTTCCGTGGTCAAAAAGCCTTTGTAGGTCTCTGATACGTTGCCGCCGACAATGTCGGTTTGGTTGTTGCCGACTTCAGTCAGCTTGTCGTGCTGCGCGTGAATATAGATAAGTTCGCTTCCGGCGCTGTCATCGAATTTGATTTCGTTAAAGCCGCCATTTGCCGGAGTGCTGGCGCTGCGAATGGTGCTGATGTTTTTTCCGGCCGGCAATTCATGGGGCACGGGATTTTCGCCGTTATAAACGCGGCCGACGATAAGCGGCCGATCCGGATCACCCTCTAGAAACTGCACGACGACTTCCTGCCCGACGCGCGGAATGAACATGCCGCCTTGTCCCATGCCGCCCCAGGGCTGACTGACGCGAATCCAGCATGAACTGTTGTCGCCGCGCGCTCCTTGCCGATCCCAGTGAAACAGCACTTTGACGCGACCGTGTTTGTCGCAGTGAATTTCTTCCCCCGGCGGACCCATCACAATCGCGGTTTGTACGCCGGCGATGCACGGACGGTCGGTGACGCGCGGCGGGCGATAGGCAACCTTGGCCGGCATAAAGACCACTTGATTGCTGTACGAAGTCTTGAGGTCGGTGCCTAGTTCTTCACTCAAGGCTTCCGGCTGCTCGCCTTCGTGCTCGACCGCCAAGATCAAATACTGCTGGTTGCATTCGCGCCGGCGATGACCGCTGACTGTCACCAGCGAACCGGGCTGCAATTCTCGAACATTGCTGCGGCCAACGTACTGGCTTTGTTGGCATTGCAGCTCTTCAAGCCGCACTTTGGCCAGGCGCGAGACCAGGGTCGGGTCTACCGACTCGGCGGGAAAATAATACATTTGATATTCGGTGAAGCGCTCGGCTTTGACGACCGCCTCCATGTCTAGACTCGGCTGCTTGAACTTATAGTCTCGCAGCACCGCGGTTCCCGGCCGCAGCGACATCTCGGCGCGCAATTCAAACAGGCTTTCTTCGTACTTGTGCGGCGTGTCGCGCATGCGTACGGTGCTGTAGCCTTTTAGTGCCTCAAACGCATGGCTGCCGTCGCCCAGCACCAGCCGGTCGCGGTCGCGCTCGTGCTCGAAGAAATAGAAAATGCCTTCTTCTTCAAAAAGCCGCGCAATGAAGCTCAAATCGCTTTCCTGATACTGCACGCAGTAATCGCGCGGTTCATAGCGGCTGTGCAAAAGGCTGCTGATGGCGTTGCCGGCAATGCCGCCGTCCTGAAGCACGCGTCGCGTCACATCCGGCGTACTAAGCTGCTGAAAAATGCGGCTGTTGCGAGTGTATTGCAGCGGCAATACGGTGGGAACAAGCTTGGCCTCATACCGGCTGTGGTGGGTGCCGGCGCCGATTTGCACGAAGCGCTCGATGACGCCGTGTACATATCGGCGATAGGGCTGCCCGTCCGCCGAGTAACCGCGCAGTACCAAGCAGGCGGGCTGTCCAATCGGCGCCGCCAGATCCAGGTCGGCATTTTTGCTGACAAGTCCAATGGTGAATTCAAAAGGCTGGCTTACAGACTCGTGTCCGCGAAAGCGGAAGACCCGCAGGGTCGGATCCTCAATAGATGCACAGTGAAATGAAAACTGCGGGTCGCTCATAAGGCCTCCTTTTTCGTCAGGCCTCGGCGTACCATTCACCTTCGTTCTTGTAAAGGTTTGCTCGCCTAGGGCGACCCCATTACCAAAAATGCGCCCCAGTAGGCCGGATAGCGCCACGCTTCGCGTGTGCCGGCGATAAGGGCGCGCTGGGCCAGCGCCAAGCCCTCCGCTGGGCCTTTGCCTTCTTTGAGATTCATATAGAAGCCGCGCATCAGCTCTGCGGTGGCCGCGTCATCGACTGGCCACAGACTGGCCACCACCGAGCGAACGTGCGTTCGTTCGAACTGGTAGGCCAGCCCGGCGATTTCCACGCCCGAACCGCTGGCTCCCACCGCCGTTTGACAGGCCGACAGCACGACGAGCCGCGTGCGCCGCAGGTCCAGCATCGGAATGTCCGGGTAGTACAGCGATTCACCGGCCAAAAGAATGTTGGATTGTTCGGGATTGGTCGCGTCCAAAAGCCCGTGCGTGGCCAGATGAACGATGTCAAAGCCGCGGCTGCGGACTTCTTGCTTGAGGCGGCTTTTGCTTGCCTCGACACCGGCAAAGACCACTGTACCGCTGATCACGCCTTGAATCGCATCGACCTCGCTGCGCGCCCCTGGCAGCGAGCCATCCGGATCGGCCAAGGCCAAAACGCTGGGCACCGTCCCGGAACCTGGTCCGCTTGGGCCAAGCGCCATTTTTTCACGATCGAGCGTGGTCATATAAGCCAGCGCCGTTTTTTCGATCAGCCACTTGTCGCCGTCCAAAAGCGCCGCAAAAGGCAGATAGCGCAGCGTTCCGGTGGCGCTAATGGCCAAAAGCCGCGGCGTTCCGAGCGTGGTCAGCGCCTGACGCAAAAGCAGGTTGTAAAGTTGGCGCGCGGCCGGCGCGATGCGCTCCATGGATGCGGCCAGCGGTCGCGGCGGTGCATCCGGCTGCTCGCTTTGCCGCAGCTTGGTGGGATCGAGTTCGCGCAGCAGTTTGCCCACAAGCGATCGCACAAGCGCCGGAGTCGCTTCTGCATCAAAATGGGTAATAAGCTGCGAATTGACCGCGAAGACCACCACTCGATCGTCGAGCACCACCGGACTTATCACCAGCATTCCCGGCGGCAGGTTTTGTTGCAGCTTTTCAAGCTGCAAAGGCCGCATCGAGTAGCGGTCGTACAGCGAATCTTTGCGATCGAGTTTTTCCAAAAACTCGCCGCGGCGGCGACGAATTCCATCGACCAAATCACCCAGGCGGCGCAGCTTGGCATCGCTTGGGGCGGCCTGGCTACGCTCTTCATCTAGCAAAGCCGAGATGCGCGCCTCCGAGACATCAAGCTCGGCGGCCAGCGCTTCCTCGCCCGTGGCGCCGCCCGCGCGGCGCGCGATGTCGTTGATTTCCGCGGCTTTGGCGCGTTCGAGGTAGCGCAGGCCGTCCTCGACCCGCCCATTGGCCAAAAGCAGCTTGATGAGCAGGCGGTAGACATCAACTTTGTCCGAGCGATACTGCGCCCGCGCTTGATCGTCGGCCAGAACCACTTCGCCGCGTTCGATTTCTTTGACCGCACGCTCTAGCGTCGTGCGTGCTTCTTGCGGCTTGCCGCGGCGCGAGTGCGCTAGGCCCAGGTAATAAAGAGATTCCCAGGGCAGCACTCCGCCGTGCGATTCGGCGCGCGAGATGACTTCGCCAAGCGTCTTTTCAGCCAGCGCGTCATCGCCGGCCAGCGCCTGCGTTTTGCCGAGCGCCGCCAATGCATAAAAAGGCTTGCCGGAACGACTTTGTTCAATGCGCACCGCTTCATCCAGCGTGCCGAGCGCCGCCGCAAAATCTTTTTGCTTGGCTTGCACTTGCGCCAAATCGCCCAGGATTTCCGGCACGCGGTCGGGCGAGGCGGCTCGGGCGCGGGCCAAGGCTTCGCGCAGCGCCGTCTCCGCTTCGCTGAGATGATCCTGAAAATAAAAAATCTGTCCGCGCTCGGCTGCCAGCGCAATTTCCAGCTCGACGGTTGAACCGCCTCGCGTCGAAAGCTCTGCGACCGCGCGATTTTCCGAAAGCGCGCCGTCAAAATCGCGCAAAGCGACGAGCCGCAGCGAACGGTTAAAGCGCATCGCCGATTCGCCAAAGACGTAACCGGCCTCATGCATGTGCTTTGCGCCCTCTTCGTAAAGACGCATCGATTCGCGCAAATCGCCAAACGAACCGGCGATGCCGGCCAGCGTGCTTTTCAGCCAGGCTTTGGCCACCAGATCGCCGTTTTTTTCGGTCAGCGGCAGGGCTTCCTCGGCCGTCTTTTTGGCTTCGCTTAAGCGCCCAAGGCTAGCCAGCAGGCTGGCCCGAGTCTGCAGTGCTCCCGCTTCCCAAGGGCGGCTGCCGATCTGGCGGGCCAAAGCCAGCTCGGCATCGACGTCGCCGAGCGCCCGTTCGTAGTCGGCGCGACGTGCGGCCACAGCGCTGCGAACGGCCAATAGGCGCATTTGCCGGTCGGGATCGGGGTTTTTGGCCAAAAGCGCAAAGGCTTCGTCTAGCTTCTGCGTGGCTTGCTCGAGTGCGCCGTCGTCAAGCGCATTGCTTGATTGCCCGGCCAGCGCTTCGATGCGCAATCCGGGGTTGTCCTTGGCAATGCTCAGAACCTGGCCATAGGCTTCATTTGAGGCCCTGCGGTCGCCGGCAAAGCCAAAAACGCCAGCAAGCCAGTTTAGCGAAGTGGCTTGTCCGACGGTGTCGCCCATTTTTGTAAAGCGATCGACCGACTGGCGGATGTACTGAGTGGCCCCAATCCAGTCTTTGGCGATAAGCTTAGACCGACCAAGGCCCTCTAGGGCGCTGGCTTCGTCGGGCAAGCGACCGAGTGTGGCGTACAGTGCCCGCGCCGCTTCATACTCGGTCGCGCAGGGGACGGGACGCGACAAGTCGCAAGCCAGTTCGCCAAGTTTGGCATGCGCCTCGGCTTGGCCCGCGGAATCGTGCAGCTCGACGCGCAGGGCCAGCACCGCGCGATACTCTTTTTCCGCCTGCTCACGGTCGCCCATCAGCACTTGCAGGCGGGCCAGCTCCAGACGCTGCCAGGCGATACCGCCGCGATCGCCCGTCGATTCGCGCAGCTTCATGCCTTGGGCGTGAACGGCCAGGGCTTCTTTTTTGCGCCCCAAATTCCACTCGCAGCGAGCTGCACCGGCCAGCGCCCGCGCCATCTCGCCGGGAGATTTGGCCTGTTTGGCAGAGCCGGCTGCTTCAAAATAGATATCGCGGGCCTTTTGGTAATTCGTACGAACGTACTCCGTGGCGGCGATGTCGATTTGCATGCGCGCCAAGCGCAAGCTGCCCGCCGGGACGACGGCGCGCAAGCGCTCATAAAGAGCATCGGCCGCGGCATAGTGCCCAAGCTTGGCTTCGGCGCGCGCGACGTACTCAAGCAGTTCATGTTCCTTGGGAATGATCAGCGCCTCGGCATGCGGCAATTTTGCAGCGTCGGTGCAGCGCCTGACAAAGGGCTCTAAGTCGGAAACGATGCGCTGATACTGACCGCGTTCCAAAAGGGTTTCGACGCCCATGCGAAAAATGCTGTTTTCGGCGCCGCAGTAGCGAACGACCAGCTCCAGATCCTGCGTCTCGGCAAGGCGTTTTGCGACAGCGGCGCGCACGGTTTCGTACTCGACCAGTACTTCGTCGCCCTTTTTCAAGTCCTGATAACGCTGCGCGGCGTGATAGCGCTTGCTCCAGCTTGAGAAAAGGTCGCCCGCTTGCGCATAGCCAGCCGCGGACTGGCGATAGGCCTCGGCCGCTTCCTTGGGGGCGCCGACTTTAAAAAAGACGCGCGCGCGCATTTCGTCGAGCTTGGCGCCCAAGGTTCCGCCCCCCTGATGGGCATCGCGCAAGCGCGACAGCAGCGTCAAAAGCGCCTGCACCGGCGAATCTTTTAACGTGGCCGGCCGTACAGTGTCGGTCAAACGGGCTTTGCGCAGGGTGCGCCGCAGCGTCTCGACTTCGGCAGGCTGCAGAACCTCGGTGCGTCCGAGCTGCTCGGTGGCCAAAAGCTCGGCGAACTCGTCAAAGAGGCCAAGCGGCATGTCATTGATGATCCAGGTGGCAAAGGTCTCGCTAATTTTCCAGTCATGTCCGATGTACTTGCCCGGATAATCAGCGACGAAGCGTAAAAACAATAAATAATCTTCCGTCGTCGCGTTTTGCAGAATCTGCGGCAAGAGCTTGCCTTTTTGGCGCCCGTGGCTGACCTTGTCTTTCATCGTCAGTGTGAATTCGACGACTTCGTGACCGGCCTCGACCATCGCCGCCAGGGCTTTTTTCTCAACCGCGGCATCGCTTGCCGTCAAAATGGCATCGGCCGGGGCCAGCGGTTCGCGATAGTTGTCCAGAAAAATGATGCCGAGCGCCGCCAGATCCCACAGAACGCCTTTGTACCAGCGTGGGCGCGGCGTAATGCGAAAGACGATTTGACTGCCCACTTCAATCTCGCGCACCGAAACGTAATCGCGAGGCACTCCGCGCGCGCTTTTGGCATCGACAGAGATCAAATCCACTTTGCCGAGCCAGCGGCCGACGCCGGTGCCGGTATCGGCCGCGCCGAATAAATCTCCGACGCCCCCCACAGAAAGGCCGTGATCGGCGCCGCGGCCGAGCTCGATGATGGCTTTTCCGTCGGTTCCAGCAGCAACGCGGCGAATCGGGCAGTAAAGCTCGGGCAGATTGGATTTGGCTTTATCTTTGGCTGTGGCCGCAGCTTTGGCCGCGGCTTTGGGCGGCGGCTTGGCAAAAGCCAGATCGGCGACGGCCAGCACAAGCAGTGTCAGCCCCAGGAACCAGCCGGTGCGCCTGGCCCTTTTTTCCTTTGTCAAAAGCCGCTTTGGTCGCTCAAAAATGCACGGAAAGGCGTAACTGCTGTACATCGAATTTTCTGATGAAAAATTAGTATCAAATATAACAAATATACCCTCGACGCAGCGAACTCCTATTGGCGCTTCGCCAGCATGAATGCAGGGCCAGCGCGAGCGAGGTGAAACGGAAAATTCTCGCGCAAAGCGGCTGATTCGCGGCATTTGGAAACCGCCTGCTCATGAAAAAAACCTCTTGCGCAGCGCTAAGGCGTACTTAAACTACGCCGCGCTAGCACTCCCCCAAATGGAGTGCTAACAACAACCGCAAATTCATTAGTTTTGAAATGTTGCCAAATCGCCGGAGGCTACGTCTTTTGTGCAAACTGCAGAGGAAGCGAGCGTTTCGGCGAATGCGACCGTCCCAAGAACTGCCGTAGCAGAAGGAGAGCAGACCGATGAAGGGCACCAAGATCCGACCGCTTCATGATCGCGTGATTGTCAAACGCTTGCCCGAGGAGCAAGTCACCAAGGGCGGCATCATCATCCCTGATAGCGCCAAAGAAAAGCCAGTTCAGGGCGAAGTGGTTGCGGTGGGCACCGGCAAGCTGCTGGATGGCGGCCAGGTCCGGGCGCTTGATCTTAAAGTAGGCGACCGCGTGATGTTTGGAAAGTATTCCGGGTCGGAGATCAAGGTGGACGGCGTCGAGAACCTAATCCTGCGTGAGGACGAGATTCTGGCCGTCATCGAAGGCTAAGCATCTCGCCCTTTGCTTTACGAGTATTGCCGAACCCAAGTTCAGTTGAGAAGCCTTACAGAGGAGATTTTCGATGGCTGCCAAAGAAATCCTGTTCGATGAATCAGCGCGTGCGCGCCTGCTTATTGGCGTAAATACCCTGGCCGATGCGGTCAAAGTGACCCTTGGACCGCGTGGCCGCAATGTCGTGATCGAGAAGTCCTGGGGCTCGCCGACCGTCACCAAAGACGGCGTCACTGTGGCCAAGGAAGTTGAGATCGAAGACAAGTTCAACAACATGGGCGCGCAGATGGTAAAAGAAGTCGCCAGCAAGACGAGCGACATCGCCGGCGACGGCACCACCACTGCCACCGTTTTGGCGCAAGCCATCTTCCGCGAGGGCGTCAAGATGGTCTCTGCCGGGCACAACCCGATGGAGATCAAGCGCGGAATTGATGCCGCCGTCGGCAGCATCATCGAGCACCTCAAAGGGCAGTCCAAGCCCACCAAGGGTCACAAAGAAATCACTCAAGTCGGGACGATAAGCGCCAACGGCGATGAAGTCATTGGCAAGCTCATTGCCGACGCCATGGAAAAGGTCGGCAAGGACGGCGTGATCACCGTCGAAGAAGCCAAAGCGATGGAGACCACCCTCAATGTCGTTGAGGGCATGCAGTTCGACCGCGGTTACACCTCGCCCTACTTTGTGACCGACAGCGACCGCATGGAAGTGTCGCTGGAAGATCCCTACATCCTGATCAGCGAGAAGAAAATCTCGGTGATGAAGGATCTGATTCCGCTGCTTGAGCAGATTGCTCGCGCTGGCAAGCCGCTTTTGATTCTGGCAGAGGATGTAGACGGCGAAGCTCTGGCCACCTTGGTGGTCAACAAGCTGCGCGGCACTTTGGCGGCCTGCGCCGTCAAGGCCCCGGGCTTTGGCGATCGTCGCAAGGAAATGCTCAAGGACATCGCGA
>CAYWPR010000022.1:0-76712 GCA_964460115.1 uncultured Myxococcales bacterium
ACATCGGCATGTGGTTCGAGCGCTTCGTCATCATCGTGACCTCGCTGCACCGCGATTTTCTGCCGGCCGCTTGGGGTTACTTCCGTCCGACGCTGTTTGACGTGTCGACATACTTAGGAACACTCGGGCTGTTCTTCACGTTCTTCCTGCTCTTCCTGCGCTTTTTGCCGATGATCGCCATCGCCGAGGTCAAAGGCGCCTCGCCACACGGTGATCCGCATGCGCACGGCTTAGCCACCAAGAAGGAGAATCACTGATGTCGTCCGTGATTCCTATGCATAGCGATGACGCAGATGCTTTGCGTCCCGCCAAGGTGTTTGGGCTGGTCGCAGAATACGATTCACCGCACGATCTGCTTAACGCGGTGAGGATGGTACGCGCGGCTGGCTTCACTCGCATCGATACGCACACACCGTTTCCGATCCATGGAATGGATCGCGCCATGGGGCTGTCGCCCACCAAGCTGCCCTGGGTGGTGCTTTGCGGAGGCCTCACCGGAACGGCTAGCGCAGTTCTTTTGCAGTGGTGGATGAACGGCGTCGACTACGCGTTTCGAATTGGCGGCAAGCCGTACGTCTCGTACCAGGCTTACGTGCCCATCGGATTTGAGTTGACCGTGCTTTTATCAGCGTTTACGACCGTCTTGACGCTGCTGGCGATGTGCATGCTGCCGCGGCCTTATCACCCGCTGTTTACGCACCCGCGCTTTGCGCGTTTCTCAGACGATGGATTCTTTCTATCCATCGAAATAAGCGATCCACGATGGGATGAAGCCAAGGCCCGCGCCGTGCTGGAAAAAGCCGGCGGCCAGGAGATCTCCATCGTCAAGGATATCTCGGAGACGTAGGCCCATGAGTATTTCCAGCATGACAAGATGGCTCTACTTCTCGGCAGCGGGTTCGCTTTTGGTGCTGGGTCTTTCCGGCTGCCGAGGAAGCCCTTCGTCCGAGCCGCCGCTTCACTGGCAGCGCCAAATGTTTACGCAGGACAAAGGCAAGGCGCAGCGCGAGAACACCTTTTTCCCAGATGGCCGCGCCATGCGCCCGTCCGTTGAAGGGACGATTCCGGTAAATGCTCCGGTGGAGCCTGGTCCGTATCGTACCGGCAAGGATGAGAACGGCGGCTTTGTTGCCGAATGGCCCGCCGAGGTTGCGGTCAGCACGGAGTTTTTGCTGCGTGGACAGGAGCGCTTCAATATTTACTGCGCTCCTTGCCACGACCGTACCGGCAGCGGACACGGAACCGTCATTCATCGCGCCAACAAGACTGGACGCTGGCAGCCGACTTCCTATTTCGAAGACCGCGTGATGAATATGCCGATCGGTCAGCTTTTCGACACGATCACAAATGGCGTGCGCACCATGCCGGCCTATTCCTATCAAGTGCCGGTGAGCGACCGCTGGGCCATCGTCGCGTATGTACGGGCTTTGCAGCGCAGCCAGCATGCTGCACTGGCCGACGTCCCTGAAAGCCAGAGGAACAACCTGAAATGATCGCCACCGAACGCATACTCGAAGGCGCGCGGCTGGAAATGCCGCGCGGAAACGCCAACCGTATGGCCGCGGTTTTTGGCGTCATCGGGATTCTCGGGCTAGGGGCCACTGCGTTAGGGTTTTTCAACCCTACTGAGCGGGCCGATGCTCTGACATCCTATCTGGTGGCATTCATGTTCATTGCCACCATCGCCGCCGGCAGCTTGTTTTTCACGTTCTTGCAGTACCTCGTCGGCGCGTTCTGGAGCGTCGCCGTGCGGCGCTTGGCAGAAAATCTCGCTTCGCTATTGCCGCTTGTGGCCATTCTGTTTGTACCAATCGCCTGGGGCATTCGCGACCTGTATCCGAACTGGGCAGGTGGCGGACATTTGCCACCAGACGTACAGGCCAAGGTGGGCTATCTGAACGTCGAGTTCTTTTTGGCCCGCGCCGTCGTCTACCTTTTGACCTGGGCGATTCTGGGTACGGTGGCTTATAGGCGTTCGCTCGAACTCGATCGGACGGGTGATCCGCACATTATCCTGGGGCTGCGCAAGCTCAGTCCGTTTGCGGTCATTCTGTTTGGCCTGTCGATCTCGTTTGCCGGTGTGGATTGGCTGATGTCGGTTGATCCGACCTGGGCATCTACCATCTTCGGGGTTTACACCTTTGCTGGGAGTTTCTTAACAGCCTTGGCAGCGATTACGGTCAGCGCCGTGCTGCTGCAGAAATCCGGCTACCTCAAAAACGTCATCAACCAAGAGCACTTTCACGACCTTGGCAAGCTGATGTTTGGCTTCATCGTCTTTTGGGCTTATATCGCCTTCTCGCAGTTCTTCCTGATTTGGTACAGCAACATTCCGGAAGAAACGCACTGGTTCCGCCTGCACTGGGAAAACGGCTGGAGCAGCCTGACGGTGGCCCTCATCTTCTTGCACTTCGTGATTCCCTTCTTCGCCATTTTGTCGCGCCATCCCAAGCGCAATCGGGTCGCCATCTGTGCCGTGTCGCTACTGCTCATCGTCATGCACTACGTGGACCTGTTCTGGATCGTGATGCCACTTAAGCGCCAGAGCGAAATGCAGGTACACTTCCGCGATATCACGGCGCTAGTCGGAATGGTCGGCGTGGCGCTCGGATTCTTGTTCACCCGGCTGGGAGCGGCTCCCCTGATTCCCATCAAAGATCCGCTTCTTCCGGCATCGCTGGAGTATGACAATGGCTGAGCACGTGAACGATCACGGCCATGGCGCAGGCGATGGCCACGGCGATGTACGGGTTGAGGAATCGAGCCTTCCCAATTCGGGCATCCTGGGCTTTGTGCTGCTGACAGGGCTCGTCTTTTTCGGGGCGGCGATTGCGATTCCGCCGCTATTTTATCGCATCATCGACCATCGGTCGGCAGAGATGCAGCCGCCTGGGGGCTCTTTGGAGCTCGTCAAGTTGCGCGAAATGGAAACCGAGCGCCTGACAACCTACGGCTATGTCGATAAGGACAAGCAGATCGTGCACATACCGATCGACGTGGCCATGCAAAAAGTGGTAGAGGACGCGCGCAAATGATGTCCCCGACCGCGATGCTCTTTGCTGGCTTTTTGGCTGTGCTTGCGCTTTATGGCGTGGCGCAGGCAGAACAAGCCGTGCCGCCGGAATTGCGCGGCATTGAAATCGAAGAGCGTCTCGGGGCGCAGCTACCGCTTCATACCTCCTTTGTCGATCACAATGGCAATGCCGTAAAGCTTGGCGACTATTTTGGCGCCAAGCGGCCGGTGATTTTGGTTCTCAATTACTACGGCTGTCCCACGCTGTGCTCGCTGGTCCTAAACGGGCTTGTCGATGGGATGCGTCGTCTGGAATTTTCGGTCGGTCAGGAATTCGACGTAGTGTCGGTATCGATCGACCCGCGTGAAAAGCCCGAAATCGCGCAAAGCAAGCGCGATGCTTATCTGCTAAGCCTTGGTCGCAAGACCACTGCCTGGCCGTTTCTGACCGGCACCGAGCAGGCGGCGCGGGCCGTCGCCGATGCAGTTGGCTTTCGCTATCGTTACGACGCCGATAGCAACCAGTATGCGCATGCCGCGGGAATCTTCGTTTTGACTCCTTCGGGCCGTCTGTCGCGTACTTTGTACGGCATCGTATTTTCGGCCCGCGACCTGCGTCTGGCACTGGTCGAAGCTTCGAAGGGAGCCATTGGTTCGCCGATCGATAAGCTCCTACTGTTCTGTTACCACTACGATCCTCAGACTCGCCGCTACGGCTTGACTCCGATGGGAGTGATGCGTATCGGTGGGCTTTTGACGGTCGTGTTTCTGGGAATTTTTCTTCTGTCCGCGCGCCGCCGTGAGCGCCGCGCTTCGGTGAGTGGATGATGGACCCGAACTCCTCCTCGTTCATGTTGCCGCCCCAGGCATCGACGCTGGCGCCTAGTTACGACGTACTGTACTACGCGGTGACCTACCTGTGCGTCTTTTGCTTTGTGCTGATCATGGGCGCAATGACGTACTTTATCTTTAAGTACCGCTATCGCGGCCCCGGTCACAAGGCTGCGGACATCACGCACAATACGGTGGTCGAAGTCGCCTGGAGCGTGGTACCCCTATTTGTGGTCATCGGACTGTTTGTCTGGGGTTTTAAGAACTACCTGGACATGATCATCGCGCCCAAAGACGCGATGGAGATTCGAGTGATCGGCCAGAAATGGGTCTGGAACTTCGAATACGACAACGGCGCTACTAGCTCGAAGGAATTTGCGGTTCCCATCGGCAAGCCGGTCAAGCTGATTATGACCTCGCGCGATGTGCTGCACAGTTTCTTTGTGCCGACTTTCCGCACCAAGATGGACGTCATTCCCAACCGCTACACCACGCTGTGGTTTCAGGCGACGCAGCTAGGTCCGCAGCAGGTGTTCTGTACGGAATATTGCGGTACGGATCACTCGGCCATGTTGGCCAAGGTGCATGTGCTTCAACCGGCGGCCTATGAGACCTGGTTGAAACAGCATCAAGGCGATCCGAACGCGCCGCCCGAACAGCGCGGCAAGCGGATTTTCGAAGGCAAGGGTGGCTGTACGGCCTGCCATGCCGTCAAATCCGAGTCTGAACAGGCTCAGCCGATCATTGGTCCGCGCCTCTTTCAGGCCTTTGGTCGCAGCGAAAAATTGTCCGACGGAGCAACTATCACCGTCGATGAGAATTACATCCGTGAGTCCATCGAGATGCCCAACGCCAAAACCGTAGCGTCGTTCCCCGCCGGAACCATGCCGACGTTCAAAGGCGTGCTCTCAGATCAAGAAATCGGCGATCTCATCGCCTACATCAAGACTTTGAAGTAAGCGAGGTTCGACCATGACCCAGATAAGCCCAACGTCGAACGACAGATCTCAGCCCCAAAACTTCTATCAGGCCGCGCGCGGACTTTCGTCGTGGCTGTTTACACTCGATCACAAGCGCATTGGCCTTATGTACCTGGGCTTTGTGCTGCTGGCATTTTTGCTCGGCGGAATCTTTGCGCTCTTGGTTCGTACCGAGCTGCTCTCGCCCGGACAAACCATCGTCGATGCCAACACCTATAACCGCCTGTTCACTCTGCACGGCGCGGTCATGGTGTTCATGGTCATCATTCCGTCGATTCCCGCTTCGCTTGGCAACATCATTTTGCCGCTGCAGCTTGGCGCCAAGGATGTGGCCTTTCCGCGCATCAACCTGCTTAGCTTCTACCTGTATATGACCGGCGCCGTCTTCGCGCTGTACTCGATGATCTCGGGTGCCGTAGACACTGGCTGGACGTTTTATACGCCGTACTCCAGCACCACCCAGACCAGCGTCATTTCGATGACTCTGGCGGTATTTATTCTGGGCTTCTCATCGATTTTCACCGGCCTGAACTTTATCGCCACCGTTCACTCGCTGCGCGCCCCGGGCATGACCTTTTTTCGCATGCCGCTTTTTGTCTGGGCCCTTTATGCGACGAGCGTCATTCAGATTCTGGCCACGCCGGTCATCGGCATCACCCTGCTTTTGCTGATTGCCGAGCGCGTGCTCAAAATCGGCATCTTCGATTCGGCGATGGGCGGCGATCCGGTGCTGTTTCAACACTTCTTCTGGTTTTACAGCCATCCCGCTGTCTACATCATGATCGTGCCAGGTTTTGGCGTGGTCAGTGACCTCATCAGTACCTTCTCGCGCAAAGCCATCTTCGGCTACCGCGCCATCGCCATGTCCTCGATTGCCATCGCCATCATCGGCTTTCTGGTGTGGGGACATCATATGTTCGTGGCCGGACAGTCCGAAGTCGCCGGCATGATCTTCTCGTTTCTGACCTTCCTTGTTGCCATTCCGACCGCCGTCAAAGTTCTGAACTGGGTGGCGACCATGTACAAAGGAGCGATCGTCCTATCGTCACCGATGTGGTACGCAATCGGCTTTTTGTACTTGTTTACCGTGGGCGGCTTGACCGGTCTGTACCTGGCAATGATTTCCGTCGACGTGCACTTGCATGACACTTACTTCGTCGTCGCGCATTTTCACTTCGTGATGATGGGCGGCACGATGTTCGCGTTTCTGGGCGGCTTGCACTACTGGTGGCCCAAGTTCACCGGGCGTATGTACAATGAGACGCTGGCCAAGATCGGTTGCACAGTGGCCTTTATTGGCTTCAACATGACCTTTTTGACCCAGTTTGTCCTGGGCGCACAGGGCATGCCGCGTCGCTACTATAACTACCTGGATCAATACCAGCCGCTGCACGCTTTCTCTTCCGTTGGCGCCTATGTGCTTGGATTTGGCTTCTTCTTGTCGGCGATCTGCCTGTTTGGCTCGCTACGTCGGCCGATGAATGCTTCTGCCAATCCCTGGGATGCCACTACGCTCGAATGGAAAACTACTTCGCCGCCGCCGCTGGAAAACTTTCCTGAGCAGCCGGTCGTCACCGCCGGCCCCTACGATCGGAATTGAGCTGGCGCTGAGGAGAACATGAGCACAGCCACCATGAATAAGCCGGTTCGCGAACACCACCATGCACACCACTTCCCGTCTGCCCATGCCGAGGCCGAGGCGGGCAAGCTGGGAATGTGGATCTTTTTAGCCACTGAGATCCTGCTCTTTTCCGGCCTGTTCATGGCCTATGCCGCCTATCGAAGCACGCACAGCGAGATGTTTAAGGCTGCGCACCATATGCTCGATTGGAAGCTGGGCGGCCTGAACACCATGGTCCTTATTTTTTCCTCGCTGACCATGGCGCTAGGAGTGCGCTCGGCGCAGCTCAATAAGCGCATGGCCAGCATCGGATTTCTGCTGATCACCCTTTTGTGCGCCGGAGCATTCTTGGTGGTCAAGTACTTCGAGTACAGCCACAAGTTTCACCTCGGTCTGCTCCCGGGGATGTATTACCACTACAAGGGACCGGAGCTCTTGCATGTCGAGAGCCCGCACATATTCTTCGGCATCTACTTCCTGATGACGGGTCTCCACGGTCTGCACGTCATCATCGGAATGGCCGCAATTACTTGGGTGCTCGTACGAACGCTGCGTGGCGATTTCCACTCGCGTTACTTCTTTCCGGTGGAGCTTGTCGGCTTGTACTGGCACTTGGTCGATCTGATTTGGATCTACCTGTTTCCGCTGCTCTATCTTGTCGGATAACGCAGGATACAAGGACCTTCACGATGACGCAGGCAAATATACATTCCGAGCCAGGGCAGCATGCTCATGACGAGCACGGCCATGGAGATGAGCCGCACGTGTTGCCGCTTTCGGTGTATCTGGGCGTTTGGGCCGCACTGGTCCTACTAACCGCCTTCACCGTCGCCGTATCGCGGTTCGACTTTGGTACCGCCAATACCTTTGTGGCGCTACTTGTGGCGACCGTCAAGGGTTCGCTCGTGGCCCTGTACTTTATGCATCTGCGCTACGACAACAAGCTCAACCTCATCATCCTGATTAGCAGCTTGATGTTCGTTAGCATCTTTTTTACGCCGACCTTGATCGACTTAGGAACGCGCGGCGCAATCGATCCGATAAAGGATCGAGTCTACTTCAAAATGGCCACCGCCAAGCCGCTGCCGATGCCTGTCGCACCCGCGCCTGCCGCACCGGCACAAGCGCCCGCGGCCTCAGGGACCTCAGCCGTACAAGCGCCCGCGCCGGCAGCCCATGGCGCCCCGACGCAGCAAGCCCCGGCCGCACCGGCCTCCGCCGCGCCGGCAGCTCCGACACAGCAAGCTCCTGCGGCCCACGGTGCCCCGACACAACAGGCCCCTGCGGCCCATGGTGCCCCGGCGCAGCAAGCTCCTGCGGCCCCATCTCCTCAGCAAGCGCCTGCAACCCCCGTACAGCATTAATTTCGGCGTTTTCCGATGCGGCAAGACAATGCGCTGGAGGTAGCACGGCGCGTGCTTGTGCGCGTCGAGGGAGGCGCCTATGCGGCGCTTGCCCTATCGGGCGAGCTTACGCGCACGCAATGCGGTGATAAGGACAAAGGCCGTGCTTTGTGTACGGAGCTAGTCTACGGCAGCTTGCGCCGCCAGACGCGGCTGGATCGCGCGCTTTGTGCTCTTGCGCCGCGCGGCCTTGCGCGCATCGATCCGCAAGTGCGAACGCTTCTGCGGCTTGGCGCCTATCAAATCTTGTTTATGAAAGTGCCGCCGCCGCTGGTTGTAGACCAAGTGGTCGATGTGGTGCGTCGGCTGCGTGGACCGGGTTTGGCGGGCTTTGTCAATGCGCTGCTGCGCCGTTTGGCCCGCGAAGGCGAGTCACCGCTGCCGCCATTGCCTGGTCCAAAAGCCTCCGATGGGCAATTTGTCGCGGCGCTTGCCGAGCAGCATGGCTTGCCGCCGTTTTTGGTCGCCGATCTTTTGGCGCAAAACGGACGCGAACAAACCGTGGCGCTCTGCGCGGCCTTTGAAGCGCCTGCGGCGCTGTGGTTACGCCTCAATTTGCTGCGCGGAACGCGAAGCGAGGCGCTTTTGGCGCTGACCCGCGAGGATGCCGATCTTGCGGATGGCCAGGCAGTCCCCGGACTTCCGGAAGCCCTGCGGCTGAGCAGCGGCTATCCATTTGGCGGAGCTGCTTACGGAAATGGCTGGTTTACGGCACAAGACCTTGGAGCGCAACTTGTCGCTCGGTTGCTATTGGCCGACACCGCCGAAGGTGCTTTGATTCTGCCGGAAGGGGCGTTTTTAGACGCCTGCTGTGGCATTGGCGGAAAGACCACCCATCTTTCGGCGCTGACTCAAAATCGACATCCTATCGATGCCGTGGATCAGTCGGTGCGCAAACTGGATTTGTGCCGCGATCACATCCATCGGCTCGGGTGCCAACAGGTCACTACCCTGGACGTCGACCTGTTGAATCGCGAAGCCTTGCAAAGCCGTCTACGCAAAAGTTATGCCGCAGTGCTGCTGGATGCGCCCTGCAGCGGTGTCGGAGTTTTGCGCCGTCACCCCGAAGCACGTCAGCGTTTGACGCAAAATCAGGTGCAAGAGCTAAAAGACGTGCAGCGCCAATTGTTAGAAAACCTCGCCCCCCATGTGAAACCCGGCGGCGTGCTGGTGTATGCCGTGTGCAGCCTGCTAAGCGCCGAAGGGCCCGAGCAAGCGGCGGCCTTTTTGCGCGCGCATTCCGATTTTGTTCCGCTGCCGCCCGCCGATGCGCTGCCCTGGACAAAGTATGGCTGGCCGCTGCGCACGCTGCCGCATCGCGACGATGCTGACGGATTTTTTGCCATCCGCTTTCGGCGTCTTCGCTAGGCTATTTTTGATTTTGAACGATTCTTCGAGGATTTCTAAAGTCGCGCGGCAGCGTCGGCGACTTGTCCGGAGCCGTTATAGGCCGATGTGAAAGCGAATGCCGGCTTTCAGCATCAAATGAAAGCCATGCGTCTGCGTCGATGCCGACATGCCCGATTCGTTGAACAGAACGGGATGGGCGCCGGCGAACATATAATGATAACCAAGCGTGGCGATCATTTGCACGGCCAGAAAGCGGTTGACGTTGTACTCAGCGCCGCCTTGGCCTTCAAGCGCCACGCCAATGGTTGCGATTTGGTCATTATCTATCGGTGGATGCGGAGTGTAGGGAAAGCCGAAAACGAGTCCGCCATAGCCGCCCAAGGTTCCGGTCCAATCACCCGAGCCCAATCCGAAATCCCAACCGACCATGGCCTGCAGCGTCGAGCCGGAAAACCCTCGCGGAGTCATGAACTGATCGAACTGTAGGTAGATGTCGGTGTACAGAACTTCGACACCGGCTCGCAATCCCAAAAGTCCGCCGCTTTGATCGTGGAAGAAGTCCGTTCCTTGCGGAGTGACACGGGAATTGAACTTGGGTTCTGTCCCATACATACCGCCTAGATATCCGTCGGCGTAAATTTCAAGCAATCGGGCTTCCGCCCGCTTCGAGGACACAAAGAAAGCCAGCAGGCCAATGAGCAGGAGCATTCGGCGAAAAGGGAGGCCCAGCAGTTTTTTCGTTCGGCACATACCAATCATGATAGCAAATAGCGCCATGTTTAGCGCCGTTAAGAGGGCCGAGGTGGTCATCACGGGGCTGGGAATGGTCACGCCGATTGGTGCCTCCATGGAGGCTTTTTTTGCGGCTTTGCGCAGCGGAAAAAGCGCCATCGGTCCAGAACCGGCGCTTCGCAAATGGTTACCGGCCGATTTGTGGTCAGCGCATAACGACGGCCCAACCCTGGCGCGCGTCGGTGATTTTGGCGCGACGGCAGCTATAGACGCCAGCCGGCGGCGTCGCATGCCGCGCCTTGGACAGTTCTGCGTGGTCGCCGCGCAGCAAGCCCTGGGCTTTGACTCGAGCACTCTGGCCGAATCGTCTTCCGGGTCGGTGTTGGTGCCAAGCCCAGGCTCGGTGATTGAACACTATGGACGCGAGCGCATCGGAGTGGTCCTGGGCACAGGCCTTGGCGCTTTGGAATCGACGCTGGAATTTACGGTCCAGTACCTAAAAGACGGATTGGGAACGGCCTCGCCGGCGCTGTTTCCCTATACCGTGATGAATGCTGCATCGGCGCTCGTGGCCATGGAGCTTGGGCTTTACGGTCCGAATCTCACCGTCAATCATCGCGATCTATCGTTTGTCGAAGCAGTGGCCAGCGCCTGCGATCTGCTTTCTTGTGGCCGCCTGGATGCAGTTCTCGCCGGTGGTGCCGATGAACTAGATGCTTGGCTCTTGCATGCTTATGCCTGTCTTGGCGGGCTTTCGACAAACGGCGCGATGTTGCCCTACGATCGCCACCGGCAGGGCTTTTGCCCGGGCGAGGGGGCGGTGCTGCTTTTGCTAGAGCGCGCCGAAGCCGCTCGCGTCCGCAAGGCCCGAGTGCTCGCGCGCATCGCCGGCATCGGGCGTCACGGGGATACTCGTCCACGTCTCGGCTGGCGCATTGAATCCGAGGTAGACGGTGCTGCGCGGGCAATCGAGGACAGTCTAGCCCAGGCCGCCATATCTCCCGCGGACATCGATTTTATCGCCGGCAGCGGCAACGGCACCACGTTAGACGCCATCGAAACGGCAATGCTGCGCCAGGCGCTTGGCCCCGCCCAAAAGCACATTCCCATCGCCTCGGTCCTGGGCCAGACCGGGGAATGGATGACCTCGGCCGGAGTTCGTCTGGGGGCGGCGCTTTATGCCCTTTGCACGCAGGCCTTGCCGGGTACAAAGTGCCAAGAGCCCGATGTCGATGCGGCGCTGCCCGGCCTATGTATAACGCCGCGTCCATCTGCCACACCCATTCGCCACGCGCTCATTCCAACCCTGGCGCAGGGCGGCGGCAATGTGTCGCTTTTGCTCGCGGCTTCCTGACCGCGGGCGCCTAGCGCCTCGCTACCTGTAGCGCTCGGGCGAATTGGACTGCCGGGCCAGGCACTTTTCAGCTAGAGTGACCACGCATGTCGAATCCAGATTCCTCCAATATGTCAGACTTTGCCGCGCTGCTTGCCGAATACGAGCAGCAGGGCAGCAGCAAAAAGAAATCGCAGCACCGTCCGGCTCTTTCCGTTGGTGCTGAGGTCCGTGGTCGAGTGGTGGCGATGAGCCGCGATGCCGTATTTGTCGATCTTGGCGGCAAGGACGACGGGGTTTTGGCCATTGACGAGGTGCGCGGTCCTGACGGCGAACTGACCGTACAGGTTGGCGACGAAGTGCAAGCCCGCGTGGTTGAAATCGAAGGGCGCGGTGGCGGTGTGGTTCTGCGCCGAATGCTCGGACGAGGTGGCGCCCAGGTGCAAGGAGCTGCCGAGCTGCGTCAGGCTTTTGAGCTAAACATTCCCGTCGAGGGTTTGGTCACCGGGGTGGTCAAAGGCGGTGTCGAGGTGCAAGTGACCGGAGTGCGGGCCTTCTGTCCCATCTCGCAGCTTGACTTGCGCCATATCGAAGACGCGCAAAGCTATGTCGGCCAGCGTCTGCAATTCAAGATCACCCGTTTCGAAGAGGGGCGCAGCCTGAACCTGGTGCTGTCGCGGCGCTCGCTTTTGGAAGTCGAAGCGCGCGAGCGCGCGGCCGAGCTGCGCAAAAAGCTTGCCGTCGGAGCAGTACTGCGCGGCCGCGTCATCGCCTTAAAGGACTATGGCGCTTTTGTCGACCTTGGCGGCATCGAAGGGATGCTACACGTCAGCGAACTGTCTTTTCAGCGCGCCCGCCATCCGCAGGATGTGCTGAGCCTTGGGCAGGAAATTGAAGTGCAAGTCATCAAGCTGGAACCAAGTTCCGGCACTGACTCGAAAAAGTCTGAAAAGATTTCGCTATCGCTAAAGTCGCTGGAGCGCGACCCTTGGATGGATATAGAGACGCGTTATACGTCGGGCACCCGCGTCACGGGGACGGTGATGCGCATGGAAAGCTTTGGCGCCTTTATCGAATTAGAACCCGGGGTTGAAGGCCTTTTGCACATCGCGGAGCTTGGGCAAGGCATGGGACAGCGCGGCAAGCTGCGTCATCCCAAAGATGCGCTGCAAGTCGGCCAGCGCCTGGATTTGGTCATAAAGACCGTAGATCCGGAAAAACGCCGTTTGGCCCTGGAAATGGCCGCCACCCAAGCCGCGCGCGAAGAGGAAGCGGGCGCCAAAGCCATTATGGCCATGCAGGCTCCCGCGCGCTTGGGTACGCTCGGCGACCTTCTTGCGAAGCGCAAGAAGTAGAAAGCCTGGTAAATTCCGTTGCACTCGGATAGGGTCGCGTAATAGATGGCCGAGGAATTTCGCCCTACAACTTCGGAGGCTGCCGCTGGCTCTGCCAAGCCGGCGGATGGGCCACTTGAGCCTGGCGCTCCCATTCCGCCGGACGCCGTAGATCCCGAGTTGATTCGTCTGCCCGTGCCGCTGCCGCGGCGCCATCCGGGCGTAGCCATCGCCGTGCTGATTGTCGGGGTGCTTTTGCTGTATCGCTTGCGCGCCGATTTGCGCTATGCGCTGCAACCGACGGTGGCGACGGATATTGGCGATGCGACAAAGGGGCTTTTGAACAATCAGCTACAAAGCGCGCTGGAAAAGCACCTAAGCCTTCACGGCATTCCAGATCATCGCAATGGCCTGGCCTTTGAACCCAAAGGCGGACGGACGCGCACTCAGGTCTTTCGGCTTCTGGGAACCGGTTCGCGAGTTTATATCGCGACTCCGGTGCAGGGACAGCCGCCCTTTGTGAATAGCTGGAGCGGCCGGCTGCGCCGCTTTGATGATTTGTCCTTTGCCGAAACGCTGCGTAGCGAGTGGAAAAAGACGCAGATCTCTCAGGCTGTGGATCTAAGCAAGCTGAAAGCCTTGCCTGCGGGAACTTTGCCGTCGCCGCTTACCATTAGCGATCGAGCCGGGCAGCCTTTGCACATTTTGGCGCAACAGGATTTGCTGATCGATGTTTTGTTTGACGATGACGTCCGCGTGCTTTTGTCCAAGGACAAGTTTCCTTCGGAAGCCGATGCGCGGCGCGAGGTCGAACGTCTGCGTCTGGCGCACGGCCCGGGCGTCGAAACCCGTGACGGCTATGGCTACGTGCTGCGCCTGCCGCCTAAAGGCCTGGAAAGACAGCGGGTTTTGGCGCTGATTGATGCGCAGGGCATATGGCTGTGGCACCGCATCGAACCTTATCGCGTGCCCGCTGGCGCCGTGCAGCTTACGCCCGCGGGCTTAGTCTTGCCGGGGCCTGACGCGCTACAGCAACCGGTTCGTTACATGGAGCAGGAAGTTGCCGGAGGCGACTCTGCCGGTTCAGGCGCGCGCGATGCGACCGCGCCGCGGCAGCTTGTTGCGCAAAAAGATCCAAGCACGCTGCTTTTGTGGGAACAAATACAAGCTGTGCAGGTCAGTGAAAATTTCAAGGTACCCAGCGACGCATTGCTGCTGATGGTCGGCGAGACCCCAAAGACGCAGTTTTATACGCTGCCCCTAAGCGCTCTACTGCTGCTCTTTATGAGCTTTAACGTCTGGTACCTGCGCCGTTCCTGGCGCCGCCCCACAGCCTAGCGTCAACCAACCCGCAGCCTCAGGCCCGGCGACGAGGGAAGACGCTTCCCTCGGACGCTCGGACGGCTCGAGATGTACTTCCCTACTGTTTAGCTGCGCGCTACTTTGGCGGCGAGGCGCTGGGCGCGGCGTCGCGAGCGGGTGTTGGCCGTCCGCCTTCCGCCGGCTGCGCGCAGGCGCTTTTTGCGCTCTGCTTTGACGTGTTTGATATGGGTGCGGGCGCGCCCTTTTAGTTTGCGTTTGGTCCGGGCCATGATGTCTCCTTCGCGATGGCGGAAGACTGTACTACATCTTGTTTGGAGAAGATAGCAGCTCGGCCAGGCGGCCTAGACCCATCGCGATCTGATCATGCGGAGCGACGAATGTAACGCGCACAAAACCTTCGCAACCAAGCGGCGCGCCCGGAATCACCACGACGTTGTGGCGCTCAAGCAGAGTCAGCACGAATCCCATCGAATCATGTTTCCATCTTTCGGAAAGACGAACCAGGCAGTAAAACGTTCCTTCGGGCGCGATATAGTCCAGCCCAAGTCGCCCAAGCGTCGCGCACAGGCTTTGTTGCTGTAGCAGATAATGCGCCCGGTGCGCGCTTAAGCGCTCGGGCTGCTCGAAAATGGCAATGGCGGCGCGTTGCGCCAGCGTGTCGGCGCACGATACCGCCAATTGATGCGCTTTCAAGATGGACGCGCGTACTTCTTCGGGCACAAGCAGCCAGCCCAGACGCAAGCCGGTCAGCGCGCAATTTTTGGACAGACTGCCGGCTACAAGCGTCCGTGGATAAAAGCGGGCTGCTGAGGGCGGGGGCGCGGCCGTGTAGTAAAGTTCGCGATAGACCTCGTCGATCAAGAGATAGATCGGCGCGCTATGGCGCAAAAGCCCTTCGGCCAGTCGCAAAAGTTCGACTTCGGGCCAGATGCGGGCGCTTGGATTGTTCGGACTCGCCAGAATAATCAGACGGGTGCGCGGACCGACAGCCGCCAGGACGCGTTCGGCATCGGCGGCAAAATCGGCATCGGGATCCAGTTGCACTTCCCGCACCGCCACCCCCTCCATGTGGCACAACTTGCTATATGCTGGAAAGGCCGGCAAAACCACCAATGCTTCGTCGGTGCGTGCATCAAGAAGGCATTTGATGGCCAAATACAGCGCCTCTTGCGAACCGATGGTGACAAACGCGGCTTCGGCGGTATCCATGCCGGGATAGCGAAAATAGCCGGCAATGGCAGCGCGCAATTCGGCAAATCCGGCATTGGGCGAATAGGGGCAGCCGTGCTCCTCGACCCAATTTAGCGCTTGGCGTAGCGGTTTTAGGTCTGGCCGCAAAAGCGGCTGTCCCATGCCCAAATCGATGGAATCAGGGCGTTTGCGGTCATTGATCGCGCGAATGACCGAGGGTGCAATGTCAGAAAGCAGCGGGTTCATAGCTCTTCACCGCGAGCGACCTCTTGCGTGAGCTCGGCCACGGCATCGGCCAAAGCAGCTTCCGGATCAGGCTCGGCAAATTCTAATAGCTCTGCCGCGGCGGCGTCCTGCAAGTCGGAATCGCGCGGCGCATTTTCGGAAACGGTGCCGGCCTTTGGCGTTTGAGGGGCCGGCTTGGAGTCGGCGCCGCCGTGAAAAAATGCCAGCACCGCTTCCGCGGCGCGGCGATTCATTGTCGGCACGGCCAAAAGTTCGTCCAGCGAGGCCTCACGGATGCGCCGGACGCTGCCGAGTGCACGCAAGAGCGCGCTTTGGCGCTTGGGACCCACGCCGCCTATATCGGCAAGCTGCGAGCGAATGACGCGTTTGCTGCGCAGCTTTTTGTGAAAACCCACGGCAACGCGATGCGCTTCATCGCGAATGCGGCTTAACACGAAAAGCTCGGCCGTGTTCGGACGCAGCCGAATGGGTTCTTTGGTGCGAGGCAAAAAGACGCGATCCGGATGCTCTTCTCCTCCGCTGTCCGTGCGCTCTTTGGCCAGGCCAATGACATCGAGCTCTGTCGCCCAGCTTATGCCCTGGTCTTTGAATGCGGCCAGCGCCGTGGCCAGTTGGCCCTTGCCGCCGTCCACCACCAAAAGGTCGGGCAATGCCCAGGCGCTGTCCTCGGCGTTGTCGCTTTCGGCTTCGCCTTCGGCGAATTCTACCGGCGGCGCTTCAATGTTCAAGGTGGGGCCTTGATAGCCGTCCGCGCCGCCACGGTCACGCGCCGATAGAAGCGCCGCTGAGCGGCGCGCGGCCATCGTCGCCGGCGAATAGGCATCGCTGCTAGCCGGTGCCTGCGCATCGGCTTTGCTGGACAATTTCGCGCGGCGCAGACGGCGCGACAGCACTTCATACATTGCCGCAAAGTCGTCGTTGTTGACGCTGCGTACCTTAAAAGTGCGGTATTCGCTGCGCGCCGGCTCACCGTCGATAAAAACCACGCGCGAGGCGACTGTGTCAGTGCCCTGCAAATGCGAGATGTCGAAACATTCGATGCGGCGCGGCAAGCGCTTTAGCCCGAGCCGCCGTTGTAGCTTGGACAGCGCATCTTCGGCATCGCGCGACTTGTTGCGACGGGTGGCATAGCTGACCGCGGCATTTTTATTGGCCAGTTCGACAAGCTTGGCGCGCGCTCCGCGCTGCGGGGCCAAAACTTCGACGCGATGGCGGCGCGAGCGATCTTGCAGTTGCTCGGCCGCGCGTTCGTTGAGCCATTCGCGTTTGGCGTCCAGATCTTCGATGGCGAGCGGCAGCAGCACCTCGCCGGGAAGATAGTTGCCGGCGTCGTAATAAAGCCCGACGAAGGCTGAAATCGATTCGGCATCGGGAAATTCCTGATCGGGAAAGCGAAAGCTGCGCCGTCCAAGCAGCTTGCCCTGGCGCACAAACAGCACGGCGATTTCTAAAATGTCCCCTTGGCGAAAATAGCCAAATACGTCCTGATCGATGAATTTCGCCGAGACCACCCGCTGCTCTTCCAGCGTCTGCTCGAGCGCATGCAATTGATCGCGCAGCACCGCCGCGGTTTCGTATTCCAAAGTGTCGGAAGCAATCTGCATGCGGCTGCGCAGGCGTTCGCACAATTCGGAATTTTTGCCGTCTAGAAACAACGAAACGTCGCGAACCTGCTCGCCATATTTTTCTGTCGAAATGGGAAATACGCAGGGGGCGTCGCAGCGTTTGATTTGATATTGCAAGCACGGGCGCTGGCGCGAATTTAGCACCTGATCCGTGCACGTGCGCAGTTTGAAGTGCCGATTGACGATGCGCAGCGTTTGCCGGCAGGAAGTCGCCGAATGGTAGGGCCCAAAATAGCGGGCTCCGTCGTCTTTCAGACGGCGCGTAACTTCAAGGCGCGGATAGCGCGCCCGCGGATCCAGCCGCAGCACCAAATAGTTTTTGTCATCGACGAGCTTGACGTTGAATTTGGGCTTGTGCTGCTTGATCAGATTGTTTTCCAGCAGCAAGGCTTCTTTCTCGTTGCTGGTGACCACCGTCTCGATATCGCCAAGCAGGCGGTTGAGCAGGCGTACAAAAGCGCGCGTATCGCCGGATTCGCTAAAGTACGAACGCACCCGCTGACGCAAATTGGCGGCCTTGCCGACGTAGACGATGCGCGCCTTTTTGTCCTTCATCAAATAGACGCCAGGGCTAGTAGGCAGGCGGTCTATTAGTTCGGCCAGTGATCCTTCGGGAGCTTGTTCATCGGAAATAACGGAGGCGCTTGCAGGGGTAAGGCTCTCGGGCTTTACCTCTGAAACTGTGCGTTTTTTTCTCACCGTTTCGGCTGCCTAAGCTGTTTGCGGCCATCATTGCCGACTTCGTGGCCAGACGGTAGTTTAATTCGCTCCGTCGGGCGTAAATGGCCGGTTTTTGTGCAGGTAAAGTCCACAAAGTCTTTACCTGCTTTACCAAAAATTTTACCCCTGGCTACTTTTAAAAAAGGTCGGGTCATTCTTCCAATTCTTGAAGAATTGCCGACAATAAATTTGGCGTAGCGGTCTGTAAAAGGGCCGGCCCGCGCGGCAGCGGGCAGATGTATGTGACGTCGGATTTTGCCGCAACGAACGTCAATGATTTTGCCGAAAACTGCCGGGGTGCTTGCAATAGCAGCGCCCAGGCCGAGCCGGGTTTCGCCTGTGGCATGCGTCGTACGAGTCCGAGCGCCACCGTGCCAGTGGTAAACCGAGCATTCAGCTCGACAATGGGTCGCAGCACTGGCAAGCCCGTGGGACCGATGAAGACAAAAGCGTCCACTCCGGCGATTCCGAAAAAGCCTTCTGCGGCGGCGGCAGTGCCAAGCTGCTCGGCCGCTTGCTGCAGCGCGGCCTCGGTCGCACTGTCGATGCCGGCGCATAGTTCGCCATTTTCAGCGCGGACGCCGCGGTTGCCGCGTATTTGCCCGCTTTGCGTCACAATCTGCGTGGTCGTGCCCAAAATTTCCACGTGAGTGGGGCGCAGCATCAGTTGCACCGATAAGTCCACGACGCGGTGCAGCCAAGGTTCGACAATGCCGCCGCCGCGCTCGGCCAATGCCAACCAGGCGGCCGAAGCTATAGGCGGCTGCAGCAAGCCGTTTTCCAGCCGTCCAAAGATTCGTCCGCGGCCACTTGTGCCAAGCCGCGGTTTGATCACAAATCGCGAACCGAGCCACTGCGGCCAAGCGCGAACGAGTGCCAAAAGTCGCTCATTGGCGCGGGCTGGCTCTAAACAATCGCTGGCTGCAAACACCGCAAACAAGCCGCGCAGGCATTCGGGAACTAGATTCAAGGCGGCGCTTTGTTTCAGCGCAAAAGCCTTGTCATGAACGTGTAAAACGGTTTCGGGAGCCGGTCCGACTAGCGGCAGCCGATGCGCTTTGGCCGTCTCAACAGCGCTTGCTGTGTTCAACCAGGCCACAAGTCCGCCTTGCGGCGCCACTTCAGCCAGGCAGGGCAGGGCAGGCGCTTGGTTCGCCGCGGACAGCGCCAAAGCTTGCCGCCAGGCGTCTTGTGCGGCGCTGTCACCGGGGGGAAGCATATGCGGAGCCTGGCCCGCAAACAGAGCCGCCCAGGCTCCGTACAGACCGCGTAGAAAACCGCGCGCCGAGCTTGGAACCGGCGAATTTTCTTCTGCGCCCAGATTGGGCAATAACCATAGTTCCGACGAACTGGAAAAAGGCGCCGCCGCGGGCAAAAGCGGACGATAGGGCGCGGCCTGCGCAACGTAGGTAATGAAGGATTCGTCAAAGCCGGCCTGACGGCGCGACGCGACATCAAAGCGCCGGCCTTTGGCCCGCGCCGCAGTCAGCGGAAACGGCACGGTTCGCAAATAGGCGGCAATGTCGCTTTCACCTTGGCGCTTGAGCCGCCGCAACCAGCGCACCGCCAGTCGCACATGGCGAATTTCGTCGTCGTGTACTCGCTTTAGCACGGCCGCTGTCGCTTCATCTCCCGCCGCGGCAAAGGCGTCGCGGTACATAAGCGCAAAGTCCAGATTGGCTTGCTCAAAGGTCAACCCGAGCGCGCACAAAAAGGCCAGAGGCGGATCCTCGGACGCTTCGATGCGAGCACAGTGCTGCCACAAATAGTCGGACAGCGGTCCGTCTTCAAACTGTGCTCCGTGTGCCAAAAGACGGCTTAGATAAAGGCGCAGATGCTCTTGCTCTTCTTCCAGAATCAGCAGAAAACCGCGCCGCAGCGAAGCGGGCAGCGTCGGAAAACGCAGTACCGCCCAGGCAAATAGCTCAATGGCTTGCAGTTCGTGATGCGCAAAGCGCCGCAAACACTCAATGCGCGCCGATTTTTCGTGCAGCGCGCCAAGTCCCGGCAACCGCTGGCCCCCCTTCTGCAGCCGCAGCGCTGAAGATCGCGCCGGAGCGCCAATGCGCATCGCCGGGATCTCCGGCAAAAGCGGCAACAGCCGACCGCTTGGGTCGCGCGGCGGCGAAAGCTTGCTGTTTAAATCGCCCTGCAAAAGTACGGAACGGCAAAAATCCTGCGCGCTCAGCTCAGCCATGCGGCGCGCATATTACTGTTCCAGGGCTTCCTTGGCATTTACTGATTGGAGGTGCCGGGGCGCGTCGCGGCTTTCCACAGCGACAGAGCGGCTCTTACTTTTTCGGCGCGCGGGTCGCAGGATTCTTCGCGAATGCGCAGCGCGATTTCGGCCGCGGCAATGGCGTCTTTGCGCCGCCCGGTGGCCAAAAGGGCCAGCGCTCGATTCCACGACGAATTGCCTTCGCCGCGGCGGTCCCCGACGAGCACCGCAATCTTTAAGTGCTGGTCGTAATACTCGATGGCTTTCTGAGGCTGACCGTTCATGCGCTGGGCCAACCCCAAATTGCCGAGCGCCCGGCCTTCGCTACGCATGTCACTAAGCGACCGGGCGATGGCCAGCTCCTGTTCAAAATTCGCAATGGCTTGTCCGGCTTGCCCAAGTTCCAAATGCGCCAGCCCCAAATTGCCAAGCGCATTGCCCTCGCCACGGCGATCGTTGAGTTCGCGCGCGATGGCCAGGCTGGGCTGAAAACAAGCAACCGCCTGCTGCGTCTGTCCCATCTCCAAATGCGCCAGACCAAGGCTGCTGAGCGTATGGCCCTCGGTATTGCGATCGCCAACTTTGCGGCAAACTTGCAAGCTCTGGTTGTAATAATCTAGGGCCTGTCCCATTTGTCCCAGGTCGCGGTATACAAGGCCGACGTAGCCAAGCAGCCGCCCTTCACTGCTTGTATCGCCCAGCCGGCGGGCCGCGTTTAGCGCTGCTTCTAGCCAGCGCAGCCGCAGCCGCGGCGCCAAGCGCTGAGTCAGCAGGCTATGGCCCAAAAGTGCCAGTTCGATGCAGCGCTTGGCGGCATTTTCATCCTGCTGACTGCGCTCGGCCGCCCACATTTGAGCAGCCTCAAAATGCGCGCGGTCGCGATCAAAGCGCGCCAATCCTTCTAGCAAGCCCTCGCGCCCCTCGCGAAAGCGCTGCTCGCAGCTTTGCAAAACGCGGGTGTAGTGCAGCGCAAAGCGCGTCCGAGCCGGTTGCTCGTGGCTGGTGTCGCTTTGGGCCTGCGCAAAAGCGCGAACCAGGGTGTGAATCTGAAAAAGGTAGCTCTTGCTGTCAAACTCCAGAAGGTAGCTGCGCTGCAAGCGCCGCAAGATCTCGGGCAGGGCCGAGGCATGCTCGGGCAAGGTGACTACCGCCTCGGCGGCCTCGCGATCAAAAGCGCCGTTGAAAATCGTCAATTGCGCAAGTGCACTGCGACTCCAGGGGTCGATGTTGCGCCAGCCCATGCCAATCGCCGCCTGCATGTCCAGCGACGTGCCTTCGCCCGGACGCAGCGTCTCCAGGCGGGCGCGCTCGGCCTTTAGTTGCTGAAACAAATCGGGATATTGGCGCGTCGGATCATCGCGAAGTACGTTGCCCAAAATCTGCAAGGCCAAAGGCTGATTGCTGACCCGCGCCGCCAGCTCGGCCGCTTGCATAGAAGACAGACGCGAATACAGCGTTCGCAACAAGGCAGCGGCGTCGGCACTGGGCAGCGCATCAAGCTCAAGCAGATGATGCGTGGTCGCCCCGGGCAGGGAGATGCGGTTGCGCGTGGTGATAAGCAGTGCACAACCGGGCGGCGGTAGCAGCGGCCGTACTTGTGCGGCATCGCGCGCGTCGTCCGCGACAATGAGTACGCGCTGACCGCTAAGCAGCGAGCGATACAGATTGATAAGCGGCTCAAGCTCGATGGGCAGCCGAGTATCACCGCCCGGAAGAACGCGAATCACCCGTTCCAGGGCCAGCTCGGGCCGCATCGGCGCTTCGGATTGGCCGCGCAAATCCACAAGGACTTGAATCGGAAACAAGGCCTGCAGTTCTACCGCGACGCGGTACGCCAGCTCGGTTTTGCCAATGCCTCCGACGTTGCGCACTCCGGTGATGGTCGCTACCGCTCCAGTGGCCGAGCGCAGCATGCGCGACAGCCGCTCGACTTCCGCGGCGCGGCCAATGAAGCTGCTCACCGGCTCGCGGATTTGCCGGCTAAGAAGCTGCCTTAAACTATGCGCCTGCTGCGCTCCGCTAAAATCGCTGATGCTGTTGCGATCGCCGATGGAAATCGGGTCGGCGCTTAACAAAGAGCCAAGCCCTTTGTCTTTGTCCAGGGTTTTGTCCGCCGGTGCGGGGCGACGCGGGTCTGCGTCTCGCCTATTTTCTGGCACATTCAAAGATTATCAGGGCGTCCCGCGCCGGTCGAGCCGATGTGCGCGTGTACAAAGGGGTTTGTTGCGGCGCTTCTGTGCTATGTTGCCGCCGCATGTATAGTCCGGTCGCACCTGCCGTTGGCGACTTATCGAACGCCGAGGCGAAGGATTTGGCCGCGGCTCAGCCTGTCGCGGAAATCGCGGTGTTGGCACCGGTGCCGGGTCCCTACACGTATGCGATTCCTAAAGAGCTTGTCGGTCGGCTGGAACGCGGTACGCGCGTGCTCGTGCCGCTAGGCGGACAAAGCGCCATAGAAGGCGTGGTCTTAGACATTGCGAATCAATCTACAGCGATGGCGACAGGCGGCAAAATGCCGACTCGGCTGCGTCCGATTCGCCAGCTTATAGAGGGACCGCCGCTGCCCGCCGAGCTGCTGTCTCTTGTGCGCTTTGTCGCCGAATATTATCTGGCGCCGATTGGCGAGGCGCTGCGTCTGGCGCTGCCGCCGCACCAGCAAGCCGAGCGGGAATTGTCCATCGCTTTGACCGAGCCAGGTCAGGCGCTCGGTCGCCAAATCGCGCTGGAAGCGCCGTTATTGCCGCCGGCCGCTGCGGCGCTAACGCCAAATCAGCAGACGGTGCTATCGGCGCTAAGCACATTGCTCTTGCCTCCGTCGACGTCGCGGCGACAAGGCATTCGCCTTTTGGCCCTAAAACGGGCCCTTTCGGCGCGTCCTATTCGCGATCTAATTTCGACGCTGCAGTCTTTGGCGTCGGCCAAACTCGTCGAAATTCACGAGACGCTGCGTTCTAGGGTGCCGCAGAAACAAGAAAATTGGATCAGCGTACGAACCGCGGAAACGGACGAAGCCGAAGCCGCTGCCGCTGCCGTCGAACGGTTTTTGGGCCGCTCGGCGACGCGGGCTGCTCTGTGGCGCCACCTTTTGCGCTTTGGGCCGCTGCCGCTGTCCGATTTGCGCGAGCTGTCGCCGCGGGCCCCGGCGCTGGTCAAGCAATTGCAAAAGGCCGGGCTTGTCGAGGTGAGCCCGCGCAGCGTACAGCGCGACCCTTTTGCCGACGCAAACGATGAATCGGCTTTCGCGCTTTCTGCCGATGCGACGCAAGCGGCGTCAACGCCGCCGAAGCTTACCGTCGAGCAACAAAATGCCTTGGCGCCGATGCTCGCGGCGCTTTCCGGAGGCTACCAAGGGTTTTTGCTGCACGGTGTCACCGGTTCGGGCAAGACCGAGCTTTACTTAAGGCTGATAGAGGAAGCCCTTTTGCGCGGCAAAAGTGCGCTGGTGCTGGTGCCTGAAATCGCTTTGACCCCGCAGTTGGCGGCGCGCTTTGTCGCCCGCTTTGGGCCCAAAGTCGCGGTGCTGCATTCGGGATTGACCCCCGGGCAGCGCGCCGATGCCTGGCGCCGCATTTTGCATCAGCGCGAAGAAGGATGCATTGCGCTTGGACCGCGTTCGGCGCTTTTTGCACCGCTTGGCTCACTTGGCGTGGTCATCGTCGATGAAGAGCACGACGCCTCGTTCAAGCAGCAGGACGGCGTGCGCTACCACGGCCGCGATGTAGCGCTTTTGCGTGCCCAGCGCGCCGGTGCCGTGGCGGTACTCGGGTCGGCGACTCCCTCGCTGGAAGCGCTGGCGCTCAGCCAACGGGGCAAACTTTCGCTTTTGACCTTGTCAAAGCGGGCGACTGGGCTGCCGCTGCCAAAGGTGACGGTCATCGATCTGAAACAGCACATCTTGCCCGAGGATCAGGCGCTGCTTGCGTCCCCTTTGGAAAAAGCCCTGGCCGAAACGCTAGGTGCCGGAGAACAGGCGCTGCTTTTTCTCAATCGCCGCGGCTACGCGACCTTTCTTTTGTGCAAAAGCTGCGGCCACCGACTGGAGTGCCGGCACTGCGCCGTGACCCTGACCTGGCACAAAGCGCGCGAACGTCTGCTTTGCCACTACTGCGGATATAGCGAAGCGCCCACGGAAATCTGCCCGGTATGTAATGCTGCTGCGGTGACTCGGCTGGGCCTAGGCACCGAAAAGCTAGTCGAGCAGATCACCGCGCGCTTTCCCGCGGCGCGGGTGGCGCGTCTGGATCGCGACACTTCGACGCAGCTTGGGCCGCTCTTATCGGCCATGCATCGGCGCGAAATCGACATTCTGATAGGCACCCAAATGCTTGCCAAAGGCCACGACTTTCCGGGTGTGACCTTGGTCGGCGTGGTTTTGGCCGACACCGGCATGGGATTGCCCGATTTTCGCGCCGGAGAGCGCACCTTTCAGCTTCTGGCCCAGGTTGCTGGCCGGGCCGGACGACAGGAGCGGCCCGGCCGCGTGCTGATCCAAACCTTTAATCCCGATCATCCGGCGGTACAGTGCGCCGTCGAGCACGACTACGCTCGATTTGCCGAGGCCGAGCTGGCTGCGCGCGAGGCGCTTGGTTATGCGCCGGCGATGCGCATTGGGCTTTTGCGTATTGACGGACCGGATCCCTTGCAAGTGCGCAAAAGCGCCGAGGCGGTTGCCGAGAGACTGCGCCAGGAAATTACGCGCCTCCATTTGCCAGTCCAGGCGCAAGGCCCCGCTGAGGCGCCGCTGTCGCGTCTGAAGGGGCGCACGCGCTGGCAAATTATGGTCCGCGCCCCAAGCAGCCAAATGCTGCGCACGACGCTGTGGGCGGCGCTAAATACCACGGCCGTGCAGAGCCGCCGCGGCGTGCGCATTTCCGCGGACGTCGATCCCACCTCTACGCTGTAAGCGCGGCGAAGGCATGCTATAAGCCAAAGGTCATGAACGAGACGGACCTTGGCCTAGAGCTGACGCGGCTTTTGCAAGGCGGGGGCGCGCAGATTGCCTGGGCCTACCTCGTCGCTTTTATCGCCGGGGTTTTTACCAGCCTGACTCCGTGCGTCTATCCGCTGATTCCGATTACTGTTGGGCTTTTTGGCGCTCGTGAAGAAAAGACGACGCGCCTTTTTGCGCTTTTTTTGGCGGCTTGCTACGTCGGTGGCATCGCCGTCATGTATTCGGCGCTGGGCGTTATCGTGGGCCTAGGCGGCGGGCAATTTGGCGCGTTTATGGCCAGCAAAGCGGTCATGTTGCCGGTCGCGCTGTTTTTTATCGCCATGTCGATTTCGATGTTTGGCGGCTTCGAGCTGGCCCTGCCAAGCGGCCTGCAGACGCGGCTGAGTAGCGTTGGCGGCAAGGGGGCGGCGGGAGCGTTTTTGATGGGACTTGTCGCCGGCCTTGTCGCGGCACCGTGTACCGGACCGCCGCTGGCGGCGCTTTTGGTATTTGTCGGAACGCAAAAGTCGGTGGTGCTGGGTGGTTCGTTGCTGTTCGTCTATGCCTTGGGCATGGGCGTACTTTTTTTCGTCATCGCCGGCTTTGCGCTGAACTTGCCGAAATCGGGCCCGTGGATGGATGCGGTCAAAAGCGCTTTCGGCGTGGTCATGCTGGTGGCGGCGCTTTATTTTTTGCGCAGCATCATTTCGCCGCTGCGCGTCTATGGCCGTCCACAGTTGTCGTTTCTGGGCTTGCATGCGGCGGCGCTAATTGCCGGGGCGGTCATCGGCGGGCTGCATTTGTCTTTTGGCAGCGGCATTTCGAAAACCCTGCGCAAAGCACTCGGCGTGCTGCTTTTGACCTTGGGCTTTTACGGCGGCATCGCTTGGCTTTTGACTCCCAAGCACGAACTTTTCTGGTCCGTCGATGAAGCGCAAGCGGTGGCCATCGCCCAAAAAGAACATCGGCCGCTGCTTATCGACTTTCGCGCCGAGTGGTGTGCTCCCTGCAAAAAATTTGAAGTCGAGACCTTTGCCGACCCGGCGGTGCGCGCCGAGCTGTCGCGCTTCGTGCTGCTGAAGATCGACTGCACCGACGGCGACGATCGCAGCGAACAATTGATGAACAAGTACAACTCGAAGGTTTTGCCGTCCGTGCTTATCTATAACGGACGAAGCGAACCCGTCGTGAAGATCAGCGAGTGGGTGGCAGCCGATAAGTTGCTTCCCATCTTGCAACAAACTCGTTAAAAAAGTTCGCGCATGGCGAAACGCTTACGTACAGAAGTTCAAGTTCCGCCTCGTCAGGCCATTGCTCAGGTGCTGACCGAGCTTGAGGAAATCTGTAAGCGCATCGGCGTCCGCCTGACCTACGAAGCCATCGGCGGTGAGCTCGGCTCAGGTGGGCTGTGCAAGGTCAAAGGGCAGTGGCGGGCCATTTTTGACAAACGCACCACTCCGTCCGAGCGGGTGGCTTTGCTGTTGCCTTTGATTTCGCGCTTTCCTATCGATGATGTGCAGCTGTCCGAGCCCGTGCGCGAACTTTTCATGCGCCTGCGCGGGACCGCATCCGATGCGCCGCCGCCTGCTGCCGCCGCGTCCAGCACCGCCCCGTGAGCCACACCGCCCATCCGCTTCATGCCGCCTTGGCGGATCTATCCGAGGAACAGCGCGCCGTCGTCATGGCGCCGCCCGGCCCGCTTTTGGTTCTGGCCGGAGCCGGCAGCGGCAAAACTCGAGCCTTGACGCAGCGGGTCGCTTATTTTTTGCACCACGGCGTCGCCTCCGAACGCATTTTGCTTGTCACTTTCACCAATCAGGCGGCGCGGCAGATGATTGCGCGGCTAAGTGCTCAGGCACCGCGCGCCATCGACGGGCTGTGGGCCGGAACTTTTCATCATCTGGCGGTGCGGGTTCTGCGCCAGCACGGTTTTCTTATCGGTTTGTCGCCGCGCTTTGTCGTTTTGGACCGCCACGATGCCACCGACCTTTTAAGTAGCTGCCTTTCAGAAAGCCGTTTGCCGCCGGGCTGCACCTGGCCGCGCGCGACGTTTTTGCAGTCGCTGTTTTCGCTGTCCATAAACGCCGAAAAACCGCTTTTGCAGGTGCTGCTTGAACAAGCGCCGGAATTTGCGGAAATCGCTACAGACTTAAGCCGCGTCTGTGATCGCTACACGCTGCGCAAGCTCGAGATGGGCTTGTGCGACTTTGACGATTTGCTGCTCGGCTGGCGGCTGCTGCTTTGCGACCATCCGGCGCTGCGCGAACAGCAGCGCGAGCAATTTCAGCACCTTTTTATCGACGAATATCAGGACACAAGCCGCGTACAAAGCGCCATTGTCGAGGACATCGCTCAGGGCTATCGCAGCTTGACAGTGGTCGGCGACGACGGGCAGTCGATTTATCGCTTTCGCGGCGCGGCACTGTCCAATCTGCAAGAATTTCGCGCTCGCTGGCCCGATGCGCGGGTGCTGCACCTTTCGACGAATTACCGTTCGCAGCCGGCCATTGTGGCGCTGTCCAATCACTCGATTGCGCGCAACGCCGCAGGGGTTTTGGTGGCGCGCAAACCGATGCGCGCGGCAGCGCAAGAACTCGATTTGCCGCCGCGGCCGTTGGCGCTGCCTGGTGTGGTGGCGTTGCCCGATGCTCGGCTGCAAGCGGCATTTGTCGCCCAGCGCATCCGCGAGCGGCTGGCCGAGGGCCACGCCCCCACGGATATCGCCGTGCTGTATCGCAGCCACCGCCACGCTCGCGAGCTGCAAATCGAGCTTTTGCGCTGCGGCATTCCCTACGTGCTGCGCTCGGGACCGCGCATGAGCCAGCAGGCGCACATCAAGGATGCTTTGGGCTTTTTGCGTCTGTGCCACAATCCTGCAGACCGCTTGGCGTGGGCGCGCGTGCTGCGTCAGATATCGGGCCTGGGCGATACCGGTCGCGGGCGGGTGCTGCAGGCTTTAGATGATCAGCTTCGGCGCGGCGGGGCGGTTGCGGAGTTGCCTGACTTAAATGATCGAGTTCTGCAACATGCGCGAGGCGACAGCCGGCGCAGCCTTTTTCGCATGTTTGCGCTTTTGGCCGAGCTGCGCGAGCTTTTGCGCGCTGCCCAAGCCTCGGCCGATACCGTCGAGGCGCTGCCGGGAAAACTGCTGCACTATGTTTTAGATCGGCATTATCGCGACTACGCAAAGCGCGCTTTTGTCGACGCCGCGCAGCGCATTGCCGATCTGGAAGGACTTTGCGGCCAAAGCGGCAAGGCGGCGGCCAAAGCCCAAACGCAAGCCTCGCTCGGGCTTGATGCCAAAGACGGATTGCGCGATTTTTTGTTCGAGCACCTCGGCGATGAAGACACCGAGAACGCCGCTGCCGCCGGCCACGTCGTTTTGTCGACCATTCACCAGGCCAAAGGGCTGGAATGGCGCGTGGTTTTTTTGCTGTGGCTGTGTGAAGGCCATTTTCCCGCCGCCGCGGCCTTGGCGGCGCTCGACGGCAACGAGCAAGAACAAGAAGAACGGCGCCTGTTTTATGTCGCGGTCACCCGTGCGCGCGCCGAGCTTTATTTGTGCTATCCCGCTGCCGCCGCTGCGCATGGCGCGCTGCGGCGCTCGCGTTTTCTCGATGAACTAGAGCAGTCGTCCGTGCACACGCCGCTCTTTGAACGCTGGGCGGTGCGCACCGACCAGTTCGCGCCACCGGCTTAGAATCCTGCAGCTATACTGACGCGGCCATGTCAAATGCGTTTTCCGGCCGTAAGTTCAAGCGAGTTTTGGTTGCCAATCGCAGCGAGATCGCCATTCGCGTCTTTCGCGCCTGCGCCGAGCTTGGCATTCGCACGCTGGGCGTGATTAGCAAAGAAGACAAGGCGGCGCTGCACCGCTACAAAGCCGACGAGACCTATAAACTCAATGAACATCTAGGGCCGATCGAGGCGTATCTAGACATTCCGGGCATCATCGATATTGCCGTGCGCCACGGCGCCGATGCCATTCATCCCGGCTACGGTTTTTTGTCGGAAAATCCGGCCTTTGCACGCGCTTGCGCCGACGCCGGAATTGTTTTTATAGGTCCGCCTCCGGACGTGCTGGAGCTGATGGGCGACAAAACGGCCGCTCGGCAAAAAGCGGCAGAGCTCGGCATTGCCGTGGTGCCGGGCAGCGGCGTACTGGCCGATGCCGACGCTGCGGCGGCATTTGCCGCCTCAGTCGCTTACCCGGTCATTTTGAAGGCTTCTTTTGGCGGCGGTGGCCGCGGTATGCGCATTTGCCGAGACGAGGCCGAGCTGCGTTCCTTCTTTGCGCAGGCGGAACGCGAAGCCCGCGCGGCCTTTGGACGAGGCGAAGTCTTTTTAGAAAAATTCATCGAACATCCCAAGCACATCGAAGTGCAAATTCTGGCCGACGCTCACGGCCACACCGTGCACCTTTATGAGCGCGATTGCTCGGTGCAGCGCCGCCATCAAAAAGTGGTCGAAGTGGCGCCGGCACCACGCCTGGATCCGGCGGCGCGCGGACTTTTATGCGGCGAGGCCGTGCGTTTGGCGCAGGCCGCTGGCTATATCAACGCCGGCACGGTCGAATTTTTGGTCGATGGAGACGGCCGCCATTACTTCATCGAAATGAATCCGCGGATTCAGGTCGAGCACACGGTCACCGAGATGGTCACCGGCATCGACATCGTCAAAAGCCAGATTCGCATCGCCGAAGGCCATCCGCTGTCCAGTCCGGAAATCGGCATCAGTTGCCAGGCCGACGTCTGGGTGCGTGGCTTTGCCGTGCAGTGCCGCATCACCACCGAGGATCCCGCCAATCAGTTTATTCCCGATTATGGGCGCATCTCGCATTACCGCTCGGCCGCTGGGTTTGGCATACGCCTGGATGCTGGCACGGCTTTTTCGGGGGCGCTTATCACCCCCTACTATGATTCGTTGCTGGTCAAAGTTTGCGCCCATGCGCTGACCCTGACCGATGCCTGTCGCAAAATGGATCGCGCGCTGACCGAATGGCGGGTGCGTGGCGTGCGCACCAACATCAAATTTCTGCGCAACGTCGTTCGCCATCCCAAATTCGTTGCCGGCGAAGTCACGACGCGGTTTTTGGACGAAACTCCCGAGCTTTTGGTGGTCGAAGAAAGCCACGATCGCGCCACGCGCATTTTGCAATTTATCGGCGACATCAGCGTCAATGGAAATTCCGAAGTAAAAGGCGAACGCCCGGCAGGGCTAGGGGCACATCGGCCGCCGCTGCCCACTTATACGCAAAGCGCGCCGATTCCGCCGGGCACGCGCGATTTGTGGAAACAACTGGGCAGCCGCGATTTTTGCGCCTGGATTCGCAATGAGCGACGTCTGCTTTTGACCGACACCACGCTGCGCGATGCCCATCAGTCGCTTTTGGCGACGCGGCTGCGTACTTACGACATGGCCAAAGTGGCACCGGCCATGGCTCAGCATCTGTCCGGACTGTTCTCGCTTGAGATGTGGGGCGGCGCGACCTTTGACGTGGCGCTGCGCTTTTTGCACGAGGATCCCTGGGAACGGCTGGCGCTTTTGCGCAAACAGATTCCCAATATTTTGTTTCAAATGCTTTTGCGCGGCGCCAACGCCGTCGGCTACAGCAATTATCCGGACAACGTCGTGCGCCGTTTTATCGAAGAGGCGGCGCAGACCGGAATCGATCTGTTTCGGGTTTTTGATTCCTTAAACTGGCTGCCCGGAATGCTGCCGGCGCTGGACATGGTGCGACAGAGTGGCGCACTGGCCGAAGCGGCAATTTGCTACACCGGCAACATCGACGATCCCAAGCGCGATCGTTATCCCTTGTCCTATTACGTCAATCTGGCCAAAGAGCTACAGCGGGCCGGCGCGCAAATTTTGTGCATCAAAGACATGGCCGGGCTGTTGCGGCCTTTTGCTGGTCGCAAGCTGATAAAAGCCCTGCGCGAGGCGGTCGATTTGCCCATACACCTGCACACCCACGACACCGCGGGCGTGCAAGGCGCGACCCTCTTACTGGCCACCGAATCAGAGGTCGATATCGTCGATGTGGCTTTGGGCGCTCTGTCCGGGCTGACTTCGCAGCCCAATATGGAAAGCATCGTCGCCGCGCTTGCACATCATGAACGTGCCACGGGCCTGGATTTCGCCAAGCTTCTGGAATTTACCTACTACTGGGAAGAAGTGCGCAACCACTACAGCGCCTTTGAAAGCGGACTAAAAGCCAGCGTCGCCGATGTCTACGTTCATGAAATTCCCGGTGGGCAGTATTCGAATCTGCGCCCGCAGGCGGAATCGGTCGGAGTCGGCCATCGCATTCCCGAACTCAAGCGCATGTACGGCGTGGTGAACGACATGCTCGGCGATATCGTCAAAGTGACGCCGTCTTCGAAAATGGTCGGCGATCTGGCGCTGTTCATGCTGACCAATGGTCTTTCGCCGGCCGATGTGCTGGAACGCGGCCTGGAATTGGCGTTTCCCGATTCGGTGGTTGGCTATTTTGCCGGCGAGATTGGCCAGCCGCAGGGCGGATTTTCGGCCCGCTTGCAGGAAGTAGTCCTCAAAGGACAAAAAGCCCTTAGCGGCCGTCCCGGCGATTTATTGCCGGCCGTAGACCTTGAAGCGGTGCGCAGCGAGCTAGGCACTAAGATTCGTCGAACGCCCAGCGACACCGACGTGCTCAGCTATCTCATGTATCCCAAGGTGTTTTTGGAATTTGCCGCTTTTGAGCGCAAATACACCAACGTTTCGATGGTGCCCACCGACGTGATGTTTTACGGGCTCAAGGTTGGCGAAGAGACCGAAGTCGAAATCGAGCAAGGCAAGACGCTGTTTATCAAGCTCGTGGCGATGAGCGAGCCCAACGAGCAAGGCATGCGCACTTTGTTTTTCGAGCTGAACGGTCACCCGCGTGAAGCCGAAGTGCACGATCGCCGTTCGGGACGCGAGGCCAAGCTGCGGCCCAAGGCTGATCGCGACAATTTGCACCATTTGGGCTCGCCGATGCCCGGCACGGTGATCGAGGTCAAAGTGACTCCGGGTCAGCAAGTCAAAGCGCAGCAAAAGCTGGTTATTATCGAGGCCATGAAGATGGAAATGGCCCTGCCTTCGCCGCTCGACGGCATCGTCAAAGAGGTTTATGTCAAATCCGGTGAGCGCGTCGATTCCGGCGATCTAGTCATCGTCTTTCACTGAGAATTGCGGGCCATGATCATAAGAATGGAGACAGCGGCCGGAGTGATTCCGGGAATGCGGCTGGCCTGACCAATCGAGCGCGGTCTATATCGGCCGAGCTTTTCCACGACCTCACGCGACAATCCGGGTATTTTTTCGTACGCGGCATCGGCCGGCAGCGCGGTTTCTTCCAAGCTGCGAAAGCGCTGCGCTTCGGCGTGCTGACGCGCCAAATAGCCTTCGTATTTGATGGCCGTTTCGATGCGCTCAAAAAGCGCTGGCTCGGCCAGCGGGGTGCGATCGAGCGCCGTGAGCAGCGCCACATAGCCAAGCTCGGGGCGACGCAATAGCTCGGCAAGCGAGGTCGGACGCAACAGCTTTGTGGTGCCGAGCGCCTCTAGCTGATCGTTGGTTCCGGCATCGGGATAGATCATCGTGCCGTTTAGCCGAGAGAGCTCGGCGTCTAAAATGGCCCGCCGATTGGTGTAGGCTTGCCAGCGGCTGTCATCGACAAGCCCCAGCCGTCGTCCGAGAGGCATCAGGCGCTCGTCGGCGTTGTCTTCGCGCAAAAGCAATCGATATTCGGCCCGCGCTGTCATCATGCGGTAGGGCTCATCGACCCCTTTGGTCACAAGATCGTCGACAAGTACACCGAGATAAGCTTGATCACGTCCGAACACCAGTTCTTCGGGCTTTGCGGAATCGCCGCTGCGCAGCTTCAGCGCGGCATTGGCCCCGGCCAACAGCCCCTGGCTGGCCGCTTCTTCGTAGCCCGAAGTGCCGTTGATTTGCCCGGCCAGATACAAACCGGCGACGTGGCGTGCCTCTAAAGTCGGCAAAAGCTGCGTCGGATCGCAAAAATCATATTCGACGGCATAGCCAAAGCGCAGCAAACGGGCGCGCTCTAGCCCCGGAATGCTTTGCACGACGGCGATTTGTATATCGGCGGGCAGCGAGGTCGAAATGCCGTTTGGATACACCTCGCAAGTGTCTAGCCCCTCGGGTTCCAAAAAGATCTGGTGGCGTGGCTTGTCGGCAAAGCGCACAACTTTGTCCTCGATAGAAGGACAGTAGCGCGGGCCGATGCCGGTGATGCGCCCGGCGTACAGCGGCGAGCGGTGCAGATTTTTTAGAATGAGCTCGTGCGTCTCGGCCGTGGTGTGGGTAATAAAACAGTCGCGCTGCTCAAGCGGCGGCGCCGGTCCGTCCACGCAAAAAGCCGGCAGCGGCAAGTCGCCGGGCTGGCGTTCCAGGCTTTGAAAATCAATGGTGCGGCCGTCGATGCGACACGGCGTGCCGGTCTTCATGCGGCCGATGCGAAATCCCAGCTCTTTGAGCGAAGCAGACAGTCCGCGGGCGGGGGGTTCGCCCATGCGCCCGCCGTCTTGCTGCTCTTGGCCGACGTGCAGCCGGCCCATCAGAAACGTGCCAGTAGTTAGAATGACCGCTTTGCCGGCAAACCACACGCCCATGGTGGTGGCGACGCCGACAATGCGATAACGCGCTTCGGAGCTAGAACCACCGGCGGAGGCTGCCGGCAGCTCTTCATAAAGCAGGCGCTGCCCTTCGGCTTGCTGTATTTCCACAAGCGGCTCTTGTTCCAGCGCCCAGCGGATGCGTGCGCGATAGCGAACTTTGTCGGCCTGAACGCGCGTCGAACGCACCGCCGCCCCCTTGCTGGCGTTTAAGCGGCGAAACTGAATGCCCGTGGCATCGGCGGCGCGGCCCATGGCCCCGCCCAGGGCTTCGATCTCTTTGACCAGTTGCCCCTTGCCGACTCCGCCGACCGCCGGGTTGCAGGACATGTGACCGATGGTGTCTAGATTGCCCGACAAAAGCAGCACACGCTGTCCCAGGCGTGCGGCAGCCAGCGCCGCCTCACAGCCGGCATGGCCACCTCCGACGACGATGACTTCATAGGAATGCGGATATTTAATCATTGTAAGCGGCCCGCGAGCGTAGCATAGACAGAGCGTCCCGGAAGCGGGTAGTCGTAGATGTCGGCCAGCGGAATCAGCCGTTCCTGATTTCCCGAAAGCGGCAGCCGCACCGGCAGCGCCCGCGTATCAGCGAGATTGCGAATCTCAATGCTTAGGCTGATGTGCCAGTCTCCATGCGGTCCGCTTTGTAGGCGCAGTGCGTGCAGCGCCCGCGGCGGTCGCGGCTGCAAATTGCCGGGGTCTAGATAGACAAGCGATGTGTAGTCCAGTTCGTAGCCCAGGCCATAGCCGCGATGGGCCAGATCGAGGCGCAAAAACACGCTGTGTGCCGGCCGGCCGGGCAACAGATTGCCGAAGCTGCCGGTCGCGGTGCTGCGGTCGCGCGCATCAAGGAAGGTGTAATTCGTCTGCACACTGACTAGGTCGCGCAGGCGAATCTGCGCCGCAAGTTCCACGCCGGCCGTCTGCACCTGCCCGACGTTGAAGGCGCGCAGACCCGGCCCGATGCGCACCGAATTGATGAAGTCGTCGATGCGTCGCAAAAATCCGTGCGCTTCTAAAGATCCGCGCAGCCAGCCAAAGGCCGCCGCCGGTCCCTGCAAGCGGCCGCCGGCTTCTACAAGCCAAGCGGATTCGGGGCGCAGCGTCACATTGGAACGAAAAAAAGCGCCGTCGCCAAATAGTTCCAAAAAAGTCGGCAGGCGCACAAAGCGCCCGCCGCCCATGCGCAGAAGCAGCCATTTTGTGACATGCCACCGAGCGGACAGCCGCGGCGCCAAAAAGCTCTGAAACACCGCTGCCGGCTCCTCGGTCAGCGGCAGCGCCCCGGCCACAGGGCGAAACAAACTGCGAGCCAGGAGCGCATGAACGCCCGGAGCAATCAGCAGCCGATCGTCTAAAAAGCGCAGCTCGCCGCCCAGTCCCCAAAGTCCGCGCAGACGCTCGCTGGTAGTGGGGCGCGCCATGACGCAGTCCTGTCGCGGGGCTGGGCACAGATCGGTGCTGCTCAGGTGTTCGTAGCGCAGCTCCCCTATAAGCACCAGCGTCTGCGCGGCCCAGTTTGTAGCCGCCGCCAAAGCCGCCTCGGGATTCACCTGCCGATCGCGAAATAACCGCGCAATGGTGCGCAGCCCCGTTTGCTGACTGAGCTGTTCCAAATGACTCGGCGGCACGATGCCCAAGTCGCGCAAGGCCGATCGTTCGAGCAGCGCGTGCGCATCCAGCGCCAACTGCAAGCGCCCGCTAAGCAAATCGGCCTGCCCGCCGCCGTTTACAAGGGCCCGCCCCAGGCTCAGCGTTGGCTGTCCGGGCTGCGCCGCGGCCTGACCGATGCTGGCCACTCCCTGCTGTTTGAAAACCCCGTGCACGCCCAAAAAGTAACTGCCGCGACCAGTTTCACCGCTTAGCCGCACCTCGATGACGCCTTGATCAAAGCCGTCGTTGCGCCGGCGCAGCTCATGCAGCTCGTTTGTGTAAATCAGCCCGCCGTTTGACAAATAGGGAAAGTCGCCCGTTGCTCCTTGATAACTGAGGGTGGCCGCAACGTGCAGGCCGCCGCTTTGGCCACTTTGGCCGATGATGAGCTTGCGCAACCCAAACGACCCGCTGCCAAGAAGCGCCCAGGTGGTTTTGGCTCCCATGCCGCGGCGGCTGATTAGGTTGATGGCGCCGCCGATGGCATCCATGCCCACTTCCAGCGGCGGCACGCCGCGGTAGACCTCGACGCGTTCGGCACCGTCTACGGGAACTAGCGAAAGGTCGATGGCCGCTTGTGCGCCCCGCTGCAGGGGAACCCCATCGATTAGCACCGCCACTTGGCTGGAATCGGCACCGCGCAAAAGCGCGCCGCTCCACTGGCCTAGGCCTCCGGATGAGCGAATTTGTACGCCGGGCTGACCGGCCAGCACTTCGGCCAGCGATACTTTGTAGGCGCTAGGCGCGCCGCTTTGCCCGGGCAGCCCAAGCTCTATGACGCCAACCGCCGAAGGATCGTCGCGCGCTGGAGGGGGCGCACTGACCATCGTTTGAAAGATCAGCCAGCACAGGCTGCTGCCACTAAGAAGCGGCATCGACATGGGCGCAGGCTAGCAAAACAAGGGCGGCGCGCCGCGGCTATTTTATCAGTTCGATGCCGTCGTCGGTTAAGGGCGTGTCTTTGCCAGAATCATTGACGGGTGGAGGAAGCACATGCCCTTTTTTCGGCAGCGGTTTGGGCAGAAGCGGCTTGTGCTGGGGCGTAACCGCGGGAGGCGTAGTCGTCGGGGGGGGGCTTGTTCCGGTGCTTGGCAAAGCAGTCGGCGGTGTGGGGGGCGTATTGATCGGCGGCGTATTGATCGGCGGCGTATTGATCGGCGGCGTATTGACCGGCGGAGCATTGACCGGTGGAGTGGCCGGCTCATTTTGCGCCATGTCGGCGCTTGGCGGGCTTGCGGGCGCCGACATGTCCAGCTTTGACTGCGGCGTCAGAGTTTCGTGGCGACTGGCGCTGCTGCTTTCATCAAAAGTCACCTCGTAGTCCTGATATCCGGTTGCGCGCAGAATCACCACGACTTTGCCCGCGCCTTTGACTTGTTCATGAAACCACGGGGTGCTGCCCAGCACCGCACCGTCGCTTTTGCGAATGACAAGCGCGCTGTCCGGCACGCTGCTGAGCGACCAATTCACGTGCAAAAGCGGCGGCGGTGGCGGCACCGGCTTGAAGATGCGCAGCTTGGTTTCCACTTGCGCCAAAAGCGGCTGCAGCATTCCGGTTTGCCAGCCGCCGACCGCGGCGCCGCCAAGCACCAAAAGCAAAAGCAAATAGGTGTAGCCGCGGCCGCTGCGCTGCGTTGGCTCGGTGGTAATGATCACCGAATGGCTGCTGCTGCCGGTGCTGCTGTTTTGTCCGTTGGCCACGGGAAGCGTTGGCGCGGTGGGGTGGGGGCCGCTTATTTGCGGTGCGCTATGCCCCGGCGCGCCGAGCATCGCCATGACCGGATGTCCGCCCGGCAAAAGCAAGGGGGTCAGGCGCTCAAGTTCTCCCGTGACAAGCACCATGCTTGGGCGCTCTTGCGCATCTTTGGCCATCATGCGCTCGACAAGCGCCGCCATAGGCTCGGGGACGTTGGAATCGACTTCGCGCAGCGGCCGGGCCTTGGAGAAGATATGCATGGCCATGACTTCGCCTTGCCCCTCGGCGCGAAACGGCAAGTGTCCGACCAGCATGCGATACATCACGATGCCCAGCGAGTAGACGTCGGCTTTGTCGGTCACCGAGCCGGCGCCTTTGCACTGCTCGGGAGCCATATAAGACGCGGTGCCTAGAACCATGCCGGTGTTGGTCTTATAGTCCTCGGCCCCCGGACCGACGTAGTCGGTGACCTTGGCGACGCCAAAATCGAGAATTTTGACGCGCTCGCCGCCGGGCATTTCCGAATCTGGGACCAGCATGACGTTGTCGGGCTTCAGATCGCGATGGACGATGCCCTTGGCATGTGCCGCGGCCAGCGCCGAAGCGATCTGACGGCTGATGCGAATGGTATCGGGCAGCGGCAGCTTGCCTCCCGATGCGCGCAAGCGCACCGATAACGGCTCGCCGCGCAAAAACTCCATGATGATGTAGGCTGTGCCGTCTGGCAGATGGCCAAACTCGAAAATCTGCACAATACCTGAGTGCTCGATGCGGCTGGCGGCCTTGCCCTCATTCAAAAACCGCATGGCGATCTGGGGATCCTGCGAAAGCTCCTGCCGTAACAGCTTGATGGCTGCTTTTCGGCCGAGTTGTTCGTGGATCGCCTCATAGACAGCACCCATGCCGCCTTGGCCGATCTTGCGCACCACCCGGTAGCTACTGATGCGCTGTCCTTCCATGCCTGCTCCAGGCATATTATCGCCCAAAACCCAGTAAGTTTACTGATATAATAACGGAACCTATGAAGTTGGCCCTGCTCAGCTCATGTCGCCCGCTGCCCGTGCAATTTCGATGGGTTCGGCCGATTTTTTGGAGCGCCGCGCTGGTGCTGGTCGTACTCGGTCTGACTGCATCCCCGGTCTTTGCCGACCGGGCCGACCAATATTATAAGCGCGCTCTTAAGGACTACGAAAACAAGGATTACCCGAGCGCCATTCGCGAATTTCAGGCGGCCTATAGGGTTCGGCAGCTGCCCAAGATCTTGCTGAACATTGGACAAGTCTATCGCAAGCTGGGCATGGCCAGCACGGCGCTGAAATTTTACGAACATTATCTGCGCGTTGAACCAAACCCCAAGCCCGAGATCAAAGCCGAGGTCGACCGCTATATTGCGCAGACTCGGGCCATGCTGGATCCGCCGGAATTTGTCACCCCGCCTTCTGTCAAGATGTCAGCGGCCGAAGCCGCCGCGGCGGCCGTAGCCGCAGCGCCTTCGGATGTCACTCCGGTGACCGTCCCCGAACTTTATAGTGACGACGATCTGCCTTCGCTAAGCCAGGTCGGACAACGCGATGCCACCGGCAAAATCAAAGCGCGGCCAGGGGCGGCTGAGACTCCGCAGGTGGAGAACTCGGCCGGACCCGCGGCGATGCGGCCTGCACCTGGTGTGCTTGCGCCCGCGCCGCCGCAGTGGAATACGCCGCTGCCCCTGCTTCCAAATCGCCCGGCGGAACCGATGGCCCCGCCGCCCAATCCGCCTTTTTACAAACAAAAGTGGTTCTGGGCTGTTGTTGGCGGAGTGGCCGGTGTGGCGCTAATTACCGGCGTGGCGGTCGGCGTGCAACGGACAAGTGCGGGGCCGGCAGATGTTCTGCACCCAGGGAAATAGTCCGCCGATGGAGCAAATGATGATCAAGAAGCGATTTGGGTTTCGGCGGGGAGTGCGAATTTTTCAAAGCTGGCTCAGCATCTTTCTGGGCGCGTTTTTGTGGGCGAGCTGCGGTCGGCCGGCCAATTTGGTAATGGTCAACGTGGCAGGGCTCGAGCCCAGCATCACCGAACTGCACGTGCAATTGACTCTGGACGGTACAAAGGCGCGCAATCTGCAGCCGAGCGACGCGGATCCGGATGCCTATTCATTTGCGGTCTATAAAGAAATGTACCGCTTCGGCATAGAGATTCCCTCCGGCACGCAGCAGCTTGGAGTGCATATAGACGGTCTAAATACCAATCGCGTGATCATCAAAGTGGCGGACGGACAGCTGAATCTAAATCAGCAACAGGATCTGAACGTCAGCCTGCGCCTTCCTTAGCCTTTGGTCATGGATGGAGCAAGCTCACCCGGCAGCGGTCTAGATCATTTGCTGCTGCACATGCTTGCTCAGCCAGAGGCTCGGCAGTCTTTGCGAAACGCTCGAGCGGAAGGCCAAACTGGCTTTGCGCGCGCCGGACTTTTTGTCGGGCTTCTGGGTTTTGCGCAAAGCGAACGCGAGCCATCGGCCAAGCCGTGCAAAGATGCGTTCTTTCAGCAAAACTTGTGCACAAGCGCGCAAGCGGTGGGCCAGGGCGGGCTGCTTTGGGCATTGGCGCTCGGTTGCCTGCTGCCTCCGCCAGAACAAGCCGTGGGCTGCGCGATCGTTCTGCCTGCTTTTTCCGACATGGGTGTCGATGGGACCTTGGCGATCGAGCAGCAGCTTTTGAAACCGCTCCCCGGAAGCTACGTCGTGGGCATTTGGGCAGAGCGTCAGGCTGATGCGCGCTTATTGGCCAGCGCGAGCGAAGTTCCGCTGTGGCCCATCGGTCGTACCAGCGGCAAAGATCTGATTTTGCGCACGAGTGCAGGCGGTGCTGATTTTCAAGAAATTTTGCGGCTGCCCATCGCCGCGCTGCGTGCTGCCGCCGATCTTAGAGATTGAGACCGGCTAGGCGGTTTGTCGAGCCAGTCGGCTTATTTGGCGGGAGCCGCTTTTTTGAGCGCTGCTTCTTCCAGCTTTTTCGCTTCGATCTCGGCCTGCATATTCGGGCCGACGTACTGCTTGTTGTTGTCATCAAGCACGCTGAAAAAAACTAGCAAGCCGTCGCTGGCTGAAAAGCCTTTGGGGCTGCTCTGCTGAAAGACGCCTTCAAAAACATACTGCTTGCCGACGGTAATCTTAGGCTCTCGGGCCTTAAAAGCCCGCTGCTCGACCACTAGCATCGCCTTGTCTTTGGGCGCGCTGGCTTCATCGGCGACAAACATATGCGGTTCGTCGCAGGGCTTGCAGTTCTGATTTTTCGGACAGACGGGACACTGATAAACCTCAAGCAGATACGCCTTGACCTTGACTTTGTTGCCAAGGTACTTGTTCTTCTGCTCGCTGTAGCGATGAAATTCTTTGCGCAGCCCGTATACCGAGACGGAACCATCGGGGTACTCACGCGGGGTACTCGGTTCGGCGAACGATGGCGGCGGCGGCAAAGTGACTTTGAGTCCGGGCAGCAGCGTGGCCCCCGGTTCATCCAGCAAGCCACCGCCACCGCTCGGGCAACCCGAAGTCACCACCAATAAGCCGAATAATCCCAAGGCCAAAGTAGATCCGGCTAGTGCAGATCCAAAAAGACCCGTTCCAACCAGAGTCGATCCATGTAGACGTTGGAGCCGTGAAGATGTACGCATTGGCGAAAGTCCTTGGGAAACAGGTAACACGGCAGGTGCAGCCTGCGCAATGGAATAGCATTCGGCGCCGGCTTAGACAGATAGGATGCATTGCCGGACTTTTGGTGCTGGGGGTCAGTAGCAATGCCAGCTTGGCAGCCGAATTATCTAGCGCGCCCGCTCAGCCGCTGCCCCGTCCAGGCGAGCTGCGTTTGGTGATCGATGCCGAGCCTGCGCACCTAAATCCACTGCTAGATCCGGATCTATGGGGCTATCGCATTGCTCACAATTTGATTTGCGAGCCGCTTTTTCGACGGCGTGATGATTCGCCAGAACAAGCCCGCGCTTACGAACCGGTGCTGGCCGATCGGTATCGTTTGGATTCGGACGGTCATGGCATCGAGATCTGGTTGCGCAGCGGCGTGCGTTTTCACGATGGTCGGCCTTTGACCGCGAGCGATGTACGGGCGACGCTTGATATGGTGCGTTTTGCCGGGGCCACCGCGCCGCGTACGCAGGCGCTTCTTGCCGACGTGCTGCGCGTGCAAGTGCTGAGCAAAGAGCAATTGCGCATCGACTTTCGCAGCGGCCCGCGCGGCCCAAAAACGCGCCGCGACTTCATTTTGGCGGCGCTAAGCGAAATCGATATTTTGCCGGCCGGCTATTTTCCAAGTGGCCGTCTTATCTATCAGCCCTGGAACCGCCACCCCATCTGCACCGGTCCCTACCGCCTTTCAGAATGGCGCCGCGGTAACTATATTTCGCTGCGCCGCTACGCCGGATATTGGGGCCCGGCGCCAGCAAACGACGAGCTGCGTTTTCGCATTGCCACAGATGGCGGCCAAGGACTTTCGTTATTGCGGCAGGGGGCTGCCGATGCGCTGTTGCGGGTGATGCCGCGCTATCTGAGCGACCAGGTAGAGCCAGCGGTGCAGCGCGGGCGTTTTCGCAAAGTCGAGACTTTGGCCAACCAGGTCGTGGTGGTCGTGCCCAACCTTCGTCATCCGCTGCTTTCACAAAGCGCGGTGCGGCGGGCGTTGTCGTTGCTTTGGGATCGCGAGCGGCTGGTGCGAGAAGTTCGCAAGGGCCTAGCAGCGGCGCTGCACCTTCCGGACTTGGAAATGCCGGCGGCGCGCGGCAGCGAAACGGCGATCGCTTCCAGCAATGATTCGCGCACGCTGCAGGCCCAAGCCGAGGCGCTCTTGGATCAGGCCGGGCTTTTGCGCCTGAACCGCGATGGGCCGCGCGCTTATCAAATGCCTGCCGCGACACCCGGCGGGCAATCTACGCTGCGTCCGGTGCGGCTGCATTTGCTAATTCCGCAGGGCACGACCGAACTGCAAGAAGTGGCGCGGCGTCTTTCAGAATGGTCCGCGAAGCTTGGAATCAAAATAGAGATTGAACCGGTCGATTTGCCGACTTTTACGTTTCGCGTTCGCCGCGGCGCCTTCGAGCTGGCGCTAGGCTCTTGGTCATGGACAGGGGGGAGCGAAGATTTCACGCCGGGGCCCCTGCTTGGCTACGCACTAGGACCCGGGCCGCTGAAAAGCGGCGAAGGCGCTGCCGCCTTTTTGGGGCTGCGCGAGGGATCGCCGGCGCAACAAGCGGCGGCATTGACGCGGCTTTTGGCTCACTTTACAGAAGAGGCGCCGCTATTTCTTTTATATAGGCCGCGGCAACTGATGCTGCTCGGGCCTCAGGTTGAGCCCTTGCACCCGGCGCGCATTGGCGATTTTATCGATCTGCGGACGCTGCGGCTTTTGGCAAAGACCGCGCCACGTTCTTACGAGAGTACTTTGCGCTAAAATGGCTTTGTGGCTCGTCTTTACGCAACCTCGCATGTGCTTTCGTTGCGCCGTATGGCGGAAGCCGAAGCCCATGCGCTTTTGCGCGCGGCCAAAACGCAGTGTGAGCTTGCTCAACAAGCTTTAGAACGGACGAGCCGGCAGTGCCTGGAATTCGCGCAGAGCCTGCAGCAAGCGCGGACCAGCGCGCGGACCACTTTGATCGGTCTAAAGAGCGCCGCGCAGCTTGCGCAAGCAGCCGATGGGCTTTTGTACGGCGCGGCCAAGCTGCGCGCTTTTCAAGACGCGGTGACGCGCGCGACGGCCGAAGTCGCGGCATGGGGGCGGACTTTGGAGCAGCGCCGCACCCAGTGGCTGTCCGCGCGAGCGCGCCGCGAAGCTGCCGAGCTTTATGAAAGCCTGGAACGGCGCGAGCAACGACGCATTCGAGCGCAACGCGAGCATCTGCATGAAGCCGAAGCCGGCGCTCGTTTTGCGTTATTCCGTGTAAAGTAAGCGGCGCGTGCCGCCGCGCCTTTTGCTTCTGGACAACTACGATTCGTTTACCTTCAACCTGGCGCAGGGTTTGGCCACGGCCGGAGCCAGCGTCGAAGTGTTGCGTAACGACGCGGTCGATGTTTCAGCGATTGTGCAGCGGCGCGCCGAAATTGACGGGCTGGTGCTATCGCCGGGGCCGGGGCGTCCCGAGGATGCCGGAATTTGCCCGCGGCTCTTGACGGTGCTAAAGACCGCGGCGCCCGATTGGCCGCTTTTAGGCGTTTGTCTCGGCCATCAGTTAATTGGGCAGGCATTTGGCGCCGCCGTGGTGCGTGCCGCGATGCCTTTGCATGGCAAGATTTGGCCGATACACGCCACTTTGGCGGGCCTTCAGGATCCTTTGTGGAAAGGGCTTCCGCCAATCCTCGATGCCACGCGCTACCATTCGCTTTTGGTTGCCGACCAAAGTTTGCCAAGCTGCCTGTGCCCTCTGGCCTATAGCCGTGAGGGCGATTTGATGGCGCTGCGTCATCGCCACCGGCCGCTGTGGGGCGTGCAGTTTCATCCCGAATCGATCGGAACTACGCACGGCGCCGGGCTTTTGCGCAACTTTGTGACGCAGGTTGGTCTTACTTTGTCTGCTGCGTAAGGCTGGCCATTTGCATGTCGACGGTGAATTCGTTGCCCAAAAGATAGGCGCGGGCTCGCGGATTGTCGGTAAGGAGCCAATTAAAATAGGCCGCGGCATACTTGCGGGCCAGGCCCTGCGTGCGAGAGGTTGGCGCCGTCGAACCCATCATGCAGTTCGGATCGGAAAAGCTGGGAATAAAGTCGCCCAGGTTGGCGCCGCCAAAGCCGATGGACAGCACTGGTGATTTGGCCGCCTCGTAAAAGCTTCTGTAGCCTGTTTGCTGCTGCGCTTGCGGAATACACGGCGGCGAGCCCGTGGGCGATAGATCCTCTCCCAAAATCGCCACGGTGCCGGATTTGGCCAGCGTCACTCTGCCTAGTTCCGTCACGCCGCTAAATCCCGTGCCGCTGATCGTGAAAAGATCCACCGGATCTAGCAAAAAAAGCGCGCCCATTTTCGCGTCCTGGACGGCCAGCTCAACGCTGATTTTGGCGCCCAGTTGATAGCCCATAAGCCCCGTTCGGGTGGTATCGAGGCGGTTTTTGATCGAATCTTCCGTGGCATTGCGCAAAAAGCCGAGATAGCCGAGCGCAGTGTTCACATACAGAGAGTGATCGGACTGATCGTTGACCTGATAAACCGCAACGATAAAGCCATGGCTGCACAGCCGTTCGGCGAATTCCTGCATGGAGGCTGGCGCCATATCTCGAGCCGGCGCGACAAGAACCATCGGATACTTGCTGAACTGGTTGGAAATCGCGACGCCGTCGTCGCTAGGCGCCAGAAGCAGGTGCTGCTTAATGCCATTTGGGGCCGCTACGTTAAGCATCGCGACCTTAAAGGGGCCGGGCAGCGAAGGATCATTGGGATCCTTTTCCGGGGCCATATCGATCATGGGATTGCCTAGATCGGCTCCAGCCGAGCAGCCCATATCCGTACCTGTGCACAGAGATCGCTCGGGCAAAGAAAACGAGCAGTGCCAAAAAGAGATCCCCAAAAGCAGTCCCAGACTAAGCCCGAGGCCGACCCGCGAACAACGCATGTGCTTGCTTCTCCTGAGAAAACCGCCGAAATCCCGACGCCTAGACGCATAATAGCATGCGTGCATAGCGGGCGCGCGATTTCCTGGCGGCCGGGGTGGTGTAAGGTGCGGCCCATATGGGCTGGGTTTTTTGCCAAAAAAATGTCGCAACAGGGCTGAGTTTGCTCGTCGTCGCCGGCTGCATCGGAGCCTGTCGGCCGGCGCCGGCATCCGCGCCAGGTGCAACTTCGGCAAATTCGTTCGATTCTTCCGATGCGCAGAACGAAATGGCCATTCGGCACGGAGATCGCATCGAAATCCCGTCGAATTCGCCTTTGCGCGGCCGGCTCGTCGTTGCCTTGGCCGCCTATCGCAATGTGCGCCGCTCGTTAGAAGCACCGGCGGTGGTGGAAGCCGATCCGGCGCGCACAGCGCGCATCGCGCCGCCTTTGCCGGGCCGCGTGGTGCAGCTTTTTGTGCGCTTTGGCGACAAAGTCATCGCCGGGCAGCCGCTATATTCGCTGGATTCGCCGGATTTGGTTGCAGCGCAAACCGATTACATGAAAGCGCGCAGCGCCCTGGCCCAGGCCGAGCGGACTTTAGCCCGGCAAGAAGATCTGCGCCAAAGCGGCATTGGCGCGGTTCGCGACGTCGAACACGCGCAAACCGATCGCGATCTGGCGCGCAATGAACAGGAACGGGCTCTGCTTCGGCTCAAGCTTTTGGGCATGGATCCCGGGGCGCTGGGGCGGCCTTTGACCGTGCGCTCGCCCCTTGCCGGGCGCATCGTCGAATATCACGTGGCGGCGGGGGAATTTCGCAACGATCTGTCCGAGCCGCTGATGATCATTGCCGATCTGTCGACGGTCTGGGTGACTGCCAGCGTGCAGGAAAAAGACATCCGGCGCGTTCAGGCCGGCGAGGACGCGGTCGCGACCTTCGCTGCCTATCCCGGGCTGCAAGAAATCTGGAGCGGCAAGGTGCTGTTTGTCGGCGATTTGCTGAAGCCCGAAACCCGCACGATTCAGGTGCGGGTGGCTTTTGCCAATGAAGATCGCCGTCTGCGTCCCGGCATGTTCGGCAGCGTGAAATTTACCGAAAACGCTTCGCCAGAGCTTGTGGTGCCCACCACTGCCATCGTGCTTTTGGGCGATGCCAGCTTTGTCTTTGTCGAGACCGCACCCTGGCACTTTGTGCGTCGGCGCATTACGCCCGGAGCGCAAATCGAAAAAGAAACGACGGTCGTCGATGGGCTTAAGGCCGGAGAAAGGCTGGTGGTGGAAAATGCCGTGCTTTTGCAATAGAGAAAAGCCGTGATTCGCGAAGGCATTTACTTGGCGATGCGTCGCCGCTGGCTGGTGCTGGTGGTGTTTTTGTTGCTTGGCGGCTTTGGCTATATGTCGTGGCAGGAACTGGCCATTGAAGCGTATCCCGACATCGCGGATACGACGGCGCAGGTAGTCACCCAGTATCCCGGCCACGCCGCCGAAGAAGTCGAAGAGCAGATCACCATTCCCATCGAGCGGGAATTAAACGGCACGCCCGGCCTGCACATGATGCGTTCGCGCAGCACCTTCGGGCTGTCGCTGATTACGCTCGTCTTTCAAGATGGCATCGACGACTACTTTGCTCGGCAGCGCATCCGCGAACGGCTGGAAGAAGTCGAATTGCCTCCCGGCGCCGAGCACGGCCTGGATCCGCTGACTTCACCGATCGGCGAAATCTATCGCTATACGCTGGAAAGCGACTCGCGTTCGCAGCGCGAGCTGCGCGAGCTGCAGCGCTGGCTGGTCATTCCCACTTTGCGGCAGGTGCCCGGGGTCGCCGACGTGACCAACTTCGGCGGCGAGACGACAGAGTTTCAATTGCTTTTAGAACCGGCGCGTTTGCAGCAATACGATTTGTCGCTGCGCCAGGTCGTCGAGGCGGTGGAGCACAACAACAGCAACGCCGGGGGCAGCATCATGGTGCGCGGCGATCAAGGCTTTGTGGTGCGCGGCATTGGACTCATTCGCAATCTCGAAGACCTGGGCAACATCGTGGTGTCGCAAGAAAAGGGCACGCCGATCTTTTTGCGCTCGCTCGGCACGCTGCAACTTGGCGCTTTGCAGCGCAACGGCATTCTGGGCAAAGATCAAAACCCCGACGGCGTCAGCGGCATCGTGCTTTTGCTGCGCGGCCAAAATCCATCGCAGGTGCTGGCGGGTGTGCACGAACGCGTCGATGCGCTGAACCACGGCCTGCTTCCTGCCGACGCCAAGGTCGTGCCTTATTTGGATCGCACAGAACTTGTGCGCACGACGCTGCACACCGTATCGCACACTATGCTGGAAGGCATCGGCCTCGTCATTTTGGTGCTGCTTTTGTTTTTGGGCAGCCCGCGCAGCGCCCTTATCGTCGCTACGGTGATTCCGCTGTCGCTGCTTTTGGCCTTCATTCTGATGCACTTTACGAAAATCCCGGCGAATCTGTTGTCGCTTGGGGCCATTGATTTTGGCATCATCGTCGACGGCGCCATCGTGGTGATGGAAGCGATTTTGCGCCACCGCGAAGAGCACAGTACCAAAGTACTAGATGAGTCGAGCGCCGCCAGTGCCGTCGCTGTTGTCGCCCGGCCGATCTTTTTTGGCTGCGTCATCGTCATCACCGCCTACCTGCCGCTTTTCGCCTTTCAGCGGGTCGAGCGCAAACTCTTTACGCCAATGGCATATACCCTGGGCTATGCCCTTGGAGCGGCGCTGCTCGTGGCGCTGGCGCTGATTCCCGGGCTGGCTTTGGCCGCTTTGCGCAAGCCGCGACCGCCGTGGCATAACCCTGTCCTTTCACGAATCGAATCGAGCCATCAGCGCAGCCTGATGCGGCTTTTGCAAAAACCCGCTTTGGCTTTATGGATTGGCGGCGCCGTGGTGGCGCTGGCCGTGGGGCTTGGAGCGGCCATCGGCAAGGGCTTTTTGCCCGAGCTTGATGAAGGGTCGATCTGGCTACAAATTCAATTGCCGCCGGGGCTGTCGTTGGAAAAAGCCACCGAAATGGCCAACGAGATACGCGCCGCCGCGAAAGAGTTTCCGCAAGTCAGCTACATCGTCACGCAGCTTGGGCGCAACGATGATGGCACGGATTCATGGACGCCGTCTCACATCGAAAGCTCGGTGGGTATGTATCCCTATGCATCGGCGGTTTGGCCGCGCGGCATGACCAAGCACGACCTCATCGCCAAGCTCGCCGAGCGCTATCGTCGCATTCCTGGACTCAGCGTCAGTTTTTCGCAGCCGATGATTGATGGCGTCAACGACAAAATCGCCGGCGCGCACAGCGAGCTTGTCGTCAAAGTCTTTGGTCAGGACTTTGGCGAGGCCCGGCGCATCGCTACGGCTCTTGTCGAGACGCTGCATCGCGTACCAGGCAGCGCCGACGTAGCCATCGATCAAGAGCCGCCGCTGCCGCAGCTACAGGTCAAAATGGATCGCGCGGCGGCAGCCCGCTTTGGCATCAACGTTTCAGACATCGCCGATCTGATCGAAGTGGCGGTGGGTGGTCGAGCGGTGGCGCAGATTTTTCAAAACGAGCGGCGTTACGACATTGCGCTGCGCTTTGTGCCGCGCGTGCGCAACTCACCCCAAGCGATTGCCGATTTGCCGATTTCGACGCCGCAAGGCGCGCGCATTCCGCTGTCGCAGGTGGCGCGGCTCGATTTGCGCTCGGGCGAAAGCACGATTACGCGAGAGCTGAATCGCCGGCACCTGACCGTGCGGCTGAACTTGCGCAATCGCGACTTGTCGAGCTTTTTGCAAGAAGCTCAAGCCCGCATTGCGCAGGAAGTCACAGTGGCCCCCGGCTATGAAATTCACTGGGGCGGGCAATTCGAGAATCAGCAGCGCGCCACGGCGCGCTTGGCGCTCATCATTCCCATCGCGCTGACTTTGATTTTCATCTTGCTGTACGGCGCGTTTGGCATGCTGCGGCACGCGGCGCTGATACTTATCAACGTTCCCATGGCGCTGCTTGGAGGGCTGGTGGCGCTGTTTATACGCGGCATGACGCTGAACGTTTCTTCTGCGGTTGGCTTTATCGCCCTGTTCGGGGTCGCGGTGCAAAATGGCGTCATCTTAATTGCCGGCGTCAACACTTTGCGAGAAGAAGGGCTGCCGCTAAAGCAGGCAGTGCTAGATGGCACGCGCGCTCGGCTGCGCGCCGTTTTGATGACGGCGACGGTGGCGATTTTGGGCATGTTGCCGGCGGCCTTGCAGCACGGCATCGGTTCGGACGTGCAGCGGCCGCTGGCCACGGTCGTGGTCGGCGGACTCATTAGTGCCACGCTGCTGACGCTGTTTGTGCTGCCCACGCTGTATTTTGTCATCGAGCGCTCGGTGTCGGCGCTGCCGCAACCGGAAAAAACGGACGAGCCTTTTGCTCAAAGCCGCCCGCCGGAGGAAAGCTTGTGACGCGTTTTTTGGCAATTCGTCTTGTCGCTGTGCTTTGGGGACTGCTGCTGGCTCGGCCGGTCTTGGCGCAGGAAAGCAGCGGGTGGACCCTTGCGCGCTATTTGCAAAAGGTCGCTGCGTCGAACTTAGAGCTTTTGGCGCAAAAGCTGAGCGTGCCTATTGCCGAAGCGCAGATTTCCATCGCACGCATGTTTCCCGATCCGCAGCTTAGCGCCGGAGTCGCCCAGGTCGATGTGTCGGGGCAGGGAGCGCCGCTTATCAGCACGCTGGGAGTCACACTGCCCCTGGAAATTGGCGGCAAACGGGGCGGCCGCATCGCAGTCGCCGCGTCCGAGGCCGCCGTGGCCCAAGCGAACTTTCAGGATTTTTTGCGCGTGCTACGAGCGGATGCCGCCGGCGCCTATATCGACGCGCTTTACAATCGACTGATTCAAACGCGCAAGCAGCGCACTTTGGAAAGCTTAGAAAAACTCGTTTCCATCAATCAGCAGCGGCTGAAAGTCGGCGACATCGGTGAGGTACCGCTTATGCAGTCGCGCGTCGAAGCCGAACGCTTTCGCGGCGAAGTGCTGGCGGCGCAGGCCGAGGTGCGGGCCGCCGAGCTCAAGATGACGCAGTTTTTGGGCCAGGCGCAGCCCGTGGAACTTGGACCTGTAGCTGTTTTCGGCGATTTGCGCATTTCCGAGCGGCTTTTTGACGAGAACAAGCTAGTCGAGCAGGCTCGGACGCAGCGGCCGGACGTCTATGCGCAGCAGCTGGGCCAGCAAACCGCTCGAGCCCGCACTGCATTGGCGCGCGCCAATCGCTATCCCGACACGAGCCTCACGCTGAGTTGGCAGCGCAGCTTGAACAGCGATATTTTTCAATCGCCGCAATATGACGGACTGACCGCTACCGCCAGCCTGGCTTTGCCGTTTTCACGCGTCTACCACGGAGAGCTCGATGCCGCACGCCACGGCCAGGCGCGCGCTGCCCATCAGCTTGGCAGCGTCGCGCTGCGCGCCGAAATCGAAGTGCGAACCGCGCTTGTGCGTTATCGCGCCGCGGCCGCGCAGGTAAAGCTTTACACCCAAGATGTGCTTGCCGATGCCGATCGAGTACACGCCGCCATGCTTTATACCTATCAGCACGGCAGCGCCACTTTGCTGGAAGTTCTAACCGCGCAGCGCACCGTCGATGAAATCTATTTGGCCTACTACAATGCGCTTGCCGAGCACGCACATCAGCTCGTTCTCGTCGAGCAAGCCGCAGGAATCTGGGATCTGGATTTTTAAAGCGCTGTCATTTGGCGGGCGCCGTACTTTTTTTGCGCAGAGTCGCTTCGCGGTAGGCGTTTACGACGGCCAGAACCTCTGGACTTTGCCATTTGGCCCACAGCGGATCCGGTCCGTTTGCGCGGGCTTTGGTCATGCGCAAAAGGGCTTCGCGCCGCAGGCCTTCTTTGGTCGTGGCAAATGCCGTTTGCGGATGGGCTCCAAGTTCCGCGGCAAGCTGCAATGCGCGGTCTAAAAGAGTATCTGCGGAATGCAGCTCATCAACGAGCCGCCGTGACAGGGCGGCGCCCACTTCATAATTTTGGCCGCGATACAAAAGCTCGGCCAGATACGGACCTTGAAATGCATAGCGGATGATTTCGAGCGCCGAGGTCGGAAAGGGAACGCCGACATGGATCTCGGTAATTCCGAATTTGCCGCCGCTGTCACTCATGAGCCGAAAATCGGCCGCGGCCGCCAGCACTGCGCCACCGGCGATGGCGTGACCATTGATGGCGGCGACGACCGGAATTCTAAGCGCGAAAAGCGCGGTCATCGCGTCATCAAAAGCCTGCACGAACGCTTCCGCTTCCGCTTTTGGGTAGGCAAAGACTTCAAAAAGATCGAGACCGGCGGAAAAAAACCGACCTTGGCCGCTAAGCACAAGGGCACGGGTTTCATCTTGCGAAATCCGCTGCAAAACCGCCAAAAGTTCGGTCATAACCGCCAAATTCAGCGCATTGGCGGGCGGACGCTCAAAGCGCAAAACCGCGGTGGTGCCGTGTCGATTGAGGGATAAAAACGAAGCCATCGGCAAATCATAGGCAGATACCTGGCAAGTTGGTAGCCCCGCCCTAAGCTTCCTCGTCCCTTGCATCTCACAGGCCAGGCGCTGCGCGGGTTGCGCGTTGCATATTATCAGGGCAAGGTGATACCGTCGTTAACACCACCTCATGCAGCAAGCGCAACAACTCGGCCGTTATCATTTGCTCGATAGGGTGGCGTTCGGTGGCATGGCCGAAATCTTTCGCGCCAAAACCGCTGACGCACAGGGACGCCTACACCTGGTCGCGGTAAAACGTGTGCTGGCCCATCTTGGCGAAGACGATGAGTTCATTCAAATGCTCATCGACGAGGCTCGTCTGACCGCGATGCTGAAGCATCCCAACATCGCGCGCGTCTACGAATTTTGCCGCACGCCTCAGGAGTACTTCATTTCGATGGAGTATGTCGACGGCAAGGATCTGCGAGCGGTGCTGGAAAAAGCGCGGCAGAATCAGGAATGGCTGGGCGAAGATCTGGTCGCTTATATCTGCATGCATGTGGCGCGCGGACTGCATGCTGCGCATATCCAAAAAGATCGCGAAGGCCGGCCGCTGAAGATCGTCCACCGCGATGTGTCGCCTTCGAATGTACTTTTGTCGTACGCCGGCGAGGTCAAGCTGTGTGATTTCGGCATTGCCAAGGCGTCGATGTCGAGCTCGCAAACCAAAACCGGAATCATCAAGGGCAAGGTCAAGTACATGTCGCCCGAGCAAGCGATGGGGCGAAACAAGCTCGATTGCCGCTCGGATATTTTTTCGCTGGGTTCTCTGCTGTACGAAATGCTGGCTTTGCAGGCCCCTTTTTCGGCAGGTACTGAGATCGAACTTCTGTTCGCAGTGCGCGATGCGCGCAAACGTCCGATACGCGAAATTCGTTCGCATCTAAATCCGCATCTAGAAGTCATCATCGAGCGGGCGATGAACAAATCGCGTTCGCAGCGTTTTCAGGCGGCTGAAGAATTCGCCACGTCGCTGCAAGACTTTCTGGATACCAATTATCCGAACTACGGTTCGGTGCAGCTAGGCCGTCACTTGCAAAAGACTTTCGAGCGCGAGCGCGAACGCGAACTGCGTACCCTGGATGAATTTGTCATCGCCGGAGGCAGCGCCGAAGGAGTGGGTGAAAATCTGCTTGCCGATGTGCTCGGTCCCGATGCCGAGTATACACAGTTTACCGCCGCCTTCTCGCAGCCGACCCCGGGACTTGTCGATCTGAGCATGTCGGGGATTTTGCTTGAGAATGCTCCAAATCCGATGCAGCAGATGCGCTCCCTGGCCGTGGTGCCCATGCCTGGGATTGATGAGAGCGACGGCTTTGATAACTGGACCACTACCGAGAAACCGCGTTTTTCGGCCGCAGATTTGGATTTGGGCGGAAGCGACGAGCAGGCGACCAAAATCCTTTTCAAAGACAGCCTGCATGCGCAGGAGACGGCGATTTTGTCTCGGCAGCAGGTGGATGCGTTCATTGCCGAGCGGCAGAGTGCGGTCGCGCCGCCTGCCCCTCACTCGCTGGCCGATGAACCGGAATTGCATGAGGCTTCGACGCAGATTTTAAGCATGAAGAGCCTGCCGCAGGATCTGCGCGAAGTCCTACAAGGGCGGGCCCAGCGGCCGAGCGCCGCGGCACAAGCGGAGCCAGCGACGGTTCCCGCCGAGCGTCTGCCAGCGGTGATTCTGAATTTGCCCGACGGCGACCTGCACGAGGCCCAAACCGCCTACATCCACTTGAACCAGCCGGCGGCAGTGCCCAAAAGCGAGTCAGGCAAAACGGAACCAACGCCTGCCCCGCCTGTACGTCCGCCATCGGCGCCGGCGCTGGGCGCTGTCGCCGCTCCGTCGCGATCCGTTGAAGCGGCAGCGGTACCCTCGGTGTGCAGCGTCGAAGCAGCAGCGGTGCCCGCGGCCCTGGTGGTTGCTGCGGATACGGCGACGCCGGAATTGCCCGATGCTACGCCGCTACAGGCGCCAAGCCTTCTAGATGATTGGGAAGATTTGCCCCACCTCGACAGCACTATGATCTCGCTTGGCAGTAGCCAGCACGCCGATCGAGCTGCTGCGCCGGTGCGGCCTGCGGCGGTGGTGACGGACCAGGGCGACCTGCCGACAGTTCCGCCGCAGCCATCCATCTTTGATGTGGAAGACGACGGGCAAAACACCATCGCCAACATTGCACACAGCATCACGGCTCCTGCAGGGCAGTTCGACGAGCTGCCTACGCCGCAAAAGCTGCCTCCGGCTTTGCGCGATTTGGGAATCGATGCGCACGCCGACTTTGACGAAGATACAAACAAGGGAGGCCTGCCGCGTGGCCTCAACCCAAGCGCCCATAACGTCGATGCTGCTCAGTTTTTGTCAGACGATGATTTAGAACCTATCGACTGAGCGGCGCATTAGGGCTAAAGGGGCAGGGTGAAGCGAGCTTTGTAGGCTTTCTTGCCGGCGCCTTTTGGAAACTTCCATTTCTTGATGGCTTTGGCGACGCACTTGCCGATTTTGCCATCCGCGGCCGGGCCTTCCAGATTTACCGCGCTGGCTTTGCCTTTGGCGGTCACGGCGACTTCAACTTTGAGTGCGGCCTCAGCATCGGCTTTTTTGTGAGCTTTGGCCGCGCACTTGTCTATAGCCGCCTTTCCGGTACTTAGCAGCGATTGATAGGCGGCATCATCAAGCCCTTCGTGCAAAGCGCTGTCATCTGCTTCTTTGGCTGCGGTTTTGGCGGCCGCGACCGCCGGCGGCGCAGCGGCCAAAGCGGCGGTCCCCGCGTCTGCCGAAGGACCGGCATCGGCCCCGGTTCCCGCATCCAGCTTCACCGTGGCCACATCGGCAAAAGGCACCGCGGTTTTGTGGGTTCTGGTTAAAAGCCAATAGCCGCCAGCGCTGCCGAACGCTACAACCAATCCCAGGGCTGCAAAGAGCAGCCGCTTGGATCTTTTTGCCCCAGGCGACGTCGGCTGCGTCACTGCTCCTGCTGCCGCATTGCCACCAAACTCTAGCGCCGCGACCACCGAAGGCTCGGGCGAGGACAAATGCGGTTGATCGGCGCTGCGCGGACGAGCGGCTGTACCGGCAAGGGAAGGGGCCAAAGGTGGCGGTACCAAAGTCGGCGCTGGCTCGGAGCGCAGCGTCGGCAGCTCTGGCAACTGCGGCGGCAGCCCCGGCCGCACCGGTTGCCGTTCCCCTGAATGTGAAGCGGCAACAAGCGACCGCGGCAATAGTTCCGGCGGCGGCAAGGTCTTTGACAGCGCTGCCTCGGTCTGCTCGGACATTGCTTTAGGCGGCGCGGCTTTGAAGGGGGGGGGCGGCAGCTTTGGCGGTGGCGGCTTTGGCGGCTGGGCTTTGACAGGCGGGCTAGCCTGAGCCAGAGGCGGCTGTACGCTAGATGGCTCGGGCATCATCTCTAGCGCGCTCGACTCGACGCTGAGCATCCAGGCATCCTGCACGTCCTCTTCCATGTTCAGAAGATCGGACGGCAGGTTGAGCGCACTCATTTGCGTCGCATCGCTGTTTTCGGGTGCCGAGCGTGAAGATGCCAAAGACGCGGAGCGCGCCGAGGCCGGAGGGGCTGCGCTTGCTGAACTAACGGCGCTGCGTGCTGTTCCGCTGCGTGATTTTTCCAGGGCGGCTTTGACTTCGGGAACGGCGTCCGCCGCTTTCCAGCCCTCAAATCCTTCTCGCCAAACGAACAGCTCTACCGAGGTATTGGCCAGCTCTAAAACCCGATGCGCCAAATCCTCAATCGGCATCGGCCCGTGCTGGTTGCCATCGATGGAAAGGTGCCATTCCTCTGCTGGTTCCGCCGCTGCTTGCTTGCCGGCGAATTCAGACATGACGCCAATCATCGTCGAATCGTTGCTGTCGCTGCTGTTTCTTTCGGGCGCCTTAAGCGGTTGCGGCTCGGCCGTGCGCGCGGTGCGTACGCCGCCTTCGCTGACCGAGATGAGGCAACTGCAGGTTTTGCAGCGAATCTTTAGAATCTTGCCGCGAACTCGTTCGACGGGAATCGAATACTTGGTTTGGCACTGCTCGCATGCAAACCGCATGAATCAAGGCTCCTACTGCAAAGCGCGCGAGCGCGGCGTCAAAAGCTGCGGGCATTGGCAGGGGACTAGGGGGGCGTAGCACTGGATCAGCGGTGTCATGATGTGTATTAGGCCATACTATAACGCAAAAACCTTAATGAACGGTAGCCTGCGGCCTTGGCAAATCCTGCTGATTTGAATTTGTTTGGCCCCGCTTTGGGTCCAATTTGAGCAATGCTGCGCAAACTATGTCTTGGACCGCCGCTTCGTCTGCTGCTCCTGCCGCCTCTACCATGGTTGTTTACGATCGTCTGACCCATGATCTGGCGGCTTACTATGATGAGCTGCGCGCCTTGCGCACACGGCGACAGCTTCTGAAAAGCCCCCTTTACGCCAAAATTCACGACGAGCTTTTGCGTGTGCTAAACGGTGTCGAACGCGGCGGCCCCGCCACGCCCTATGCTTCTGCATCGAAGCCGCTGGCTGCGCCGCTGCGCGCGGTGGCGTGGAACATTCAGCGGGGCATGCATTTTGATGCGCTGCTTGCAGTCTTGCGCGAGCATCCGCTCTTGCGTACTGCCGATGTGCTTTTGCTAAGCGAAGTGGACTGCGGCATGGGACGCTCGAAAAACCGCCATGTGGCCGCGGAACTGGCGGCGGCGCTGGGCATGTATTATGCGTTTGGCGTTTCATATCTGGTTCTCGGCGACGATTTTTTGGAAAACCCGGACGGTCAGCCGAGCACGCTGGCTTTGGCGGGCGCAGCGGTCTTGTCGCGCTTTCCGCTTGGCAAAGTCGAAAATGTCGATTTGCCAGAGCTGCGCGACAAGTTCTCTTCGCGACGTGAGAAACGTCTGGGCAAAAAGCGGGCGCTGCTTGTCGAAGTGCTTTTGCCCGATGGGCCTCTGCTTTGTGCGGCGTGCCATTTGGACTCGAATGCATCGCCAGGGCAGCGGGCCGAGCAGCTCGACGTGCTTTTGGAGCGGGCCCAGACCATGTCGAGTGGCGTGGAGCATCCGCGCATCCTGCTCGGCGGCGATCTGAATACATCGACGTATGACGCTTCGGGAAAGCTGGCGCTGTTCGCCGATCTTTTGCACAAATTTTTTGTAACCGGCTTTGATCGCACCGTGGCCGGCTATATGGATCCCGAACGCGGCTACGATCGCCCGGTTTTCGACACGCTGTTTCGTCACGGTTTTGCCATCGATGGCTTTAACGATCGCCGCCTTGGCACTTATTTTTACGACGTGATGGGCCCGTATGCCGTGCAAAAACTGCACAGCAAAGTGGGCCGCTGGCTGACTCGGCTGCTGCAGTGGCGCTTGCGGCCGTGGAATGGGGTGGTGCCGGCGCGGCTTGACTGGTTTGCCGGCCGCGGTCTGACTCCGGTCGATTGCGCGGTCATTGATGTGAACCCCAAAGACGGAGCCCCAATCTCTGATCATGCTCCCATCTCCGTCGATCTGGCGCTTGAATAGCGCAGGTCGGCCGCCGGCAGACTGGCAATCGTATGCAGTAGATTGTGCTCGGCGAAGCTGAAGTAGCTGTGACGCGCAACGACTATATGATCGAGAAGGGGAATGCCCAGCAGATGACCGGCTTGCGCCAGACGGGTCGTCAATTGCTCGTCTTCTAAGCTGGGTTGCGCTTCGCCGCTTGGATGATTGTGGGCGACCATGGCCGCCGCCATGCCTTCGCGCAGCAGCGGACGATAGACATCGGCGGAGCTGACCAAAACCCGATCCACCTGACCCAGGGCGGCAATGTGGCGGCAGCGAATGCGGTGCCGCGCATCTAAGCCAAAGACGTGCACGGCCTCTTGCTCGCCTTGGGCCAGATCAACTTGCAACACTCGCGCCAGATCCGCGGCGCGATGAATATATAGGCCGTAAAGCGGTTCATGCAGCAAGGCTCGACGTCCAAGCTCAAGCGCCGCTTTAAGCTGGCTGGCCCGCGCGGGTCCGACTCCTTGTAGCTGGCATAGCTCCTGAAGACCCGTGTGGCGCAGACCCGACGGGCCACCGGTCTGATCAAGCAGCAGGCGCGCTGTACCGAGGGCCGCGCCCGACCCAAAAACCAGGGCCACAAGCTCTTCGTCATTTAGCTTCTCTGGGCCAAAAAAAGCCAAACGTTCGCGTGGTCGCTCGTGTTTTGGCCGTCGCCGAAAATCGGCAGCAGAGTTGCTAGACAATCGGGCCCGAGCTTTGGGAGATGCTAGTTGGGTGTGCATTTGGGCTTTTGTCCGCGCTAAAGCTGCGCTACGAAAACGTTGAGATGCCATCCCTGCAAGCCGTTCTGAGCGGGTTTTTTGCCGCAGGGGCGCTGACGCTGCCCCCTGTCCATGGCTGGGCCGAAAAAGGCACCCCGCAGGCTGAAATGGTCGTGGTTTTGGCCGGCGAATTTTTCTACGGCGATGATCAAGGAGAGCTCGATGAGCGTCCAGTGCGTCGCCTGTACCTGCCAAGCTTTGCCATCGATCGAACGGAAGTGACCGTGGGGGCTTATCAGAAGTGCGTCAGCGCCGGTCGCTGCGCGCCGGCCGGGCAAATCGGCGCAGAGGCTCGATTGCCGATCGTCGGTGTCAGTTTTGACGATGCCAAGGCCTATTGCACTTTTGTTGGCAAGCGGCTGCCGAGCGAGACTGAATGGGAAAAAGCAGCCCGCGGTTCGCAAGGCCTCGTTTATCCCTGGGGCAATGTCTTCGAATGCGGGCGTGGCAACTTTGGCAATTTCGGCGGCGATGGCCGCTGTGCCGACGATGGAGCGATAGGGCGGCCGATGCCGGTGGGCAGCTTTCCACGGGGGGCCTCGCCTTATGGACTGCTCGATATGGCCGGCAATGTCTGGGAATGGGTTTTGGGACGCTACGACTGGAATAAACCGAGGCGGCCGGAATTGCGAGTACTGCGCGGCGGCGGTTGTTGTTCGATTTTTGGTCTGCCGCGCACGAGCGACCGGTTGGCCCTGCCGGCCACCTACAAAGACGGAGACATCGGCTTTCGCTGCGCCAGCAGCTTGAGCGAATCTTTGACGCCAAAGCAGCTTGAGATGAAGTCGCGCCCCGCCGAATCGGTACAAAAATAAATGGCCGACGGAGGAATCTTGACAATGCTGGGAAAATCGTGAGGCTGTCTTCTCATGGCCATGATTCCTAGCGAGATATGTCGCCTGCTTGGTGAAAACAAATTCAAAGAGATGTTCCTGTCGCTCAATGCCGCAGCGATGAAGCTGTCGCTTGGCGAGGTGGGACTCCCATCGGTGCGTCCGCCGGGGCAAACCAGCACCCGCAAGCGCAACGAGGAATGGGCGCGGCGGCTGTGGCAGTCCATGCGTTCGGACCATCCCTCGCCGTGCAAAGTCTTCTTGTTTGAGTGGCTGCGTCAGACACGTCACGGCATGCTGGCGGCATTTTTGGATCATCTTGGCGTGGTTCATCAAAAAGGCCTCACCGATGCCGATTTCATGAAGGAAATGCCCGACGAAAAGCTGCTTGGCGCGGCGCAAATGCTGCTGGCGCATCCCAATTTTGCGCGCCAAGACGTGGCGGCATACCTATTGTTTCTGGACTACAGCAACGAAACGGACCGCTTTAGCGGATTGCAACTGGACAAGGCGCTTTCCTCCTAACGTGGCCTTTGCTTCTGACGCGTTACAATGTTCGAGTGTTGCGGCATTGCCTAAAAGGATGGGCGCTGCTCGGTTTTTTGTTGCCAGCCATCGCTTATGCCCAAGTCGGGCTGCGCGTTGCCTCAATACGGCAACCGGTAGCCGCAGCGACGATACGGGAAGACGCGCGAGCATTTCGGCTGCGGCAGCAGATCTCTGACATTCTGAAAATGCCGCTTTTGCGCCGGGCGCGCGTCGGTGTGGAAATCCTTAAGGCCAATAGCGGCGCTGAGGTGCTCAACCACAATGCCGACGCTCTTTTTAATCCCGCCTCGAACACCAAGATTCTGACCACGGCGGCGGCGCTGTCCACGTTGGGAAGCGATTTTCGCTATCGCACCGTATTGCTTGCTACCCCGCAAAATGCCGACTTGTCGGTGGCAGAAACACCGGCGCTGTCGCGAGGAATTTTGCACGGCGATGTGTTTTTGCAGGGCAGCGGCGATCCTTTGCTGCATCCGCAAGACCTGGCCACCTTGGCGAAAAATCTGCGCCGTGCCGGTATCGAGCATATCGATGGCGCAGTGCGTCTTGACAACCAGTTGCGCGATATCGCAACGCTGACCGGGGCCGCCGCGGCGCCAAGCTATGGACACGGCGCGCTGATGCTGAATGGCGATCGCTATTCGGTGCATGTTACGCCGGGCGAGCTCGGTCATGCCGCCGTGGTGTGGGTAGGACCGCGGCAGCCTTATTTCGTCCTGCACAACTTGGTCAAAACCGTGCGCGGTCAGCGCAGCCGCGTTCTTGTCGATCACGAGCGGCGCGATGGGCAATTGGTGGTCACTGTACGCGGTCGCATTGGAATCAAAAGCCGCTTGGTACGCGTTCGCCGGCAACTTGCGGATAGCAACGCCTGGGTGGCCGCGACGCTTGGTGCCGCCCTGACCGACTTTGGCATCACGGTACGCGATGGAGTAAAAATCGGCCCGCCGCCCCCGGGGCCGCTGCAAGTCGTCGCCGAGTATACCTCGGAGCCGCTTTCGAAGATTTGTCACGTCATCAACAAAGACAGCAACAATTTCGTCGCCGACAATTTGTTTAAGACGTTGGGAGCAGCGCGTTACGGATTGCCCGGGACCTTGGAAAAAGGCGCCCGTGCGGTGGCTGAATGGCTGCTGCCTCTGGGTTTTGGACCGGGCCGCGTTCACCTTGTCAACGGTTCGGGTTTGACGCATGACAACCGCCTGCGGCCGGCCGACCTTGGGCAATTGCTTTACAAGCTGTACCACTCGCTGGAGCTTGGCCCAGAGTTTTTGCAGTCGCTGGCCATCGGCGGCATTGATGGGACGATTCATCATCGCTTTCACGGCTCCCTAGCTGGCCTAGTACGCGGCAAGACCGGTACATTGTCCGGGGTCTCGGTTTTGTCCGGATATGTCGGCGACCGCCCCGGGCAGGATGTCATGATCTTTTGCATTTTCATCGAGGGCTTTCGCGGTCGACGGCTGACGGCCATTCGTCAAGCCCAAGCGCAAATTGTGGAAGCCTTGATGCGCTTTGTACGCGACGGCGAGCGACCAGGTGGACCGGCCTTCACGCCGCGGGAGCCTCCAACTGAGGTGCCTGCGGCGCCAGACGCCCCGACGGAGCGCCTAAGCGACGGAGACGGTGAAGATGCCTGAGCCGCCCGGGCACGCCGCGCCGCCCGTCTAGCCAGCAGCATCAAGGCATCAAAACGCCGGCTGCTAAGTATCCCGTCGGCTATAGCCAAGTAGCAAGCGCGGCGCAGCCGATAAAAATGCCGCCAGCTTTCGCTGTAGGTTTCACGAGTACGGCGCTGCGAATCTCGAAAGAAAAATCGATCGGTTCGAATCAGCAGATGATTGATCAGACGAACCCGTTCTCGACGCAGTGCCTCCGACAACACTGGATCATCAGCCAAGTTGGCGATTAGTACATTCAAAGACGATAATAAGTCCGTGGCGATGCGAGAGTAGCGCATGCTCAGATGGCATTGCAGCGCGCGTGCCAAAGCCTAAAAAGCGCTGGTCTGCGACGCAGTGCTTAGGTCGATGGGACGACATCGGCGGATGGCTTTGTCCGAAACCCGGACAAGATTCGAAACCCGGACAAGATTCGTATTCCGGACAGACTCGCAATGCAGGCGGGCTCAACAGGGAGATTCGACCAAGGCCTGTGGTAGGATAGGACATTCACTGTGGCCGATAAATATCCGCGAGAGTTTGGGCGGTATACGCTGCTGGCCCCGCTGGCGCAAGGCGGGATGGGTGCCCTCTATCTAGCTTGCGTGGGCGAGAAAGGGCTTGAGCGCCTATGCGTCATTAAGACGGTGCTGCCCCATCTTGCCGACCCCGAGTATGTGGCGCGCTTTCGCGACGAAGCCAGGGTGGTCGTTCGGCTGTCTCATGGCAATTTGGTGCCGGTCTTTGATGCCGGCATGGTCGATGGCGAGCTGTATTTGGCCATGGACTACGTCGAGGGCAAAGATCTGCGCGCGGTATGGAACCGCTGCGCCAAAAAGGGCATTGCTTTTCCCATCGACGTGGCGGTCCATATCGTGCGCGAGCTGTCGCGCGGTCTGCACTATGCGCATAATTTTGGCAGCATTAAGCTCGTGCACCGCGATGTGTCGCCGCCCAATGTGCTCATCGCGTTTTCCGGTGAAATCAAGCTGACCGATTTTGGGCTGGCCAGTTCGACCTTAAAAATCGAGAAAACCGCCGCTGGCATTATTTACGGCAAAGTTTCCTATATGTCGCCGGAGCAGGCGCGCGGCGAACCCATCGACGGGCGTACCGACATTTATGCTGCGGGCATCATTCTTTGGGAGCTTTTGACCGGGCGGCAACTGTTTCCGCAGCATCAGGGGGAAAGCAGCGATCTGATTGAACGGGTGCGCAATCCATCGATTGATCCGCCTTCGATGCGGGCGCCGCGCGTGCCGCCGATGTTGGATCAGATTGTGCTACGTGCCCTGGCCAAGGACGCCAGCGTGCGCTATGCCACCGGAGAACAGTTTCGCGCCGACCTGACCTCATTTTTGGCCACGCATAAAGACTATGTGGCCACCGATGCGGCGCGGGTGGCGACGTTCATGCAAGAGCTCTTCGACGATGACATCGCGCATGAACGCGAAAGTCGGCGCGAGCTTTTGGACAATGTCTCGGACCGGTTGGCGGAAATTCATCGCCAAGAGCAGGCCGAGCACGATGCCGCCGTTGAGAAACAGCAACGCAAAGCCGATATTCTGGCCGCCATCGACCGTCGAAGTCACGAGGATCTGAATCCCTTCGAAGGAAAACTTCGTGAGGATCAGATTCCCGATGCGGTGCGCGAACAGCTTGCCGCGCACGACACCGACAAGATGCTGGGCAGTGTCATCGAGCGCTGGAAAGTCCTGCGCAAGATTGGCGAAGGCGGCATGGGCCGGGTCTTTGAAGCCGAGCATCAAGAGATTGGCCGCCGGGTGGCGATTAAGATTTTGCATCCGGTGTATTCGCGTACGCCGGAGGTAGTGGCGCGGTTTCGCATGGAAGCGCGTGCCGCTTCGCGCATCGGTCATCCCAACATCATCGAAGTGACCGACAGCGGTACGACGGTGGATGGCTCTTTTTATTTCGTGATGGAGCTGCTTGAAGGGGTGGATGTCGCCGAGCGCTTGAAAAAAGAGCATCAGATTCCCGTCAAAGAAGCGCTGACCATCGCCCATCAGGTGGCGCAAGCGCTGGGCGCCGCGCATCAGGGCAATATCGTTCATCGCGACCTGAAGCCCGAAAACATCTTTCTAATCAACCGCGACGGCAATTCCAACTTTGTGAAAGTGCTGGATTTTGGCATTGCCAAATCGCTGGAAGAGGACCGCGTCAAACTGACCACGCCGGGCATGGCCATGGGCACCCCCGAGTACATGGCCCCCGAGCAGGCGGCGGGCAAGGATTCTGATCCGCGCAGCGATGTGTACTCGCTGGGCGCGATTTTCTATGAAATGCTCGTCGGACGTGCGCCCATCGTCGGCGAAAATCTGATGGAGATACTGATGCGCAAGGCCACCGAAGATCCGGTGGACCTGGCGACGCTGCGGCCCGATTTGCCGGCGCGGGTGACGCGGCTTGTGATGCGGACCTTGGCGCGTACTCCCGACGCGCGACCGCAGACGATGGCCGAGCTGGCCGCTGAAATCGCGGCTTGCCTGCGCGATATCAAAGCGGGATTTGTTGAGATAGCCGGTGCGGGGACGACGGGAATCATTGCCTCGACCACGCAGCAAAGCGCCATGGCGGTGGGCACGGCCCGCCTCATCACACCCGAGCACCGGCGACGGCAGGTGCTCGGCTGGGTGGCGGTCAGCGGCGTGATGGTGGGCCTTTTGATTGGCCTTTATTGGGCGTTTAGTCCTCCTCGTACGGTGGTGACGACGCGCCTTGATGCCGCGGCGCCAGCCAGCTTGCCGCCAAGCAATCGTCTGCCAGATGCGGGGACTTCTGTGGCCCGTCTGCCTAGTGAAGGCATTGCGCCCAAACCGCTTTCGCCGCCAGTCGTAGATCCGCCGCCGGTTGTGCGGCCCGTTCCGCAGCCGCCCCCGCCCGTGACGGCGCCTACGCCCAATCCGCCCCCCGAGATTCGACCGACCCCGCGGCCGCCTGTGGTCGTCAAAGAACGCCTGGCGACGCTGCCCATGCCGCCGCCCATCGAGCGGGTTGGCGCACTGAGCTTGATTGAAGAAGCGCGGCTGCACAATAGCAGCGGCAAAAATGAGATCGCTTTTGACAAGTGCTACCATGCCGCCGGCAATGTTCAGGTGCGCGGCCAGGCCCTGACCTGTATGGGAGAAGCCGAGTTTGGTCGCGGCCACTACGGCGAAGCCATTCGCTGGGGCAAGCGCGCCCTGAAGGAAAGAGCCGCGCCCGGCAAGGATGTCTACCTGCTTCTTGGCCAGTCCTATTACAAAACCGGAAATTGCAAAGAGGCGCGCTTTTACTACTTGAAGGTCATAAATGGTTCAGACAGCAACAATCACGCCGCGCTGACCGGACTAGAGCTGTGTAAGTAGACGCCAAATCCTCGGCCAAGCTGCCACGGTTTTTGAAGTGCAGTAATTTTTACGATGTACGCTATTGCCCCTGGCGCATGCGTACAAGCCGCCTTACTTAAGTTGCTACGAGGTAATCTCTTTGGGACTGGCAGATCTTTTCTCGAAGGAAGCGCGCAGCCGCCGCAACCTGCAAAAGACCATTTCACGCGCCAACGAAAAATATTCACAGTCTGCAGATCGCTGGCGGGCTTTGGAACAGCTACGCGACGACGGCAGTGCCGAAGCGATCAGCGGGCTCTTGCGGCGCTTTGGTTTCAACTACGACAAAACGATTGAAGATGAGCAGGAAAAAGAGTGGGTCTATCAGACCATGTGCGAGCTCGGCAGCAAAGTTCTGCCCGAGCTGCGCGCCTATATGCAGCAAAGCGACAGTCTGGGCTGGCCGCTGAAAATTCTTGAGAAAGTTGCCAAAGGCGACAGCTTTCACGAGACGCTGCGACTGCTTTGCAAATGGAATGACAATAGCTACACGCGCGATCCTTCAAAAAAGATTCAGCTCGTTCATTTTATGGGAGAGCATCGCGATCCGGCGATTTCCGCTCTGATTGTTCCCTATTTGGAAGACGTCGACGAAGGGGTGCGTTTTAAGGCGGTCGAGGCGGTATTTTACCAAGGTCAGTCCGAGGTCGTTTTGGCCCCGCTGTGCAAGGCGCTGGAAAATACCAACGAAGAATCGCGCCGCATCAAGGTCGCGATTTTGGAAGGCCTGGCCGCTGCGGCTTGGCCCCTTGGCGTACACGCCGCAGTGGTCGAAAAGTCTCTGCAAGAAGTGGCCGTTGACGGCAAGCTCGATGGCCAAAAGCGCCTCAAACTAAGCGCAACGCCCCGCTAGTGTCCTAAGTCGGCAGAATAAGAGACTTAGCAGCCGCGCGCAGGCCATAGTCGCCGAGTCGCGCACCGACCAGTTTCAAATGCAAAACCCCCTTGCACGCGCGCCTGGAACCTGCGAAAACCCCAAGGTCGGTTTGATAAAGTAACGCGACGGGGATAGGTACTCGAATGCGTTTGACGCTTCTAGTACACCTCGTAAAGGAGACATTGTCATGGAAGCAGCTATTTCGGCGCCCAAACTGCTGCCGCGCTTGACCGCGGTGGTCGACTTTCTCCAGCAACCCCGCAAGTTGCTGATCGGCGGAAAATGGGTTCTTGCACAGAGCGGCAAGACTTTTAAAACTTTTGATCCTGCCACGGGCAAGGTATTGGCCGAAGTCGCCGAAGGCGATCGCGCCGACATCGAAGCCGCAGTAAAGGCCGCGCATCAGGCATTTTCCGGTCCCTGGTCGAAAATGACGCCTTCCGAGCGCGGAAAGATGCTTTGGAAGCTGGCCGACCTATTGGAAAAGCACCTGGAAGAGTTCGCTCAGCTTGAATCGCTCGACAACGGCAAACCGGTCGGCGTGGCGCGCGTTGCCGATGTGCCGCTGGCCATCGACCTGTTTCGCTACATGGCCGGCTGGGCGACCAAGATCGAAGGCAATACCATTCCCATTAACGCGCCCGGCCATTTCGCCTACACCTTGCGTGAGCCGGTCGGCGTGGTCGGCCAAATCATTCCCTGGAATTTTCCGCTGCTCATGGCGGCGTGGAAACTGGGGCCGGCGCTGGCTTGCGGCAATACCGTCATTCTGAAGCCGGCCGAGCAAACGCCGCTAAGCGCGCTGCGCCTGGGCGAGCTTTTCTGCGAAGCCGGATTTCCCGAGGGCGTGGTGAACATCGTTCCCGGCTTTGGCGAGACCGCCGGCGCGGCGCTGGCCGCCCACCCACAAGTCGACAAAGTGGCTTTCACCGGTTCGACGGAAGTTGGCAAGTTGATTCTGCAGGCAGCCGCCGGCAATCTGAAAAAAGTGACGCTAGAGCTTGGCGGCAAATCGCCGAACGTGGTCATGGCCGACGCCGATTTGGATGTCGCGGTGGCCGGTGCCGCCAACGCCATTTTCTTTAATCACGGCCAGGTTTGCAGTGCTGGCTCCCGTCTATATATCGAAGACAAAATCTTCGACAAAGTCGTCGAGGGCGTTTCGGCCAAGGCGCAAAAAATGCGGCTTGGGCCGGGCATGGCCGAAGGGACGCAGATGGGACCCTTGGTCTCTGAAGAGCAATTCACCCGCGTCAACGCTTACATCGAAGCCGGTCGTCAAGAGGGCGCTAAAGTCGCCGTCGGTGGGCAGCGCCACGGCAGCGAAGGCTATTTCATTCAGCCGACGGTTCTTACCGACACTCGATCGGATATGAAGGTCGTGCGCGAAGAAATCTTTGGACCGGTGGTCACCGCCCAGCCGTTCAAATCGCTGGACCAAGTGACGCTTGATGCCAATGACACCGTCTATGGTCTAGGAGCCGGAGTCTGGACGCGCGACCTTGGCAAGGCGCACCGCATGGCGCAGCAGCTACGGGCTGGTACCGTCTGGATCAATTGCTATAACGTTTTTGATGCAGCGATGCCCTTTGGCGGCTACAAGCAGTCGGGCTGGGGGCGCGAGATGGGGCACGAGGTTCTCAACCTGTACACCGAAGTGAAGTCCGTCTGCATCAAGCTGTAAATTGATTCGCTAAGCTTGCTGCCGCAACCGCTCTAAGGTTTCGGCAGCACTTGGCCGAGCCTCCGGGTTGGCATCGCCAAGCTGCGAAATGAGTGTCTGTAGCGCGTCCGGCGGCTCGCCGAGCATTTCGCGCAGAACGATTCCGACGGCGTATAAATCGGCGGCAGGACTGGGCGGGGCGCCATGCAAGCGCTCTTTGGGCAGATAGCCCAAAGTGCCTGCGTCTTTGGTTCCGTCCGAGTCTTTGGGCCCAGGGGCCATACCCACGCCAAAATCGCTGAGCACGAGGTCGCCGTAGGCTGAATCAAAAGGATGCTCTCGAAAGGAGCGCTGCGGGCCGCGAAACAGCAGATTTTCGGGTTTGATATCGCCGTGCACCACGCCAAGCTGGTGCAAGCTGCAGAGCGTTTCACAAAGCTCCATGGCGCGTCTTTGCGCCACAGGAGCGGGCAGTGTCGCGTATTTGAGACGGGCCCGCAAAGAGCCGCCTTCGCACCACTCCATGATCAGATAGCGTCCTTGAGCATCCAATTCATAAAAAAATGCGACACCGGGATGACCAAGCGATGAGAGCAGCCGCGCCTCATGCAGGGCGCGTGCGTCCGGCTGCGCCCAGGTTTGCGCGCTAAAACGGTGCGGATGAAACAGCTTCAAAGCGACTTGCCGGCCAAGTTCTACATCCTCGGCCAGGTAGACGGTGCCGCTGCCTCCGTAGCCAAGTTCGCGCCGCAGTTTGTAGCGCGGGTTTGTCGTCGTTTGATCGTCAAGCGGCGTTGAAATCGCCGCAGTACCAAGCTGCGTGCTAAAAGCCTCGAGCGAACTTGCTGCGAAAAACGGCGCAGCTTCCGCTTGTCCGTCCGGATGCAGCTTGGAAGCAAGCGCCCGCTGCGTCTGCAGGCGCGCGCGCGCGCCGGGATAATTCCAGTCCTCGGCAAGAATCTGCATAAGCTCATCGCAGGCGCGTACATGCTGTCCACTTGTGGCGGCGATTTCGGCCAAAAGCCAGCGGGCCCGCAGGTGCTGCGCTACGCTTTGCGAATTTGTCGCCAGCGTGGGCAAAGTTCGTAAAAGCAGGCGCTCGGCGGCGCTTTGCTGATGCTGACGAAACAAAAGCTCGGCCATCAGCAACTGCAATTCGATATCCGTGGGCAAAGCCAGGGCCAGGGCCTCGCCCAGGCGCGTGGCCAACTCGATCTGGCCAGATTGCCACAGCCGCGAAATGGCCGGCAGAATCGTCGAATCGGCGGAAAGCGGTCGCTCGTCCAGTAGACCAATACGGCGCAGATAGGTTTGCAGCCGCGTTTCATCATCGGCAGCGGCGGGCTCAGGCGAAGCCGGCGGTGCAGCAGGACCTGCGCCTGGCGTCGTCAAGCGGCGAAGAAAGCGAAGCAGAGCAAATTCCGCCATGCGCTCTATTTTACCGAGTGGACGCGCCCGGCAAACTCCACATTGTCGCCGCGCAAAAGCTGAATTTCCGACGGTGCCCGTTTGCCATTAAGCAGCAGCGCCGCGCTTTCCGCAATGCGGCGCAGTCGCGGTTGACCCGCCTCGCCGAAAAAATCGAGCGCGATGCCATCGGCCAGCGCGATCGGCCCGAAAGAACCCAGGGCGCGCAAGCCGCGTGACAGTCCGCGCGCGACCCCTAGGACGATTTGCTGCGGCAAGACGCTAAACTGCAAACGCACCGTGGGGCCTAAACCGATTTCACCTTCGCCGCGCAAAGGCAGCGCCGTCGTGCCACCAATCGGCAATCCTGCAAGCGTGGTGCCGTATTTCGAATTCATATCGCGCAATTGAAACTGCACCTCGGCTGCGGTCTGTACACATTCGATGCGCGCATGGTCGCGCGACAGATCCGTGTCGAGCAAAGGCAGCGTGGGAGCATCGTCGCTGCCACTCGGACGTCCCAGCCGCCAGGGAAAGCGCCCGACATAAATCGTTTCACCAAGCTGTACTTGAAAAGGCGGAAGCAGTCGGGCCTGCAGATCAAAAAGCAAGCGCTGCGCTTCGCCGGCATCGGTAGTCGTGGCAGCGTACTTTTGCAGGGCGCGCAGGGCGCTGTCGCGCTGACCCAAGTCCATTTGCATTTGATAGGTTTTCAGCGTCTGCCGCCATTGGCTGCTGGCTTGTCGGCGCGATTCCAGGGTGCCGAGCAGTTCTTCGACCCGGTCGATGTCACCGGCCTGCTGATAGGCCGCCGCGGCGTGTTCCAAGTCGCCGCCAAGCTCATAGGCGGCGCCGGCGCTTTCGGCATCTCCGGCGGCAAGCAGCAGCGCCGCGGCTTCGCCGCACAGTTCTTGATCCACGGAGGTGAGCGCGCTTTTTTTCAGCACACGCAAATAAAGCCGTCCGAGGCGCAGCCGCAAAGCCTGGCTGGCCGCGTTGCGTTTGTCGACGAAATGCGCAGCAATATGCAATTCGCGCAAGCTGCTGGCCGGGGCGCCGCGAAGTTCTGCCTCCAGCAAATGCATTTCCGCGACTTTCAGGCGCTGATCGCACAAGGCATAGGCGCGAGCGGCTTCGATATAGCGCCCCTCCGCCTCAGCTTGCAGGGCAGAGCGGTAGGCTGGCGAAAACCATCGCAGCAGCAGGCTCACGAACTAATCGTACTGCACTCTGGCCGGACGTACACCGCGGTGGGCTTCGCGCCGCGTCGCCCGGTTGTAGTCAGCTTGGACCGCGCGCTGCGGAAATGTTTTGTGGATTCGATTAGTCGCGCAGATGAAAGGCCAGAAAAACCGCGGGCCGCAAAATGCGCCACCAGTCGATGAGCGCGCGCATTTTGGTATAAGCCCGTCCATCTTGCGGATAGGTCACGAGCACCGGCACTTCTTTGACGCGGTAGCCTAAATGCAGGGCCTTATAAAGCATGTAGGGCTCTAGCTCGTAGCGGTCTAGCCATTCCTGCGCCAGGCGTATGCGCGGATCGGTCAATAGCTTGATGCGCATGGCGCGAATGCCGCTACACGAGGCATCGCTGACATACCGTCGGCATAGCAGCGAAAAAAGCAGCGTAAAGCCGCGCGTGCCGAGTCGCCGCCGCAGCGGCATATTCGTTGCGGAACCACCGGGAAGATTGCGCGAGCCCTGAATAAAATCGGCCTGGTCGGTCAGGATTGGTTCTAAAAGCTTGGGCAGTTGCTCGCCGGGGGTTTTGCCGCCGCCATGCACACAGGCGACGATGTCGTAGCCGTTTTCGAGCGCGTATTCGAAACCCAGTCGCAAAGCAGCGCCGACGCCGCGATTTTGCGGTGCGCGCAGTACAATGGCCCCGGCCGCCTCAGCATGCTCGGCGGTGTCATCGGTGGAACCATCGTCCACCACCAAGATGGCATCTACTGCGTCGCGCGGAACACTTTGCACGACGCGGCGTATCCGCTCACCTTCATTCCAGGCTGCAGCGATGCACAATATGCGTGGGCGCACGGCCTACTCCACGGCTTTTTCTTTATCGCCGATTGCTGAGCTGGCCAGCACTGGCTCGGGCGGCTTTGGCGCCGCCGAAAGCGGTACTTGCGTCTGCAAGGACGGCACAGAGACGCCGGTTGGCGGAGTGCTTGGCAAAGGCGTGCTGGCCGGGGCGACCGGCCGCGGCTTGCTCGGGCCGCTTTTGGGACCAATGATCATCAGCATGCGCCGACCTTCCATCATGGGCGCCTGCTCGACCTGACCAATATCGGAGCATGCCTCAACGACGCGGCGCAGCACCGATTGACCCACTTCCGGATGGACGATTTCGCGACCGCGAAACTGAATGACCAGCTTGGCCTTGTTTCCATCCTGAAGAAATTCGCGGATGTGTTTGACCTTGAAGTCAAAGTCATGCTCATCGGTCTTGGGACGAAACTTCATCTCCTTGACTTCGATGACCGTCCGCTTTTGGCGTTCCTCACGTTCCTTTTTGGCCGTTTCGTACTTAAAGCGACCATAGTCCATGATCTTGCATACGGGCGGAACGGCCTTAGGCGAGATCTCGACCAAATCAAGCCCTTCCTCGCGTGCCATGCGCAAGGCTTCGTGCGTGTCGAGTATGCCTATCTGCGTGCCATCGCTGGCAATAACGCGAACGCGCGGGATGCGGATGCGGTGATTGACTCGGTACTGCTCGGTCGGGGCTGGGCGGCTATCCTGTCGAATGGGAATGTCTCCGAAGCTATCTTGTTGTTTCTAGCAGCCGCGTGCTGGCGCGGCCAAAAATCCGTAGCATGAATTCTTACCCTGACCGGAAGGTGGAGCGCAAGGGGGAGGCGCAAGATCTAGTGGAATGTCGCATGCCGAATGCGCCGTCCCTAGAAAAACGTGATAATAGTGAGTTAATGGAGGTTGCGTCGCGGCAACCGGCAAATTCTGCCGATCTTGTGCTGATCGTGGCAGCCGATCAGCAGGTGCAGGGAGAGCTGCGTGCCAGGCTTTTGGCCGTAGACCTTAGCTCTATTGTGGTCGGCGATTTCGAGTCGGGCCGTCAGGCGGTTCTTAAGAACGGATTTGCCCTGGCCCTGGTCGATTTGGATAGTGGCGAGACGCGCGCCGGTCTGGAATTTATCGCAACCCTGCGCCGTTTGTCGCCCTGGACCAATGTGGTGGCGATCATGGCTCGCGCCAGTTTTGATCTGGCGACTCTGGCGGTGCGTCAGGGAGCTTGCGACGTCGTTCTGAAGCAGGCCGAGCAGCTTTCCTACCTGGGTCCGCGGGCGCTGGCGCTGCATAATCAGGCGCAGACGCAACTCGAACGGACGCAGGTGATGGCCGAGGCGTCCAAGCTGAATGAAGAGCTTTTGTACAAGCTGACCGATACGGCACGGCGCGTTGGAGAGTTGCGGGCGCTCATCAGCCAGCGGGGTGGTTCGCCGCTGCCGCCCGAGCCCGAGCAAGCCCATGTGCTGGTCGTTGAAGACGACGGCTGGCTGGCGCAAGCGGTCAGCGGGCTTTTGCCAAAGACATTTATTATCTCGCAGGTGGTCAGCGGCGGGGCAGCACTGGACAGTGCTTCGGAACGGCCCTACGATTTGGCGCTGGTCAAAGAAACGCTGCCCGATTTGCCGGGCCGCATGGTGGTACGGACTTTGGCGGCGCAATCTCCCGAGACTCTGGTGATGCTGTTTGCTGCCCCCACGAGCAAGCGGCCCGGACATATAGATCGCGTGGAAGCTGGCAAATTCGCCGCGCTGGTTCCCGAATTTAGCGACCCCAAACAACTTGCCGAGCGGCTTAACGAATTGTTTCAGGCCCAACTGGCCCGCCGGCGTGAACGCCGCTACTTGGCGGAATTTCGCGCGGAAAACTTTGACCTTCTGCGGCGTTTTGCCGACCTACGCCGCCGCTTGCGTCCCGCCGAATCAGAAAGCGGCGGCTCCTCTAGCGGCCGCGGCAGCCAGTAGCGGGCGAATTTTCTTACTGGCGAATGCCGTTGGCAGTGCCGGTAAATGGTAGCGGCATCGCGAAAGTCGTTGTTTGGGCGGTGACTTGGCCGGCATCAAGGACTTGGGCTTGCAAAGTGCCGTCCGGATCCTCCATGAGCATCGAAATCGCCAGTGAAAAGTCCAAATCGGGAGGCGGATCGGCAAACTCTGCCGTCAGTTTATTCGCCAGCGCATCTTTGGCGGGCGTGCAGGCTGGTTTTACCGTGCTGCTGCAGCTTTGCGGCAATCCCGCACAAAGCACGGCGGCGACGGCGTCACAGCCGATGTAGGCGCTGCTTTGGGCTTTTTCTACAGCATCGCGCAAAAGCCGCGCTGGCGGATCCAAACCGCGAGGCACTAAGGACAGCTCTTCAAGCGCCTGCCGCCACAAAGCAGGCAGGCGCAGGGTGAGCGCGTGCGCCGGCAGCAGCAAAACATTGCCATCTTGGTGCAAAAGCAAATTGCTAGAGCCGGGCACGGGCAACTTCGCCAGGCTGTAGGTAGCGCTGTGCAGCCCCGTGTCGAGCGTCGCGGTTTTTAAAAGATGATTGCCCAGGATGTCGCGGTTTGTGGCCGCGTAAATTTCTAACTGCGAGGCGAGCTGCAGCTCGGCTTGCAGCGCCGCGGCATCCTTGGCCACTTGGCCTAAGCCGGTTCCGGCCGAGTTGGCGACTAACAGATTTTGCAAACGGTCGTCGGGGTTGTCAGTACCGCTGCGGCAGCCGTCTTGGCCCTGGCTGGCGCGAGCGGCGACAAGCTGCATGACATCGCCGTCTGCGGGGGGCAGAAGTGAAAGCATGGCGTCAAGCAGGCTTTGTCCAATGCCGCTTGTGCAGGCCATTTGTGCCCACAACCTGGGCGCCTGAGGTTTGCTGTCTAGTTTTAGGCTAAGCGCATAGGTTCCAAGCGGGCTTGGAAAAACCAGCGACAGCGGAATGGGAACCATGGCATGCAGGCCGGTGCGCAATAAATCAGCCGGCAGATCGACGCAGCCATAGGCCAAGAGCCGTCCGCGTACATCTTCGACGCGGCCGATGGCGCTATAAGGTTGCACAAGCAGCGTCGGAAACGGCAGGACGGCGCGGCGCTCGGTGGCTTGCTGGGCGCGCAGCACTGGCCCGAGTTTGGGGGTAGGGGGCAAGGCCGCGCAGGTGGAGCCTTCGACAAGGGCGGCGCGCAAGACTGCGATGCTGCCCGCCACTTCGGTGGCATCGACCAGCAAGTCAAGGCTGCCAAATGCATACTTAGAGACTGCCGCATCGATACTTAGATCATCGGCCATAGGTGCAGTGCAAAGGACGTGAAACGCCGCTTCGGAGGCGCCCGCGGTCAATAAAACGCTGGCTTCTCCTTGATCGTTGGTGACGACTCGATCGGCAGATAGGGTTGCTCCGGTATTATCGCTGTCGATGTGCAGATTTAAAGTGACGCCGGCCGCCGGCTGGCCCTGCAGCCTATAGCGCCACAGCAAGGTGACCTGTTCGCCGTAGTGCAGACCGATAGGGGCTTTGGGCGAAACCAATGACAGCGCCGCTTGCGGACCGCCTGCGTCGTGCGTATCTGTCTCTCCGCAGCCAGCCACAAACACGAGCAGCCATAGCCCAACTAACGCCGAAAGGTTGCGCCATAAAGTTGCCGAAGACGCAAAATGTCCGCTCATGCCGTCAGCCTACATGATTCCGACGGCAAGCTAGCGTAGCGAAATTGACGTCACGCAGGAAATTACTAATAATGTCCACTGCTTGGCTTTATCCCTTTATCGGCTTACGCGCCGGCACGCGTTGATTTCCTTGAACCGAGTCTGACCTTTGGCGATGATCCCGGCCACAACTGTCGCGGAGATCCGCGATCGCACCGATATCGTGGCGATAGTCGCCGAGCATGTGCAATTGCGGCGCTCGGGCACGAATCATCAGGGGCTGTGTCCGTTTCATGCGGAAAAATCGCCGAGTTTTACCGTCAGCGCCGCCAAGCAGTTTTTTTACTGCTTCGGCTGTCAAAAAAGCGGAGACGTTTTTCGCTTTCTGATGGACCTGACCGGTAAGAGCTTTGTCGATGTGGTGCGCGAACTGGCGGCGCTTTCCGGGGTGATGATTCCGCAGTCCGAGCCGGAAAATCCGCGTTTGGCCAAAGCGCGGCCCGATTCGACCAATGCCAATGAACGCAAATCCGCGGAAGCCAGTACCCTGCGTTCGCGACTCTTGCGTCTAAATGATCTAAGTACGCGTTTTTTTGAAGCAGAGCTGCGCCGATCTGAACCCGCACAGCGCTACTTGGAAGAACGCGGCGTGGCCAAAGAAATGGTCGCGCGATTTCGGCTGGGCTATGCTCCCGACGCCTGGGAGGGACTTTTGCGCCTGTTTGCGGAAAAACGCGTACCGCATGAATTGGCCGAGGCCGCCGGGCTGCTCATTCGCCGCGAGCAAAGTTCGGCCCTGCCGGTGCGGGCCGTGGCGACCGCCGCGACACATTATGATCGCTTTCGCGATCGCATCATGTTTCCGCTTCTAGCCGGTGGCGGCGGTGCCGGAATGGCACAAAGTGCGCAAACGGCCGCGGGCGACGTGATAGCCTTTGGCGGTCGCACGCTGCCGAGTGCACGCGAAGCTCCTGGGGCAAAGTACATCAACTCTCCGGAGACGCCTCTTTATAGAAAAGGCGATCACTTATTTGGAATGCATGCCGCGCGCGATGCCATTCGCAAGCGCCGGCAGGTGATTCTGGTCGAAGGCAACTTTGATGTCATCGCTTTGCATCAGCATGGCCTAGACAATACCGTGGCCCCGATGGGCACGGCGCTGACTGAGACGCAAGTGCGGCTGCTTTCGCGGCTTATCGGCGAAGATGGGCATGTCGTGCTGATGCTCGACGGCGATCGCGCCGGCCGCTCGGCCACGATGAAGGACATCTTTTTGTTTAGCGAAGCCAACTTGCGCGACGTGGCGCTACTTTCGGGGCGCGATGTCGATGTGCGGGTGGCGCGGCTGCCCGATGGCGAAGACCCCGACACCTTTGCGCATCGCGATGCCAGCGGACTGGAGCATGCGGTGCGCACGGCCCAGCCGGCCATCGATTACGTAGTAGATGAAGCGATCGCAAAGGCCGAACATCAAAGCGTCAGCGGACGAGTTCGCGTGCTTGAGCGGGTGGCTCCGCTTTTGGCCGGACTGCGCAACCGGACCGCGCAGGAGCTGCACGTCGATCGCATCGCCAGTGCTTTGGGGATGCGCGCCGAACTTATGTGGCGGCATTTGTCGAGTGCCAATCAGGAGGCAAAACCTGCTCCTGCGCAGCCGGGGCAAGCACCGCAAACGCCGCAACGGGCTGAAAAAAAGGCCCCCAGCAAAAATTCGCTGAATAATTCCTTCGACGCGCTGACTCAAACACTTGTCTCATTGATCAGTGATCATCCACAGTTATTGTTGATTCTGAATGAAGAGGTGCTTGACAGCTTAGAAAATCCAGTGCTCTCTGAACTGTTGCACCAAGCCTGTGAGCAGGCCCGAAGTGGTAGAACCTTTGGCGTTGAAAAACTTATCGAATTGGCCCCCGAAGAGTTCCGTCCCGCAGTTGCGGCGGCGGCGATGGCTGGCAAATTTGTTCAATCGGAACATCCCGAGCAGGAGCTTGTCCGCATTGGGCAAAATATTCGTGCCCGCGCCATTCAGCGGGAGGTTCGCGATTTGACGCAGCATATGATTCGCTCGCAACGGACGCTGGAACCGGCGGCCAATCAGAGCATCTGCCAACGCATTCAAGAACTAAATCAACTACGCGCCGAGATCCTGGCAATGAACGGTCAAATGGAGAAGGACGATGTTCCGCCGGTACAATCCGCGGACATGGTCGCAGGAGATATCCCCCGATGAATCGAGACAGCGCCGAGCGCCGCAAGCAGCAGCTTATCTCCATGGGGAAGGCCAAAGGGTACCTGACCTACGATGATGTGAACGATCACATGCCCGACGAGGTCGTATCCTCGGATCAGATCGACGACTGGCTTTCGACGCTAGGCGACGAAGGCATCGAGGTCGTGGATTCTGCCACCAGCACCAGCGTGAAAGTCCATTCTGGCGCTGCAAGCGGCCCCAAGGTCCCCGACGTCCTTGATGAAGAAGAGAAAAAAGAAGAGGACGAAGAGGACGATTTCGACGGCGGGTACAGCAAGACCAATGACCCCGTACGCATGTATTTGCGCAAGATGGGGTCGGTTTCGCTTTTAACTCGCGAAGGCGAAGTCGAGATCGCCAAACGCATCGAGGAGGGTGAGCGCCGCGTCTTGCAGGTGGTGCTAAATTCGGCGATTGCCGTCGAAGAAATCCTCGATTTGGGCGAAAAGCTGAAGAAGCAGAAGATTCGCGTCAAAGACGTCGTTCGCGATTTGGACGACGAAGACGCGGACTTTGATGAGGAATGGCACACCGAACGGGTGGTCAAAATCATCGACAAAGTGCGCCGGCTGCAGCGCGACAACGAAAAGCTGCATGAAGAGCTCGATGGTCCCGCGGTCGGCGCGGCTCCGGCGGCGGCTCCGGCGGCTCCGGCCGCTTCTGGGGCAGCAGCTCCGGCGGCGGCGGCCCCGGCTCCGGCTCCAAGCGCTGGCAAGGCCAGTGAGACGCGCAAAAAGAAGCTCAAGGACAAGCTCGAAGAGAACAAGCAGGAGATGTTCGAGCTACTGTCCGAGCTGCGCATCAATAAGAAGCAAATCGATCGCGTCGTACACAAGCTGAAAAACTTGGTGATGCGCATCGAAAAGGGCGAGGCCGAGATCGAAGAACTTGAGCGCAAAGTGGGTATGCCCCAAAAGGAGCTGACCCGCACCCTCAAGGAGATGAAGGCCAACATCCAAAAGGCCAAGGCGATCACCAAGAAACTTGGTGTGACTTCCGAGGAGCTTGAAAGCGCCAGCCTGGGGATGCAGGAGTCGCGCAAGAAGATCAAGCGGGTCGAGGAAGAGGCCAAGCTTTCGATCGATGATTTGCGGCGTACTTATAAAGAGATCCACGAAGGCGAACGCATGGCCGAAAAGGCCAAGGCGGAGCTTGTCGAGGCCAACCTGCGCCTGGTCGTGTCGATCGCCAAAAAGTACACAAAC
>CAYWPR010000023.1:0-8827 GCA_964460115.1 uncultured Myxococcales bacterium
GGGCTGGTCGTCTGCTGGTAGCGCCGCATGAGCGTATTGAGAATTCCTTCAAAGCGCATATTCCAAGAACCGCTGCCATGCTGGCCCTCCCAGTTCACGGCAACTCGGCGCTCGCCTGCGCCAAATAGCACCAGACGCTGCTTGGCCACCGGCAGACGGCACCATGGAATCTCCAAATCGATGCCAAATTCCTGCGCCATGCCCGAAATGATGTTAAATACCCACCCCTCGCGGCGAGCCATGGCGCTGGCCCAGGGCTCGATGGCGCCGCCGGCAATGCTGCGCTGCGGATCGGCAATGATTCGCTTTGGGTCCATCTCCATCCGCGTGCCGAGCCCCGTACAGTCGGGGCACATGCCAAGCGGCGAGTTGAACGAAAAAGTCTGTGGCGAAAGCTCGGCGAAGGCCAAGCCGCAGTCCGGACACGCACGCTTTTCCGACACCATGTACTCGACCAAGTCGGAGGACGTCGGTTTGTCGCCACCCGGGCAGACGATAAGAGTGCCATCGCCTAGGCGCAACGCTGCCTCGACGGAATCGTGCAGGCGCCGCTGTATATCCAAGTCCTTTTCGGAAATCGTGAGGCGATCGCAGATGATTTCCAGGCTGTGCTTATGCTTTTTGGACAAAACAGGAGCCACATCCTCATCCAAACGTCGAATGACACCGTCGATGCGGGCTCGGCTGTAGCCGCTTTTTTTGGCCTGCTCCAGCTCCTCTTTAAAAGTTCCTTTGCGGTTTTGCGCCAGCGGCGCCAAAAGCATCACCACTGTGCCGGACGGCAGGCGCAAAATCTGCTGGGTGATCTCGGATGCCGACTGCGCAACGACCGACCGGCCGCATACATGACAGTGCTGCATGCCAATGCGGGCGTACAGCACGCGCAGATGGTCCAGAATTTCGGTGACGGTACCAACGGTCGAACGCGGATTGGCCGAGGCGCTTTTCTGCTGAATGGCGATGGTTGGCGATAGTCCGCGCAGCGATTCGTAGCGCGGTTTGTCCATCTGCCCCAGAAATTGCCGCGCGTAGGCAGAAAGTGACTCGACGTAGCGGCGCTGCCCTTCGGCATACAGCGTGTCAAAAGCCAGCGATGACTTTCCCGATCCGGACACACCGGTAAGCACCACGAAGCGCTTTTTGGGAATCTCCAGCGCCTCGATGCGCAGATTGTGTTCGCTGGCGCCGCGCACGGAAATGGTCTCCGGCTCTTTGGCTGGAGGCAGCATAGACAGCGCCTCGAGGGCCGGCGGGCGAATATGCTCGGCGGCTTCCGCAGCCGGCTTTTCGAAAGCTTTGCGTGCAGTGCGACGGCCGGGCGAGCCACTGGAAACAGCTTTTCGAGACGAACCGGAAGACGAGGTAGACATCTGTAGGCGCTTTCTTTACTGAAATTCCGCCCAGTTATCTACCAAGCCGATTTCGTGGCGTCAACCTCTTGCCGTACAGGCTTGCTCGCGCGGCGACTCACCTCTAACATGATTTACATGCCGTCTTTCCGCCCGCCTGCTGCCCCCCCTCCGAGTCGGCGGCAGCATGTGCCTGTGCCCGGTTCAAAAAGCCGCCTGCTTTCGCGCCGACGATGGCTGCTATATATCGCCGCCGGGATGGCCGCCCTGCCCCTTGGCTATAGGCGCATCCACCGCCGGCGCGCCGGCGAGCCAGGTCCCACCGGCTGGTTTGGTCACTGCTGAAGTTTTGGCGCTATTTTTATTTTTTGGCCAAGGACTTCTGCAGCGCGGCAATGCGTTCGGCGGCATCGCGAAAACGGCCATCGCGACGCATTGCACTTTGGTAGAAGTGAATCGCTTCTTTGGCGTCGAACAGCATCTCAAAAGAGCGTCCTAGCTGGTAGTTGAGCTCGCCGAGATCGTTGTCGCTGATGCCGGGCATATGGATGCCCAGCTTGAAGGATTCAATGGCTTCTTTGATGCGATTCTGATCGCGATAGCAAAGTCCGGTCATCAAAGCCGCGCGGGCGCCGCGTTTGGTATCGCACAGGGCTTTTTCAAACTCGATGATCGCTTGCTCGTACTGACCGCGGTTGCGATGCGACACGCCCAGACGAAAAGCGCCCGATGCATCCGCAGAGCCCAGCGTCTTCATTTGCCGGCTCGGACGGGGCGGTGGCGGCGGCAAACTGCGCTGCCCGGGCCGCAGACTGCGGGTGGACGGATTGCTGGCAGAGCTCGACGGCGCAAATTCCCCAGGCTGGCTGCGTTGCGAAGAAAGTCCGGCGCCGCGGTTTGGCGCCGAGGCCGAAGATGGGCTCCGCGCAGTCATTCCCGGTGGCCGACTGCGCGATGCCGCAGAGGCCGAATCGGCCGAGGCGAAACCAGTGCTGCCGGAAAGAATCAGCTCTTCGTGCACATCCGCCATGTCCACGTCGATGACTACCTCGGCGCGGGGATTTTCTAGCTGCAAAAGCTTGGCGGCGACGGTTTTGCTGTGCGGATAGCGGCCGGCCAAGGCTTTTAACAGCCGGCGCGCGTCGGCATACATCTTTTGTTGAAGGCAGAAGTCCACCTCGTCGAGCTCTTCCTTCAACGTGCCGCTCGTCAGGGCCAGCTCTTCGGCGGCGGCTTCGATGGCTGCAGCGTTAGGATTGGTGTCGGCCGAAGGCATGATCTGCGGAACTTCGTCGCTGGCTTCGGTCAAATCTATCGCAACGTGCACATCCGCCGCGGAATTGACTGCCAGGGGCCTTGTCGGTTGCGCCATTTGAGGCGAAGACGGAGCATTCATCTGCTCGACGTACTTGCGAAACTCGGCGATGGGCACTTCCGAGGTCGTGGCCATGCTGCTCGTGGTGCTGGCCGGAGCCAGCGATTTACGCAGCTCCTCTTCGGTCGTGGTCACCGAAATCTCGGGCTCGTCGAAATCATCCGCCGCCAAGGCCGCGTTGGCGTTGACGCGGTGCATGCCGGTGATGACTTTCAGCCGGCGCTCGGCTTCCTGATCCTGCGCATCCAGCCGCAAAATTTCGCGCAGATAGTAAACCTCTTCATGCGGCAAAGAGCACTGGCTGAGCAGCACGCGCAGTTCGGCGATGGCCGTTTTGTACTCCCGTTGCGATTCATACAGCTTGATCAGCCGCTCTCGCACTGGCCGCAGCCCAGGACTGCGCCCAAGGGCTTCCTGCAAATGCTCCATGGCTTTTTTGGCCAAGCCAAAGCGTAAAAAAGAATCAGCTTCGGCAATAAGCCGCGCCGCTTCTTCTTCAGCGGTAACCGGCGGAGCCGAAAGCGACGAACCGGCGGCCGGCGTCAACCGGGCCGAAACTGTCGAAGTCATCGGCGGCCCGAGGCGGCCTGGAGATGCCAATCCACCCGCCGGGGTCAGACGTCCGGAAAATCCCGACAGCGGCATGGCATTGCGGTTCGAGTTCGAACTGGGCAGAGGCTGCGGCACCGGCGAATTGAGCACCATCGCCTGCAGTGACCCGGTAGTGACTTCGGGCTGACGCAGCGGACCCGCCTGGCTAAGCATAGCCCGCGCATCGGCGTCGCTAGGATCCAGCGCCAAGATGCGCTGCGCGACCGATCGCGCCGCCGCAAGCGCCCCACGGTCGACGTAAAGACGCGACATTTCTTTCAGTACAGCGATGCTTTTGTCCGTCTTTCGCAACGCGGCGAAGGCTTCGGCCAAAAGATCGAGCAGCTCCGGATCCTTGTGATCCACTTTAAAGCCGACCTGCAGCCGCGGCAGCGCCCGCTGCGTTTCTCCGGCTTTTAAATAATAGCGCGACAGCTCTTTGATGGCTTCGAGGTTTTCCGGCGAATGGAAAAGCAATCGCTCAGCCACTTTGGTGTAATCGTCCATGCGGCCGGCGTTACGCAAATATGCAGCCGCTGCGGTAAACTCGCGGGTCGCATCCGCATACATATTTTCTTTTGAGTAAAGCTCAGCCAGCTTGATACGCCGAGCAACGCTGTCGGGCATCAGATCGACGATAGCTTGCTCGGCACGCAGTGATTCGCGGATTTTGCCTTGACGATAAAGCGCCTGAGCCGCCAATTCGTATTGCTGTGTAGCATGGCCGATACGACCCTGCTCGCGATATAAACCCCCTAATGACAAATGTGCATCGACGGCTTGTGGAGATATTTCGAGAATGCGCTTATATACTGCGATAGATTTTTCCGGATCGCCCTGCTGCACATAAAGCTGAGCGACTTTTTTATAATTCTCGACCGCTTCGTTTTTCTGGCCAAGTTTTACATAAAGATCGCCGATTCGTATCCAAATACGGATATCGTTCTCGTCTTCTGCGACGATTTTCAGATACTCACGAATCGCCTTATCGAATTGCCCTTTTTCGACAAGTTTTTGCGCTTGCGAGATAAACTTTTCTTTGTTGCTATTGTTCGACACGTAACCGGTCGCTAATTAGAATTTCCGTCGGGGTCCCTGAGGACCCAAGTCTAGTTGACGGATGGCCGGCGGTCAAGGAACTCCGACGGAGCTGCTAAGAATTAGCGATGGTCCAAGTCCGCTCGATTGTAGTCAGTGGCGCTTGAATGATCGGAAAGCGGATGCTCTTGATAAGCTGATCGACACATTCTTTGACGGGGGCGGAATCGCCCTTGTCGAGCGTCACGGTGGTCGCAATGTTGACGACCTGGCCGCTGCTGTTGATCGTCACTTTGGTCTCGACCTCGACGCGATTCGATCCTTTGTTCAAAGCGAACTTGCCGGCGCAGTCCTGCACCCCGTCGCTTTTGTCCAGCAAAGCCGTGCCAGCCGCCTCTTGCGCCGAAGTGTTGGATTTTTTGGCTTTTTTTCCGGATTTGCCCGCGGCGCCAGCTTTTTTCGAAGCCGTCGCCAGCTCGGCGCTTGTGCTGTTCAAAATGCTAAAAACGAGGCCCACTCCGACTACGATACGCACAAAAATCGACATGACGCCCCCTTTCTATGGTGAGCAAATACCGATCTGACCTCGCCGATTCAGAGCTGCCGCGGCCGAGTTTCTATTTCTATTCTACAAATTCTCGGTACAAATTGCTGAATCGATTGCCGGCAAGCGACGGGAAACGCCGTCTTCCTGCATCATTGCGGATGTCCGCAGCCGGCAAAATGAAGTATTTTTTTCGCATGCAGCATTCGCCCCGCTTTTTGCGCCTGTGCGAAGAAGCCCGCGCCCACATCACCGAGATGTCGCAAGAAGAGCTTCTCGCCAGGCAGAAATTCTCCGCCACCGCGAACTCGCCCCTGCAGCTATTGGACGTGCGCGAAGATCACGAGTGGCAAGCCGGCCATATTCCCGGAGCGCGTCACCTGGGCCGCGGCATTTTAGAGCGTGACATCGAGCAGCTTTGTTCCGATCTAGAAACCCCCTTGGTGCTGTATTGCGGCGGCGGCTATCGTTCGGCGCTGGCCGCCGAATCGCTGCTACGCATGGGCTATCGTCAGGTCTACTCACTTTGCGGCGGCTACCGCGGCTGGAAAGAAGCGGGCCGCGCCATCGAAACGGATGCGGTGCCGCAAAGCCCCGCGGTGAATCGATAGCTTTTCTGCATAGGCTGCGCATTGATGTCGCTTCCCGGCTTGCGGACTGCCGCATTTTTTGATCTGGACTACACCTTGATACGCTGCGGCAGCGGCTTCCGCTGGGTCAGATTTTTGCGCCAGCGCGGCGAAGTCAGTCTGCTCTTTCTGATAAAGACGCTGCTCTGGACGCTGCAATATAAGCTGGCGATTCTGGATCTAGAAACAGTCGCGCGCCGCCTGGTTTGCGAAATGGCCGGAGACAATGAAGCGCAACTGTGCGCCAAGGCTGCGCTCTTTTTAGAGAGCGAAATTCGCCACCAAGTCTCGCCGCACGGATTAAAGGCGCTGGACTGGCACAGGGAACGCCAGCACGTCGTGGTGCTTTTGACGAGCTCGATGCAGTACGTTGCCGAGCCCATCGCCAGCGAGCTTGGCATCGAACATGTTCTATGCAGCCGTCTGCTGGTCGATAAGGGGCGCTTTCTAGGCACCTGCGGCATTCCATTGTGCTATGGCGCCGGCAAGGTTCATTACGCCGAGCGCTTCGCCGCACAAAACGCCATCGACCTGGCCGGCAGCTACTTTTACACTGATAGTTACAGCGATCTGCCGATGCTGCAGCGCATCGGGCAGCCGCGTATTGTAAATCCCGATCGGCGACTCTTGCGCCATGCTCGACAGCAAGGATGGCCGATCGCTCGCTGGTGAATCTTAAAAAGGAAGTGCCCATGGCGACTTTGCGCAACGAATATTTTTCGCCGCTGCCTCCGGCGGTGTCTCGACTGATCGATTTGGCGCTGGATGAAGACCTGGGCCGCGGCGATTTGACCAGCGAGGCGCTGTTTGACGAAACCGCCATGGCGCGCGCCGTCATGCTGGCCAAGACCCCCCTTTGCTTATCGGGCATTGACGTGTCCCAGGCGGTTTTTGAGCGTGTTGATGCCCGCAGCATCTGCCAGCCGCTGTGTCGTGCGGGATCATTTCTGCAGCCCGGCACCGAAGTCATGACCATCGAGGGCCCGGTGCGGGCGCTTTTGGCCGCCGAACGCACCGCGCTGAATTTTGTACAACGGCTTTCTGGCGTCGCCAGTTTGACTCGACGTTATGTCGAGAAAGTGGCCGGAACGACGGCGCGCATTGTCGATACCCGCAAGACTCTGCCCGGCTTTCGCTTCCTCGACAAACGGGCGGTGCGGCACGGCGGTGGCCACAACCATCGCGCCGATCTGGCCTCTGGCGTGCTGATCAAAGACAACCACATCGCGGCGGCCGGCGGGGTGACAGCCGCGATTGCGCGAGCCCGGCACGAAGCGCCGCACAGCCTGCGCATCGAAGTCGAAGTGACAAACCTGCGCGAACTCGCTGAGGCTTTGTCGGTAGGCGCCGAGCTAGTCCTGCTTGACAATATGAGCCCCGAGCAAGTTCGCGCCGCGGTGCAAACACTGCCGGCGCGCGGCACTTTAGGGCGTCCGCTTATCGAAGTCTCTGGCGGCATCAATCTAACGACGGTGCGCGCCTATGCCGAAGCCGGCGTCGATCTGATTAGCGTCGGAGCACTGACCCATTCGGTGATGGCTGCAGATCTGTCGCTTGAGATCATTCCCCATGCCTAGCTTTGGCGCGGTCTGGCATCATCTGTCGATTTGCAATTCGACCAATGACGAGGCGCAGCGGCTTGGGCGCGCCGGAGCCGCCGAAGGCACCGTGGTCACCGCCGATGAGCAGCGCGCCGGACGCGGACGCCTCGGTCGCCATTGGCATTCACCGGCTGGTGAAAACCTTTACTTGTCTGTGCTGCTGCGCCCGCCTTTTTTGCCGCAGCGGGCGCCGCTATTGTCTCTGTGCGCGGGGCTGGCGCTGCATCAGGCAGCAAGCACGATACTGGCCGCGTCCACCTGTGCCAATCTCGGCGATGGTCAAAGACCTCAGCTTTTGCTGAAGTGGCCAAACGATCTTCTCGGTGCCAGATCTGTGTCCGAGGCCGATGCGTCCTATCGCAAGCTTGGCGGCGTGCTGACGGAGCTTGTCTGCGCCGGTTCGTCCATCGATTTTGTCGTCGTCGGCATTGGTTGTAACATCCATGGGACTACGTTTCCGGCTGAAATTTCGGCGACAAGCTTGCAGCTTTTAACCGGTGTGGCCGACACACCCGGCGCCAACCTCGAAGTACGGCACCTGGCCCAGCAGCTCTTGGCCGCTTTTGAAAGCTGGTATCAGCGCTACTTGCAACAAGGCCCCGAGCCGATCGTCGAGGCATTCGCCGCGGCGGCCAATCTGGGACCGCACCATCCGCCGATACAAGTAAGCACTTCTTGCGGCATCTTGCACGGAGTCCCGGTGGGCCTAGGTGTGCAGGGGGATCTCTTGGTGCGCCGCACGGACGGCACGCTCGAATGTGTGCGCAGCGGCGACGTCGGCCTCATCGCCCCGCCCACGCCCCTGTCCACAACAAAGGCCCACGAAAAAATGCCAACGCACCGCCCAAAGCTTGGCGCAGCAAGCAATGATTGAGCAGATCCGCCAAAGGGCGACTTTTGTTATACTCTGGAAAGATGACATCTTCCCTGCTCCCAGAGCAGATCGCACCCTATGAGGTTTTTGCCGATTGTCCGCTGATTAGCGGCACTCCCCTGGTGGCGCATCTGCTCGGGCGGCGTTTTGAGCAGCGGCTCAACGAACGCAGCGATCAGCCCTTTGACAGCGATTTTCAGAAGGCACTTTTAAAGACTCTGTCGCATCTGTGCGCTGTGCTCGGATGCAGTTTTGGCTATGCCGATCGCACGGATCTTTTGCTTTACGCGGTCTCGCAGGGCAGTGACGCGCGCCGCTTGCTCAGCCGGCTGGCCGGCGAGTCCTCGGCCAAGCTATCGCTGCTTATCGGCGACGTCTATACCTTCGATGTGCGGCTGTTCGAGATTCCATCGGTAGAGCTCGCCCGCAGCTATTTTCAATGGCAGCGGCAAAAAGCCGAGTCCGCCGCCATCGAGCGCTACACCACGCACAAGCTTAAGGAACTTGGCACGGTCGCCAAGGCCATTCCCGGCATTTTGGCGGGCCTTGACAATGAGCAGCGCATTGCTCTTTTGACCCAAAACGGTCTGGACTACGTCAGCATGCCGGCTTGGCAGCGCTATGGATCCGCGGTGTATACCGGTCAGGACGACACCCGTGGAGCCCACCTAGTCATCGACCTGCGCCTTCCCGACAGTCAGCACTACCCCGACTACCTCGCCCGCCACTTAATCTAAATTTAAAAGCGGCAATCTGCGTTTGGTATTTGCGCTGCGCTTTGGCGTTTACACACCAAAATCTATTTTCCTGCGCTTTGGCGTTTACA
>CAYWPR010000023.1:8927-75734 GCA_964460115.1 uncultured Myxococcales bacterium
CTGCGCTTTGGCGTTTACACACCAAAATCTATTTTCCTGCGCTTTGGCGTTTACACACCAAAATCTATTTTAGAGATTTTTGTCATCTAAGATCGCGGCCACGGCGGCATCACAATCTTCGACGGATTCGCCTGCCTCGCTGTCACGCGTACCGCCATCGACGATCGAGCGATAGTATGTGCTGCCGGCAAAGCGACTGAGCGCGCGCTGACGTCGGCCAATTTCGCGGCTGCCTTGCGTCTCGTCGCTATGCTGCGCCAACTGGCCCAGATTGGCCAGCGCTACATCCAAATCGCGCGCGCACAGCAATCCGGCTCGATCGGCGGTGATATCAGCGCGGCGGCTCCACGCTTGCAGGGTCAAGGTTGCCGGCCGCACCGCCCAGCGCACTAGCGTATTGCGCGCGTGCTTGAGGTAGTGCAGCGCCGTACGAAACGGCACGTGGCCGTTTTGAATGCGTCCGCATTCACGACCGAGTACATCCAAAAGTGCCGCATCGCGCAGATTGTCCAGCACTCCCTGGGCCAGCACGATATAAGCGTCCTCATCGGTGCCCAGTGTATAAATGCCGACTGGTTGCGGCGCGATATAAACCGCTGGTGGATCGATGTGCAAAATGGCGGCGCATTTTTTGACGGCATTGGCCACTTCGGCATAGCGCTCGGCCGTCGCACGGACCGTGGGGCCCAAAAGCTCGGCGCGCGCCAAATGCCGCCACAGCCGCCCCGCTTCATCCAATGCAAGCTGCACCGGATGTAGTTTGTCGAGCGTGCGCAATACGCGAACGTCGCCGGGATAGGCGTAGGCAGCCCCTTCGCGTACTTGCGCGGCGCGTAGCCCTTTGCGGCGCGCCACATAGCGCTGAAAGTCAAAATCAACGGCTGGCATGACTCAGACGATACAGGATGATACAGTCCCTGGCCAGAAGGAGCGCCATACAGAGCGCCAAGAGGAGTCGGCGATGCAAAGCGCACAGGATCTTTTTTCCAAGCTGTCCATGTTGGTTTGCATGAGTATGGCTTTTTTCTTTGGCTGCGGCGCCGCGGATCGCGACTGGCCTGTCACAGCCGCCACCCCCTTCAGCCTTGCCGCGATGACCTGCAACCCCGATAACAAGGGCGGCGATCTTGGCTGCGCCTGCACGCTGAATGCCCAGTGCAACCAATTTGACGATGATACGCGGCTACTCGTTTGCGATGTTCCAAGCGGGAGCAGCGTCGGTGTGTGCCTGGACTGTCTGGCGCAGGCGCCGAAAACGCGTCCGATCGGTTGCGCCTGTACAGACGACAGCGATTGCCATAGCGGCCTTGTCTGCAACGGCCGTAGCTGTCAACCGCTGCGCCAGCGCGGCGAATACTGCTTCCACGACAGCGACTGCGACAGCGTCATGGGCGTCTCGATGACTTGCTTGCCGACCAAATCGTGGTGCGGACCGCTCGGAGGCGGAACTTATTGCGACTTCAATAGCGACTGTCTAAGCGGTCGTTGCCAGGCGGGGCTCTGCTCTCCTTCTGGACCTGGTGCCAAGTGCGCTAGTGATGCCGACTGTCTGGCCCCGCAGGTCTGCAACCAAGTTCTAAAGCATTGCGTAGATCCACAACCCGACGGACAGCCCTGCGCGCGCAATGTCGAATGCCAAAATCAGTGCAATAGCTTCAGCGGCATTTGCTTGCTTGGACACAATGGCGTGATCTGCACGCTGCGCAATTCCGCGGGCCCAAATGGCGACTGCGAGCCCGGATTGCTGTGCACCGACTGCGGCGGTTCTTATACATGTCGCCTCCCTGGTGGCCCCTGCGGCTAGCAGCGGTTGCGAGCGCAGGCGCTGTCGAGTTACGTTTGTTGTAGAGGTGTATATGCCCCGCCAGCCAAGCATGACTCGATGCGCGCTTTTTGCCGGAGTCTTGGGAACAGCCGCGGCCGCGATGCTAAGCTGCGCTGCTGCCGGCCCAGCCAAGCGCAGCGAAAAACCTTCCGCAGCACCAGTACCGGCACGAGCACCAGCCCCCCCGCTTCCGGGAACCAGCACCAGCACCCATACCACGCGCCGCATCGTGACTGCGCCCGACGGCACGACCACCATTACAGAAGAGGTCACCGTCGTTAAAGATGGGCAAACAACTCGTACCGTGACGACGCGTACTGCAGGCGGGACCCCTGGGACCACCGCGGTATCTAGCCCTGATCCGCGCGCCGCCGCGGCCGCGACGATGCCCGCGGCGGCTCCTGTGGACGTAGCGCGAGACGGTGCGGCCCTTGTAAACGAAGCCCTTTTGGCCCACAACCGCGAGCGCCAAGCGCACAATGTGCCAAACCTACGCTGGGATCCCGCATTGGCGCGGCTGGCACAGGACTGGGCGAATCATCTGTGCCAGGGAGGCAGAGGCTTCTCGGCTCTAGAGCATCGTCCGCAGCGCCAAGGTGGCCCCGGTGAAAACTTATGGGCAGGGTTTACTTCTGAAGCCCAGACCTACCCAGCGCAAGATGCCATAAAGGGCTGGAACGATGAACGCAAATATTACGACGCCCGCACGGGCCAGTGCCGAGTCGGCGAGTGCCGCCACTATACCCAAGTCGTCTGGCACAGCACCACCCATGTCGGCTGCGCCGTAGCGACCTGCCCATCTAGCGGAATGCATAGCACAGTGTGGGTGTGCAATTACTCCCCCGCCGGCAATCTGGAAGGCGAACGAGCGTACTAGTTTCTTTTTTTGAACCGAGCGGTACGGTCGATTTTTCAGTCCCTCGCATAAAAGCAATTCTCAGTCGAAGCCGACGGCTGCTTTTTCAGAAGCGCCCTGGACGGTGCAGCGGCGTGAATGTGGCTTGATATGTGCGCTTCCATGCCCTATCTTCGGCGGCCGTTCGCCGCAGTAAAAAGTCGGCGACTCAACAAAAAGGAGCCTAACCATGTCCATACTTGTCGAACCGACTCACGATCTGGAAACGCTTTTTCAAAAAGAACTGCATCTTCAAGATACTGAGTTACGCCGGGCGGCAGCGCTGGCGACGCTACATCGGCTGCATCTGAATAACCGTTTGACCGTCGAACAGTTTCTGGCAGATCTGCAGCGCCACAAAGATTTATGGGCGGTGGCCTCGACCATGGGCATTCTCGACTTCGTCGCGATTCTGGTCGGCACGCATGCCGCTGAACCAGCGCCGGAAAAGCCGCGGCGGACGCGACTCAGTGAAGAACAGAAAAGCGCTTTGAAGCTGGCCTTGCTGCGCGTGCTAGGCGGCTACACCGAAGGGATGAGCCGCGCCGATTGCGCAACGGCAGTTTATGATCAGGGCCTCATGCCTTCCAGCATCGACCCCGCAGAGCTGGCCAGCAAGCTACGCCAGCCGCTTGAAGAGCTTGTCACGGAAGGCAAACTGCACACCGTAGGTGAGAAGCGGCGTATGCGGTATTTTGCCGGCCCGGGGCCGAAGCGGAAGTAAGGAAGTTACGCTCGGCTGTAGCCGATTATGCGGAAGGCGGTGGGCCGCGGACGATAATCTCGTCAGCTAGCTCATCCGCTATCTCGCCGGGTGGACGAGAAGTAGCGCGGGTACGTTCGGCGATTTCGCGAATCGTATTGTAAATCTGGCTGGTCTTGGTTCGCGCTTTGTCCGCATCATAGCCGGCAAATTCTTGCGCGACGTTGATTAGACCGCCCGCATTGATGGCGTAGTCAGGCGCATAGAAGATCTGACGGCGCATCAGTTCGTGGTCGATGCTGGGCGATTCAAGCTGATTGTTCGCAGCGCCGGCAATCACTTTGCAACGCAATCGGCCGATGGTCGCTTCAGAGATTGCGCCGCCGAGCGCACAGGGCGAGAAAATGTCGCACTCGGTGTCGAAAATCTGATCGATAGAAACCACCTGGGCCCCGGTCTCCTCCGCCACCGCGGCCGCGCGCTTGGCATCGATATCCGCAACCGTCAGCCGAGCACCTTTGGCATGTAGCTCTCGAGCCAGATAGGAGCCGACGGCGCCCGTGCCTTGCACGGCAATGCGCAGACCGGCCAGGTCGCCGTTTTTGCGGCCGAGCATGACGTCGGCAATCGCTTCGATGCCGCGGCGTACGCCAAATGCCGTAAAGGGTGAGGGATCTCCCGACCCGCCCTGATCGGCGGATGTGCCGAGAACATGGCGGGTGGTGCGGCGCACGATGTCCATATCGCGAGTCGAGGTTCCAGAATCCTCACAGGTCAAGTAGGCGCCATGAAGGGAATCGACGAAGCGACCAAACGCGGCAAACAGCGCCGGACGGTCAAAGTCGCGATGTTGCATGGCCGGCGACGCCCAAATCACCGCCTTGCCACCGCCGTGCGGCAAACCCGCCAGGGCGGCCTTGTGACTCATCGCCCGCGCGAGCCGCACCGCATCGTAGATGGCAGCCGGTTCGTCGAGGTAATGAAAGACACGGCAACCGCCGATGGCCGGCCCAAGCCGGGTTGAGTGCAGCGCCACCAAGGCTCGTAGCCCGGTCGCGCGATCCACAGCCATGTGTAGCTGTCCGTACTGAAGGTCTTGAAGTAGGCGAAAGATCATATACAGCTTATGCCAGGCCCCCCCTCCCCCAAGCAACAGAAAAGGAGCGCCGCGGCGATGAAGGATCGATTAAGAGGTGAGGAAAGGAGCCAAGTAGGACCGGCGAAGGAACCAGACCAGAAGCTAAGAATTTTTTGTTTTGGGGTCGGCGGCGCGCTCTGACGCGGCACCAACCGAGGCCGAGGCACTGACAGAGCGTTCCATCGCACGCTGTCCAATCGTTGGCAGCGCCGGAATGGTTCGCGCCGCAGGCGTTGCCGGCGCCTCCGAAATCGCTGGCGCCGCAGGCATGGCGGGCCGCTGGGCCGCGGCATTAGCGGCCGGCACCGGGGCCGAGTTTGGCAAGGGCGCGGAACGCGACGACGATACAGACGACTCGCTGACGAACATGACCCGCGGGGCAATGATGTCGCCGCTGACTCGGCCGCTATGGTGAATGCGAACCACATCGCGAGCCCGTAGCGTCCCCTGAAACAAACCGATCACCAGAGCTTCGCCAACTTCGGTATCGGTACATTGCACGGTGGCGCCAGCCGCAACCGTCAGGCAACCGCTGACGCGCAAAGGTCCGCCTTCGATATGTCCCTCTACAAGGAGATCTCCATCCGCGTGAATCTGGCCGGAGATTCGCATCCCTGCGGCAAAGGTGGACTTGGCGATTGTCATAGTTTGAGAAAACTACCACCCACAACGCCTGTTGGTCAACGCGCTCCTTCTCGGAATAGTCCTATTTAGGTTTGGGATTCTGCACCTAGCTCTCTTTTTGCAGAAAAGAAGGACAGATGTAGGTTTGGCCAAACCCTAGTCGCAAACGGCCGCCAAAGACCCATGGTATAGTGAGTTTGCCGGCGCGTCGTGCGAGCTGGCCAAGCGTACTGCCACTGCAATGCTAGGGATCGGCCAATCTATCGGAAGCTACCGCATCGTCCGCATGCTCGGCGAGGGCGGCATGGGCCAAGTCTTTGAGGCCGTGCAGGAAGAGATAGGCAAACGTGTGGCGATAAAAGCCCTGCACGCACATCTATCTCAGCACGCGGAAACCGCCATTCGCTTTCTGAACGAGGCGCGGGCCGTCAATCTGATTCAGCACCCAAGCATGGTGACGATCTTTGAAGCCGGCAAGCTGCCCGACGGTACGGTGTACCTAGTGATGGAATATTTGGCAGGCGAGTCCCTAAAGCAGCGCATTGCCGGAGGCAGCCTGACAATTTCCGCCACCATGCGACTCGGACGCCAAATCGCCTCGGCGCTGCAAGCCGCCCACGATAAGAACATCGTTCATCGCGACTTGAAACCGGACAACGTCTACATCGTTCCCGATCCGGAAGCCGCCGCGGGTGAGCGGGCCAAGATACTCGACTTTGGCATCGCCAAGTTGACCCAAGAACAGCAAGGAACAACCGGTCAGGTCAAAACCCAAACCGGAATTATGATGGGCACTCCGCTTTATATGTCGCCCGAGCAGTGCGATGGTGCGGCCCATGTCGATGCCAAAAGCGATGTCTATTCGCTGGGAGTGATTCTGTACGAGATGCTCACCGGCGCGCCGCCGTTTATGGCGAGTACGCTTGGCGCGCTCATGCTGCAGCAGCTTTATTCAGCTCCGCGTCCTTTGCGCGAAGCCAACTCCGAAATTCCCGAACCGCTGGCGCAGCTTATCGCCCGCATGCTGGCCAAAGCTGGCAGCGAGCGACCATCGATGAGCGAAACTGCTCAGGAGTTAGAAAAATACGGCCAGACGACGATGAGTGGCCATTCCGTACCCTATGCGGCCGCGTCGGCTGCACCGTCCACGCTGCCTGCGCTGCCCGCGCCGTCCGCGCAAATCTCTACAGCGCTGGCCGTCACCACGGAGCCGCCGCCGCCGCGACCGCGCAATCCACGGCGGTGGCAGTGGCCCTTATTGGCGGCCGCCCTGCTGCTGCCGCTTGGCGGGCTTTTGGGATATGTGCTACTGCGGCCGGCCAAAGTCCGTGTGGCGATACGCATCGTCGGAGACATTGGCGCTGGTCAAGTCGTCTCCGAACCGGCCGGTATTGATTGCGGCGACCTTTGCAAAGGCTTGTTCAAAAAAGGCCAGCGCCTGCTTCTGACCGCCAGTCCGGCCAGCCTATATGTTTTTGTCGGCTGGACAGGAGATTGCATCGGTCTTGCGCCCTGTCAGCTACAACCCCGCTGGGAACAAAACATCGAAGCGCACTTTAAAAAGCTTCCGCCCCCTACATCGCCAAGCGTTTTCAAGCCGCCTTCGGTGACGCCTCCCCCGTATCGAGTTCCCGCCAAAAAGCATCGCAAGCGCTAGACACTGTTTTATGAGTTCGGCAACAAAACGATGACTTTGTCCGCGATGCGCTCGACCATTGCGCCGAGCGCTTGGCTTAGCGCCTCGACCACGGCATCGCCATTGCCACCGGTCATGCGCACTGGCTGATCTATCGTCAGCGTTTCTTCCCAGCGCACCAAGTGCTGATCATGCAAGCGCACCGCTACCGCCACTCGAGCCAGCGGCTTTGGCGCGCGAATTTCCTCAAAGGAAAGTAGATTCACATCCAGAACCAATACCGATCCGGACACAACATGACGCAGTCCGCGCTGCTCAAAAAGCACGCGAGAAAGCTGGCGTTTCAGATAGCGATCCGGCGTCTCGGTCCAGCGGCGTTCGGGATAGTAGCCAAATTCATAAGCCGAATCGCGAAAGACCAGCCGTTCGTCCAAATGGGAAGCGGCCTCGATGCGACCTAGCCGCAACTGTTTTCCCGATTCCAAACTTGGCATAGGCGCGTGCGCTTCCGTATCGACCGGCATCGGACTAAAGTAGCGCGGCGATAGCGGCGTGTTCTTGGAAGTCAGCGCGCAAGCGCCAAGTATGCACAATCCGGCCAGCGTCGCCCAAAACCGGACGCGCCAAACGATTTGACCACAGCGTAGCGCAAAGGAGTCCTTCATTTTTGCTTCTCCGCGCGGCCTTTTAGGAGCATATCTGGATCCTTTTCCAGCGCATCGGCCAGCTTGTGTATCGATTTGGCCGCATCGCGAACGGCAAGTAAGGTTTCCTCCAATTGCACGCTTGCGCCATCGGCATTGCGAGCGGTATCACCGACGGCATCCGAGGCATGCAGAATGCTTGAAAGCAGTCCGCCGTTCCCATCTAGCCGTGAAAGCAGTTTGCTTAACTGCCCGACCATCTGATCCATTCCTAGTAGGATTTTGTCGGCCTGCTGCGAAAGCTTGGCGGTGTTCAGTTGCTCTACTTTATGGTGCGTCTCGCCCAGCGTCTGGTTGGCAGCATCCAAAGTGGCCACAAGATGCGCCGGAAGCTGATGCTCCTTAGCGTCTTTTAGCACATGTTCTAGGGCGCCCAGAATGGCCGAGGTCTGATTGAGAATTCCGGTCAGCTGATCGGCGATATCTGGCAAGCGGCTCATCGTCCGCAGCATCGCATCCTCCAGACTTTTTATCGTCGAAGGAACCGCAGGAATATAATAGGCTTTGGGAACCGGAAACGGCAGCTCGGGCAAAGGATTGGTGAGTACATCGAAAAAGTCGAGTTGTAAAAACCGCACTCCGGTCAATCCCGCCGAGGCAAGCTGCACCCGCAGATCCGTCGTGATGGCGAGTTTTTTGCGCCCGGCCGGAGCGCCGCTCCCGGCCGGCGCTGGTGCATCGAGGCGCAGCCGAGTCAAGATGGCGATGTTCAAATCGAGCGTCACCTCGACGTGGCGATGATCCGGAGCCACATCGATGGCGCCAACATTGCCGATGGTGACGCCGCGAAATTTGATCGGCGCGCCTTTTTCCAAGCCCTGCACCGATTCATCAAAGTAGGTCACATAGCGTCCGATTTCCTTTTTCAGACTGCGCGTGCCTAAAATCGCCACGGCGGCCAGGCTCATCACAAATCCAGCGACGACAAATAATCCCAATTTCCAATGATTCGTAGGCGCTGCCATTAGGCATCCTTTGTGGTTCGATTAAAAAATTGATGCACGTTGGGCTGCTCGCGGCGCTCGCGCAGCTCACGCGGGTCACCGCGTGCAATGATGCTGCGCGTCTTTTTATCCAGCATGATGCAGCTTTTGGCGATCTTGAAGATGCTTTGCAGCTCGTGCGTGACGATGACCACCGTCAATCCAAGCCCCGCACTTAGCGTCAAAATCAATTCATCAAGCTCCACGGCGCTGACCGGATCAAGGCCGGCAGAGGGTTCATCGAGAAATATCAGCCGCGGTTCCAGCGCCATGGCCCGCGCAATCGCTGCGCGCTTTTTCATGCCTCCGGAAATCTCGGAAGGAGCGTGCTGTTCATATCCTTGCAGACCGACAAGCCGCAGGTTGGCGCGGACGATGGCATCTATCGCATCAAGCGGCAAATCCGTCCATTCGCGCAGCGGCAGAGCCACATTTTCGGCAACGGTCATCGAGCCAAATAGGGCTCCGGATTGAAACATCACTCCGTACTTCGGCTTGCCCCTTAGCAAATTGGGATTGCCAACTCCATCGATGGTAATTCGCCCGCTTTTGGGAGTATCAAGTCCGGTCAAATAGCGCAAAAGGCTCGACTTGCCGCAGCCGCTGCCGCCAAGAATGGCAAAGACTGCGCCGCGCTCGACCTCAAAAGACACGTTCTCAAGCAGGTTCACATCGCCCCAGCCCATCGTCAGCTCAGTCACTGTGATAAGCGGAGTGCTCATAGATGCAGTACGTAAAAAAGTACCGTAAATCCGGCATCAATGAGAATCAGCGCGAATAGCGTACTGACCACCGCTGAAGTCGTGCGACGGCCAACGCCTTCAGCGCCGCCTGCAGTGGCAAGCCCTTGCTGACAGGAAACAAGTCCGATGGCCAGCGCAAATACCCCGCTTTTGATGATGCCCTGAAAAATATCCCAGACTTTTAGCGCCTGCCGAGTTTCGGTGAGATATCCGGTGATCGTCAAATCGAGTCCGCCGATTCCTACCATCAGCCCGCCGACAATGCCGATTCCATCGCCGAGCAATGTCAGGATCGGCATGACCGCCAAAAGCGCCATCATGCGCGGAAAAATCAAAAACTCTAAAGGTCCAAAGCCCATGGTGCGCAGGGCGTCGATTTCTTCGGAAACCTTCATCGTCCCAAGCTCTGCGGCAAATGCCGCTCCCGAGCGACCGCAGACAATGATTGCCGTCATAAGCGGACTTAGCTCGCGAGTCAGCGACAAACCGACGAGATCAGCCACCAAAATATTGGCGCCAAACTGCTTAAGCTGAACCGCCGCCTGAAACGCCATCACAAAGCCAATCAGAAAATTGATGAGCAGCACGATCGGCACCGCATCGGAACCGGTGCGATTCATAATCGGCGCAATGTCGCGCCAATTGGCGATTTTCGGTCGTTTTAGAATCGCGCCTGCAGAAAGAATCATGCTCCCCAAAAAGGATAGGACAAGCTGCACTTCCAAAAGGATGTTCAGCGTCGCCTGACCAATCTGCGCCAGAATTCCCATCGAGCTATGCCGCGGCCGCGGACTGGGTTCGATCTTGCTATCGTAAAGCTCTTGAATCTTGGCAACGGCACCCATAGCGCCGTGAAATTCGCAATGCACTCCTTTTTCCTGCAGGTCCTGTTTGCATTGCACAAGCAGCGCCATCGCACTGCCGTCTAGCGCCGACACATCCGAAAGCTCGATGCGAATCGTCTTTTGGGACACCGTTTTAAGCAGCGCCCGAAGCTCTTTCCACAACTTGGCAGCGTCGGCGAAAGCAATTTGCCCGCGCAGGTGCAGTTCCAAACGATTCGGGCCGGACTCGACGCGCTCGATTTGAAAGCCCGCCTGGGGTTTAGTTCCCGGCGAGCTGCTCATGGCATCCTGTCATTGGAGAAATCTTGGCGCAGGGTAGGCTGGCGCTTTTTTTAGCGTAGCCCTTCTTGCCAAGAAAAGGAATCTGCTCCGTACTTTAACGAGGCCGGGAACGAGCTGGGGGCGATTTTTGGCCGCTTCGGCCTGGTTTTTGAGCACTTTGACGGCCGCTTCGACCAGCAGGCGCAGGTTTTTTATTTCTTGCGGTTTTTTTGGCGGGTTTCAGCGTTTTTTGCACATCTCGCGCTACCTCGCGCGCTGCATCTCGCGCTTTTACGGCAGGCGTTCGCGTATCGATTCCGAAGCCGCGCCAGGCAAATAACGTCACTTCTTCTCGATCGTGATAAAGCTGGCGCACGCGCAAACCCGTCCAGCCGCCGGTGGTTAAAATTTCGCGCACGCGGCCTAGCATATCCACCCGCTGCTTCATCGGCAGCTTGATGTTGGCCAAAAGAAACCGCGCCCAGCTCCGCCGGCCCCAGCGCGCCAAAAGCCCGGCCACTTCAAGCGGTCTATAAGCCATATCGCAAAACAGCCAATCGGCCGGTTCTTCGGGCGCGTAGACAAATGCATTTTTGCGCTGATGGTGCACCCGTCGCGCCACCGCGGGCGCCAGCGCCCCCGGATCCACGGCGATGACCTGGCAGCGCCGATCGCAGAGCACTTGGCTCCAGCCGCCGGGCGCCGCGCCGAGGTCGACGCAGATCTCGCCCGCTTCCGGACTATGTTCCAGCCACGCCAGTGCCTCGACCAGCTTATGGGCCGAGCGTGATGGCGCGCCGCGCGGCCGCTTGACCCGCTGCACACCGCCGGCATGCAAACTGGGGGCTGCCGTTGCATCCAAAACTCCGCAGACCGCGGTAGAGGCAGACAATAGACACACCTGCGCCAAAAGCCCCCGTTCGGCATGCGCCGCCGGACCATCGGCAAGCAGGCGCTGCCCATCTTGAGTAAGCGCCGCCGACAGCGCAGCTTGCAGGGCGGCAGCCTGAGCGGTCAAAGGCTTTGCGGCATCGCTATCGGCGACAAAAACCTGCAGCGCCGCCGCGCGACGCAGACTTTTGGCCAATGCCTGATGCAGCGCATGGACAAGTTCCGCCGCTGTTCCGCGACAGAGAGCCTGTACCAAAAAACCCTGCCGCGCAAATACGAGTTCACCTGTAGGGCGCTTTTGCGAAATCACCAATCCTGGCTGCAGCATTCGCGCCGCCACTCGCAGGCGCTCAAATTCTGTGCAAAGATCAGTTTCAAATCCCGCGCGGCAGGCCCAAAGCCACTGGCCGACTTGCGGGTCGGCTGCGAATTCGAATTTTTGTGCCGCAGGCCGAGCAGAATTTTTTTTTTCAGAGGGAACCTGTATCGTCGTTTGCATGTCTAATTCCAACGGGTCATAACGCGTTCTTCGGAGGTCTCGCGATGCGTCGTTTGGCGTTTGGATTTGCCTTTTTATGGCTGGCCTGCGCATTTGGCATCCGTCTGCATGACATGCGCAAGCCGCAAATCAACATTTCGGCTTTCACGGGAGGGCAGCGCGCCGATCGCGCCACGCTGGCCTGGCTGCAGGGAACTTTGGCTTGGCGCAAACAGCGACAGTTCGGACAGCTTTTGGTGGTAGATGTGCGCATCGACGGAAAAATCGAGCGCTACGCCAGCACCCAGCTACCCGCCGACTGGCCCAGTTGCCGGCTTTGGCTGGAAGAAGGGCCCGATATCGTACAGGCCGTCGCCAGTTGCCCCGGCCACGAACCGATTCGACTCACCGCGGCCGGTCAAAGCCTGCCCGGTTTAGGCCCCGATAATAAGCCGCCGCTTCTGCGTGAACTTGGGGCGCTCAATTCCGTCGAACCCGATCGCATCATTACGCGCATTCACCGCCGCGACACAGCACCGCCGCATCCTTCTTTGGTGCTGCTTGGGCTTTTGGCCATGACGCCGCTATTTGTGCTTAGCTGGCGCGGGTTGCGACTGCGGCAACGCCTGTGCGGACAGCCTGTCCTAGATGGAGTGCTGGAACAAACTGACAAAGGCGCGCTCAACATTCGCACTGGCGACAAGCGCGTCACCGTCTTTACCGAACAAGGCGAGGTCTTGTCGGTGGGCCTTGGCCGGGCCGCGCGCCGCGGCGACAGCATGGCCGTCGAGGGTCTGCGAGCCGTCGTGTCCGGACCGGTCGAGCGGCAATTCGCCGGAGCTTTTCGCGGCGGCGAAAGCATCCGCCTTATGCCTACGGCGGTGCTCGTCGTTGGCGATGGACTTGGCGAAGCCCGTCGCCGTCTGCTCATCGACGTTGCCCTAAACATCGGGCTTGGGCTTTCCGGGGTGCTGCTGTCGATCATCGTGGCCGTCGGACTGGGTTGGTAACTCGTTCGCTTCGAAAACTGACGACCTCTGTCCGACTTTTTCACCGTAGGTGTAAAGTAGCGGCATGCTCCTCGCAGTTGATATAGGCAACAGCAACATCGTTTTCGGAGTCTTCGAAGGCGAAACCCTTCTTTTTCACTTTCGCATCGAGACGCGCAAGGCCCGTACAGAGGATGAATACGCCGCCCTGCTGCACAACCTATTTTCCCTGCACGGCCTGGTGTTTCAGGCGGCCCCGCCAGATCCGCCGCTGCCAAGCGGCGCCACGCCCACCCCCATTGATGAAGATGTCATGAGCGAGCGCTCGCGGCTCAGCAGCCCGCGTCTGTTTGTACCGGATCAGATACTGGCCCGATCGCGGCAGCCGAGCGAACGAGGAATCTCTTCCTGCATTCTTGCCACCGTCGTGCCCCCGATTCTGCGCGCTTTTTTGTCCCTGTGTGCTCGCTACCTGGATATCGAGCCCGTGGTCGTCGGCCCGGGGACGCGCACCGGCATGCCGATTCTATACGACAACCCCCGTGAAGTCGGCGCCGATCGCATCATCAATTCCGTCGCCGCCTACGAGCGCTATCGCAGCGGCTGCCTGGTTGTGGACTTTGGAACCGCCACCACTTTCGACGTCGTTACTCCCAAAGGCGAATATTTGGGCGGCGCCATCGCCCCTGGCATTGGCATCAGCGCCGACGCCTTGTTTCATGCTGCCGCCAAATTGCCGCGCGTCGATCTGGTCCGTCCACGCAATGTCATCGGCCGCAATACCGTGACCAGCATGCAATCGGGCCTAGTCTATGGCTACGTAGGCCTTGTAGACGGCATCGTCGAACGCATTCGCGCCGAGGTCGACTTTCCTCTGCGCGTCATCGCCACCGGCGGTCTGGCGCCGCTCATTGCCAAAGACAGCCGCACAGTCGAGGAATGCGACGAGCTTTTAACCCTTTGCGGTCTGCGCATCATCTATGATCGCGAGCGCCGCCGTGGAGGCCGACCGTGAGCAGCACGGTCAGCGCCGGTGCGCAGGGCCTGCTTGGGCGGCTGGGTACGGCGCTAGTGTCCCCACGTTTGGCCGCGCAGGCGCTGTGCCGCGGGCAGCGCGGCGGCCTGGCTGATGTCTTGTGGCTTTTGCCACTGCGGCTGCTCACCGGCGAAGCGGCCATATTTCTTTCCGATGATGCGCGCGCGATGGTGCTAAATACGCTAAGCGCGCTTTCAATTGATCTCGTCAGCATCTTTTTAGGCGGCGTGCTGATGGCCCTTTTTCTGGGGCGACGCGAGCAGCGTTTGCGGCCTGGCCTGACCACCGATCTGGCGGCCCTTGGCTGGTTCGCTTGGTTGGGAATTCAAAGCGGAGCGGCCCTTCTCTTCGTCATCACTCAGCATTCTCCGGGTCCGACCATGCAGCGCGCGGTCCAAATACTCGGATTGCTCGTTTTTGCGGCCTATTGGGGAATCGCCTTTTTCGTGGCCCGCCGCGTCGCAGATGAATCGCCCGAGACGCCAAAATCTTCCGATCCGGCGCCCATGTCGGCCGTTTTCGCGCCAGAGCCGCCGCGCGCCCGCGCCATTGGCGGAATCTTTTTGGCGGCGCTAAGCGCCCTGGCCCTTTACGATCTGGCCTGGATTTATCATCGGCAGCCAACGCGTCCCAGCGCCGGCCGCGCCGCGCCCGAAGTGGTTTTGCCAACGCTTATCGACCCCAGCGGCAATGCAACGGCGTTTCGTCTGTCGGCGGAGCGCGGCCATCCGGTTTTGCTCGATTTTTTTGCAACTTGGTGCAAACCCTGCAAAGCGTCACTGCCGGCGCTAGAGCAGGTCTACAAGCGGCTAAAACCCCGCGGTCTGCGAGTCGTTGCCATTGATGGCAGCGAGGATGAAGCCCTGGTTCGCAACTTTGTTTCGAGCTTGAGCTTGCACCTACCGGTCGGGCTGGACAATGGCGAGTCCGCGGACCGTTATGGCGTCACCTCGATTCCCTATCTAGTTTTGATAGGCAGCGACGGATCTATTAAGCGCATCTTTCACGGGGTGCACAGCGCCGAAGAAATCGAACAAGCCGTTCTAAGCCAGGGCTTTTAAGTCCTGCGTTTTTCACTTCTCGTCGATTTCTTGCGCGGATCTTGCATTTTGCGCTACTTATCCTACCATTACGCACATGCATCGCGCGTCGCCTCCTCAGCCTGATAAACAGCCCGCGCTTCCTTTAGAATCTGCACTGCCTACACTCGTCGAGCGGCGTCGCTCTCGGGCCGAGCGCCGGAGTACCCATCGCCGCCAGCTAGTCGTCGCGGTGCGCCAGGAAGTGGTGGCGACGCCAGCCACTCGAGCAGAGCTGCATTTGGCGCAGTCTTCGGATCTGGGACTTGGCGGCATGCGGCTTTTGCGCCATTGCAGCACCGATGAGCCCGAGCTGCCAATTCGCACGCCATTGCGGCTGGCCTTTCAACTGCCCGACGACATGCAGCTTCTTGAAGTCGATGGCGAAGTGGTCTTTGATCGGGCGCCGCCGCGCAGCGATGATGCAACCTCCCCCACCTATCGCGCCACGGGCGTACGTTTTTCGGAAGTGCCTGCCGAAGTCTTGTCTCGACTGCGTACCTTTCTAGAAGACTGATTTCATCGAAGTCCCTCCGCAAAAAATAGATCCAAGCGTCTGATGCCTGCGTTGATACAGGCATTGGCTCGCTAGCGTCTGGAGGAGACTTTATGTCCGCAAATTCCCAAGGAGCACCTGACAACGTCCAATCGGCCGATGGGCCCGGCCCAGTGGCTGGCGCACGGCGTTCGCTCCTGACTTATTCGATACTTGGCGGCGCTTCGGCCCTGGCAGTTTGGGCCGCGCTGAATCTTGCACCGCGTGGTCCGCTGCCCCTGGCCGTTCATACTCCGCCGCCCGCCCTGCAGCCAGCACCGGCGGTGCGCCCGCAGGTGGATGTCGTCTTTGCGCTGGACACGACCGGTTCGATGAGCGCCCTTCTTGACGGCGCCAAACGAAAAATTTGGGAAATTGCGCGCTTTATCGCCCAAGGCCAACCGGCCCCGGCATTGCGCATCGGCCTTGTCGCTTATCGCGATGTTGGCGACGAATATGTCACCAAGTTCTTCGACTTGACCGACGACCTGGACGGCGTCTATCAAAACCTTTCATCCTTTCACGCAGGTGGCGGCGGCGACACGCCAGAGCATGTGGCCAAGGCCTTGCACGAAGCGGTGTTTTCGGCCAGTTGGTCTGCTAGCAAAAATACGCTGAAGATCGTCTATCTGGTTGGCGACGCACCGCCGCACACCGACTACAACGACGGCTATAATTTTTTTGCCATCGCCCAGCAGGCGCACGAGCGCGGCATTCGCATCAACACCGTTCGCTGCGGCAGCGATGAAGACACGCGCCTTTCCTGGAACGAGATTGCCAATCGCACCGGAGGCGAATTCGCCAGCATCGATCAGACCGGCGGCATGGTCGATAGCAGTACCCCATTTGACAGCGAGCTGGCCCGTTTGAATCGTTCTTTGACCGAAACGGCGTTGCCGTACGGCAGTGCCGACAAACGCAGCAGCGTAATTTCCAAAGCTCGCATGGCCTTGGAAGCGCCGGCCGCAGCCCAAGCGGAACGCGCCGGCTTCTTTGGGCTGGCCAGCAAGGGCGGACGCACCGCGGCCGTCAGTGATGGCGACCTACTAGACGATGTCGCAAGCAAACGCGTGGAACTGTCGCGCATTGAATCGAGCGCCCTGCCGGAAGCCATGCAGGCCATGCCGACGGAAGAACGCGACCGCTACATTGCGGCCAAAAAACAAGAACGCTTCGAGATCTTAAATCAGATCAACGCAATCACGGCCAAGCGCGATGCTTATCTGCGCAGCCAACCAACCGCTGCTCACGACAGCTTTGACGGCAATGTTCGAGAAACGATCAAAAAACAAGCCAGGGCCATTCATGTTGCTTACTGAACCACCACTGCTTCCTCGTCCGCCTCGTGCACCAGCGCCGCGCTAAGCAAAAGCAGCACGCCAATAAAATAGTAGTAGTTGCAGAACGCCTGCTTGGCGCAAAGAAAGAAGCCCAAAAACGCAAAGACCGCACTTGTCACAAGCCCTGCCGTGCCTCTTGGCCAAAAGCGCCATAACCAGACTAGCGGCAGCGTCGCCCCCAAAAGCGCCAGCACTCCGGGAGGCCGTACTTTGAAAATCCCGTAAAATACCGCCGCCAGAGACAGCGCATCAGACCGAAAAGGCTGGCGCAACTGAAATAGCGCCACATCAGCGACAAAATCCGCCGGATGCCAGCACAAAAAGGCAATTCCCAAACCCGCCGAAAAAAGCAGCGCCAGACCCAGCGCCCAAAAACGCCGCCCGTGCAGCGCCAGGGCTTTGGGCACAAAGCGCCGGCGAAAGCACAGGGGCAAAAGCAGCACTGCATACTGCTTGGTGGACAGGACGACGGAGAAAAAGACGGCTTCTCCAAGCACGGCACCAAGCGGTGAGCGAGTTTTGGGCAATACGCATTGCCGCCAAGTCACCCACAAAGCCACGACTGCGGCCAAAAGCGGCTCGGTCCAGGCGTTTTCAAGGACCAAAAAACCGCGCGGATGCAAAAAGTGCAAACACATAAGCCCAAGTCCCAGACCGCGCCGCCGCCCGAGCCCATAAAGCAGCAATCCAGTGCCGGTCTGCATCAGCAGATAACCAACTCGTACATCTTTGAAAATGGCGTACCAAAGCGTCGAAAAAAGCAGCGCCAGCGGCGGATACGGATAGGCAGAAATGGCAGAAATGGGACGGCCCAAAAAGCGTAGAGACTCGGCCAACGTGTAGGGATTGGAAAACATCGCGACATATGGATCGCGCCCCTTTAGCAACTGCGCAGCGCCTTCCTGCTGAATGATGAACACATCAATTCGCGGATTGGGGCTGTGCGCGAGCAAGTACATACCGACGGCCAAATAGGTCACAGCGGCCAATCCGGCCAGCCCGTCGTGGTCTCGCCGATAAATTCCGTACATGCCAAGGGCATAAAGGCCCAGGGCCAAGACTATATGCGGCACAAAAGATGTGCCGGGCAAAAGCGCGGCCCCTGGCAAGCGCAGCAGATTGAGCAGCACCGGCACCGCCAGCAAAAAGGGCCAAAGGGCGGCTTCTTGGAAGATTTGGTTTGCTGCACGCCGGGTCAAGGCCTTGCCGTAGCGCCAGAGCACCGCCACACACGCGACCATGGCCGGTACCGAAATGACGCCGAGCGTGCCGTCATCTCCCCACAGCGCAACGTCTAAAAACAGCGCCGCAAGCAGCAGCAAGCTGCGCATTTGTGAAGGAGTTTTGTTCGGTCCTAAAGAGTTCGACATTAGGCACCGCTGCGGCGCACCCATCGGATGCCCATTCCCAAAAGCAGTACCAAACCCGGCAGCCCCAGCACTAGCACCAGAAACAGCCTCTCTTCTTGCGCCGCGGTCAGCTTCACGCGCAGCTCCAGCGGTTTACGCGGTGCGATGCTTAGCGAAAGCGGTACGTCGGCCAACCACTTGATGGCCGCCAGCAAAAAGTCGCGATTAAACAGCACCAAACTATCGTTCCAAGCCAATTGCGTTGAACCGATGACGACGATGCGCGCGTTTTGTGTCGCAAGAAGCGGCTCGGCAGCGACGGCCAGCGGCACCGGCCCGGCGATGCGCGAAGCTTTTTCCGGGGCCGGCGGGCTTGGTGGTTCTTGCCCCTTTTGACGCAGTGCCGAAAGATTGGTTTCGCCAAATCCTTCGAGGCTGGTCATTGCCAGCGACCGCGCCCGCCACAACAAGCCGCTGTGCCCGGTGCCCGGCACCGGCGCAGCGCTACCGCCGGCTGGTTCAAGAGCCGCAAGCGGAAACACCGGTCGCGGCAACGGCCACAGCGTACGCCGGCCCACAAAGCCGGCGCTAATCGGGTGCTCTCCGTACGTGTTTTCGACGATCAAAGCCAGGCTTTGGGCCAATCGCTGCGGCGGATCGATGACCACGGCTTGCCCAAGCCGCACGCCGCGCTGCAAAAGCAGCGATTCCAAACCGGTGTTCAGAAATTGGCTCAAACCTCGATCGATAAGCGCGCCGGCCAGCACCAGCAGCCGACCGCCACCGTCAAGATATTGCTCGAGGGCGGCCGCCTCTTCTGGCAGAAACGGCCGCTGCGTTCCGGCAATGATCACGACGTCACACTGGGTCCTTAGAGTTTTTTGCGCAGCCGCCATGTCGAGCGTGTGTAACTGCAGATTTTCGCGCCGAATGGCAGTCGCCAAATCGCTAAGCCCGGTGCCGGTGTAGCTATCGTATTCGGCTTCGCCGTGACCTTGTGTAAAGCAAAGGTTTGGCGTTCGGCCAAGGGTCACTAGCAAAATCGCCGTACCCAGGGCTTCCTCGCCACGGTAAGCGCCAAGGCGCGGCTGGCTGCCGGCTTCCACCGTGGAAAATTCGCCCAGATCAGCGGGAAAAAGCAGCTTGCTGCGTCCAGCGCTTTCTAAAACGACCACGCCTTGGCCAAGGTCGTCACGCTCAATGTGATAGCGCTCGGCGGTAAGCCGCGCGGCTTCGCGTTGATGTTCGATGTGCAAAAAGACAAGGTGCAATCGTCCCGCGGCGGCGACTTCGGCTTGTAAAAGCGTTTCGCGCAGACGCACAAAGCGTTCGTCGCGCGCGGCAAAGTCGCCGTAAAACACGCGCACCGTCACGAAGTGCTGCTGCGTCGCAAGGCTTTGCACGATCTGGCGCAACTCTGGCGCCAAGCGATATTCGCCGGCTCGCGTCAGATCCCAACGGCGGGGAAGGCGCGCTGCCATAAAGTTTAGGCCCACAAAGATTCCAAGCCCGACGAGCGCCCAAAGCCCCGTCTGCATCGCGCCTCGCCTATCGCCGGCCCGCGTGCGCAGGCAACGCGCCGAAAGGACCAGCGCCAAAACGGTCAGGCTCAGGTGGTATAAAACGCGACGGCTGTCCAAAATGCCGCGCGACAGCTCGTCCATATGTTGAAACAAGTTGCCGTAGGCCAAAACCGCCTGCAGTTGCGGATTTTCGACGTAAAAATCGGCCAATGTGCCGCTGAGCAAAATCAGACTGAGCGATACAAAAGTAAGCGCTGCCGCCAAAAGCGGCGTCGGGGCCAGCACCGAAGCCAGCACGCCGATGCCAAGCGCGCTCATTCCGCAAAGCAGCGTGCCCAAGTAGCCGCCAAGAATCGGTCCGCTGTCCAAAATGGCGGCCGGGCCCAGGTACAAGCGGAGCAAGCCCAGATAAGCCAGCGTCGGCAGCCACAAAGCCAAATAAAATCCGAGCGCCCCCAAAAACTTGCCTATGCACAGGGCCCCTTCTGAAGCCGCCGTGGACAAAAGCAGATCCAAGGCCGAGCGCTGACGTTCCTCGGCAAAAAGCCGCATGGTCAAAAGCGAGACGATAAACAGCAGAAAAAGCCAGTACAGAAAAGTGCCGCCAAAAAAAGAGCCAAGCACCGTGCCAAGGCTGGCGTTTGACGCCGAAAGCAATCGGCACAGCAGCCAAAAAGACTGACCTTGCACCACTAAAAATAGCGCGGCGACCAAATAGGAAATCGGAGAGAGGGCATAGGCAAAAAGCTCGCGCTTGCCGATGGCCCACACCACGCGCAAAGAAGTCCACATGCGATTCGTTGGGGTTTTAACACGAAGGATTTCTCGAATGCAGCGCCGACCGTGCAATCAGGGCAAATCGCCGCGCTAGGTTGTGCGCCAGTTTTATGAAACGGCTGCCGATGGGCCAAGCTTTTGCGCGGCCCGCGTCGGTGGACGCCACATGATGACAAGCGGATACAGGCAGACCACCAAGGTGGTGACGAGAAAGCCCGTCCCCGACACCGAATACAAAAGCGCCATGCGCACCGGAAAAGCGCGCACGAGCCAAGGTGCAAATATATGCAGACTGCCGGTCGCCCACGCCGCAGCAATCCAAAAAAGTTTCCAGCGCGCCGAAAGCGCCGTCAGCATGAACAGATGGGTCAGAATCAGCAAAAACACCGGCACGGTAAACAAATGAAAATGGGTGATTTCTAGCAGCTTTCGGTACGGAATCGTGACGGTCAGTCGGCGCAGGGCGGGCTCGGGTGCTAGCGGCTCGGACTCGGCAAGCTCTGTGGGAAGTTCGATGCTGGGCCCAGCCGCCGATCGAGATGGCGACGGCAATTCCGCAGGCGCGGCATCTTCGAACGCCGAGTTGCCGTAATAAGCACGCACTCGCGTCAAATGATGGCTGCTAAGTGTCGGACCCACCAGATCTTCGTAAAGCAGCAGCGAGCTAAACACCGCCGCCAGCGACAATGCGCAGAAAAACGTATAGATGACTTTGGCTTCGCGCGCTAGGTTCCACAGGCGCAGGCTGGGTGCGGCAAACTGCCTCATCGATTTTCGATCAGCAGCTCTTCAAGCAGCACCAAACAGCGACGAACACCGACGGCCATGGCGCGCGAAGAAATGGTTGCGCCCGAGACGGCCGCGACTTCCTCGCCGGGGCGTAGGTGATCAGCAGCGGTTTTGCCCACAAACTGCTCGCGAAAACGCGCATCGCGGATTTCGTCTCCGTAGCGTTCTCGGTAGACTAAAATTTCCTGCCGCTCGACGGCGCCGCGCGGCGAGAATTTGACGCCGTAACTAATCGGCAAATGCTGGCCCTGTTCCTCGTCGAGCATGGCATATCCGTCAACGGTGTCACCGCTTTTGGCGATATAGATGGTATAGGCCGTCTTAGGCAGCGTGTATCCAAGCTTCTGCTCGACGCGGGCGCGCTGCTCGAAGGACAACTCCAGCCGCTTATAAGTAACTTGCTGGCTGCGAGGAAAAAATTCGGTCAGAAGCCCGCGCGGAGTAAAGTAAGTCGCTTGTGCTTCCCCTCGCTGAGGCGTCCCCAGGGTCAAAAGTAGCCAAGTCGCAGCGATGAAAGGCAAGCGGCAAGGAAAATTGATAATCATTTTCATTAACGATTACTATCCCTGGGCTTTCGAGTCAACCGGGTTGTATGTCTCCTTGCTGCCTGACGAGCGATCGATGAGGAAGGGCCTTCCTCGGACGCTCGGCATGCAGCGAGCGCCTCCTTGAAACGCTGGCGTAGCGGCTAGCGCGACGGCTCGCGGGTGAACTTATCGCGAATGCGTGCCCAAAGCCCGGAGGGGGTTTTAGGGGCGCTTGACTGCGGGTGTTCGCCGGAAACATAGGCCGGCGTTGCCGTTGGCGATTGATCTGGGTTTCCGCCAGAGGGCGTGATGGGCGTAGAAGCGGAAGTCGAAGACGGCGGCACCTTGCCGGCCGCCGCAGTACCAACCGTGACCGCATGCGAGCCGGTCGTCGGCGAATTCGTATGCGGCGCCGTCGTTTCGAGCGAGCTTAGCGCCTGGACCACGCCGCTGTCTTCTTGAACCACCACCATGGCCACGCCATCTAGCGAAATCGACGGCGCGGTGCTGATCGGCCCTTCACGCTCTTCGGCAGAAGGCGGCGGCGAGGGCAAAACCGCGTGATGACAAGCCAGCGTCTCCTGCACTTCGCGCTCGTAGTCGCTACGAAACAGCGTGCGCATTTGCTCCATCAGCTCTTTGGGCTCGAACCGATACGGCTTTAAGAATGCGTGCAGCGCTTCGGCGAGTTCGGCGGCGGTCTGATAGCGATCGGCAACATCGCGGGCCAGCGCTTTGCCGACCACGCGATCAAGCTCTTCTGGCACGCGGCGGTTGTACTTGGATGGCGGCAGCACTTCGGCGTTGCGCACCCGCTCCATCAATTGAAATTCTGTGTCGCCACGGAAAAGTTTCTCGGTGGTCAGCATCTCGTGCAGGATAATCCCCGTCGAGAATACGTCGGTGCGCGCGTCCACCGGCATGCCGCGAATCTGCTCGGGCGACATGTAGCTGAACTTGCCCTTCAAAACGCCGATCTCAGACGTGAATTTGACCATCGCTTGCGCGATGCCAAAGTCGAGCAATTTGACCTCGCCGTCATAGCCGATGCGGACGTTGGACGGCGACACATCGCGGTTGACGATGGCCAGCGGCCGGCCATCGCTATCCATCAGGGTATGCGCATAATGCAGCCCCAAGGACATTTTGGCGGCGATAAAGCAGGCATGAGGAACCGGAATGCGGGCGCCTTGCTCTTGGCAACGGCGCAAAACCTGCGTCAGGTCCTTGCCGCCGATGTATTCCATGGCGATAAAGTAACGACCTTCGGTGCGACCGATTTCATAGGTCCGCACGATGTCGTCATGCTCAAGCAGCACCGCCAGCTTGCCTTCGCGCACAAACATTTCGACAAAGCGCGATTCTTTGGCGAGCTGCGGCCGCATACATTTGATGGCATATAGGCGATTGCTGACTCGGCTGCGAGCACGATACACCTCAGCCATGCCACCGCGGGCGATAAGCCCCATCAGCAGATACTTGCCAAAAGGAACAGGGTCGGTGGGCGACCCCGGGTCGAGTTTTTCGTTAGCGGGCTCCATGCGCGTCTTCACGCCTTATCGGGTGAAGCTCCACCAACTTAGCACGGCCATGGTGATATGCGCGACAGGTTCAATGCCTTGATGCACAGTCCTTGGCTGCGGTATGCTATGAACTTCCTTGTTTGTTGACGATTCAGCCTCGGTCGCAAGCAATTCTGTGGAAAAACGTGCCGGGATGGAGTTTGGCAAATATCATGGCAACGGGCCGCGGACATGTCGCTTCCGGCACAGCAGAATCTAGCGGGCGCGCTGCAGAATTTATGCACAGCTCGGCGACCGAATTTGGCAGCGCGGCCCCCTCGGTGGGCGCCGCATCTGCCACATCTGGAGAATGGGCAGGGGTACGGCGCGAGCGGCACGGCGCCATTGTCATCGATAGAAGCCGCAACAGCGCCAAGCGCCTTGGGCGCGTGCTTAGCAGCGCCGGTTACAGCGTCAAGATCTTCGAAGACGAGCCCGCGTCCGTCATCTGGTCGGCCATCTGCAGCGACCCCGAAGCTCATAGCTGGCTTATTGTGGGCGAGCTCTTCGCCGCTGGCTCGCTGTGTAGCATTTTGCAGCGGCTAGAAGCCCGTCGCCACTGCCGCGGTGTGCTCTACTACGGCGGCAAAGACGCCGCCAGCAGCGAAGAGCCGGACATTGCCACGTTGTGCGAGCAGCAAGGACTTCTCGCGATCCTGGGAATGCGTGGAACCGCCACGCGCGATCTAGAGACCGAGCTTTGGGGCATCGCCAGCTATTTGCGCGGCCAGCCGCTTTTGCCATTGCAGGCTTATCTTTTGTGGGGCGCCGCTTCACACAGCGCCGCCATCAACAACGTCGGCGGACGTGACGCAGCAGAAGAACGCATCATCAAGCTCTGCAGCGAGCAGCTTAGCACTGGCAGCCGCGTCACAAGCGGCATTGCCGAAGTGGTGCACGAACTGCTTACAAACGCCATGTACGCCGCGCCTATAGATCGCCAAGGCAGAGCCCTATACGCGCACGATCGCACGGCTGAAATTCAGCTGGCCAGCGAAGATCGCGTCAATTTCCGCTATGGCACAGACGGACTGCGGCTGGCGGTTGAAACCGTCGATCGCTTTGGTCGGCTGCGCCGCGCCGATCTGATTCGCAGCCTGCGCCGTGCTGCCTCCGGGCAAGTCAACCGCGCCGCCGGCGGCGCCGGCATCGGCTTGTCGATGGTCTACCGCACCGTTTCCGCGCTGCAGATCGATGTCGAACCGGGGTCGCGCACGCGCATCACCGCGGTCTTTGACCTAGAACCGGCGCGAGTTGCCGATGGCGGCCGTGCCAGCCGCAGCCTGATTTTTCCGGACCTAACGATGGCATCGGGACGGCGCGACACGTAATGGAGGCCGCAATGAGGTCGCAAAACATGGCCACCAGTCACAAAGGGACGAACAAACCGTGACTCAAGATGAACTATCCGTCCCGGTCGGGGTGTCGCAACCGCCCCCCAAGCTGCTTATCGACCGTTTGACCGAGGGTGAAGTCACTTGCTTGCGCCTGGCCGGGTTCATCGACGAACAGTTTGACGGCACGGGTCTGGCCGCGACCATCACTTCGCGCTATCTCATCCTCGATGTAGGCGGCGTCGAGCGCATCTCATCCTTTGGCATTCGCCAGTGGGTGGATTTCATCGGCAGCCTCACGCCCCGCGTGGCTGGCATTTACTACATCGAATGCTCTCCGAAGTTTATCGATCAGTTCAACATGGTCGCCAACTTCGTCGGTTCCGGCTACATCGTGTCTTTCTACGCGCCCTATCGCTGCGACCCCTGCGATCAAGAGCGTCGCCTGCTATTTCGCACCGATGAAGAGACGCCCCTGTGGAAAGCTGGTCAGGCCCCGCCTTCGATATGCCCGACGTGCGGCAATCCCGAGGATTTTGAGGAGGTTGCCGGCAACTATTTCTCGAATGTCGCGCAGCAACCGAGCATGCCAATTGCGCCGCCGGTGATGAATTTTTTGCGGGTGCACCTGAACTACGGACAGGGCGGGCAGCGCAAGCTGCGTATCGAAAAGCGCATTGAAGGTCGCACCACCTATTTGAAGCTGGCCGGCGATCTGGACAGCGATCTGCGCGCTCAAAAGCTTGCCGACGGCCTCGAAGGCGAGCTGGTCATGGACCTTAGCGGCATTCTTTCGATCGATCCGGTCGGTACGGCGCAATGGCGCAAACTGATGCGAATTCTTGCAGCCAAAACCGGCGGCGATGAGCAAGTCGATCGTATCCATTTTGTGGCAGTGCCCTCGGCATTTCTGGAACGGCTCGGCCGCGCCGAGGACCTGACTAGCAAGGGCCAGGTCTTATCGCTCTTAATTCCTTATAACTGCTCGCACTGCCGCGCCATCACCCAACATCCGGTCGATTTTTTGCAGCGCGGCGACGAGCTGCGCGCGGGCCGAGTTCCACGCATCAAATGCAGCGGCTGCAGCGGGCCGGTCACTTGCGTCGTTTCTGAAACTTGGATTACGCGACTGCAAGCCCTGCCGGTTCCTCAGTTCACAGAAGAGCTGCAACGCACGATTGCACGACTGATGGCGCCCCCGTCTAGCCCCCGCCTGGGGACGCCGACAAGCTCTCCCCCCATTGTTTCTGATTCGCTTCCGCCTAGCCATGGACCGGGGTGGACCCAGCCGCAGCAAGTTTTGCTGAGTCCGGCGCTGCCGCCGACGCCTAGCGGTTTGCGCGTAAACCCAAACGCTGCCGCCGGGACGCATGCCGGAATGAGCAGCCAAAACCTGGCGCGACCTGACCCAGGCCGCTCCATGGACGGCTTGCGCGCCGCGCAAATGAGCGGCACCAATCTTGGCCCGCCCAAAGGGTCGGCCGCGCCGCCTAAAGCCTCGGGCTTTCTTGGCAAAGTACAAAACGTTCCGGGCCTTTTGCCAAGCTTGCTCGCCCTTTTGCTTGTATCCTCCGGAGCCATCGTCTATCGCATCTTGTCGGAGGCGCCTAGCGCGCACAAAGACAGCGCCTGGCGCATCGTCGAAACCGCGCAGCCTAGTGTGCCGCCTTGGCATGATCCCGCTTACAGCGGCAAAAAAGACCTGGCATTTCTAGGCCATAGCTGGCCGGTGCCCGATCGCACGGAGGCGCAGACGCTGGCCGACGCGGCCGCGCAGGTAGACTTGATTCAGCACCTGGCCGATACCCTGGCGCACAATTCTGGCTATGCCGAATGGGAAAAAGTCGTGCCGCCGCTTTACAGTCAAAGCGTGCAAGCGGCGCGCAGCGACTTAGACAAAGCCGCTTTGCAATTGCAAAAGCTCACGCAGCGCGAAATTGCCAAAGACACCCAAAAGGCCGCCGAAGAAATCGCCGAAAAAGCGGCGGCCGCGCAAGCCCTTTCCTCAGCCCAAAAGCGCCTGGGTGAAATGCACCGCCGCGTCGCTCAGCTTTTGCGCAGTGGCAGTGGCGAAATTTTGCAAGGAGCGCCTTTGCAATATTGGGAAAAGCGCAGCCGAGGGGGCCAAACTCGCGAAATCGCCTATCAAGCCAGCAGCCTTTTGCAACTAAAGCCCGAATCGTTTGAGCGCTTGCAGGTCTATTACGGACAACCCGAAACCGCCGCGCAGGCGAAAATGCGCGCCGTTTCATACTTTCCACTTCTAGGATTTCGCTATGACCCGTCCGTGATGGGCGCCATCGTCACGCACATTGACGAGCAAAGTCCGCTGCTTCCTGCCACGGTGCAGGTTGGTGACATTGTCGTTTCGATTGGCGGACGCGAAGTGCATAGCGCTCTCGAGTTTTCCAAGCTTGCCGACCAAGCGGTCGCGGATCGCGCCGAAAAGGACATCTTCATCAAAGTTCAGCGCGGCGAACAGCTTTTGAGCCTGACCTTGCCCAAAATTGCCGAAAAGCCCCCAGAAGCCGAGCTCAAACACCCGCCCAGTCGCGGCTCTCGAAAAAATCACAAATAATATTCTTAGAGATTCTTTGGACGGCCGGCGGGCAGTGAAAACATGAAGGCGGGCAAGCGTATGTCAGAAGGTGCGCCGGGCGGAACTTCGCTGTACAGCCACTGATAAATCAAGTAGCTCGACAGCACACGCTTAGTATATCCGCGCGTTTCGTCGTAGGGAATGGCTTCGATGAACAGGTCGATCTCGGCGGTATCGGCGTTTGTCTTTAGCCATTTGGTCACAGCGCCCTCGCCAGCGTTGTAACTGGCGATGGTCAGCGCCGGGTTTTGCTGCCAAAGCTGCCACAAAAAGCCTAAAAAGCGCGCCCCGATCGCGACATTTATCGAAGGGTCGCGCAGCGCATCGCGGTCGTATGGCAGTCCCGCCGCAAAACGTTTGGCCGTCGGCTGTATCATCTGCGTCAGCCCCACTGCATTGGCGAACGATTCGGTGCGCGCATCAAACGCTGATTCTTCGCGCACGATGGCCAGTTGCAGGCTTTCGGGCTGGCCATTTTGCTGAGCCGCGGCAAAAAGCAGGTCAAAAAAGCCGCGCGGATAGGCCAAAAGCCAATACTTGCGCCAGATACCGACGGGATAGTGCCGCTGCCAGTCCGTCAGTACATGCCGCGGAATGATGTGCGACAAGTGCCAGGCCGAGGCGCGATCAAACAGCACCGCCGCCAGCCACAAAAGCTCTGCACGTTCGGCCGACACCGCAACCTTTGCGCGTTCCTCGGCAGGACCAATGCCAATGGACTGAAACTCGCGGCGGGCTTCGCTGCCTAGCCCCAGACGCAAAAGTTCGGCGCCGCGCAAAAATGCCTCGTGCGCAAACAGCGCGCGCGGTTGAAACCCAAAGCCGTCATCTTCCGAGCGTGCCTCTGCGCCGCCGAGCATCGTCAAAAGGCGACTCGATTCGTTGCCAAAGCCGGCGCGCAAACGCTCAAGCGCCAGCAGCGTATAAAAGCTCAGCGGATATTCCTCGGCAGTGCGCCGATAAAAACGCGCCGCGGTGCTGCCATCTTTTTGCAGCTCGGCGACGCGGCCCAGCCAGTAGAGCGTCCGGCCCTCTTCCGCCCAGCCAGCCTCTCGCGGAATTTTGGCCAGCGAAATTTCCAAAAAACTCCGCGCTTTGTTCAAATCCTGCTTGCGCAGAGCGCGCAAGGCCAAGCGCCACAGTGCCTCGGCCCTTTTGTCTCCGGCAGGATAGCGATCGGGCAGTTCACCAAGCAAGGTGGACAGTCGCGCTTCATAATCCGGGCAAGTGTCGGCTTGGCAGGTCTTTTTGGGCCCGTCGCGCAGCAGCCGATCCGCCAGATCTTGGTACATCTCGGCCTGGCGCAGGCGGGCATCATCGGCATAGCTGTGGCCCGGATGAGCCGCCTCTGCGGCTGCAAATAAATCGGCGGCCTGCTGAAGCTGGCCCGCACTTGCGTGGCAGCGCGCCGATTGATAAAGCGCCTTCATATGCAAGTCGTCGTTTTTGGCGGCAGCAGGCGCACAAGCGACGATGGCGTCATCAAAAAGCGGCGCGGCACGCGGACGTTCGCGCTGCTTAAAGACGCTTTGCGCCAGATGGTAGCGGGCCACGCATCGCTGCGCGCCATCTAGATCCGGCTGTTCAAGCGCCCACCGATAAGCGGATTCGCTTTCCGCATTGCGCATGTTTTCAAACAAAATCTGCGCGCGCTGCAAGAGCTCTGTCGCGGAAAAAGGCGCGGCCTTGCCTTTGGGACCAAGCTGCTCCAAGCGCTTGCCGGCCACGGCGGCATAGACCTCGTGCGGCGCCTCTATATAAAGCCGCCGCCAAATCAGCAGAGCCTCGGCAAACCGTCCGGCGCTGTCAAGCTTCTGGGCCAGCGCCAATTCTCCATCGCGGCGATGCGAGCTGAAAGGACAAGCGGCCGAAAAATCGCCGTAAGCTCGAATCGCGCGCTCGTTCGCCGAGCCGGATGGAGTCCCGCCAGGCGCCGCGGGAACCTCGGCCAAGCGCCGCAGCGCCTCGGCACGGAAGTAGCGCGCATCACAATCCAGCACCGAATCGCTTGCCACCTGCTCCATGCGCAAAAGCGCCAAGCTTGGCTGCTGCGCCAGCAAATAAGCGCGGCCCGCGTAAAAAGCATGATAGCTGCGCAAAAGCGGATAGGCAGTGAACAGCGCGTCAAAGTGCGCGGCGGCACGTTCGGCAAAAGCGCTACCGGCACTTGGCTGCCGACTGGCGGCTTCGGCAGTACGCAGCTCGGCCAAAGCCCGCAAAAACTGCGCGCGTGGGTCGCTGTCGAGCGCGGCTTTGGCGCCAGGCTGGGCCCAAAGCTCATCCACAAGGCGCAGGGCTTCGGCGGCATTTCCGCTGCGTAGACGCTCGCTGGCTTTGGCGAGCGGTCCATTTTGAAAGTAGGGCACAAGCGCGCTCGGCTCAAAACGCGTCACCGGCGTCCCCGGCGGAGGCAGCGGTTGCAGCTTGATCGGTTCCTCTTTATAGACGATGTCCTCCGCGCCAAAAGCCGGAAATGGCGCGGTCAGAAAAATCCCCCCCAGGCCCCAAAGCACAGCCGCGCTTGCCAGCCTTATAGCCAAACATTGCATGGCCGACAGGCTAACAGCTTTTGGCAGCGCCGCCAAAATAGCGCCGCGACGCGGTTATAAGCGCCGCGGACTTGCCAGCGACATAAAGAGGTTATAGTTCTTCACAGGAGGTTGCGATGCGTGCTCAGCCACGAATGAAAATGGAGATGCTTTTCTGCATGGCCGCGATGCTGCTTGGTTGCGCCACCGTGCGCCCCGTGCCCGTCTCCAGCCAGCCGCTGGCGACCACGACGGTCGCTGATGTAGTGGTCAGCGTGCCGCGCCTTGACGTAGGTGATTACCCGGGCGACATCCTCGATATCGCCACCGCAGTCCTTGTGGTGATCGAAAATCGCAGCAATCATGAAATTCAGGTGGATCCCGAGGGATTTCTGCTGGGGCCCGAGGGCGGCACGCTGCTAAGCCCCATCGCGCCGCAACAGCTCGCACTGAAATCATTGACCCCGCCGGCCAATCAGTCGGACGGAGACATGCTGGCCGCCTGGCGCGGCGGCGGCGGCGGCTTTCGCGGTTCGGTCGGCGCGCCCCGCAGCGGCGGATTCATGCCGCGGGGTTCTGTAGGCGGCCGCATCGGAGCGCCTGGGGGCTGGGGCTTTCGCGGCGGCGGCTTTCGCGGCCGGCTGGGTCCCTACGCTGGATATACGCGCTGGGGATTCTGGTCGGGGGGGCCGCTTTTCTGGGGCTCGAACTGGTACGCCGGCTGGTATGGCTCGCCTTGGTTTGGTCCGTGGTTTTATGACGGGCCGCGCTACTATGCCTGGTCGCGCGACGATGCTTTGCGCTTGGCGTTGCCGTCTAGCCGATTGCCGCCCGGTGCGCGTTCCGGCGGCTTTTTGTATTACCCCCGCTTAGAACATGCCGAGGGTCAGCCGCTGGTTCTGCAATGGAGCATACGCGAGGCCACAACGCAGCAAGTGCTTGGTACGATGCAGCTTCCTTTAGAAATGCGTGCCGATTGATGTTCATACAGTGTCGTAAAGTTGCAGGCCTGTGCAGCCTGCTTTTCGCCGTCCTTTTGACCCTTTCCTGCGACAAGGGACAAGGACAAAATCCGACTTCGCTTTGGCTGAGCTACGCGCAAAGCGAGCTCGACCTAGTGCTTATTGATCACGAGCCGCCGCCTTTTTGAGCACCCGGTGTGAGGGCCGGTGGCTCTCCTTCATACATCGAAGCGCCATATACGCTGCGCGGCCCCATCTCCGCCGGATCGTGGAACTTGGTCGCGGACGGCATTATTGCCGGCAGCAATGTCCGATCGATCACCATCCAGTTCGAAATGCGGTGGCGGCGTAAAGGGGCTGGCGACGACAGCGGCGATCTAGTCATTCTGGCCCGAGAGCACACGTTTGTACGCAACGTGGATCAGCCATTTTCTGCCGTGCCTTATGAAGACAGCGTACAGGGCGTGGCCGCCCCGGCCGAGCCAGGTGACAGCCTGATCTTGCGCATCACCGCCCAAAACGGCGACACCGGCGCCCTTTACATTCCCAACGGCGATGGCCAAAATGCGCAGGGACGAATTCCCCATCTAGATCTGCCGCAATAAGCGCTTATAAACATCCGCAATGGCTTCACGCTTTTTTCGAGTTCCGCTGCAGGAAATCGGCTATGTGCGCATGATCGTCGAATCTTATGACGGCTTGGCGGCGGTGCGCTCTTTGGGCGCGGCGCGCGGCGAGATCGAATGGCTGCTCGGCGAAGGCATGGAGGCCGAAGGCGATGCGCTGGCGGCCCGCCTGGCCGCGGAAGTTGGGCTTTTGCCCATTGCGCGTCCCGAGGATTGGCCCGACCTTTTGCCGAGTCCGCTGCGCAGCGACTGCACACCTACAAGTAGAGAAACCGCGGAGCCTTGCTGACCTCGCAATTTGGCGCGGTCTGTACGATCATGTTTTTCCAATTCGACACATGGATGACTCTTTGCCTCTCGTCGATAATCTAGCCCTGGAAACTACCGCCACCCTGACCGGTCCCACCGAGGCCGAGGATGAAAATACGGACATCGAGGCGCAAACCGCTAGCGAACCGTCGGGCGATGCCACGTCGGGCGAGCACGCACCAGGCGTCACCGCGTCTTTGGCGCTGCCGCCCGAGCCAAGCGTCAGCATGCGCACCCGCACTGCATTTGCCGTTTCGGCCGCCGCGCTGACCATTCAAATGGATCCGGAGACTTTGCCCGAGACGCCACAGCATGAAGGCAGCTTGCTTTCGCTTTTGTCTCCGGTGGCGCAGCGCGCGCTCGATTTGGGGCTGGGCGCGCCCGAACCGGGATTTCACGTCTTTGTCGCGGTCGATTCCGATGTTCTTATCGAGGATGAGCTTTCGGCGCGGGCCGCGCAGCTTTTGCGCAGCCAATCCGGCCCTGCCGACCTGGCATACGTGCACGACTTCGACCATCCCGAAACGCCGCAGCCGCTGCGGCTGCCTCCCGGCGTCGGCCCGGCGCTGGAAGAAGCCATGGCCGATCTGATGGATGGGCTGCACGACCGCATTCCGCAGCTTGCCGAAGCCGAAGAAATCGAACAGTCGCAAGCGCGGCTGAGTTCGCAAATGGAAGCCAGCAACCGCCAAATCATGCAGGGGCTGGAAAGCACCGCGAAAACGCATGGTTTTGGCGTGCGCACCGTGCAAGGGGCTTTTCAAACCTTTCCGATTCTGCACGGCAAGCCGCTGACCGCCGAACAGTTCGATGTGCTCGACGAATTCACCAAGCGTTCTTTGCAAACCGCCGCCGAGCGCTTGACCCGCGAAGTTGAAAAAGCGGCACGACGCGTACGCGCCCACAGCGCCCGCATCGAAATGGAGCAGGATGCGGCCCTGGGCCGTGCCGCGGGCGCGCTTGTTCAGCGCGAGATGCGCGACCTAGTAGAACGCTTCGCCAGCATGTCTCCGGAAGTGGCGCGCTATCTGCGGCGCGTGCGGCAGGCACTTAGCGAAAGCTGGCGCGATTTTTTCGATAGCTCGGCGCATAGCGACCCAAATAGCGACAGTGCGGATGCGGCGGATGATCTTTCGGCGCGGCTCGATCGCTTTCGCGTCAACGTTCTGATTAGCCATCGCGCGCAAAAGCCCCCTCCGGTGGTGTTCGAAAGCGATCCGACGCCCGAAAACCTTTTTGGCTTTCTGTCTCGGCAAGCAAAGATGGGGGCCCTGTGCACCGACTTTATGCGCATTCGTGCCGGCGCCCTGCACCGCGCGATGGGCGGCGTGCTGATTCTGCGCGCCAACGATGTGTTAAGCGATGCGTCGGTCTGGGATCGCCTCAAACGGGCGCTGCGCGATCGACGCCTTGGCGTCGGCGATCCGGTGGGGCCTTTTGGATTTTACGCGCCAACCTTGCGACCGCAGCCGGTGCCCCTAGATGTACGAGTGGTGCTCGTCGGTTCGCCGGGGCTTTATGACACCCTGCGCGCCGCCGATGAAGACTTCGCCAATTTGTTTCGCATCAAAGTCGAAGTGGATCCGGTCATCGAGCGCAATGTGCAAAACCTGCTGGGTCTAGATGCCTATTTTATGGGGCTGTGCCGCGAGCGCGGCTGGGCCAGCTTCGATCGCAGCGCCCGAGCGCGGCTGCTCGATCTATCGACGCGACTGGCCGAAGATCGAGAACGCCTGGTGCTGTTTTTGACGGCGCTTGAAGAAACCGCGGCGTTTGCCAGCATGTCCGCCCGCCTGCGCTTTGGCCAAAGCACCCTGCCCGCGCAAGCTTCTGCGCTGGTCACGGCCGAGGACATCGATGCCGCCTGGAACGATCGCCGCGAGCGGCTGTCCACGGAAGAGCGCCACATTCGCGAAGCTTGTCTGCGCGGCGAAGTCGCGGTCGAAACCACCGGCATGCGCGTCGGCGTCGTCAACGGTTTGTCGGTGATGCACACCGGCGACGTCGAGTTCGGCCAGCCGATGCGCATCACCGCCGTGGTGGCGCTGGGCCGCGAAGGCATCGTCGATGTCGAGCGCGAAGCGCAGCTTGGCGGCGCCATTCACACAAAAGGCCTGGCCATCGTTCGCGGATACCTAGGCTGGATGTTTGGTCAAGAGCGACCGCTGAGCTTGCGCGCCCAGCTCGTCTTTGAGCAAAGCTACGGCGAAATCGACGGCGACAGCGCTTCGTCCAGCGAGCTTTTTGCCGTGCTGTCAGCGCTGGCCGATGTCGGCATCGATCAAGGCATTGCCGTCACCGGCAGCGTCAACCAACTGGGCGAAATGCAAGCCATCGGCGGCATCTGCGCCAAAATCGAAGGCTTTTACGACATCTGCGCCGCCCGCGGTCTGACCGGCGCGCAGGGTGTGATGTTTCCGCGGGCCAACTTGCCGCATTTGGTGCTGCGCCCCGACGTCGTACAGGCCACCCAAGCCGGACGCTTTCACATCTATGCCATCGACAACGTCGCGCAAGGCATCGAAGTGCTATGCGGCATGCCGGGGGGACGGCGCGACGCGGCAGGACGTTTTCCGGCGGCCAGCGTCTTTGGCCGCGTCGAACGCCGCATCATCGAAATCGCCGAGCGGCTGCGCCATGCCGAAGCGCATGGTTTTGGCGAAAGCGACCCCATCGAAGAAAGCAGCGGTGATCTCGGAGAACGTTCCGATTTTCGCAGCTTATGAAGTTCCCGCCGCAAGCCCGCGAATCTCGCTTAGATTAAGATTGTGACACGTCTAAGGACGGCGGGATGAGCAATCCCCCCCGTCCGAAACTGCGCTTTCAGTCCGGTGGCACCCTACGTCGCGGCGCTTTTTATGTCGAACGCGCCGCCGATCAAGAACTGCCTGCGGCGCTGGCGCGCGGTGAATTCTGCTATGTGCTGGCGCCGCGCCAAATCGGCAAGTCGAGCCTTCGAGTGCGCTGCGCGCAGAAACTGCAATCGCAAGGGGTGCGCTGCGTCAGCGTCGACCTCAACATGGCCGGCACCAAAGAGGCGCAGCCAAGCGCTTGGTACTACTCGCTGGTTCAAGAGATTTGGTTGCAACTATCTCTGCCCGGCGACCCTTGGGAGTTTTGGCAGCAGCACGAACAAACCACTGCGACCTATCGCTTCACGCTGTTTTTACGCCACGTCCTTTTAACCCACGTCAAAGAGCCGATGATTTTGTTCATCGACGAGATCGACAACGTGCTGGCGTTGCCGTTTTCGACCGATGATTTTTTCGCTGCCATTCGCGCCGTTTACAACGACCGCGCCGAGGACGAGCGGCTGCACCGCCTGACTTTTTGTTTGCTTGGAGTGGCGGCGCCGGCGGATCTGATACAAAACCCAGTGCTGACGCCGTTTAATATCGGCCGAGCCATCGCGCTGGAAGATTTGACGCAACTTGAGGCGCAGGCGTTTTTGCCCGGTTTGCACAGCATTCGCGGCGACGCGCAAAAGCTTTTGCAAGCCGTCCTGTCTTATACCGACGGGCATCCGTATATGACGCAGCGCCTGTGCGAGTCGCTGATCAACGCCAAAGATCTGGGCACCGAAGAAGGACGGGTGCAGCGGCAAGTCGAGCAAGTGTTTTTGGCCGAAGGCCGCAGCCGCGATCCCAATCTGGCGTATGCCGAAAAGCGACTGGACAAAAATCCCAAGCTGATTTCCATGCTGCGCATTTACGGCCGCTTGCTGGAAGGACAGCCTGTCGAGCACGAACGCGAAGATCCGGTGCAGATGGAACTGCGCTTGGCCGGGCTTGTGGCGCGGCGCACGGTCAACGGCCGCAGCTTTCTGCAAGTGCGCAATCGCATTTTTGCCAGCGTCTTTGATAGCGCCTGGCTGCAAGCGCATCGCGTTCACCGTCTGCTCGATGAGCCGATGCGCCGCTGGTTGTCCTCGGACAAGCAAGGGGATTTTCTTCTGCGCGGCGAAGCGCTGCGGCAGTCGCTAAGTTGGGCGGCGGGGCGACGTGATCTGACGCCGGATGAACACGAATTTTTGCGCTCGGCCCTGGAAGTAGAACGGCAGACCGAGCAGCAGCGGCGCGAAGATGCTGAAGCGCAGCGCCAAATCGAAATGCAGCGCCGCCAAGCGGCAGAGCTACAGCGCCAGGCCGAAGAAGACAATCGCAAAGCCATCGAGGCCCGCCGCCAAGCCGAGCATGAACAACTGCTGGCTTTTGAAGAACAGCGCCGGGCCGAACGCGCCCGTCAGCAAGCTGAGTACGAACGCGAGCGAGCGCTGGCGCAAAGCCAGGTCCGCCGTCAGACCATCGTGCTGCTTTCAGGAGCTTTGTGCATTCTGAGCGTCATTTTGGCGGCGCTGGCCTGGCAGGCGACCATTGCCAGGCGCAATCAGCGCGAAGCCGACCGGCAGCGCGGCGAAGCCGAACTGGCCAAACGGCATGCCGTCGAAGCGCAGTTGCGCGCCATCGAAGGGGCGCTGGCCGAAAAAGGTCTGCGCTCGGCCTACCAGGCTTCGCAGCCGGGCCGTCAGGCTCCGGCCCTGGTCGCGGCGCTGGAATGGGTCTGGCCCAGCATCAAAGCCGGCCAGCCGCCACCGGCGCAAGCCGTGGAATCGCTATCGCTGGCCACCGGCGCCGGAGTCTTTTCTTATCGCCTTAAAAAACACACCGATGAATGGGTGCGCTCGGCGGCTTTTTCGCCCGACGGCAAGACTTTTGTAACAGCCGGCAACGATGGCCGCGTCTATTTTTGGGACGGGGAAAATTATTGTCCGCGCGGTACTTTAAACGCCCATACCGACCAGATTCGCCAAATCCTCTATTCGCCAAACGGCGAGCGGCTGCTGACCGCCAGCACCGATCACACCGCCAAAGTGTGGGATGCCGCAACCCATCGGCTGCTGGTTCGCTTAAAGGGCCACGAAGCGGGGCTGCGCTCGGCCATGTATTCGCCGGACGGCCGCCGCATCATCACGTCCAGCGACGATAACACCGCGGTCATCTGGGATGCCGAGACTGGCACGCCGCTTTTGACCCTGCGCGAACACCCCGCCGACCGTTACGCGATCTATTCTCCCGACGGCAACTATATTGCGACGGCGGGTGCCAGCTTCAGCCAGACTCCAGACGATACCAAACGCGCTTGGTTGTGGAACGCCAGCACCGGCGCGTCCATCGGCAGTCTGGCCGGGCACGCCGAGCCCTTGCGGGCCATTGCTTACTCCCCATCCGGTGAGCAACTGGCCACCGCCAGCGTTGATTCGACCATTCGCGTCTGGGACGTCCGCAGCGGCATTACCACCGCCGTATTGGCCGGGCACACCGAAACCGTGCGCTCGGTGATCTTCTCTGCGGATGGGCGCTATATTTTGTCGGCCAGCGACGACAAAACCGCCAGACTTTGGGACGCCAAAACCGCGCTGCCGCTGCTAACGTTGCTTGGCCATACCGAATCGGTACGCTCGGCGATTTTTTCTCCGGATATGAAACGGGTGGTGACGACCAGCGTCGATCGCTCGGTGCGGGTCTGGTACATACAGGACGGCAAGACGCTTGTGAACCTAACGGGGCACAAGCAGTGGGTGTGCTCGGCGACCTATTCGCCGGACGGCCGCAACATCGTTACCGCCAGCGAAGACTGGACCGCGCGCATTTGGGATGCCGCCACCGGAACCGAGCAGAAAAAGCTCATCGGGCATAAAAGCGACGTCCGCTCTGCGGTCTATTCCCCCGATGGGACGCGCATCCTTACGGCCAGCAATGACCGTACGGCCCGGGTGTGGGATGCGCGCACCGGCCAGCTATTGTTCGTGCTGGAAGGCGAACACAGCGATACCGTGCAGTCGGCAGCCTATTCTTTGGATGGGCAGCGCATCGTCACATCAAGCAGCGACAAGACGGCGATCATTTGGGACGCCGCAAAGCATACCAAGCTGCAGACATTTTCCGGCCATAGCAAGCTTTTGCATTCTGCGTACTTCTCTCCCGACGGCACACGCATCCTCACGACCAGCGGCGACAAAACCGCACGCATCTGGAATGCGCAAACCGGCGCCACAATTGCCGTTTTAAGCGGCCATCAGGATGAGGTCTTTTCGGGCCGCTATTCGCCGGATGGGAAGCTCGTGGTGACCGGGGCCTTAGACAACATGGCCTACGTGTGGGACGCGAACGCACACACTGGAGATCGCTATTTATTGCAACTGCAAGGCCACGCTGGCGGCGTCTGGTCTACGGAGTTTTCTCCAGACAGTCAGCAGGTGCTGACCGCCAGCAACGATCAGACGGCGCGCATATGGGATTCGCACACCGGCAATCTGCTGATGACGCTGGCCGGGCACACGGGGGGGCTGACCTCGGCAGCGTTTTCTCCACCTTTGCCGGGCCACTTGCCGGATGACCTGCGCGTGGTCACCGCCAGCCGCGATCATGTCGCGGTCATCCATCCGATAAGAATCGCTGACTATTTTCGCATCGCCTGCAATTTGTGGTGGGTGCAAAGAGACAGCCTGGAAAAGGCAGACAACGCTACCGTTCAGCAAATCTGTCAAAAAGAAATCGGCAAATGGCCGCCGGCCGTCCATCGAGTGGATGCCGCCCGCTGTACAGAATGAAGCCACCAAAATTTTTTAAATTGCGACAGTGGCAAGCGCACGCTGTAAAATAGTCAGTTACGACTATCTTACGGATAGCGCCCTTACATGTCCTCGAATGATCAGCGTCAAGCGATCGAGCAGGCGTGTGCATACGTCGAGGTGCATGGGCCGGCGGATCTATCGAGCTCGGTGCGCGGGACCGCATACCGAATTAGCAAGCGCTTTGTCGTCACCAGCGAGCGCGTGGTGCGCGGTCTGGCTTTGCAATCGACGGTCCAGCTTCTGTTTCCCGACGGTCCGCGCAATGCCGTGTTGCAAAAAAGCGATGCGCAGACCGATTGCGCGGTGCTGGAATTGCTTGGCGATGCGGCCACGCAAGAGGGCAAATCGCTGCGCCTATCTGTAGGCTGCGAACGCGGCGCGTCCTGGGAAGCTTACGGGTATGCCGCGGCCGAAAAACCGCCGGCGCCGCTGAGCTGGGGCGAGATTTTAGACACCGAAGGAGAGGATCCGCAGCGCAGTCCGGCGATTGTTTTGCGCTCGCAAACCGCAATCACGCAAAGCGCCGCGGGCAGCCCGGTGCTGGTCGACGGACAGGTGATCGGCCACCTCAAGTGGCGTCTAGACAGCGAAAGCAGCGATGGGCCGCTTTACGCCTGTCCGATTCGCCACGTCGAAGCCCTGCTGCCCGTAGAAGGCCGCAAAGCGATCTTGCAACCGCCGCAGGCCTCCTACGCTCCAGCCTGGTATGTTTCGCGGCCCGAAGAAGAACAAAAAGCGCTGGGCTACCTGGCCTTTCCCGGGCAGCCGGTGGTGCTGTGGGGACCGGAGCTATTCGGCAAAACCTGGCTGCTGCGGCATCTTACGCGCCAGATTCAAGAGCAGGATGCAAGCAGCCAGGTGGTCATCGTCAATCTGGATCTGTTTGACAAAAGCAGTTGGCAGCAGCCGCAGGGGCTGGATACGTTTTTGCGCGAGCTGGCCCTGCATGTGGCGCTGGCCTTAGGCGAACCCGCCGAAACTGTCTACGCCGAGTGGGCCACGCCGAGCCCAACGGCCAATATGGATCGAGTGATGCGGCGGCGCATTTTGCCGCGCCTGGTACAAAATCAAGGCCGGCTGCTTTTGGCCATCGAATGTGCCGATGCCGTCCTTGGCTCTCCGCTGCAAAATACGTTCTTTGGCATTTTGCGCGGCTGGGCCGAAAGCGAAGAGCCCTGGTCCTGCTTGCGCCTTTTGCTGTCGATCTCGACGACGCCGGCGCTTCTGGTCAGCACCCAGCATCAGTCGCCCTTTAATTTGACCGACGCGGTTGAGCTAAAGGATCTGGGCGACGAGCAGCTTCTGCGTCTGTGCAGCATGTACCAGCTAAAATGGGGTCCCAAAGAGCTGGAGCTGCTTAAGCACTGGGTTGGTGGACATCCTTATTTGGCGCGCATGGCGATGTATACGGCGGCGCGGCAAAATGTTTCCCTGCATCAGTTGCTGGACGCCGGACATCCCGCCGGCAACGTTTTTGACGGATTTTTGTCGAGAGCGCGGGCGCGAATGCGGCGCCATCCCGAGCGCTATGAAGCTTTTCAGGCGATGCTTTCCGATCCGCACGCCGATCTCGGCGAAGCGGAGTTGCCGCTTTTGCGCGCCGGATTGCTCATTCGCGACGGCAAAGGGCGACACGCACCGCGCTATGAACTGTATCGGCGGCTGAGCGAACCCAGCAGTCCGGCGCATCGCTTCGCGACTTCGCAAGTCTTGGCGCTGGGCGAAACCAGCATTCAGCCAGTGCCGCAAGGGGTACAACGCGAAGGCGGCCAAGTGGTGGTCGGAAAGCATCTTGGCCCCTACCAAATCATTCGACAGATCGGCCGCGGCGGCATGGGTGTGGTGTACGAAGTGATGTACGAGCAGATCAAGCGCCGCGCCGCCTTGAAGGTGCTGCATCCGCAGTTTTTGCGCGATCAGGAAGCAGCCAAGCGCTTCATCAACGAAGCCCGCGCTGCCAATGTGGTTCAGCATCCCGGCATCATCAGCGTCTTTGAAATCGGCAGCCTGGCGGACGGACAGCTCTACTTCATCATGGAGTATCTGGAAGGAGAGTCACTCGGCGACCGCTTAAAGCGCATTCATCATTTTTCCCTTCTGTCCACGATACGGCTGTCGCAGCAGATCGCCGTGGCGCTGGCCGCCGCGCATCAAAAAGGAGTGGTCCACCGCGATCTGAAGCCCGGCAATGTCATGGCTGTGCACGATGCGCTGATTCCCGGTGGCGAGCGCACCCGGCTTTTGGACTTCGGACTGGCCAAAATCGAGAAGCGCACGTTCGAGGATTCGGTGACCACGAGCTTGGGAATGCTTATGGGAACGCCGATTTATATGTCGCCAGAACAGTGCCGCGGCATCGAGCAGATCGACGGTCAAGCCGACGTGTATGCGCTGGGAGTGATGATCTTTGAGTTTCTGACCGGACGACCGCCTTTTGATGCCGAAGATTTGGGCATGGTGCTGGCGATGCATATGCGCGACCCGCCGCCCTCGCTGGCTGAAGTCATGCCGGAGCTGCCCGCGGAGCTATGCAAGCTGGTTTCCAGCATGCTCGCCAAAGAGCCGCTGGAACGCCCAACCATGGCCGATGTCGCCGAGGTACTTTTGCGCCTGGACGGGCCGCTATCTACTTCGTCGTCGCTGCCGTCAGTGCCGCCGCCCATGGCTTGGTACTGGATTCCCGCGGTGTGGGCGGCCCTTGGAATGTTTATGGTGCTGCTCGGCTGGCTCTTATTCTTTCGCCGTTAGCATCCATTTCTTCGCCAGGTAAAAGCCAAAGGCCTACTTGGCGAGGCCCTCGAGCTTTGCGACGAGCTCGGGGGAAAATGTGCCTGGGGTGAGACGCTGGCGAACCTGCTTGTAGATGCCATCCCATTTGGCTTTCTCGGAGGCCGAAAGGGGGATGACGGTCATCTTGCCCTTCATACGTCCGAAGGCCGCCGCGTCTTCGTTGCGAATACGGCTCGTCAGCGCGCTTGCCGCGACCTTGCCCGTGTCGAGTACGATCTGACGGAGATCTTCAGGCAGGGCGTCGCAGCGCTTGCTTGAGAAGACGAGGGCTCCTATGGAAAAGCCGATGGAGTCGCTGACGATGTGATCGAGCTTCGAGGCCCACTGAAGCTGCTCGGCGGCGAGGGCTGGAGCGCTGACGATGTTGATGGCACCGGTGTTGAGATTCGGAAGCACCTCCGGAATGTTCAGCGGCACGGGTGTGACACCGCCGATGATCTGATAAAACACCGGCTCGATGGCGTCGTCGCGCCACATATAGGGCTTCTTTCCGCTTAGCTCCTCTGGCGTCCGCACCGCGAAGCCCTTTGACATCCGGTACACCATCCCCACATCCCCCCAACCAACAAGCCGAAAACCCGCGTCGGAGGCACCCTTTTCGAACTCGGCCTTCATGGCGTTGCGCGCAGAGTCGAGCTTGCTCCAGCTCGAAAAAAGGCCGGGCAACTGGAGCGCGAGAATGGGCTTGTAGATCTTGCTAAGGCCCACGGCCGTGACAGCAGCACCGTCGAGCTGGCCAGCTTTCAGCTTGGCAACCATCGCGGCCTCGTCTCCTTGCTGGCCGCTATAGAAGAACTGAAGCTCGAGCCGGCCGCCGCTTTTCTCCTTCACAGCCTTCTCCCAGACTGTGAAGACCTGCCCCCACGGGCTCGACTTGGGAGCGAGCGTTCCCACCTTGAGAACCTCCGCGGCGCTCGTTCCCTGCGACAGCCCCACTGCGGAAAAGACCGTAAGGACAAAAACGAACCGAACCATTGCGTTGCGCATCATGCCAAAAAGCCTCCTAAGCGTTCACTATCCTCCGGCTTAAAGCTATGCGCAACAATCGCGAGGCGATGTATCAATGGATTTGCTGCTGGATGTAGTTCTTTACGGTCTTGTCAGCCGTCAGCTCTGCGATGCGCAAAAGCTTTGGTTCGGCAAAGCGTCCGAGTTCGAGAAGCGCTTTTTGCGGCTTATTTCCAATCGTGGCGGACTGTACTGCGGAAAGCAGAGTTTCCTCTTCAAGCTGGGTCAACACTTCGACGCGCCCGACCAGCGTTCGAACCACCGCATCCGGCTGCGGAGAGATGCGCAGGGGGAGTAGCTCGTCGGTCTCGGCCCGCGGCAAAATGTAAAGAACGCGCAAGCCTTCGGTGTGAAAGTAGCTGAGCCTCCAGGTATTTACCATGGCGCGCGCCTCATCCGGGTAAAGTCCCGAACGCTCAAGCGCTGCGACCAGTTCCGGACCTACGCTGCGTTCGAAATCACTCAGGCTTTGCACGGGGCTAAGCGCATTCAAAAGAGGGCCTAGATCAAAGGTCAGGGTCTGATTTTGCTCTAGCGCTCCCAGTACTTTGAAGCTTCCTTTGCCATCGCGAATGTTCACGGCCAAAAGATAGGGAATGCCCCGCCCGCGGGTATCGCGCAAGGACAGCTTGCGGGAATCCGATGTGATTTTTAACGAAGTGCGAAAATCGCCGAGCCCTCGATAGAAGATGAACTTTTCCGTCTCGCCAAGGGAGCGGACTAGGTTTGCTCGTGTCTCGCGCGCCGGCGCATAAACGTTTCCAGAGGAAACGGCCGGCACGGCGGCTTTCTGCGTCAGAATCTCAAGTCCGAAATAGCGCAGACTGCCATTGCTTAGGCGAAATGCCTGGCCCAGGTTTGGAGACAGGGATGACGCCTGCGGATAGTACTGCGAGATGACTCCTTGCGGAAAATCAACGGTGACATCGACTTGCCGCGGCGTCTGACTGTAGAAGTATAGAACCGGGGTCTCCATCTTCTGAGTAACGCGCAGTGGCTGATTTCCTTGGGCATCCAGACAAGCGCCCTTGCTGCAAAAATCGCAGCGACGCGTGCAGCGATAGCCAGTGGCAAATTCCTCCTGAGGCTTGGCCTGTTCGATTTGTGGATCGCCGTTGTGTATAAAAGATGGCAGCGCTTCTTCCTCTTTCTGAAGCCCGGGCAGTGCTTCGCCGTTCGATCCTTGCACAGAGGTAAATGTTCCCCATTCATGGGCGACAAACTCTGCGCGGCTAGGTTGTGGGAGCAGACTTATGAATAAGGCTGCGGTCAGAAATTCTATTTTCATCAGGGACCTCCTTGGGAATTCCAGAGGTAACTGATTGGATCGTTCAAAAAAATTGAATAAATGGAAACATTGGTTAACTCCTAGTTAATGAATATTCACGACAAGTGGTCTCAAAACCCATAGCGAGCAGGCCAGATACGATTGGCCGCGAGGGCGCCCGCCCGGAGCGTACCGTACGCGAGGACGGACGACTTCGTGCCCAATCGTATCTTGGACGTGCAGTAGGGTTACAAGACCGCTTGTAGCGCATCCATATTCATGGGCCAGATTGCCGTAACAATACATGCCCTTGCGAACGTCAGCAGGGATCTTCGGACGACAAATCAGTGCACTTTACCGAGATGGCCCCAAAGCTTTTTCGAATATCTGCGCCCGTAATTTTCAAAGATGAAACGCTTGCTTAGAGGGTAGATTAAGAATCGTTGCACGATCCCTGGCGATTGCTGTTACGGTGAAACCACGGAAGTCCCCAGCAAGCAACTGGTGTTTGGGTAGCGTTTCCCGCAGCTTCCGTTGTTTAGAATTTTTTCTGCAAGAACGTCCGATTCAAAGTGAGGTAGTCATGTCTCAAGATATGAACGAAACAGAGTGCGCCAATGCGAATGAAGAAGTCTTTGTCTCTGCGGATGACGCTCCTGAAGAAGGCATTGCTTCCGAAGATCACGCGACTTTATCTTCCGAAGATGAACATCACGATCCTTATGACTTCGACGAGATTGAACAGGTCGAGCAGGAATTCGAAGCCGCACCTCCTGAGAATAACGAGCAAGCTGAACAGGTAGAATCTGATGCCCAAGCAGAACAGAATCTGCAAGCAGAGCAGCAGGCGCAAGCAGAGCACGATGCGCAGGCGGAACAGCACGCTCAGGCAGAGCGCGATGCGCAGGCAGAACAGCAGGCGCAGGCGGAACAGCACGCTCAGGCAGAGCGCGATGCGCAGGCAGAACAGCAGGCGCAGGCGGAGCATGCTGCGCAGGCGGAACAGCAGGCGCAAGCGGAGCATGCTGCGCAAGCGGAACAAGCCGCGCAAGCGGAACAAGTTTCCCAATCCGAACATGCAGTCGCAAATGAGCAGGTCGCAGCGGAACAAGCAGTACAGACGGAGCAAGTTGCCCCAATTCCAGTCCCTGTTCCAGTCCCTGTTCCAGTTGAGCAAGCCGCGCCGAGCATTCCGGTTGAACCACCGGCGCAGGCTGTGCAAGCGGCGCCTCCGGAATCACCCTCAGACACGGCAGCCGAGTCGGATTATGTATTTAATTATGTATTCTCCGGAGATCCAAATACAGCCGCCCTGTATCCTTGGGCCAAAGAGTTCCTCGGCAAATTTGGCGACAACTTTGACTTCTTGTACTTCCTAATTGATAAGTCTGTGATAAAGGTTGGCGCGCAATTCTTCACGGTCAGCCATCCGAAGCTCCCTCAGATTGGACACCGGATTCACTTCAACGACACCGCCAGATGGGGTAGCGCGGGCAAGCTCAAAGGCGTCATCATGATGCCCCTTGCGCATGGCTTTGGACCAACTTTACATGAGACGCTGCATTACTGGTCGATGCACCTCAATCAGTCACTCGGATTCGGGGTTGAGACTCCGAAGAATCCACCCGCACGCGGTCCGCACTGGGGTCATTCCAGCGTCAATGGCTCACACGGTGGATTTGATAAAAATACTTTATCCTATCGTGGCGCTACGCCACCGCAACGCGACCCAAGAACCTGGCCCAAAAACAGCGATGGAGTGGTTCCAGTGGAAGTCGGTATGTTCGATCCAGGAGCTAGCAATGACTCGACCGGCTACGCCCCACTCGAACTGTACTTAATGGGACTCATGTCGGCGTCTGAAATCAAGGAATCGTTTCTGGTGATGGACAAACCCATGAACGGCAAGGTCGTCGGCAAGGGCAAAGACGCGCGCATACACGTGGATGTCGCCGGATTTCGCGAAGTAACCATGCAAAACATCATTGAGGCCCAAGGCGGAGAACGCCCTCGCGCCGAGCAGACTAGCTTCCGCGGCGCGTTCATTCTTGTCACCAAGGATTCGGCCACCAAAGCGGAGCTCAAAACCGCGGAAACCTGGGCGAAAGTTTTCGGAGATGTCGAGCCAAACCGCTCGAAATTGAAGGTACTGTCGTTTCGAGCGGCCACCCAGGGTCGCGCCACCATGAACGTCCGCCTCAAATAAATTCCCTGCAACTTTCCAACGGCGAAAACCGCGCGCTTTTTGCATCTGGCGCGGTTTCGCCGCGTTGCGGCGCTGCCCCCTACCCTGGTTCAGGCGATAATGGGTATCCGGCTTTTGGCAGGTTCGTATACCATGGGTAGGTGGCGACGTTTGTTTGCATTGACGATATTTTTCTGCGGCACACCCCTCCCGGCGAGCATCCCGAGCGCCCGGAGCGGCTGATCGCGATTGCGCGCGCGCTTGAGGCCTCTACACTTCGCGATCGCGTTTCACGCATTGCCCCCCGGCCCGCGACGACCGAGGAGCTTCTGCGGGTACACAGCGCCGATTATCTGCACGAACTAGAGCGGCGCATGGGCCCCTACGCCGCCGAGGCGCGCGGCTGGATCGATCCCGATACCTACTATGGCCCCGGCAGTTATGAGGCGGCGCTACATGCCGCCGGCGCGACTGTGGATGTCACCATGCAGGTTCTGGCCAGTCAGCGCGACAATGGCTTTGCGCTGGTGCGTCCGCCGGGACATCACGCCAGCCGCGGCCGAGCAATGGGCTTTTGCTTTCTAAACAACATCGCGATCGCAGCGATGGCCGCCAAAGCCGCCGGCGCGCGCGTGGCCATTGTCGATATAGACGTGCACCACGGCAACGGTACCGAGGATATATTTCTTAGCGATTCCGGCCTTTTGTTCATCAGCACGCACCAATATCCGTTTTATCCAGGCACTGGCGCGGCCGCGGTCGTCGGCAATGGGCAAGCTGCCGGCTCGACCATCAACATTCCCTTGCCGCAAGGTTCTGGCGGGCCCGAATATCGCCTGGCTTTTCAAAAAGTTGTGCTGCCGGCGCTGCGCCGCTACACCCCGGACCTGATTCTGGTTTCCGCCGGATTTGACACCCATGCGCGCGATCCGCTGGCCGGAATGTCGCTTTTGGAAAACGACTATGTAGATCTCATGCAAATGCTGCTTTATACGCAGCCGCGCCTGGCCCTTGTCCTAGAAGGTGGATACAACCTGGAGGCGCTTTCGCAAAGCGTCCTAGCGGTGTTAGAGCTTCTAGTCAGCGGCAGCGTGGCAACACCGGAAAACCGCAGCCATTTCGCCGAGAACGCCGCCCGCGGCCTGCTTGATGAAGCCCGGCTCAGCATCGCCGACGTACAGCGCATCCATCACTTATAGGCTTCCGCGCGATTGGCGCAATTTGGCCCGCGGCCAAAACATCCGTAAGAAAATCTCAAAAATCTTAAGCGCTTGCGCGAACGATCGACGCTTTTGCCAAAGACCGATCGCTTTGCGCAAGCCATCACAGACAACGCCGCAGGCCGTAAGTTTCATATTCCTTTTTTGAAACCTGAATGGCATTCCGCTGTCCTAGTTCATGCAGCGGTGAAATGGGGCCTTCGGCCTTCGGTCCGCGAAATTGTGCGGCAGCGCAAAGTCCGACGCCCCACCTGGCTGCAGCCGACAGTCGATTCTGTTTGGCGCATTTGAGCATAAATGGAGGAAGTTATGAGCGCAGCAAATATGAATAGCGGAATGACGCTACTGACCGACGCACAGGTACCGCAGCAAGTGGCGCAGCAAGTGGAAAGCGCCGACGGAGCACGGGCCATTGAAGTGGCGGCATTGTTCGATGACGCAGTGCTCGAAGTACGACATTTTCACAACCCGGCAGGCGGAAGGCTTGGCCGATTTACCAAAGCACTTTTGGGAACCGCAGGCGCAGCACTTTTGGGAACGGGCGCGCTGTTTGCGCAAAGTTATGCGCAGGTCGTCGCCGAAAAAGCCCAAGCCGAGGCAGGACGACCGGTTCGCGCCAAGAATTTTGGACATGCTCGAGACGGCGCCGCAGCCGGACTGCTATTTTACGGAATCGGCGGCCTATTGTACGGACTGTATCGGGCCAAAGAAGAGCGCCAAGAAAATGAATTCAGCATCGGCTCGGCCACAGGAACGACTTTCAAGCTGAGCGGCGATGGGCTGCCGGCGGCGCGTTTTCCGCTGGTCCGTTCGAACGGCACGGATTACGAATTCTTGTTTACCGAATCGATGACGGGCGCGCTGAGCTTGCATGGACAAGTGACAACGCTGGCAGATTTAAAAACCCAGGCCGAGCCGGCCCTTGGCATTCCCGGGGCCCATTCGCTAGCGATTCCCGACGGCGGACGTCTGGCGCTAAAGTATCAGAATTGCGAGTTTCTGATTCGCTCGGTTCCGCGTCCGCGCCACTATCCGGTGCCGCTGCAGGTAGACTGGCGGGCGCAATCCTATACCGGCGCGGTGCTGGCTGGGGCCGCCAGCTTGCTCGGTCTTATGTTTGCGATGCCGCCGGATCCGCGTTCGCTGGCCTTGGACAGTTTCAGCAACGAGCAACTCGTGCGCTATCTGGTCAAGGCCCCGGAGGTCAAAGAAGAAACGGCGCCCTGGCTGCAAAGCCAAAAGCAGGAAGCGGCCAGCAGCAGCGGTCGCGCCGCCAAGGAAAAAAGCGGTCAAATGGGCAAGCCTGAGGCGCTGCGCCGCACTGATGCGCGCTCTTCCTTTGCCGGACCGAAGAACAATCCGGATCCGAAGTTGGCGCAAAAAGCGGCTGCGGAAGCGGCGAAAAATGTTGGCGTCCTCGGCATTTTGCATTCCGGAAATGTCGCCGGATTGACCGCGCTCCTTGGCGACAAATCTGCGCTGGGCAACGAAGCGGAAAATGCGCTGGGCAACATAAACGGACTTCATGTAGGAGATGGGTATGGGCACAACGGTTTGGGCCTTATCGGATACGGCCCGGGTGGTGATGGCCCTGGCGACAACACCATCGGCCTGAATCTGACCGGAACCTGTTTGCCGGGCACGCTTTGCAGCAATGGCAACCGCAACGGCACCTACGGCAGCAGGCCCCCCGCTGCCAAGCTGACTTGCAAAAACTGCGGCAAGGCACCGCCGGCGTGGCATCTGGATCCGCCCACGGTCGTTGGATACGACAAAGATTTGATTCGCCGCGTCGTCCGGCAGCACATGAATGAAGTGAAGTTCTGCTATGAAAAGGAACTGCAGCATGACAATGGACTGAGCGGCCGCGTGGTGGTGAAGTTCTCAATTGGCGGAATGGGCGGCGTGACCACGAGCTTTGTGGAAGCAAGCACCCTGCCCCGCGGTCAAACCGATCAGTGTATCGCCAATGCGGTGCGCCGCTGGCAGTTTCCTAAGCCGCAGCAAAATGGACTCGTCGTAGTGAGCTATCCCTTCGTCCTCAAGACTGCCGCGGAATAAACGCCCCGCTTTGTTCACACCTCAAAAGCGCTTGGTCCAATAAAGATTAAGCGCTCCCACTCCCTGGTCTCCTCCCATCAGATTGATTTGGTAATTGGTAAAGAAACGCCACTCCAGGGAGACTTCATCGTTATTATAACGTCGCAGCACACTGGACCAGTTGCCAAAGCGATGCGTGTAAAGCAGATACAGATTGTCGCGCAGATATTTGCCGACTTCCAGACTCGACTGATTCATTCCCATGGCATCCGAGCCGCCGGCGTTTAAGCGAACTTCATCCACCGGCAAAAGCGGACCAAGCTGCTTTTTAAGCTGCCCGACCAACAGGGAAGAAATGGCGCCAATCGCCTGCTGCTGCATGGTGCCGCTGCGCTGATGTCCTCCGGAAATTATCATCATGATGATTTGCGATTCATCATAGGTTGCCGGATCGCTTGTAAAGCTGATTTGCGGCGCGCGGGCGCTGCCACTGACGCGTATATAGACGATGACATCGCCCAGCTTGCGCGAGATAAGGACATCGAGCAGCGGATTCGGCGGCACCTCGCCGGACATGCTGACCTGCGCTTTTTCGATTTGATAGCGCCCATCCATCACATCGACCCAGCCGCCGTTTGTATGAATTGCGCCTGTGATGATTGGCATCATCGCCGAGGCGGCGAGCTCGATGTCCAGATGGCCTTCCATGCTGGTTTTGACCTCAGGACCGCTAATAGCCAAGGGCGGAGGCAGCTCTACCGTGATGAGAGTGCGCGCCGGCAGCCCCACCGGCGGTGACGCAGACGGGGCGGCCGCCGTCCTCGATGAGGACGGCGATGACGACGCGGCGCTTGCCGCAGCAGTTTTGGCGGCGGCATCGACGAAACGCACATCTTCCAGGGGTCCAAGCGACTGCACCGACTGGTTTGAAGCCAATTTCGGCAGACGAACTTGAGTTTTGGTCACCAGAACCTTGGTGCGCAGCGTGCCATCTCGCGTCTTGCCTGAAATATCGATGTTCGAGTCCAGCCAAAGACCAATCGGACCGGCCGGAATGGGAAACGCTGAACTTCGAGCGTGCAGTCCCAAGCTGCTTACCAAAAGCCCATCGAGCTGCACATTGCCCTCGGCGGAAAAATGGCCGCCACTCGCCGTGGCGCTCAAGCGATTCAGCGTGACGAGGCCGCTTGCATCCAGTTTCACATCCACAAGGATGTCGCGAAAAAGCTGTGGCAGCGACGCGGCAGCCAGCTCGCCCTGCGCAAAACGCACAAAGCCAAAGACCTGCGGTTGCGGCTTTTGGCCCTGCAGATTGATTTCGGCATCGAGAAGACCGCGCAAAAGCATAAGTCCGCTGCTTGGCGTCGTGTCAGACTGCGGAACTTCATAGTTGAAACGATATCCATGCGCTTGCAGCGCGACTTTGAACTTTTCCGAAGTCAGCGCAAAAGGCAGCGGCGCACTGGCCACTAGCGCAATGGTTCCGGCAAGATCTTTGGTCGAGGTTTGCTGCACCTGGGCGTTGACCTGCAAGCCGGCTGGATTCAGTCGCACCTGCGCGGTGGCGTCTCCAAACAGCCAGTCTTGCACCAGCAGCTTGCCGACTTGCACATCGCAAAGCGCCTGAGGCGCGCTGGGCGTGCCCTGCGCTTGCAGGTGCGCGCGCAACTGGCCACGCACCGGCAAATCGCTGGGCAATTCGGTAGGCAGCACATCCAGGGTGGCGTGCAAAGGAAGGCGCATAAGGGCGTCACTGCCGCCTCGAAGCACCGCCGCGAGCGGCAACTCGGCGCTGGCATTGCCTAAAAGCAGCGGTTTGTTGGCCAGCGTCGCATCCAGCTTCAAGTTCACGCGACTGGCCAAGTAGTGTAGCTGCACAGTTGCCGCGGCCGGAATCGCGGCAGCGCCGCTTCGCGGGCTCAGTCCCAAATCGCGCGCATGAAGCTGCAGCGACAGCGTGGGCGACTGATTTTCGGCAAGCAAAGGGCCTTGTAGCTGCGCGTTTAGTTCCAACTGGCCGCTGCGCAGCGGCGGCTCGTCCGGACGCGCCAGTTTCCAAAGTTCCAGCGCCGAAAGCTCGGTCAGTGCCAGATCGGCGCCAAAGCCCGCACCGCTTAGCTGAAAAAGCACGGCGGCGCCGTTTAGGGGCGGCGCCAAACTCAGCGGAGCATGCGCAGAAAATTTGAGTTCGCCGAGCGGCTTTTCATCAGGGTTCAAAAAATGCGCGTTTAGCGCCACCGCCAGTTGCGACTGCTTATAGTCAACGACTAGCACCGTCTTTTTGCCGTTTATAAAAGCGCTGTGCCAATCGGGAAGCTCGACGCGCAGGTTCATTTGCGGGCGCTGCCGCGAGCCGCCAAGCACCGCATGTAGCTGCAGGGCCCCCTGCAAACTGCGCAGCGTATCAGGCAGCGCAAAAGCTAGTTCTGGCAAAGCCGTCTCGACCGTGGTGTCAAGGCTCAGCGCCGCTCGTTCGTCTAGGGGTAGCGCAAATTGCGCGCTCAGCGCGGAAGTGGCTTGCCCGACGGCTTGGCCGGGCATTTTGACGTGCAACTGGCCGCGCGCCTTTTGCCCATCCAAATCGGCCAAAAGCTGCCACTCGGTGCGCCGCAGCGGCAGTTGCGGCGGCGGACCGACCTCGCCACTTAAGGACAAGTGACCGCTCGGAGCGCGCAGCGTTCCTGTAACGTCGGCCTTGATGGCCAGTTCGGTTTCGGGAATCTGCTGGCCAAGGCCAACGACCTGGGCCAGCTCTCTGAGATTTAGATGACTCGCATCTAGATGCGTACTTAGGCGCTGCGTTTGCGCTTCAAAATGCCCAGACAGGGCGATGCGCTGACGACCAAACAAGAGAGCCAGCGGTTCCACGTCCAGAATCGGCGCGCTGCGCAAATTCACGGCAATGCGTGCCGGATGCTCTAGTAGCAAAGTCTGATTCGCGCGCGAAAGCCGCAGTTCTTTGATCTGGCTGTCCAGACCATGTAGTTGCAGCGAATTCTCGGCAAACTCCGGACGGCCGCTTAGAGACAAGCCAAAGGCCACTTGCTCGGGCCCTTGTCCCGAAGCGGAAAGGGTCAGCGCCTGCCGATTGACGCTGCCGCCAAGCTCTAGTTGCGAAAAATGCATACCCTGCGCAAGCAGCTCGCGCGCCCAAAGATTTAGGTCTAGGCTTGGCGTTTGCGGCGTTCCTTTGGCTGCCACATTCAAATCGAGCTGCGCCAGACTGACGCCGAAACTGCGCAAGCTTTGGCCGTGCAGCTTGGCGTTTAGCTGCAGCGAATGGTTGGCAAGCTGCACAAGCGCCGTTCCCTGCAAAGCGCCGCCTAGCGCCGGCGCGCCGAGCTTTTCCCACGCGGCCAAGTCATCGGCCTGCCAAGTGCAGTGCAGCTCGCTTTGCAGCGACTGCCAGTCGGCGGTGCTCAGCCAGCCGGGCGGTATTTCCAAAAAGCCGTTGGCTTGCACTTGGCTGGCCAGCGCCGCCACTTGCAGTCGCTGCAAATTCACTCGACCGCTAGGCCCTAGGCCCTTGGCCCAAAGCTCCAGGTCTATGCGTCCTGCCGGCAGCTCCGTATACACCGACGGATCGACGCTGTCGGCCCGCATTTGCAGCTCCCAAGGCAGGGACGGGTTCTGCGGCTGCAGCTTGCCTTGGGCGGTGATCTTGCCCGTCGGCAGTTCCAAGCTTAGCCCGGCGTTTAGCGCCGCCAGGGTGCCATCAAGTTCCGCCGAAAGCCCGAGCTTGCCGCGCAGCGGCACTGTAGGCACTAGACGAGTCAGATCCTCACCCGTCGTCTGGCCAAAAATTTTGAGGTGACGCAGCGCAACGCGCAGCTCCGGTTCGCTTTGCACCGTGACGCCGCCTTGCAGGCGAAGCGCGGCCTGCGCTGGAACCAAGAGCGCGCCGCTTAGGTCTTGCAAATCAAGCTTGAGGCTAAAATCGCGCCCCAGCGCGACATCACCGGCAATGTGCAGCCTGGCTTCGGCGTGAGGTAGGGGCGCCGAATTTTGCGCCAACGCATCATAGCTTGTGGAAAGGTCCACAGCGATGCCGCTTATCACGATGCGCAGCGGCAAAGGTCCGCTGGAGGGCGGACTAGGCCGCAGAAGCGCCGACAAATTCAGCCGTCCATCGGCAAGATGGCGGGCCCGCACTTCGCCGCGCGCATCCACCTTGGTGATGTGCAGAGTGCGCCCTAAAAGGCCGAGCAAATTATAGCGCAAGCCTACGCTAAAAAGCCGCAGCGCCACCTGGCCTTCGGCATCGCTGATTTCGACATTGCGCAGCACCAGCATGTGGGTCAAATCGCCATCCAAAGCGCCAATGCGCAGCTCGCCGATCAGTGACTTGCGCACTGCGGGCACGACGATACTTAGGATGCGGCCTCGGCCCCAATCGCTGCGCCCAACCAAAAACAAAGCCAAGAGCAGCAAAATGCCGAGCCCGACGGTGCTAAAAAGCAGAATGCCGATGGCCCGGACGATAAAACGCCAGCGCTTCCTTCTAGCGGCCATTTAGAAGGACTCCCCTATCGATAAATGGTAGGCGATGCGATCGCCGGGGTCGGGATTCTCGATGCCGTCTTCGACGATGCTTAAGCGATTTAAGCGCACGCCCAGATCAAAGCGAATGGTGCCGATGATCGTCCGGTAGCGCAGTCCGCCGCCCACCGCGACGTGCAGCTTGCGAATGTCGATGATATCAGCATAGGCCACAGGCGGGCACTTGCCGCTTGCGCACGAGCTATGCGGGGCGCTGACATCGCCGGCATCGGCGAAGGCCGCCAGGCTTAGCCAGTTGTCAAACAAGCGAACGATGCCGACGCGCAGCTCTAGCTGGCCAAGCAGCATCTGATCGCCGCCGATGGGCACGCGGCGAAAGTCGGCAAAGCCAGCCGGATCGGAGTTGCAGGGCTGGCGCGTCGCAATCGGCACGATGGGCACAGTCATTCCGTCCGAAGACTTTGGGGGCAAAGGCGTTCCCGAACAGACCTGATAGGACAGCCGGTTGTACGTAAAGCCGCGATGCGAATTCGGACCGCCCAAATAAAAACGCTGCGTAATCGGACTGCCCAGATCTCCCTGCACAAAGATGTGCCCAAACAGCAGGCGCATCGCCACGGTGACGCGCGAACCAAGGGGAATGTATCCGCGAGCCTCGGGCATAAGCTTTTGGTAGTCAAAAGCGCTGCCAGCATAGACCCCGCCTTCTTCGGCAATCATGGACAGATAAAAGCCGCGCCGGGCCGCAACGGAGTTATCGCGCAAGTCGAGCGTTCCGCTTTGTTGCAAGTAGCCCAGTCGATACGGGTCGACAAAGCCAAAGCGCGATCCGGATTCGCTGGGGTTGTTGGCGATGCTGGCATCGGGGTTGAAAAAGTCGAGAAACTGAAAATTGTAGGCGACGCCCAGACGAATTCGATCGCGCCAGAAACCCCGCGTGATGCCGATGCGCAGCGAGGGACCGTGGTACTGGTATGCATACTCGACGCCGACATCGTAGCTAAGGCTCAGGCTCAGCGTCGAATGCGGCCCCCAAATGTCGGGCTGGGTCAGTTCGGCCTTAAACATCAGCATGGGTCCATGCCGATAAATCGGACGAGCCCACACGGCGGGCAGCGCCGCATACCCGGGCTGCAAGGTCAACTGCAGGGTTCGCAGCCCACCCCAAAAGCGCCGCTGCGTATAAAGGCCTTCGCCGTGTACCTCGGTGCGCAAGGATTCGATGCCAAAGCCCACGCCCAGGCGCAATTCGCGATGCGGGCCTTCGGTCACTGCAATCTGCACATCGGCGACATCGGGCTGGGTGGGATTTTGCTGCGGCTCCACGCGCACCGTGGAAAAAAGCCCCAAGCTATACAAGCTGCCTTGTATCCCTTCGAAAATCGCCGGGCGATAGGGATCGCCAGTGGGAATCGCCGCGTGCTTGAGCAGCGCCTGCGCATCGACCTTGACCGTTCCCGAAACCGTTCCGGTTCCAATCACCGCCGGCCGTCCGGGGTCTAAAACCAGGTGCACCGCAGCGGTGTGCGCATCCCTTTCAACAGCGACGTCGGCCAGGGAAATGCGCGCAAAGGCATAGCCGCGCAAACGCAGCGCATAAAGCAGGGCCTCTTTGGAGTAAAGATACGGCTCATGTTCAAAGGTCTGTTCGGGCTTTATCTTGACGACCGATTTTACCGCGGCGGCCTCAGCGCCCAAAGGCTCTAGGCCCTCGATGCTTAGCGTCTTTAGCTTGGTGGGCGTTCCTTCTTCGATGGTGTAATGCACATCGACGGCAACAAGGGATTCCGGATCGCTCAGCGGTTTTTGCGGATTGCGCTTGTAGGGTGTTACCTGCACCTTCACCACCTTGGTCGAAAAAAAACCGCGGGTTTGGTAGTAGGTGGTGATGCGCTCGCGATCCGCTTCGGCGACCATGGGATGATCCAGGTACTTTTTGGGCAAAAGCGGAAACCAGGAACTTTGAACGACCGCAGTCTTTTCGCGCAGATCCTTTTCTTTGATCTTGCGCACGCCGTGAAAATAGACTTTGTGCACCCAAGGCCGATACGGCCCCGTCGATTTTGCGCAACTGCTGAAAAGGACCGCGCAGCACAGAAGCGCCCCTCTCAAAAATCCTATAGCCCTTGTGCTTACACTGCTGACAAAGGGTTTGGCGACTTGTAGATCGGTACCCATAGAGCGTATCGATAATACCGCTTGGTCGAGTATCATGCGTACATGACTTTGCTTTTTGTAGCTGCCGCGGTGTCATTATGGGCCAATTTCCGCCCGTCTCGACGGCGATTGGCAGCGTGCGGGACGATTCAAACAGCCCGCCCAGCCGGCGGAGCCGCCTAATGGACGATCCAGCCTTTTGGCACCGCTTGCAGTTTGCCTTCACCATCGTCTACCACTATTTATTTCCGCAGTTGACGATGGGCTTGGCGCCGATTCTAGTCTATTGGAAGTGGCGGGCGCTGCGCACCGGCAATTTCGAATACATGCAAGCAGCGCGCTTTTTTACGCGGCTTTTCGGCATCAACTTCATCACCGGGGTAATTACCGGAATTCCCATGGAGTTCCAGTTTGGTACAAACTGGTCGGGATTTTCGCGCTACGCCGGCGGAGTCGTCGGACAAACGCTGGCGATGGAGGGAATGTTCGCCTTCTTTTTAGAAAGTGCATTTGTCGCAGCGCTAGTCTTTGGAGAAGAGCGGCTGGGACCAAAAAAACATTTTGCGGCAGCACTTGCCGTGGCGATTGGCAGCTATCTGTCCGGTTACTTCATCATCACGACGAACGCATTTATGCAGCATCCGGTCGGTTACGCCATTGCCGCGGATGGAACGCTGCGTCTAGGCGACTTTTGGGCCTTTTTAGGGAATCCCTGGGCGCTTATCGAATACGCGCATACAATGATCGCGGCCCTTGTCACCGCCAGCTTCGTCGTGGCAGCGATTGCCGCGCTGTATTTATTGCGCGGTGTACATACGGCGCTGGCTCGGCTGCTTTTGCGTACCGGAGTGGTGCTGGGACTTGCGGCCTCTATCGCGGTGGCCTTTCCTACCGGCGATTTGCAAGCCAAGATGGTCGCGCAGCATCAACCGGCCAGTCTGGCAGCGATGGAGGGACGTTTTGAAAGTGGCCCGCGCGCACCGATTACCGTCATCGGACAACCCAACGTCAAAGAGCGCCGTCTGGACAATCCAATACGCATTCCGGCAGCTTTGAGCTTTCTGGCCTACGGAACTTTTCAAGCCGATGTGCGCGGTCTGAATACTTTTTCACCCGATGTCTGGCCGACGAGCATCGAGCTGCTCTATTACGCCTTTCACGTCATGGCCGGACTAGGAACCTTGTTTATTGGCCTTATGGGACTGTCGGCGCTTTTGCTGTGGCGCGACCGATTGGCGAAAAGCCGTCCGCTTTTGTGGGCGCTGATGCTGGCCTTTCCTTTTCCCTATATCGCCACCACCGCCGGCTGGATGACTGCAGAGCTCGGACGTCAGCCGTGGCTTGTCTATAACCTGTTTCGCACCGCGCAGGGCTATAGTCCCAAAGTCAGCTCGGGAGCGACCATTTTCACTTTGGTCGGCTTCGCCGGCATCTACTTCGTCCTCGGCCTTATTTATCTGTTCCTTATGGGCCGCGAAGTTCTGCACGGCCCCCAAACATCCGCAGCGCACGACGCAAAGGAATCGGCCTATGGATAGTCTGTGGTTTGCCATTTTAGCGCTGAGCCTTGCGACGTATGCAGTGATGGACGGATTTGATCTAGGCGCCGGCGTGGCCCACCTGTGGGTGGCGCACAGCGACCAAGAACGTCGCAGCATCTATGCCGCCATTGGCCCTTTTTGGGATGGCAATGAAGTATGGCTTTTGGCCGCGGCAGGTACTTTGTTTGTGGCCTTTCCCAAAGTTTTGGCCGCGGCGTTTTCGGGATTTTATTTGGTGCTGTTTTTGATGCTATGGGCGCTTATCTTTCGCGGCGCCGCCATTGAATTTCGCAACCATCTGAATGAACCGCTTTGGCAGTCCTTTTGGGATGTGATTTTTGCCGGCGGCAGCAGCCTGCTAGCGCTGCTTTTCGGAGTGGTCCTAGGCAACATCATACGCGGCGTACCACTTGATGAAAGCGGACAGTTCTCTTTGGCCTTTTTCAGCAATTTTCGCACGACCGGCGAAGTTGGTTTGTTCGACTGGTACACGACGGCCATGGGCGGCTTAGGACTATTGACCTTGACCGCGCACGGCATGACGTTTCTGCAGTTTAAAACTGCCGGCCCCATGGCGCTGCGCTGCCGACGCATCAGCATGATCCTGTGGCCCCTTGCCGGCGTCTTGTTCCTAGCGGTTTCCGTAGCTACTCATTACGTCCGGCCCGAGCTATTTGCCGCGATGCAAAAGCGACCGCTGGCTTGGCTCCTATGTCTGCTTGGCCTAGGCGGCGCGGCCCTTTTGACAAGCGGTCTACGGCGCCACCGGCAAGGACAGGCATTTGTCGGCTCGTGCTTGCTGCTTTACGGACTGCTTGGTGCCGCTGCGGCCGCGCTGTATCCGGTGATGCTTGCTGCGACATCCGGCCCACATGCCGGTGCCTATACCTTAAGCGTTCACAATGCTGCGACCGATGCCTATGGTTTGCAAACCGCCCTTTTGTGGTGGATTCCAGCCTTTCTGCTAGCGGTCAGCTACTTCGTCCTTACATTTCTGCGCCATCGCGACAAAGTGTAGATCTTAGGAAACGGTCGCTAGCAGCTATTTGGAAGTTGCCGGCGGCACTTGCCAGGCATTTAGTATATGCTGCGCGGCCACGGCGATACCGCGGGAATTCCAGTGCGTATCGTCCTTCCAGTACAAAAGCTCGCCATGTTTCAAATCTGCGGCAGCGCGCTTCGCAAAATCCGGCCGCAGATTGATCACGGGGACCTGCGCCTGATTTAGGTCGGCCGCCAGATTGTCCAAATAGGAAGGCGGCAATGGCGCTTCTTTTTCGCGAAGCAGCGGCGCATACACCGTGTACTTATTGGGAACTAGAATCACCAGCAGTTTGTGTCCGTAGCGCGCAAGTTCACGCTGGAGGGCAATCCAGTATTCGGCACTTAGCAAACTTGATCGACGTGATGAGGCAACTTCTGCCGGCAAAAAAAGGATGGGCTCGCCATTTTCCAGATGACGCAGAATAACGCGATCGTTGCCGGACTTCTCATCCAGGGATTTGCGCGCGCGCCGGCAAAGAATTTCAAGGCGCGAGATTCGCAAATCCATTCCCCAACTTTGCAGTCTGCGCAGAGGACTTAGCGGCTCATTTGAAATCTGCACCGCATCGGTATAGATGGGACGCATGGCGCTGCGCAAACTTGGCGACGGCTGACGTTCAAGATGCACATAGATAAAAAGACCCTCTTTTACTTGCAAACGCTGGCCAAGCCGCTGCAAATCGGGAAAATGCGGCGCCTCGACCCCGGCGGCGTTATAGACCAATTGCCCGCTTTGGCTCGCAAGTTGCGCCGGCAGAGTGTCGGAATCGGTCACGCCCGAACCTACGGCAAAGGAATCGCCAAGGACGACCGCAGCAATCGGACGCTTGTACGCCAAATTCGAAGAGTTGCGAAAGCCGTAGCGATCGGTTGTAAAAACTTCGTCGCGAAATTGCCGCAACTGCGGCAAATTGCCAAAAGTTGCCAGATCTCCAGAGGAAAAAGGATTGCGATAGCGCCGCAGCGGCGCAAAGGGTCCAGAGGGAGCACGGCCCTGGCTGACCGCCTCCCAGGCGCGAAATGCCAAATAATCGAGCGGGACCAAGCGCAAAAGACCATCGGCAAGCCCCGCCAAAAAGATCACCAGCGGAATCCAAAATCCCAGATCTTTTTTGCCAATTCCGATCATCAGAATTGAAAATACAAGAAAGGGGATTCATTGCCGAGGTACATCGACCCGATGCAGGCGACAAATCCGACGGTGATAAGAGCAATTTGTAGCGGCTTTTTGGCAGGCGATTGCTCAAAAGTATTTGGCAAACCATGCGCCACCACAGCAGCCACAATGATGTACCCAAGAAGCCGCGGCGCGCCGGCAAATAATGCGGTGTGCTGCCAGCCAAACATCGCGACCAAAAGCCGCTGCGCCGCCCTCAGATTGTCGGCGCGAAAAAAGACCCAGCCCACGGTTACTAGAAAAAACGTTCCGATTCGGCGCGAGATGGGTGGCATTCGATTCCAGAATTGTCCAAATTGGCGATACAGAATCAGCAGCATTCCGTGATAGGCCCCCCATATGACAAAGGTCAAATTGGCGCCATGCCACAGTCCGCCAAGGAGCATGGTCAAAAGCAAATTGAACTGCACCCGCCACGGCCCGACGCGATTGCCGCCCAGGGGAATGTACAGATAATCGCGCAGCACCGTAGACAGCGAGATGTGCCAGCGGCGCCAAAAATCCGCCGGATTCAGCGCTTTATAGGGCGAGTTGAAATTTTGCGGCAGACGCAATCCAAAAAGTTGGCCAAGCCCCACGGCCATATCGCTATAGCCCGAGAAATCAAAGTAAAGCTCGTAGCTATAGCCAAGCACCACAAGCCAGCTACTTAGCGTCGACAATCGTCCCGATTGCGCCCATACGGGATTGATATAAGAGGCAATCGTATCGGCGATAAGCACCTTTTTGATCATTCCCAGCGCAAAAAACCACCAGCCGAGCGCCCATCCTGTTTTGCGATCGGCGCGATCGATGCGTTCCAGATCCTGTTCAATTTGGCCAAAGCGAACGATGGGGCCTGCGACAAGCTGCGCAAATAAGGAAACATAGCTTGAGAATTCGAAGAGATTTCGCGTCGGTGAAATCGTTCGACGATAGCAGTCCACGACATAGGTAATGGTGTGAAAGGTATAAAAAGAGATGCCAACGGGAAGCACGATGGAAAGCGGTTTGAAGGAAAAAGGAATTTGCACAAGGCGACAGAAATCAGCAAGAAGCGCCAGGAAGAAGTTGGCATATTTAAAGAATCCAAGCAGGCTAAGATCAATGATCAGCGGCACGATCAAACAAAGCCGCCGTCGTCGCACATCTTGAAAACGGAACAACCCGACACCGGCCAAAAATGCTACCGCAGTAGACAAGGCCATCAGCGCACAAAAACGGTAGTTCCAGGCGCTGTAGAAAACATAGCCGGTTACGGTCAGCCAAACGTAGCGCCAGCGTTTCTGCGTCAAACGCCAGAAAACAAGATAGGTAATGGGCAAAAATAGGTATAAAAAGGAAAGGCTGTTAAAGAGCATGGCGCGAGGCGGACAGAACGTTTCAGTCCGTTAGGGAGGGGTCGAAATTTTGGCAGAAATATCGGCAGGCGAAGCCTCGTAATCGAGGCTTTCATCAGGACATTCGACTTCTGTAGAGCGGGCCCAAATCTTGGAAATGTAGATCTGCCAATGCTGACGGTTTATCGGATAGGATTCCTGACCACTGGCATCGCCGCAGGTTTTGGCGCTGACCGAGTTGCCCGGCCCAATGACCACAACGGCGCCTTTTTTGAGGGTACACTTTGCGACCCAGGTCAGCTCATTCCAGGCGTTGCAAATCTCGTAGTTGTGCCGATAGGCCTGCTTTGTGCCGTGCGGCTTGTCATAAGACCACCATTGTCCCATGCGATTGGTAAAGCCGCGGGCGTCCTTTTTGGTAGGTCCGTTCCACAGGCGCCAAATCGGCAGATCAGTCTTCAGTCGTACCACCAGCCCCTGCGTGATTCCGCCCTCTCCGGCAGCTTTGACGGCGCCGTCTATATCGGCCCGCGCATAATCGGCAGAGTCTTTGTGCACCACATCGGCTTTGCCATGCAACTGTTTTGGCAGGGAGATATCCGCATCGGCAAAGACCGCAGGTGCAAGCAAAGACAGAGCGGAAAAAAGGACGAAGCTTCCTATGCGAATCTCTCGCTTGTTCATCGCGGTGCCCCTACTCTATGTGTTTAATGTGCCAGAACTAGCGCCGGCTCGCCTTCGATCAAAAAGCGAGCTTCGCCTCGTGACGACTTGCGAAGGTAATGCGTCCCATCGGCGCAGGCTTCCTCATCATCTAGATGCAGACGGGTGGCGCTACGAATCGCCAAACCCTTTCCAATACTCTGCGGCGCCGCTTCCAATTCGCGCGGACTCCAGACAGAAATGATTCCCGGTAAACCGCTGCGGCTTTCATGTACAAAGACTAGATCCAGGCGATCTCCATCCGCATGCGTCGCGACAAGTTCGTAGGAGGCAAGATTGGGCGAAACCACTGCCGTTCCCCAAAACTTGATGATGCCAAAAGGTTTGTGTAAAAAATTTCGGCGAATCTCTTCGGCAAGTCGCGCGGTCTGTGCAGACATGATGGCATGATCATACGCAAACCCACTGAGCACAGCAAGCCTGCAAATGACGTCAAAAATTAGTTAGTTACCAGCGAAACTGCGTACCAACTAGCGTCTCGGTATAGCCGCCGCGCGAATCCGGAGTCGTTTTGCCCGAGCCCTTCAAGCGAAAGCAGTGCGCACCAAGATTGCCAGTCAGCTCCAATTGGTTGTTGCCGGTATAAAGAACGCTCGATGAAGGATATTCTCCACCGGAGCCGCCCCACTGCATGCTGCTCACATAAGAGTAGCCGCCGCACTTGACCGGACGGTTGTTGCAAATGGCACCGTATTGCTGCCATTTCGGCTCTAGTGGCGCATCGCAGGTCATGCCGTAACCGCTCGTTGCCGAGACACAGCGGTCGCTAATCAGGTTAAGATCCACGGTACCGGCGCTCGTCACAGTCAGCCAGGCCATACCTGTCTTGGGAGGATTCATGCTCGGCCATCCCGGACTGCTAAAATAATGCTCATCATCAGAAACCCATCCCGCGCAGCCGGTAGAAGTATTGCACTGACGGGTCCAGGCCGTGAGCTCGTAGGTTCCAAGTGCAAGCTGCGAGCTGCCCGGCGGAAACTGCGCCAACAGAGTCGAATCCGCCGCCGAGCGGGTGCAAATCGCTGGATCAAAAGGATTAAACGGCGGAGTCACCACGGCTTGACTTACCGATGCGGTCGCCTCTTCTGTGCCATCGGTAGTGGCTGCGGGCTGTCCACCACAAGCGCCCAAAAATAGCGCGGCCAAAAGAGATGGATACGAGTACTTCATCAGATTCTCCTTTTTGGAAACAGGAAGGCCATGGGCCAGACTTCAAGATGTATTAAGATGCAGGAATCTCAAATCATTTCTTGATGAAAATGGCAAGCAAAAATTGTGAATGAGACTTCGCCGCTAGGAAGCGTTTGCGGAATTCCTATCGATTGAAGCGACTGAGCAGATTTTCGGTAATACCTTCGAGCCACAGAGAACGCAAGAGCGCGGGAGTTTCTTTCACGATGTCCCAAGTTCTAGGCGGAGGCTGAGCCTGTCCGTAGGCATAGACGGCGTCGCCGACCCTACAGGCGCGACGCAGTCCCTCTTCGTCCAAGGGTCCCTGCGCCATCGCGGTCAGCGCCGCTTCAAGCTCTACCTCGTTCCGCGGTCCGGCCAGACACAGATCGACCGCAGGGCAGGACAAGACAAAGCGGTACGCTTCCACGGCGCTGAGGGGAGGCTCACCCGGCGGCGCATAACGTGCATCAAGCAGAGTTCCCCAGCGCAGCGCCGTATAAGCGATAATCGCCGATCGCTTTGCGGTCGAATTCTCTGCGCCCTGCGGCAAAGCGATGCAAGGAAAGACCTCGCTAGCGGCGCGACGGTGCGCGGCGTTATAGCGCACCATAAAGGACTCCCAAAGCGGGTTTGTACGCAGCGTGGCAAAGCTCGGACGATGATGGCAAGAAATCATCAGGTGGCGACACAGTCCACGTTCTTGCAGCCGCTGCGCGGCATGCACTACATCCTCGGGTGGCGGCTCATTCCAATTGGCCAGGCATAACCAATCCACGAAATCACAGCCAAGCCGCCACAGGGCCAGCTCTAGCCCCGGACGAATCGCCCATCCTGTCCGCGCGTAGCTTTGCACCGCCAGGCACAGCTCATCACGATGGTGGCGCGCTAGGGTCCGCAGCCCAACGCCAAAATCGGTTTTGGGAATGGCGCCCCACAGAAAGAAGCGGACCCCCTTGTCAAAGGCGCGCAGCACCCCAGCCGCCCCCAGTCCATAGGCGGCACCCAGGCCGATTCGTCCACCGTTTCCCAATAGCTGCATGGATTCCTATTCGATATTTATACACGGCTTTCTGAAAAAAACGCGAACAGCGAAGCGTGTTCCGCTTTTTCTTCGCTTAGAAAAACGGCACAGGCACGATTCAGGAAGCTCTGCCGCAGGACTGCATCGGGGATGGCATTGGCACGAGGCTGAATGCGGCTGCGCGCAAATTCCAACACCGATTGAATCAGTTTCGACTGGCCGCTGGCCCGGTACGCTTTGCAAACGGCGCCAAACAGCGGCGTCTCGCTGGCGCCACAGCCGCCCATGTCGCGCAGCCGTACAAAAGCGCTTTGCGCCAGTTCATACGCCTCGTCAAGTCGTCCTTGCACAAGCAGAATATCAATCAGAACCGCGGCAGCGGCAAAATATGCTATCGGCAGTGCCGTGCATAGCTCACAGGCTTTGCGGGCGTGCGACTCGGCCTCTTCAAGCTGTTTTTGACGCAAAGCCAATCGCGCAGCGACCGTATGCGCCCGTGCCAAGTCGTAGGGATTGATTCCAGAGATATTTATGACTTCTTGCGTCAGCACCAAGGCTTCCTGCGCTTTTTGCGCATCGTTCTGTACGCTGAGTGCATGCGCCAAATCGGTCTTCATGTTGGCCAAGGCCATTGGCTCGCCGATTTTTTCGGCGGCCTGAACATTGGCGCGAAATTCTCGTTCCGCTTCTTCTGAATTTCCCATTTCTAGCTGGGAATGCGCAATCATCGCAGCGCAAAAGCAATGATCCCGCAGATCCAAAGCCATGCGAAACGCCGCCGCTGCTTGCTGCGCCTCGGTGTACGTCGTCCACACATCACCATCCAGGTAATGGAAGTGACAAGCGGCGGCCAAATGCAGCCAGCCGCGGGCGCGCGCATCCGCATCAGAAACCAGCCCGCTCAATTGCTGCAATCGGCCCAAAAAGGCCAAGGCCGGGGCGCGCTGACCAACCATTCCAAACATGATGACAAGGTAAGCGCCGGCTTCTATATAGCGGCCGAGCGCATCCGGTGCTGGCTCAGCAGTTGCGAAGCGACCCAAAAGCTCTGGCATGGCAGCCGGATCCAGCAATCCGGCGCACGTGAAAAGCGCACTCATCGTTTCGCACCACCAGCGATTTCCAGCCGGCAAGAGCGCTATCGCTTCTTTGGCCAGCGGGTATCCCTTTAGGTAGCTATGCTGCTTGATGGAAGCCCAGGCCTGTAAGCAGCGCAGACGACCAAGCGGCTCGCCCTCGGCCATGCAGGCAACACCGGCGTCCGCGCAGCGCAGCGTCCCCTCCAAATCGTGCACCGACATTGCTTGTTCTGCGGCTTGTAGGAACCAGCGTACGGCTTGCGTGCGCTCATCGCTGCGCTGAAAATGTTCAGCCAGCAGCAAAGGCTCGCCCGGAATGCGCGTTTCCAGATACTGGCCGGCCAGCCGATGTCCGCGCTGACACTCCGCTTCGCTAAGCAGCGCATAGGCGGCATCGCGCATCAAGCCGTGGCGAAATCCATACTGAATCTCATTGGCAATGCGGCTCTGGCGGTGCCGCTCGATGATTTCCTGCTCGACCAGCTCTTCGAAGTTTGTATCGAGCTCGGCTGCAGTATCCTCATCGCTTTGAAAAGCCGAAAGCCCTCCCTGCCAAAAGGTTTCGCCGAAAATGCTGGCGCTGCGCAGCAGGCGCCGTGCGCTCGGCGCAAGTCGCATTAGGCGCGACTGCAGCATGGCCAATACCGTTTCCGGAAGCTCTCCCTTATGTTCAACGGCAGAGCGTATAAGCTCTTCTAGGAATAAGGCATTGCCGGCGGCTTGCGCCACGATGCGCGCCATCGCCGCTTCCGAAACTTGCTTGCCAAGTACATGCTGAATCAGCCGTTCACTGGCTTTGCGGGTTAGACCATCGAGCGACAGTTCCAGCAGCCGGCGTTCCTTCCACAACTTGGGAAAAAGGGAAGCAATCTCTGGTCGCGCCAAAGCCAGTACCATAAGCGGCGCATCTCCGAGCTCGCGCAGCAGTACGTCGATCAGTCGAACCGTCAGAGGATCGCCCCAGTGCAAATCCTCCAAAACCAGCAGCACCGGTTGCCGAGCGCATTCGATGCGCAGCCATTCGAGCATGACCTGCTGAAGCTGGTCGTTCATAATTCGCGGATCCTGACGCGCCGCCCGCAATGGCGGACTGGCGTCAGCGCTAAAAAACACACCGCAGAGCTCTCCGATGAATTCGACAATGCGCTGCACTTCTGCGGCCGGAACGCGCGATTCGAAGTACAAGCGCAGCCTGTCTTCTTGCGTTTCCTTCGGTTCACCATCTATCACCTTGCACAGTCGGCGAATCGCTTGCCCGAGCAAGCCGTACGGTGTGCCTATGCTCATCGGATCGCCGCGTCCGATCAGAATCTCTACAGATTCCTGCCGCTCTTGCAGCCGGCGAAGAAATTCATGGCGCAAGCGCGATTTGCCTAGCCCTGCGGGGGCGGTCACCACCACCGCCTGGGTGTTCGGCTCATCTCGACATTCCGTAAACAAGGAATCCAAAAGGGCCAGCTCGCGATCCCGTCCCACACAGAGGGTTGGTCGTCCCAGCAAAGGCCGGGTGGGATCCAAGCTGGCGCGCTCGCCCCCCAGCATAAAGCAGTCCGTTTCGGCCTGCGTCACTTCAAAGCGTGTCTCTAGCAGCCGGGCCGTCACCTCGTCTAACCACACCGGACGATTTCCCGAAAAATTTCCGCTCGACCCCGTGGTGCGGCGCAAAAGCAGATGCCAAGCACGCTCGATGGCCTCGCCAAGAGGCATTTGCTCGGCGAGCACGCCGCGTCCGGTGACCAGGCCCACCCGTACCTCGGGCCAGTGATCTTTCAGAATCAGTGCGCAGCGCGCCGCCTGCAGAACTTGATCCGTGGCGCTGCCAGTATTGGCATGTACTAGCGTAGCCACAACCGAACCATCAACCAGCATCTCGACCTGAGCTCCATAGGGAGCCATAAGCTGGCGCAGCATGCGTACTTCTTCGCGCGTCGCCGCGGAACGCAAATCCATCGTCGGCATTTCTGTATCCGTGGAGTTGCGCCGCACCGCCACAATAATGCTTACAAGTTGCTGCTCGCCGCTGCCCAAGCTGCTGACAGGCGTGCTCAGCACGCTGACCGTCGGCGGTTCCTGGTCAGCAAACGCCGGCAACGCCGCCAACTCCCCCCCGAGCGCCTCCGCATCCTGTACCCGCACGGCCGGATCTTTGGCCAGCATGCTGCGCTAGCGATTTTCTCGACGGGACGTTATTGATGTGCCCGCTTTGTGGTCCGTCCCTGGTCCATATGCCCTGAAGGGGCGCTTGTGATGCGGCAAGCGGAAGGCAGGGCGGATGGCTTGTGGGCGTGTTGCGCTTCACGTCAAGTTGGACTTTTTCGCATTCCCAAGATTGTAATGGC
>CAYWPR010000024.1:0-74234 GCA_964460115.1 uncultured Myxococcales bacterium
AGCCACAAAACATCTTTATCGATCCGGATATGCAGAAGGCGATTCTGATCGATTTTGGAATTTCTACGCGTATGGCGCAAGAGGCTTCGTCCTTGCTCAATCCGGATGCGCTAGAAGGTACTTTGGCCTATATGTCTCCGGAACAGACCGGCCGAGTAAGCCGAATCATCGACTACCGGACGGATTATTACTCACTGGGAGTGTCGCTTTATGAAGTTCTGACGGGCGTACACCCTTTTCCTTCTACCGATGCCATTGAGCTTGTTCACAGCCACATCGCCAAGCAGCCGCGTTCTCCGCATGAGGTGGTCTCCGAAATTCCGCTTGTGCTATCCAATATCATTATGAAACTGATGGCCAAGGCACCTGAGAACCGCTATCAAAGTGCCTATGGTCTGAAAGCCGACTTGCAGGAATGTTTGCAGCAATATGAGGCCACAGGCCAGATCAATGTTTTTCCGCTTGGAATCCATGATCGCGGAGGACAATTGCGCATTCCTCAAAATCTGGTGGGCCGACATGATGAAATGGCGGTTCTGGAAGAACGCTTTTTGCGCGTTAAGCAAGGCGCCGCTGAGCTCGTAATGCTAAAAGGCGCTGTCGGTGTGGGCAAGACAGCGCTGGTGAATGAGCTATACAAAAGTTTGATGTCTGGTGGAGCGTACTTGGTTACGGGCCGCTTCGATCCGTTTAACCGGAGCATTCCCTATTCGGCCATCGCCGAGGCGCTGCGCGAGCTGACGCGCCAGGTGCTAAGTGCTCCCAATGCGACGCTCGTCCGCTATAGAGAGCAATTGCGAACAGCGCTTGGTAATAACGGTGGATTGCTGCTCGATTTGATTCCGGATCTGCGCCTTATCATTGGCGAGCAAGCGGCGGTGCCAACCGTCGGACTGGCGGAATCGCAGAATCGTTTCAACTTGGTCTTTCAGAACTTCTTGCATGTTTTTGCCACTTCGGAACGGCCGCTCGTCGTGTTTTTAGACGATTTGCAATTCGCTGATCCGTCATCGCTGCGGCTTTTGCAAAGCCTGCTGACGGATCCGGAACGTGGCTACTTTTTGATCATTGGCGCCTACCGCGATAACGAGGTCTCCGACGGGCATCCGCTGCTGCCAGTTCTTAAGGCCTTATGCGCCACAAGCTCGACAGTTACAGAAATTAAAGTATCGCCTCTGGACCATCCGAGCGTCACTGACATGATTGCCAGCGTGCTGGGTATTCCAAGCGGACAGACAGAGCCGCTTAGCCAAGTGGTCTATGAAAAGACATATGGAAATCCGTTCTTTGTGAAGCAGTTTTTGGTCGCCTTACATGCCGAGAAGCTGCTGCGTTTTGAAGCCAGCACCAAAAATTGGACCTGGAATCTTCGCGAAATTCAGGAGCGTATCGTTACTGCCAATGTTGCTGATCTGCTCATCGAAAAGATTCAGAAGTTGTCGGCGCCAACACAATACCTGCTGAAAGAGGCAGCATGCATCGGCTTTCAGTTTGATATACAACTTTTGTCGCGGGTGCATGGGAAGTCAGCCATTGCGACCATCTCGGAGCTTTGGGAAGCTCTGCAAGAAAGCTTGCTTCTGCCAATTGATGTCGGACACGGAGCGCTGCCGCCGGCGAATGCAGAAAAAAGTGACGAGGTTGAGGAAACAGAAGAATTTGTTGCGCACTATCGCTTTGTGCATGATCGACTGCACCATACCGTCTATTCGCTGATCAGCCCGGCAGAACGTCAGCAGATACACTTGCGCATCGGTCGATTGCTTTTGGCAGATGGTGCCAAAACCAGACGGGATGATGCGCTGTTTAATACGGTTTATCACCTGACGCTGGGGGCTCCGCTCATCACCGATGCGGCCGAGCGGCTTAATCTGGCGCACCTGGGTTTACAGGCCGGCCGTCGCGCCAAAGCCGCGACAGCCTATCCGGCGGCCTGTGGACATTTGGCGGCCGGAATGGCCATGCTGGACAAAGAAGCCGAGCAAAAGGAATACGACCTGGCCTTCGCTTTGTATTTAGAGCGGGCCGAATGCGAACACATCGATGGACGGATCGAACTGGCTGACAGTCTGTTTGACAATCTACTGACCTGGGTACGTACTCGTAGCGAACTTGTCTATATCTATCATGTACGCGCCAGTCTTGGGCTCATGGATGGCCTGTATGCAGAAACGGTCAACAAAGGGCTTTTGGCGCTTGCCGAGTTTGGCATCCATTTTCCGGCTACGCCGGAAGAGCAACAGTATGCCGTTCAGTCCGCTCTTGCCGAAGTCGATACCAATATGGCCGGGCGCCGGATTATGGATCTGGCCAACGCACCGGTGATTACCGATAAAGAGCTGGCTGGTGTGCTTCAATTGCTAAACACCATCGCCATTGGCGCCTACTTAATCAACATCAATTTATGGTCGCTTCTGACCTTGAAGATGTTAAACATTTCCCTGCAACAAGGGAATTCGGCGGATTCTGCCGGTGCTTACGTCACCTATGGATTCATGCTAGCCACTGGAATGGGGCGGTATGAAGAAGGCTATGAATTTGGTTGTCTGGCACTTGACCTGAACGATCGTTTTCAAAGCGCGCACCTGACTGCCAAGCTGAATATGATTTTCAGCAACACCATGTTTTTTCGGCAGCCGGTGCGCTCGGCTTTGACGCATGTCGATTGGGCCTATCAGGCCGGACTAGACTGCGGAGATTTTCTGTTTGTGTCCGCAGCCTGCTTCAGCACTGTGCTGTGGCGGCTTATTCTTGGCGAGGATCTAAACTCCCTGCAAGAAACGATTGGACGATTCCTATCGCTTGTGCAGCGGACCATGAATCCCGTCAATTTGGCGATGCTGATCATCTGCCACCAACGGGTGGCCTGTTTGCTCGGCAAGACGAATGCGGCAAATAGTCTGTCCGATGCTACGTTCAACGAAGAAGACTACCGCGCATCGTTAGAGAAAAGTCAGAATCTCTATGCACTAGTCTGGTGCGACATTAGCAAACTTTATAATCTGTACCTCAATGAGGAATATGAAGCAGCCGAAACCCTGCTGCTATCGGCAGAAACGCGGAGCACGCCGCTAAAAGGTCTGCACATTACCACCGAGCTTCCTTTTTATGGCAGCTTAATACTTTTGGCCAGCGCCTCGGCAAAAGAGTCCATCGCGGAAGGTCCGCATGCTGCGCTGCTTGCAGGCTATCAACGCCAGCTCGCGATTTGGGCGGAAAACTGCCCGGCGAATTTTGAGCGCAGGCATCTTTTGGTTTCTGCCGAAGCGGCCCGCGTCTCTGGGCGCGATATCGATGCCAGCGTGTTATATGCGCAAGCCATTGCGCAAGCGCAAAAGGATGGTGTGCAAAGCGATGAGGCGCTGGCCACTTTGCTGTGCGCCAAGTTCTATCTGGCGCGCGGGCGCAACAAGCTTGCCAGCGCCTATATGACGGACTCACATTATCTGTATCTGCGCTGGGGCGCCGTCGTCAAGGCCCGCGATATTGCTCAGCGCTACGCCCACCTTCTAGAGGTTCCTACTCCTCCACCTATCGACGGTGTCTCGCAGTCCTCGAGCAGTGGTTCCAGAGCCGTCACGAGTGAAGCTTTGGACAGTGCCATGGTCGTCCGCGCCGCCCATGCCATTGCCAGCGAGATTCTTTTGGACAAAGCCCTAGATCGGGTCATGCGCATAGTCGCCAGCAACGCCGGGGCGCAGCGCGGTTTTCTGCTACTAGATCGCAATGGCCAGCAAGGTCGAGAGGGTGCACTGTTTGTGACCGCATCCATCGATGTCAGTTCCGATGAGGTCCAAGTGGATTTGCACCAGCCCCTAGAGTCTTGCAGCGACTTGGCGGTAAGTGTGGTGCAATACGTCACTCGCACCCGCTTGCCAGTCGTACTAAGCGATGCCACGGCCGAGCCGCGTTTTGCTGGAGATGCTTATATTGCCGCGCAGAAACCCAAATCGCTGCTTTGTTTGGCGCTGCAGCACCGCGGCCGACTCACTGGTGTGCTGTATCTAGAAAACAACAGCGCGCCCGGCGTATTTACTGCGGACCGCCTGGAATTGCTGCGGCTGCTTTCTTCTCAGGCGGCGACCGCCGTAGAAAATGCTTTGCTATACGGTCATGTTCAACAGATGACCGAGCAGCTACAGCGCGGCAATGATGAACTGCGCATCGCCAACGAACGGCTGCAAGTTGAACTTGCGGAACGTACCCGTGCCGAGCTAGAGCGTACGCAGGCCGAACAGGAACGCGCGAATCTGCAAGAACAGATCATCACCGTGCAGCGCGCCCGCTTGGCCGAGATGTCGACGCCGCTGATTCCGCTCACGGAACAGATCATGGTCATGCCGCTTATCGGCACGATGGACACCCACCGCGCCAATATGGTGCTTGAAACTGCCTTGCAGGGGGCTCAGACCAATCGCGCGCAAGTGGTGATCATCGACATCACCGGAATGAAACATGTCGATACCAATGTGGCGGGTGCGCTCATCAAGTCGGCTTCGGCGCTGCGCCTGCTTGGTGCACAGGCCATTCTGACCGGAATTCGCGCCGAAGTGGCGCAGACTTTGGTCTCGCTAGGCATCGATATGAGCAGCATCGTCACCACTGGAACTTTGCAAAGCGGAATTGCCTACGCGCTAAAACTGTCCGGAGGTTCATTTCTCTCCCCCAAAGCGCAACCCGGACCCCGCGAGGCCGCTTCCAAAAAAGCCAGAAACGGAATTTAGGAACGTTTTGGGCTAAGAGCCGAGAATGGGGGTAGTAGGCAGGCGTTCTTCAACGAAGCGGACGGCGTTTGCCACCCCATCTTCCTTTTGCAGGGTTGTGCCTAGCTCGGCCGCGCGCGTCCGCATTGCAGGGTCTTGCAGCTTTTGCAATGCCTGAATCAGGCGCGTGGCATTTAAGGTACGAAATGGCACGCTGATGCCTACTCCCAGCGCCTCTGTGCGCCGGGCCCAGAAAGGCTGGTCGGCATAAATCGGGCAGACCACCATGGGCAGTCCGGCGCGCATGGTTGCAGCAGTCGTACCGGCGCCGCCATGGTGGACCGTGGCGCTACAGCGTTCAAACAGCCAGCCGTGATCCACGGAGCCGGTGATGAAAATATTCTTGGGCACGGAAAGTCCGGCCAATTCTTCGGGCGTCCAGGTCGCTCCAATGACAAAGCGCACTCCCAGCGCCGTGGATACATCGGTGGCCAAGCGCAGCATTCCGGCGATGTCGAGCACCGGCAGACGCCAGTATCCTAAATAGATTGGTGGCGGCCCAGCTTCCAGAAAGCGGATAAGCTCTGGGCTGGGTGTCCCTCCGGCAATTTCGCGAATTTCTTTGGGCAGGACCCAGAAACCGGATAAGAAATTTTCCATGCCCCATTCTCGCGGATGCGCCACGACATGGCGGCTGTAAGCATGTAGCGTAGGTGCCCCGCGCTGCCACTGCTGATGACGCGGCGACACCGTGGCCGGGGCTAAGCCCAAGGTCGCACGCCAGGCATTGGTCACACTTTTTTGAGAGCGCCAGTACAAAGCTTCCATGGCCGCATGGGTCAGTTTGTTGACTCCGCGCAGCGGCTGCCGCAAGGTCGAGCAAAGCAAGCTGGGAAAGTCTCCGGTCGGTCTCATGGGCAGGGTGTACCCAAGCATCAGCGGCCGGCGCAGTTTTTCCGCAATACAAGCGACGCTATTTTCAAGAAGCAGATTGGAAATGATGGCTTCGGCATTTTCGCAGCTAGCCAGCATCTCGCGATGCAAATTGGGGCGAACGCGGCCATCAAATTCCGCCAGCATTCCCATGAACTTGACGAGATTTCCGGAATTTAGCCAACGCCTTCCTTCTTCCGATCCGAAGATGTGTTCATAATCGACAGTCAGCGGAAAATGCTCCGCGCCGCTGTGCGCAACAAATGTGGAAAATCCTTGCGGTGCCGCGAAGCAGACTTGATGTCCACGTTTGACAAGTCCTAAAGCCAGCGCACTAAATGGCTGCACATCGCCTCGTGTACCAGCTACGACAATGGTAATTTTCATCTTGGTTTCCTTTACATAGTAGGCGATGCACTGCTAGCGGGAGAAAAATTCGGTTCCACGCGAAGCTTGAAGGTGTTTTTTGGGCGCAGCACAAAAGCTCTGTCTAGCTCAAGCTTGGGGTTTGAACAAAGTTCAAAGCGAAAGCGCTGCAGCAGCATGGCCAGGAAAAGCTGGCCTTCCATGAGCGCAAAGTTATTGCCTATACACTGCCGCGCTCCAGCGCCAAACGGTATATAGATGCAGCGGCGGCTGGCCTGATGGCCTTCACTGGCAAAACGTTCTGGATTAAAGGTATCGGGATCTGACCAGAATTCCGGATGGCGCTGAATGGCGTAGAAGTGAATGGCGAGGATCGAATTTTTCGGAATGTGATACCCACCAATGACGTCGTCTTTTATCACTTTGCGAGGAATGAGCCAGGCCGGCGGGTAAAGGCGCATCGATTCTTGCAAGACCATACGAGTGTAGTTTAGCCGTCCAAGATCTTCATGATCTGGTGTTCGACCTTGTAACACCTGATCGATTTCCTCGCGCAGGGTCTTTTCGACCTGCGGATGCTGGCAGATGGCATATATGCAAAAGGTTAGGGCGGTGGCGATGGTGTCAAATCCTGCGACATAGAAAGCAACTACGTCATCATGGATTTGCTTGTCTGTCATTCCCTCTCCGTTGGTTTCGTCTCGAGCATGAAACAGCAAGGAAAGCAGATCATCAGTGCTATAGGGATGATTGCGGCGATCTTGAATGATTCTGTAAACAATGCGATCCACTTTTGCGAGCTCTTTGCGGAAGTTTTTTTGCCCCGGCAGCGGCAGCCATTCCGGCAAGAAGAAGGTCCACATGCGCATCCAGATGTAGCGGAAGGCGGTCTCGATCGCATGGCTCATCTCAGAAATTTCATGATCCGCAATGCTGGCGCTGCAGATGGTTTTTAGCAAAAGGCGCATGGTGATGCGTTCCATTGCATGTCCTAAATCAAGGGGCTGCGCACTGTCGGCTGCGGCTTGCCATGGCCCAAGGCTTGAGGCGACTGTATCCGTCATTAAGGATGTGAATCCAGACAATCGCTGACGATTAAATAGCGGTTGCATCATGCGTCTGCGCCGCAACCAGACATCCCCTTCGCTAGTTCCCAGACTGTCTCCGCCAAGCAGGCGAAGGGCATCCCACATTCCGCTATGTTTGGTAAAGTTTGCAGCATGTTCGCGCAGTACGTACTGCGCATAATCAGGATGGCCGATGAGAAATACCCGCGCCAGGCCCAGATTTAAGTGAACGATATCGCCACGTTCGTGAAGGATTTGCGTAGTATAGGACAGTGGATCTTGCCACATGCGCAAACCGACGCCAAGCTCTGGACTTGGCGGCATGGGCGGCTGTACTGCATTTGCGGGGGCCGTTCCGAATTGCGCAGTCGAAGTCTCGATCATGGGAATCCTCCTAAAATGGTTGCGGCAGCGGCAGAAAAACTTATTGGGAATTCCTTTCAAAATTTCGAGCCGCTAGGCCGCGCGAAATTGCAGCGGGCGATTTCAAATAGCAGTCAGCCCGAAATAACTGCTGGACTGATTGAGCAAGGCCACAAGCGGCTTGGGATCCGCCACCAAAGACGCGGCCAAAGTGCGGGTTTTTTGCAACAGCGTCCACATGCGGTGGCGCGTTGCACTTTGGCCATGTACAAGCGCCGCGTTTGGACGATGTAGCTGCGCATCGCGCCCCACGGGTTTGCCGAGCGTCGCCGATTGTCCCGCCACATCGCCGAGGTCATCGGCAAGCTGTAGCGCCAATCCCAGATAGTCTCCGACCTTGGCCCAATCTCTTAGATTCTCGTGTCCGGCAACCAGCGCTCCGGCCACTGCCGCCAAGCGAAATAGGGCTGCGGATTTCATGAAGTGATAGCGTTCCAGCATGTCCGGTGTGAATGCCGGCGGAGTCGCTTCCCCGTCCAAGGTGACTCCCTCCGGAGGCGTTTGCAAATCCTGCTCCATGCTTTGTCCACCGATAATGCCCTCGCGGGAACCGGCGGCGGCGCCCATCAGCCGAATGATGGCCACGGAACGATGCGCCAGGCGGGCCGGTGACTTGGCGATGACTTCGTAGGCGCAGCTCAGCAGCGCATCGCCGGCCAAAATGGCCAGCGGCTCTCCGAAAAGCACATGAACCGTAGGTCTGCCGCGACGTTCCGGCGCATCGTCGAAAGCTGGCAAGTCGTCATGTATCAAAGAGGCGGCATGTAGGAATTCCACGGCGCATGCGGCGTTTAGGGCCAATTCGATTTCGGCGCTGCCGCGCGTTTCGACCCCGCAGGACGCGACCACTGCGATAAGCAGCCGCGGTCGCAGCCGCTTTCCACCGGAAAATACGGCATGGCGCATCGCCCGGTGCAAAAGCTGCGGGGCCTGCTCGGCGGGGGGCAATAAGGCATTTAGGCGCTGTTCAATTAAATCATTTGTTAAATAAGAATAATCAAGATTGCGAGCCGTCGGTGTTTCAATGTGAGAGAGCGTAGTTTTCTGGTGAGTTTTCATGCACAAACTCCTGACAGCTCAGCCCAATTGAGCTGAAAATTTGGTATCGATATTTTGTGAAAACAGAACATCGTTACAGGATGACGATCGCACTGGCCATTACACAGCAGTACCAGTAGGTGTAGAGCATATATGTCTTGTGATCCATATGCGATGACTTAGATATGATTATACGTCCGGATATGATGATATTCATAATTGCTAACCATACATCGCAGAATATCACCTTCCAAGTAGTACCTGCAGGTACCATTAAGCCGAAATGTATTATTACAGCGAGAAGTAAGAAACTAACGCATAAGAAAATTCTAGCGGTTTTTTCCCCCCAAGCTATAGGTAAGGTGTTACGACCCATAATCCGATCTCCGGATATATCGCGCAGATCTTGAAGATTGATAGTCACACCGACTACAACGGCTAATATGATGATCCATTTCCATATAAGCGGTGTAAGAGGTGTTACAAGCTCCCAGGCTGGCGCCATCAGCGCAACCAAGCCAACCGGCATTATGATGCCGTTTTTAGTAAACCAATGCCGTGACCAGCCATAAAAATTATGAAGAATAATGCAGATTTGCCACAATATTGCCCATTTTAGAATGCCAAATTGCCACCCGACCACAGCAAAGCCCGCCATGACCATTCCCCAACGCTGAAGTGCTCCTTGATACGACACCAAACCTGCACTCAACGGGCGATCCGGTTTGTTCGTAAGGTCTTCGTCTACACCGGAAAGCTGGTTCGCTAAGCAGAATGCATATATGTAGAGCCAGAAATAGATGAAATTTCGAGCCAGTGCAGTGAGCAGATCCGGGACATTCCACACAGCGCGGACTTTGAGCGCAGCTATCGTTAGAATCGTATTAGGTATTACAGTTGCTGACAGATCGCGCCAAACAAATCTGTAACTTACATACAATTCACGAAAGAACTGCTTGATTAAAAAATGTATTTTGTCAGGAAATGAAGAGATTTGTAGACTGAAAGAGGGTTGGTATTGCATATGAATTTACAATTCCTTCTAAGTAGCCGCATTCTTCAGAAAATGCTTGCACTGAAGGCTGACTACTATGAAAAACTACATTAGTACACTATATAAGCAATAAATTATTTGAAGTGATCAATAAGCGCTGCGTAAAGATCATTATTGATTATGCGTTTATTAATGCAAGAATGGTTATCTGAAGCAGAAAACATTCTATGGTTTTAATGGGTTATGCCGTCGAATTGCAAATCGCAAAAATCTGGAAAATGATCATTACAAAGAAAACACAGAAAATGCTGATTTGCTGCGTTAGAAATCACCAAAAGACACTCATTGTCGATGTTCTAAAAACAGGGAAGCAAGCCTAGATTCAGGCGGCTACAACGGCGTTTCATAGTAGCCAAAGAGCTCTGAATGCAGACGGGACGCGCTGCTTGGGGCTGGCAGTGGACCCCATGCCACGGCGAGGCAGAAATGGATAAAAATGACCCGACCAGCGGATCATCTTCGTTACGGTTCTGTTAGGCGCTCTAAGTTTTGCTGCCGGCTTTGCGCACGGCAACGCGGGCAATAAAGGACACGTTGATCCATTCGGGCGAGCTGACGATGCGCGTTCCTTTTCCCGGGCTGGGATCGAGCACGGTCGCATCGACGATGGTCATTCCGCCCAGCCGATCGCCGGTATAGCTCATTGCGGTGAGCAGCACCGGATGTCCGAAGGCGCCAATGATAAGCGGCTGATTCTCTGCCAAAATTTCCGCCGCATCCGCCGCGCGCACCGGCATTTTTTCGGTGATCACGGTGAAGTGGTGGCCTTTTTCGTCCACAAGCGATCGGCTAAGCGGCGCCAGATCCTGCCAGGGCTGGCGCGGCAGGCCGCTGCCGTACACTTCATGCGCGATGCTTTGGGCCGAGACCGTGTGTCCGTAATACCCAAAGACCATCTGCAAACAGGCCAGCCAACAACCGTGCGCGTCGTTGCCGCCTTTGCGTGCTGGCGCATACTGCAAAGGTCCGGTCAGGCGCACCGTGCACAAATTGCTATGTCGCCTTTTGTCAAAGCCGCACACCGTTGGAGACGGCGCGTTTTTCGCGGACCCGGCGGCAGCGCTGCGGCTGAGCCAGCCGGCGGTCAAAAGAGCAGAGCTTTGCAGAAAAAAACGCCGGCGGTTCATGGAAAAGGACTCTCCTGACAGATGGACAACCCCATGCTTGGGTCGATGGTGTCGTTGCATAGAAACAGTTTCAGCGGCATCGCCGTACCAGCTGCACCAATCGCTGCGATTGTATAAGCCGCTTCGGCATTGGTGGTGGCATTCATGCTTAGCAAATCGCTGCCACCGCCGCTGTCCCGCAGGCTGAAGCTTGTCGGATCTTGCGCGGGGATGCTGACGTAGGCTTGCCCAGCATCGGAAGTGCCGACATCGCCATAGTTAGCGGCGGACAAGAGCCGCGCATAACTAGATGTCGCGCCCGTGCCAAGCTCTAGGCCGCCCTGCAGTGCTGCGGCGTGCAAAAAGTGCAGCCGCGCCATGCCGGCCTGCCGCGTGACATCGTCTTCGACCGCGACAAATTTTAGAGTTCTTAAGCTCAAAAAATAACCCATCGCCGTCAATGTGTAGTGGCGCCCTGGCAAAAGCGGTGCCACCTCCACATCGGGCAGCGACGCAAGTGAAATGGCGCAATTCGTCGCACTGCCCGGCACCGCCCGCATCGTATAAGTGGCGGGAGGCAGCGCCATATACAAGCTGGCCTTGGGGTAGCTTACCCCGATGGTGCGCATGGTGTTTTGACGAATCAGCGGTCCGCGAAATTCAGAATCGCTCGAGCTTTTGACGCATACATCAAAAGGCGGGGCTCCGGCGACAAGGTGCGCCACGCGAACTTGGGCGTCCGCCGGGGGACCCATATCGCCGAGGTTGGCTGCATCGCTATTTTGTTCTGGCGCCGAACAACCGCCCGCCACTGGCAAAAGCAGTGCAAACAGCAAACCGGCGAAACGTGCGCTTTTTGACATGGTAGCTCCAGTGCCAAACTCGTTCTTATCGTATCAAAGCGATGGCGAGAGGGGATGCCGCAAATCACTGAAAATTAGGGCTGGGAACAAGCTTTCATGCTGCTGCAAGCCTCTATCGTTTCTAGGGGTTTTGGCGGTGGTTGCTCAAAGGGCCTAAGCTCAGGTACCCTCCAGCCTGGGAAGAAAACCGATTTCCTAAAGGAGTCCGCCGCATGTCCATGCCGCAAGAAGTAGTGCCTTTTATGGGTCGAAACAAAAGCTTGTGCGTGGGGGCCGCGCTGCTTGGCCTGCTTCTATTCGTTGGCAATGCAAACGCCAAAGGGGGGGCGCCCGAAGACCTTCTCAAGGGCAAGCTGATCATCAGCGACGCTTCCTTGCCTACGAAGTGGACCTCGCCGGGCGAGTTTGCTGCGCGCCTGAAAAAGTTGCACAAAGGCTCGCTAAATTACGATAAGAAAACCGGGAAGGTGCAAATCTACTACGCCGCCTTCTTCGAGAAGCCGGTCAACGATCTCGAGGTCAAATTTGTCGTTTACGACATCACCAATGGCGTCGGCAGCAAGACCAAAAAGATGTCTGCCGAAGCCTTCATGAACGCGAAGGGCCAGCGGGTGCTATTTAACGCCGTCGAGCTTGACAAGGAAGACCTGGAGATGAATAAGAAATACTTATTCACCGTCGAGTACAAGAACCAGATACTGGCCAAATCGGAAATGATTTTGCGCGGTGAAGCGCCCAAATATTCCGGCAAGGTCGAGTTCACCGAGGAAGAGACCAAAAAGAAAGAATGAGGAGTCAGGATGCCACAACGGCCTTGGTGGAGCGCAATGACATGGGTAGGGGTGGCGGGAGTTTTGGGGGGCGAAATGCTGCTTGGCGGAGGGGCGCCGGCGCTTTTTTTCGAAGACCTTGTGGCACCGGCCTATGCCGAAGAGGCGGTCGATATTTCCGGAACGCCGAGCCGGCCGGCTAAGCGACCGTCAAACGCCGCGGTCGAAGACTCGACCGCGAGCACTTTGCAAAAACCACGCGAAGCCGAACCGCGTTCTACCGATGCGCTGCTTTTAGACTTGGCGGGTGGCATGACTCCGCCGGCGGCCAAGTTGACCCTGGATGCGCTGGCTGGCCCCAAGCTAGATGTTTCCGCGGCGCTGCGCGCTTTTTCAACGCTCGCACTTTATACCCACCACCGCAGTTTCGAAGTGCGCAACGCAGCGCTGGCCGCGCTTGCGGCGCTGCCTTTCGCCCCCGGCCCAAATCCGTCCACGGCGCTGTTTATCGCCGCGCTGTCCGATGAAAATGCCACGGTCCGCGCCACTGCCGCAAAGGCCCTAGGCGAAAAGCGTCAGTTCAGCGCCGAGCCGCAGCTTATTAAGCTGCTTTTGCGCCACGACCGCGCGGCCGTTTTGCCGCTTGGTCAAATCGGCGGACCGGACACTGCCCGCGCTCTGGCCGAAATGATTGGCAGCGTGCCCGATCGAATGATTCTAGAGACGCTCGGCGCTTTGCTTTTGCGCGCCGATTTTGGTCCCGAGCCCGTGCGTCTGCAAGTGGTCAAGACCATCGGCAAAATGCCCGGAGGACAAACCCTGGACATACTTGGCGACTATCTGAAAGAAACGGCCAAAGACAAACAGCGGCCATCGCGCATCGAGGCCCAGAAGATCGTCGAACAAAGGACTGCCAAATGAGTGCTTGCCTTTGGACTTTGCTTGCCCTTGGCCTCGTCGGTCTAGTCGGATGCGCCGAGCCGCCCTTTTCGGTGCATGCTCAGGACAACCAGCTGACTACCCTGCGACCGACGCTCGGCCGCTTGCCCAGGGCTGCCGCTGCGTCAGCCTCGGAACCTGCCTTGGCATCGGGCGATGCTCAAAGCGGCTCGGCCATGGTCTACATTCTGGCCGGCCCGGATTCGCGGGCGAAAAAAGACCAGCCGGCCGTTGAAAAGACGCTGTATGGTTTTGACCTCCAAAGTGGCCAATTGGCCTTTGCCATTGCCTCAGACGCCCGTTCGCGCTTCGCCGTCACCAAGGGGCTGCTGGTATATCGCGAGGGCAACTCCGAGCTAGTTCTGCGCGAGCCCCATAGCGGTGCACCCCTTGGGCGCGTCAAAATTCCGACGGATGAAACTCTAGTCGGGCTCGTCGCTGACGACGGGGGCGTCTATTATGTCACTCGCAGCCAAGACGACAGGCAGGGACCCGGTCAGCGGCGTAGCCATATCACCGCGCTTTCGGCTCGCGGCGAGCCGAAATGGCGCATTTCCACAAGTGGCTCCGTCGGGGCTCCCGCTGTCAAAGGCGGACTATTGGCCTTGCCGTTTCGCTATCAGGAAGTCGTCATTTTAGACGCCCAGACCGGCAGCGAACTCACCCGCATTCGTCAAAAGGACGATCAAATCGGCTTTGTGCAGGCCGCCGAAAACGGCATCTATTACGGGGTCGGCGAAAAAGGCGTGGCCTTACTGACGGAGTCCAGCGTTCAGGCGAAAAAAGCCGACATTGCCTACGCCGAGCCGCAGCTTGGCGACCGCGCTCGCGTTGCTCTGAATTGGGATGGCTATCGTCCCGAGCAGGCCTATTTTGGCGCTTTGGATCGCAATCGCTTGCTCTGGGAGGGGGCGCTGCAGGGCGACCACCGACTGGAATTTCGCGATCACCAGGTGATCTGGCACAGCTACCGGTTCTTTTTTAGCGTCCATACGGGGGGCGGCGCCGTGCGCTGGGCCTATGCGCACCCGCGTCAGAACCTGATGGCTTCCGAACTGACCGATAAAAACGTGCTGTTTGTTGCTCAGGACGGCGAAATCGGCGCGCTTGATCGAAATACCGGGGCTCGAATTTTTGAAAAGCGAGTGACGCTAAAACCCGGCCAGCAGGTGCTGGGGGCCACTTTCGCGGCCTCAGGTTTTGCGCCGTCCGCCGCTGCTACGCCCGCCGCCGTCGCAGCGCTGCCTTCTGTGCTTCATGAAATCATCTTTGACAAAGACAGCAGTTTCTTATCGGTAAAACTTTTCGCCGTGCAAGCGCTGTGGAACCGGTCGGAAGGGGATGGGGCCTGGCAACGTGAGGCTACGGCAGAACTTCTGCGAATCATTACGGCAGAGGGGCTGCCCCCGCAATTGGCGCGCGCCGCGGGCGAGACCCTTTTGAAAAGCGGCAATCGCCAAGCCGGCGAGCTTATCGCTGCGGCCCTTGCGCAAAGCTATGACTTTCTGCAAGACCGTCGGCCGCGGGGCCTTGACATCTTGGCGCAAGTGGCGGCCGCTTTGGAAGCAACTCAGACGGTACCGGTGCTGATCGAACGTTTGCTCGACCCGAGCACGCCGCAGACGGCTCTGAAGGAAATCGTCGCGGCCCTGATTGCGCTACACCGACCTAGCGCCTTCGATTCCTCTGACGGCAAGACCGTGGCCGCGTTGCGCAATCTATTGCTGCTTTATCGAAGTGATCCGGTGTTTCGCAATGATCCGATGTCGCTTTTTCGAGCAGCGCAAGGTTTGCTACAGCTTGACGGCGCCGCCGGCCGGCGAACCGTCCAGTTCGCCGCGCTACAGCCGTCTACGCTCATGCCTTTGCGCGCCCAGTTTCGCAAATTACTCGACGACTCGGTGCCGCCGCTGACACCGATGGTTTTCGACTCCAGCAAGGCTCCCTAGTTAGGACCCGCGGTTCTGGCTTTGGCTTTTTTGGCCTTTTTGGCTTTTTTGGCCTTAGCTTCCTTGGTTGGAGTTTTTGGCGAAGCGGCCTTTGGGGCCGGCGCTGGCGCCGCCGGTGCGGCACTTATCGGGGCCGGGGCCGGGGCCGCAGGTGGCGGCGGATCGATGATGCGGAAGTCGGTTCTGCGGTTGCGCGCGCGGCCCTTGGCTTTCTTGTTGTCCGCGATCGGTCGATCCGGACCATAGCCATGTGCCTCCAAACGGCTTTGGTCAATGCCGTGCGCGATGAGGTATTTCATGACGCTTTGCGCTCGACGTTCGGAAAGCGCGCGATTGCGTTCCGCCTTGCCGGTATTGTCGGTGTGCCCTTCGACCGCCACTTTCTTAATCGTCGGCGTAAGCTTCAGCGCGGTGGTCATCGCATCAAGCACCGGGAAGCTCTTCTTTAAGACCGTGTCTTTGCTCGCGGCAAAAAAGATCGGCCGCAGTATCAAAATTTGGCCGCCCTGTATCTCGACGAGTCCCGGACAGCCGTTCTTTTTGCCATCCGCGGCGGGTGCGCCCGGCTTGTCGGGGCAGGCATCCAGCGGATCCGGAATAAAGTCGCCGTCGCGATCCGGCAAGGGACAGCCGAGCCGGGCCGAATCAGGAAACGCACCGGCGGGCACTTCTTTGCACTGATCCTGCGCATCAAAGACGCCGTCACTGTCGCTGTCCTTGTCGGGACAGCCGGGCCGGCTCGGATCCGCATTGGCACCGGCGGGCACCTCTATGCACTGATCCTGCGCATCAAAGACACCGTCGCCGTCGCGATCGCGCAGCGGACAGCCGCGCTTTTGCGGGTCGGGGTTTTGGCCCATTGCTTCGTCGATGCACTGATCCTCGTTGTCAAAGACGCCATCGCCATCGGCATCGTGCAGCGGGCAGCCGAGTTTTTGCGGGTCGGGATTTTGGCCCATCGCCTCGCGCGGGCACATATCCTGCGAATCGACGACGCTATCCCCGTCGCTGTCGCTTTCCACAACGGGCGGACAGCCGTTGCTGCGCGGATCGGCGCTGTACACGCCTGGGGTCGTCGGACATGCATCTTCTTTGTCGAGCACTCCGTCGTGATCGCGGTCAGCAGGTTTGCTTTTGGGCATGGGCGCATAGCTCAAACGCAAAAGCGCCCGCCCGTCCGGCGTACCCGGTTCGTGCAAAAGGCCGATGCCGCCGCCGGCACTCAGTTGCAAAAGCCGCGCGATATTGTAATGAACCCCAAGCAAAAGTTCGAGGCTGGAGGTTTCCTGCCGAAAGCCGCTGCCGCCGACCACCATCGTGCTAAACAGCGCCTCGGGGCCTACCGCCAGCCGCAGTGCGGAATGGGCATAGGCAATGGCCGCGCCTAGTTGCACGGCGGAACCGACCGTATTGCTCGAATTGGGAGGCAATACGCCAATGGACTGCTCGGGCCTATACAGAAAGCCGGCGGTAAACGACCACATGACGTGGCGGGCTAGCCCGCCGAGCATGGCTTTGGGCAGAACCCGGACGCCGGTTTCGCCGACTTGCTCGGGAAATGGCGGCGGATTGCTGAACGTGTTTATGGGAATCCATAGGTCCACCCCCAGACTCAGCGCGATGGGTTCATGATAGGGCTGCCCAAACAGCCGAACCTTGACCCCCAGCCGCGGATCGCCGACGGCGGCTGTGCTGACCAGGCTGATGCCGTTGCTGCCGTCTTTGCCGCGCTCAAGCAGCGTAATCGGCAAGCTGGCGCTTACAAGCACGCGATCGAGAAAAGATCCGGCCAGATCCACATGTCCAATCAATTGATGCGCAATTGCCGCTTCTTGCACCGTGAGGCTGCCACCAAAATCGCGCAAACCAGAGACAAGCGGGTTGTGGCCATAGTTCAGAGTGACGCCCGCTGCAAAATAACGCGTGGCGCTGTAAAAGGGATGGTCGACCAGCAAGGACCATTCGCCGGCGCTCGTCGGTTCATAGCGATTGACCTGAAAGCCGCGATTGGTGCTGGTCTGCGCGCTGGCCTGAAAGGCCGTGCAAAGCAGCGCGGCGCAAAGCGCGACGCAAAGCCGGGCGCAAACAGAGTCGAGAAGCATACGGCGCAAACGAAACTCCTTCTAGGACTGGCCGCGGAAGGCTTTGCTTTTGCGTGGTTGCCGGCGGTATCGCCAAAGTGCAGCTAGAAAGAGCGCGCCAAAGTTGCCAAATCCAAGCGGTGCCGTTTCTGCGGCGTAGCTACAGCCAAAGCCGCCGCCGCCGAGCACCGGCTGCTTGTAGCCTGCCGGATCGAAATTGATGTTGACCGTGGTCGTGGCGCTGTTATTGCCTAGGTCGGGATCGTCGGTGCCGGCCGTGACTTGCGCCACTGCCTGTGAAGTGCCGTCGCCGATGTCGGGAATCGCTGTAATGACGATATCAGTGGCCAGCCCGTGCGTGACCGCCGCGCGTATACAAGTGACTAGCGTCTGCTGCGTTTGACACGACCAGCCATCGCCAAACGGCGTGCCGACTAGAACCGCTCCCGCCGCAATGCTAAAGCTTACTTTCACATCGCTGGCCGCTGGAACGCTTCCTTCCGGAGAGGCGGGGCTGATGTTGCTGATCGACAAAATATAGGTGACCGGCTGCCCGCTTTTGACCGGGTTTGGCGCCGCGGTGCTTCGAATCAATAAATCGACGCTGTGATTGCTTTGGGCGTCGGGCGGCGTCAGCGACATTTGGCTGTTGCCGGGCGCCGGGCCAAGCACCTCCGGGGCGCAGGCCGTTATGCACAGCGCTGAAAAAAGGAACCCCAATCTCAAACTGCGCTGCGAAATTTGCTCGGCGGCACGATGACTAGGACCCATAAGCATCCTCTTGCACATCCAGGCAAAAGCCTGGCGATTAGCGATTTTAGCTTGGTATTTGCCGCTCAGACAACCCATAGAACGCCTTTGGGGCGGCGCGCCGTTTGAAAAAGAGGTGTTAAAGTGACTGACTATGGCCGGTCAGAAACAACGCGGCGCAGGGCAAAGCCTGAGCCTGGGCTTTATTTTCACGGCCGTTGTCCTTATTGCAGGACTTGGCATCGGTTTGGCGCTTATGGGCCAGCGGGCTTACCGCCGCTATAAGGCCGAGCAAGCGCAGGGCGAAATGCAGCGTCGCGCGCACCGTGCCGCCGATAGCGGTCGGCAGCTTTTAACAAGTGGAGATTTGGTCGGTGCGGCCCGTCAATATCTGCAAGCCTACACGCTTGGAAATCACGAGACCGGGGTGCGCTTTTTGCTGCCCTGGCTGCAATCGCGTCTAGGCCTTGAGCTTGCCGTCTTGCCGCACGAACAAGCGGTATCCGCCGTGGCATTTAGCCTCGATGGGCAACTCGTATTGACTGGCAGCCGCGACCTTAGCTTGCGCATCTTTGCGATGCCAAACGGCCGGCTGCTTCAGCGCTTTGTGGGCCATCGCGCGGCGATTACTGGCGCTTGGTTTCGCAGCGATGGACAGCGGGTGCTAAGTTTGGCGGAAGATTCCACGTGTAGGCTGTTTCCGGTCGAGCAAAACGCCTTGTCCGCGGCTGTGGCGCCAAATCAAAACCATGTAGAACCCCTCGCCACGCTGACCGAGCCAGCCGGCCAGCCCTGGCTGTGCCGGTTTTCTCCCGATGGTCAGCGCATCGTCACGGTGGCCAGCGACACGGTGGCGCACTTGTGGGATGGAACAAGCGGAAAACCGCTGAGCAGCCTAGGCGGTCATTCTGCCGCGGTGCTTTTGGCCAACTTTTCCAGCGATGGCCAAAATCTAATTACCGCCGCTGGCAAAACCGCATTTCTGTGGGATGCGCAAAGCGGGCAGCTGCGCGCAACGCTTTCCGGCCATAGCGAAAACATCAAAGACGCGGTGTTTAGCCCCGACGGCAGCCGCATCGTTACGACCAGCGCCGATCAGACGGCGCGACTGTGGGATGGGAAGACCGGCCAAGCTCTGACCGTGCTTATCGGCCATAGCGGTACCGTGTATTCGGCCACTTTTACGCTGGCCAACGGCAAATCTATCATGACGATCAGTGCCGACGGCACGGCTCGGCTGTGGGACAGTCAGACTGGCAGGCCGCTATTTTTGCCGGTCGGTCATCCTCGCCATAGCCAAATCCTGGCGCTTAGTCGCGACGGCAGCCGCATGGTCATCGCCAGCGAAAGCGGAACTTTAGAGCTGTGGGATCGCATTTTAGGCCATATGCGAGCCAGTCTGTCGGTACGCAGCGCCGAGTCCGCGGACTCAAGCGCCGCCAGCGAATTCAAAGGCGTCGTGGCCTTTAGCCCAAGCGGCCGCCGTATCGTCACCGGCGGCACAGATGGAATCGTTCGCATTTGGGACGGGCGTACCGGTCAGGCGCTTTACGCCCTGCGCGGACATCGCGGCCCCATTTTGGCCGCCGCCTGGAATGCCAATGGCAGTTTGCTCATCACCGGAAGCGGCGACGGCACCGTTCGCATCTGGCGCAGCCACATCGACCGCTATCCCCGCCCCATCGAAGGGCATCAAAGTGAGGTGACTCGCGTCGCCTTTAGCGCCGACGGCAGCCGCCTGCTTTCGGCCAGCCGCGACGGCTCGGCGCGCATTTGGGAAGTCAAAAGCGGCGACCGGCTTCTGGATATAGAAGGCTCTCAGCGGGCCATCGACCAGGCTTTTTTCACAAGCGCTAGTACGCCCGAACAAGAACACGTAGTGACGGTGGTTTCCGGCGGCAACGGCAGCGCTGGTCGCACCCCTTGTGTGGTGCGCGTCATTGATAGCCGCAGCGGTCAAATTCGCGTTGCATTCGGCGAACAGCTAGATCTGGGCCGCGCCTTGGCGGTGTCCAAAGCCGGCGACCGCGTGATCACCGCACCGCTTTTGCTTGACGACAAGGACAAGGCTGCTGCCGAATTGCATGCTCTGTCGCCGCAAGGTTCTCGCCGGCTTGGCATCCTAGATGGGCACACCGGCCTGATTAGCGCCGCCGCCTTTAGTGCCGACGGCGAACTTTTGGCCACTGCCGGCGAGGATCATAGCGTTCGGCTTTTTGAAGGCAAAAGCGGTCGATTGCTGCGCGTCTTTGACGGCCATAGCGAAGCCGTGCGCGCCGTTGTCTTTGCACCCGACGGAAAACGGCTTTTGACCGGATCCGCGGATCGCACAGCGCGCATTTTCGCGACGGCCAGCGCTGCAAGCCTTTGGACCTTAGGGTCTCAGGTCGGCACGGTGCGCGGCGTATATTATAGCCCCGACGGCGAGCGCGTTTTGACCGTAGACAGCGGCGAGCGTGCCTGGCTGTGGAGCAGCCAGGACGGCCGCCTGGTCGCCGCCTTGTCCCTTGCCCGCACCAGCAATAAAATTCGCGATACGGCCGTATTTAGCCCCGACGGCACGCGTTTGGCCAGCATCGGTCAGGGCCTGGATATTTACGACGGCCGCAGCGGTTTGCATCTGACCAGCCTGCTCGGAGACGGAGGCGATCTGGGCGAAGTTTTTACCTCGCTGGCATTTAGCCCGGACGGTCAGCTTTTGGCCACCGGGACGCAAAGCGGCGCCGTGAAGCTTTGGGACGTGCATCTAGAATCACGTACGCCCGAGGCGACGGCTGCCGAGCTAGACGCACTACTCGGGCGCCCTCCGCAATAGTCCGTCGCCTACTGCTCGACGCTTTACGTCCGTTACGCCCGGCGATACGCTGCATCCATGTTCGTCGTATCCTCCTTGAGCGCGCCGGCGCAAGCTGCGCAGCGTCGTCGATTGGTCCATTTCTGCATTGCAGTGGCGCGAGCCCTGAGGTTTGCCGGGGCGCTTGGCCTATGCCTATTTTTTAGTTCAAGGGCCGCTGCCGATCCGCTGCGCATTTTGCCTCTGGCGCGGGTTTTTGCGCCGGAACGGCCGACGTTGACTCTTTTTGCCGACGAAGACCTTAAAGACCTGACCCTGGCCCTAGAACCTATAAAATCCGCTGACGGACAACCCTCGACAGAATCCGCGCCGCAAAATTTCAGCGCCAAGAAACTTGCCGCGGGTCAGAAATTGGTTGTGCCGCTCGGGCGCGGCAAGCTCGGCACGACACACTGGCGCGGAATGATACAGTGTCAGGCCGGCGGCAAGCTGTGGAAGCGCGAAGTCGTGGATCTGACCACTCAAATCAGCCGCAAGCTGGAGATTCGCTACGACCCCAATTATTTTTCCAGCCACCTTAGCCTGGATAAACACTACGTCGAAGTTCAGTTGTCGGTGCCGGCCCGCCGCGGCGAAGTGCACGTCTACGGCGACGACGGCAGCGAAATCGGCAGCGGCCGCGTCACATTTGCCGAGGAGCCGCCAAGCACCTGGTTGCGGCTGCCGTGGGAAAGCGCGGCCCAGGCGACCGCAGGAACGGTTCTGCGACTGAATCTCAGCCTATATGACCACGACGGCAATTTCGCCACCATCGACCTATATCCATGGTCGATGACCGTGCCGCATGAAGACGTCAACTTCTTAAGCGGTTCTGCCGAGATAAGCGATGGCGAACGCAGCAAGCTCGACGAGTCCTTGCGCAAAATCGCCACGGCCTTAGAACGCGTCGAAAGCGCCCTGCAGCGCTTTTCCAAAAGCGGCGTAATCGCCAATCCGCCGGCGCCGCGGCTTTTTGTCGCTGGTCACACCGATACGGTAGGCAGCGACGGCGACAACCTGAGCTTGTCGCAAAATCGGGCCCGCGCCATCGCCGGTTATTTTCAAAAGCAAGGCCTGCGCGTACCCATTTACTTTGTCGGCGTAGGCGAACGCCAGCCACGCGTCAAAACCGCCGACAATACCGATGAGCTGCGCAACCGCCGCGCCGACTATACGCTGGCCCTCGAAGAGCCGCCCCTGCTAGCCGGCCTAAGTTGGCACAAGCTTTGACTTTCTTAGCGAACGCAACAATATGTACCTAATCCAACCAACACGCACTGAAACGTAACCTTTCCGACCAATGCTTGCCCTTACATGAAGGTTCATGTATGAATCCGCGCATGCCGCAACGGGAATCGACCATTTCGCTTCAAGACGAAAAGCGCGCGCTGTGGTGCTTAAAGAAGCTGCCCCTGCTTCAGGACTTGACGCACGACACGCTCGTCCGGCTCGCTGAGTCGGTGCAACTGCTTGAAGTGCGCCGCCGCTACGTCATTTACCTGCCCGGAGATCCGGGACGCGCGGTATTTTTCTTAAGCAGCGGTCGCGTCAAAATCAGCAAAGTGACGCGCGACGGCAAGGAACTGACGCTCGATTATCGCAGCCCGGGCGAGCTTTTCGGGGAACTGTGTCTTATCGATGGCGGACCGCGCGAAGAAATGGCCGAAGCGATGGACGGTTCGCTGATTGCCGAGGTCGAACGCAATCAATTTGAGCGGCTGATTCAGCGTGAAGGCATCGTCGGTTATCGCTTGAGCAAGATTTTGGCGCAGCGGCGGCGCGATATCGAAAACAAGCTGGAGAATCTGATTTTCAAAGACGTGAACGCCAAGCTCGCCGAGCTTTTGCTGCGGCTCGCTACCGAATACGGCATTGACGACAGCCGAGGCACGCTGGTGGCGCTGAAGATCACGCATCAGGAAATGGCCAACCTCATCGGTTCTACTCGTGAAACCGTGTCGCTGACTTTGAGCCAGTTTAAACGCTCGGGGCTCATTCAGACCGAGGGCCGCAAAGTCATCCTGGCCGACCGCGAAGCTTTGCGCGCTTTGGCCTAGAAGCGATTTATTGACGGCTACGTCGTGACCTAAAGGGTTTTGCGCCGGCTGAAAACGCGGAAGCTGCGGAATTCTACGGTGCGCGGCGTCGCGATGTGTTAGAACCGCCCTACGGCCATCTATAATGTCCTGGTTTGACCCTATTCTGAGCCGCCGGATTTTATCGCTGTCTTATCCGGTGATGCTGGCGATGCTGACCCAGACGCTGATCAACCAAGTGGATCACGTTCTGGTTGGCCATCTGGCGGTTGCTGAGTCCACTCCGGGCCAGACCGCAGTGCAGATTAGTCAGATACTGCTGTGGATGTTCGGCGGTTTTCTGGCGGCGATTACGGTGGGCACCCAAGCGATGACGGCACGTCGCGTCGGCATGGAAGACCATGAAGGCGCGGGCGCAGTCTCGACAAACTCTGTCGCCGTGGCCCTTTTGTCATCGATTCTCATGACGGTGGTTTGTTACTTGTCGGCGCCGTCGCTGTTTCGCATCTTCAACAAAGATCCGGCGGTGCTGACGCTGGGCGTACCGTTTTTGCGCTGGCGCTTTCTGCAAATCACCAGCATGGTGGTGACCGCCAGCTACAAGTCCTTTTTCGATGGCCTCGGACGCACTCGTGTTCACATGGGCGTGGCCATCGTCATGAATCTGGTGAATTTCTTTTTGTGCATCGCTCTGATTTACGGGCCCGATCATCCCGGAATTGTCGGAATCGATGCCGTTCACCGCGGTCTAGTGGCTCTGTTTGGCGCGCACTTGCCGCATCTGGGCGTACCCGGAGCGGGCTTGGCCTCGATGATCAGTTCGTATATCGGACTTTTCATCATGGTCGGGTGGTCCTTTCGATCTATGTATGCGCGCTATCACATTCGCCGAATGAGCAATCTGTCCGCGCAGACCATGTGGCGCATCGTCAAGCTATCGGTGCCTTCCGGAGTCGCGACCATGGTGGCGATGGTCGGCTTTGGTTTTGTGCTGTACGTCGTCGGGCTTTTAGACAAGAAAGCGGGCTTTGGCGTTGGCCGTACCATCAATGCAACCGCCACATCGAACATCATCAATGTTTTGATGCTGGTCTTTATCAGTTGCCTCGCTTACGGCACCGCCACAGCCACCTTGGTCAGCCAAAGCATGGGAGCCAAGTCTGCGGAGCTTGCCGAACGTTACGCCTATACCGCGGCGCGCATTGGCGGCGTGCTGTTTTTGACCGTGGGGCTGTTTTTAAGCGCCTACGCCGAGCCGATTCTGCGCTTTTGGAATCCTGATCTCGACGTCGTTCGTACCGCGGCACCGATTCTGCGTCTGCTTGGCTTGTGCACGCCAATCATCGCCATCGCTTTGGTATTCACCCAAGCTCTTTATGGCGCTGGCAACACGATGTTTGTGATGACCGCCGAGCTGCTTTTGCACAACACCTGCCTCATTCCCCTTTCCTATCTGTGCGGCATCACATTTCACCTGGGACTGTGGGGGGTCTGGGGCGCGATGATTTTCTATGTCGCGGCGCTGGCGGCGGTCATGTTTCTAAAATTCCGCACCGGCACCTGGAAAGAGATACACATCTGATGAAGGTGCGCGTCCTTTTTCACGACAACTGCTTTGACGGCGCGACCTCTGCCGCGCTGTTTAGCGAAGTGTACCGTCGCCATATCGACAGCACGGCCCGCTTTGAGTACCACGGCATGAGCCACGGCCCCGGCGACGTCTTTCGCGGTGCTTTTTGCGAGTCCACCTCGGCCGAGACACGCACCGTGCATGCTTGCGTCGATTTTCGCTACTCCGCCGACCCGCGGCTCGACTTTTGGTTTGATCACCACCAAAGCGCTTTTATGTCCCCGGCGGATGAGGCGCACTTTGCGCAAGCGCACAACCCGCAGCATTTTTACGACCCGCATGCGCAGTCGTGCAGCAAATTTTTGGCGCAGAAAAGCGCGCAAGTCTACGGCTTTGACACCGCTCCTTTTCACGATCTTATCGAGTGGGCGGACTTAATCGACGGCGCGAAGTTTCGCGACCCGGCGCAAGCCGTCGAATGCAAAGAGCCAGCGCTACAGCTTATGACCTGGGTCGAATCTAACCGCGAAGTGCCGCTGAAGCGGCGCTTCATCGAAGACCTGCGCAGTCGCAGCCTGCTCGAGATTGCCGCCTCGGACTACATTGTGCGCGGTCTTTCGCCGCTGCGTCAGCAAAGCCAGCGCTTGATTGAGATTTTGCGCGCGCGCGCGCGCTTACACGACGGCGTCGTCACCTATGACCTCAGCGATGAACAACTGAGCGCTGTCAGCAAGTTCGTTCCCTACTATCTTTATCCCGATGCCCATTATGTCGTCGGAGTCATGCTGATGCCCGGTCGCGCCAAAATCAGCGTGGGCAGCAATCCCTGGCAGCCGGCTCGGCGCAGCGCCAACATCGCCGCAATTTGCGGCCGTTATGGCGGTGGCGGACATCCGGCGGTGGGGGCGATTTCCTACACGGCAGCAGAGATCGTGCGAGCTCGCGAAGTCGCCGCCGAAATCACGGCCGAGCTGCGTACCGCAGCCGCTTGCGAGGGATGAACGAGTCAGCGCCCAAAAAAGAGGCGCTGCGTCTGTTTGACTCGCCGGTTTTTTCTACCGCTACTCAAGATGCGTCGCAGGTGCGTCTGGAGGGAACGGTGCGGCGGGTGGTCTATGCCTCTGCCGATGGCGAATTCGCGGTCGTAGAGCTGGAAATCGACGGCGCCGAGCGTCCTTTGTGCGTAGTCGGCCAGCTTGCCGCCGTCAAGCTCGGCGAAACCCTGCAAGTCGTCGGTCGCTGGGAGCGGCATGCGCAGTACGGTCGTCAACTGCGCGCCGAACTGGCTGTGCCCACCGGGCCGCAGACGCGCCGCGGCGTCGAGCGCTACCTAACCACTTTAAGCGGTTTGGGCCACGAACTGTCGGCGCGAATCGTCGAAAAGTTCGGCGCCAATGCGCTGGAAGTACTGGAAAGCGAACCGTTTCGCATTGCTCAGATCAAAGGCGTCGGCAAAAGGCGGGCGCAGCGCGCGCTTGCTGACGCTCGAGTGCGGCGCGAAGAGCGCGAAGTCATGGTTTTTTTGCAGGGCCTAGGCATCTCGGTGGCTTACGCCGCGCGCATTCGCAAGCGCTATGGGCAGGGGGCCATCGCCAAGGTTCAAGAAGACCCCTATGCCCTGGGACGTGAAGTCAGCGGAATTGGTTTTCAGATTGCCGATCGCATTGCTCGTGCCGTTGGAATCGCCGCCAATTCCCCCTTGCGCATAGAGGCTGCGCTGCGCCACGTATTGGAAAGCGCTGCCGATAGCGGCCATTGTTACCTGCCAGAAGCCGAGCTTTTTCAGCGCACCTTGGCGCTGCTCGGCAGCGAAACTGCTTCGCCTTCTTCGCCACCCAACGCCGTCGCGCCGCCGATTGAAGTGGAGGCATTGGCGGCCGCGCTTGGCACTCTTGTGCAGCGCGAAGAAGTCATCATCGAAGACGGCTGCGTTTTTAGCGCGCGCATGCATCGCATGGAAGTGGCGTTGGCGCATCAGGTAAAGCGGCTCGGCCAGGCGCAGCGGCGACGCGTTCCGCATATACAAAATGCGCCGATTCAGCTTGATTTGGCCCCCGGACAGCGGGCCGCTCTGGCTCAGGTCGAAGCGGCGCCTTTTTGCATTCTGACCGGCGGTCCCGGCACCGGCAAGACGACAATCATAAGGGCCCTCGTCGGTGCCTATTTGCGCGCCGGACTGCAAGTGCGGCTTGTGGCTCCGACCGGACGTGCTGCCAAACGGCTTAGTGAGGCGACACACCATAGCGCCTCTACAGTGCATCGCTTGCTAGAGCTGCGTCCGGGGGAAGCGCCCGCCCTGTCCAAAAGCGAAATCACTGCCGACCTTTTGGTCTGCGATGAAGCGTCGATGCTCGATGTCGGGCTGGCCTTAGCGCTCTTGCGTGCAGTGGGAAGTGGCACGACGGTGGTCCTCGTCGGCGATGTGGATCAACTGCCTTCGGTGGGACCCGGGCGGGTGCTTGCCGACCTGATCGATGCCGACCGGCTGCCGGTGACTCGGCTGACGCAGATCTTTCGTCAGGCGGAAGGTTCCAGCATCGTGGAAAATGCGCACCGCATCCTTGCCGGCCAAATGCCTAATTCCGTCGACCGAAGTGCTGTGCCAGGCGATTTTTACTTCATCGAAGCCACCGACCCCATGCAAGTACGCGACGTCGTGGTACGGCTTTTGCGCGAACGCATTCCACAGCGTTTCGGATTTGATCCGCTGGCCGACATTCAGGTTCTAACGCCCATGCACCGCGGCGAAGTGGGCACCGAGGAGTTAAATCGCGTGCTGCAGGTGGCGCTTTTGCCTGAGCTTGGCAATGCCGAGGCGGCCGGTCGCCTGCTTAACAGTCGCGGGCGGCGATTTGTGGTTGGCGACAAGGTTATGCAGGTGCGCAACGACTATGAACGGGAAGTATGGAACGGCGATGTGGGCCGAGTCGTCGCCATTGATCTAGAAGAAGGCAGTCTGCTCGTTCGCTACGACGATGAGCGCGAAGTCCTTTACGATGAAGACGGACTCGAGCAATTGGAACTGGCCTACGCCGTCAGCGTTCATAAAAGCCAGGGCAGCGAGTACAAAGCGGTGGTCGTGCCGCTGCTTCTGCAGCACTATCCGCTTTTGCGTCGCAATCTGCTTTATACCGCGGTGACACGAGGCAAAAAGCTCGTGGTGCTGGTCGGCGACCCGCGTGCTTTGCGCCGCGCCGTGCAGGAGACCGGCGATTTGACGCGTTACACCAGGTTGGCCTTTCGTCTAAAGAGTATACTCCCGAATTGATGGGCGACCTTTTGGCCAACCGAATTCGCGGTGCAGTCGGTGCCGGCCTGCTCGTGGCGGCAGCCGCGACCTTGCTGTGGGCCTGTTTGCAGCCGCCGCTGGCTTTGTCGGGAGGGGGAGGGGACGGTAGCAGCGACGGCAGCTCGGCCATTCTAGATGGCGGCGGGTCGGCCATTTTGGGGCTTTTTACGATCAGCGGCTGCAAAGAGCTAAGCTTTGGCTTGCCCAGTACGGGGCTCGATCTGGAACCGCAATGCTCGGGGGTGGCACCGCTGCGGGTGCGACTGGTGCTTTTGGCTGTGGGCGCAACCACGCACCGCTTTCAGCTTATGCGCGACGTGCAGCCGCGCGACGGCGGAACGCAAGATGGCGATGCCGGCATTTTGCCCGACGGCGGCAGCGACTCGCTTTTGGATGAGGCCAGCAGTCACGCGGTAGCCCCCGAGGTACTTCTGTCTGTACCGGGAACCTATCGAGTCTCTTTGGGAGTTGCTGGACCGGGCGGAACCGCGGCGGCGGCAGGCGTCATCATCGTGCAGCCGGCGCGTCTAGGCGCTGCTTGTGACAGCGATATACAATGCGCAAGCGGCCTGCGCTGTCTGTGCGGCCAGGGCGCAAGCGATGGAAGCTGCCCGGCCGGCCTACGCGCTGGAATGTGCACGCAAAGCTGCGATGCCATGGCCTGCCCAGCAGGCAGCGTTTGTCTTGATTTGTCACGCAGCGCGGTATCCCAAAACGTCGATGGCGGTGCAGCTAGCGATGCTTGGCGTCGGCCCATCTGTGTTCCATCTTGCAAGGGGAATGCAGACTGCCGTGGCGATTTGTCGTGCCGCGAACTGCCGCTCTTGCAAGCTGCCGCACCGGCGGGCGGCCCCTACACTTGGGGTCGCGCTTGCTTTGCCGGCACGCCGGGGGGCGTTGGGCAAAGCTGCATCGGCGGAGACGAAAAGCCGAGCCCCAGCGCCTGCGCCTTGGGGCTATGCGAGACGCTGGGTTTGCGCGACCTGTGCACCGCCCCTTGCGACGCAAACTGTCCAAGCAGCGCCGCTTGTGCGGTATGGAACGGTCCGGCGCCTCCTGCGCCCGCGGGGGCGCGCTGCCTGTTGCGTTGCGATGCACTGCAGCCGTGTGGCGATCCGCTTTTGGATTGCCTGCCCGCGGGGGCAAGCGGTGCGCTTGGCTTCAAACTTCCTACCGAACCGGCTGGAACTATGGTCTGTGCTCCGCGCCGCTGCACCAGTTTCGCCGATTGCTTGGGCGGACAATGCGTAGCCCTAGGCGGCGCATCTTTTTGTACCCGCTAAGAATTCTAAAATCTAAAGCGTTCAAGGAGAGGAGAGTTTCTTCTCGGCTTGTTCTAGAGTCTGCTTGGCACGTTTCGAGGCGGGATCTTGTTTAAGAATGCGCCGACTGGTCTCTGCTGCATCGCTGTAGCGGCCCAGTTTGAACTGCGCCGACGCCAAAAATTCCTGGTAGCGCGACTTGCGCGGAGCCATGCGCACGGCCTTTTCAAGTTGACGCACCGCTTCTTCAAAGTCGCCTTGCTCAAAAGCCGCCTCGCCAAGCCCACCGGCGGCCTCGCCACTATGCGGATCGAGTTCGAGGGCGCGGGCAAAACTTTGCATCGCCGCATCAGGTTCGCCGTCCTCTAGGCGCTTTTTGCCAAGGCTAATCAGGGAGGCCACCTCTGAAGTCTTGGGGTTGGCGGCAACCTCGGCTGTCGCTGCGGGTTCTTCTTTGGGGGCAGTCTTTGCTGATTCTGCAACCGCGGCGGCTGAAATTGGCTTTGCCGTTGCTGAAACCCCGGGCTTAGGCGGCTCCGTCGCGGTTTTGGCGGCCGACACGGGCGTCGTGGCGGCAGGCGCCACTAGGGAGGGCGCGCTCGGTTTGGGCGCATCGAGCAGCGGTTTGGCCAAAGGCGGCGCTGAAACAGGGGGCGCAGCCGGTGGCTTTGCCAAGTCCGGCACGGCCTGAAAAAGCGGCTGCATCGATGCGTCCTTGGCAGCGGCCAGCGCGCCTGGCGCGGCGGCAGGCGCTGGGTTAGGGGCCAACCCAGCATCTGCGGGTTTTGGCGAAACGGGCGAAGAAGAATTTGTGCTCGGCGCAGTCGTCATTTCCGCAAGAGAATTGCTGGCGGACGATGAAGCGGGTGGTGAATGCGCCGGGCCGCGTAACGCCAGCCAGCAGATGACAAGCACGCCCAACACCGCCACCGCCGCCCCGGCCCAGCGAATGTAGCGCTGCGGCGATACGGTATACAGCGTGTGTTCGTCTACGTCGTCGGCAAAATCTTCGTCGTTATTTGCCGCATCCGCCGCGAACCAAATTGCCGTCGCTTGATCGTCCGGCGTGGCGGCGCTGTCGTTGCGCTTCATCTGCGGCCGAGTTACATCCTCGGCAGCCAGCGGAGTTACTTTGGGGGTTGGCAGAGTCGTATCAAGATCTTTGGGTGGAGGTGGGTCAGGCTCTTTAGGCGCTACCACCAGTCGGGTCGGTTTTTCTTCAGAAACGTGCGTCTGTACAGTTTCCAGCCAGTCTTGGGCTTGTTCTTCAAGCAGAGCGCTTACCGTGCGCGGGGTGGGATCGCTGCGGGGCGGGGTGGCTGATTTGCCGGGCGGAAAATTGGGCCCAGACACGGCTGCCGCGACATCGGTCGGTGCATTTGGACTTGGGGCCGCCGTCGAAGCTGGCGCTGAGGGCGGCACCGCCTTTTCCTCGGGCGGCGCCGACTTTGGCGGGGCGGCGGCTTTTATCTCGGTAGAGGGCGCGGCCGCCGCCGTCGCAATCGGCATTGCGACCCGCGGTCCGACCCGCGGCTCCAAAGGGCTTTCTGCCTTTGAAACAGGGGCCGAAGCGAGCTTGGGCGCATTCGGTGCAACCGCCGGATAGGCCAGCGTCTGCCGAATGGCTAGGCCCTGTGCCGCCGGTTTGAGGACGGGGGCTTTGCTAGACCCGGGCATCGGCGGCTGAGTTTTTAGGACTTGTTTGCGCTCTAGCGCATCCAGAAGCTGCGTGACGGTTTGAAAACGCTCACTAGGCAGCTTGCTAAGCGCGACCCGCACGATGGATTCCAGCCAGGCCGGGCAGTCGGGACGCCGGTCGCGCACCCGCGGTACCGGCGCATCCAAAATCTTGCTCAAGATCTGAACGGCATCCTCGTCTACATAAGGCGGTTCGCCGGTCAGGGACTCAAAGGCGATGGCGCCCAGCGAATAAATGTCGGCGCGCCGATCCAAGGCTTCGCCGCGAGCTTGTTCCGGGGCCATGTAGCGCGGATCGCCGTAGGTCATGCCCAGCGTCGTCCGCTGCGCATCGGCCTCGGGATTTACGAGCTTGGCCAAACCAAAGTCCAGGATGCGCACGAAATCCGGCCGGCTGCGGCGGCGCGATAAAAAAATACTGCGCGGTCGCAAATCGCGATGCACATAGCCAAGCGTGTGGGCCTCCATCAGGCCGTCTGCGGCTTGCTCGATGATGTCGATGGTGCGCTCGATAGAGATGCGCCCTTCGCGCGCAAGGGTCTGCGACAGCGGCTCGCCTTCCAGAAATTCCATGGCGAAAAATAGCCGGCCATCGTCGGCGCGGCCAAAGTCATGGACCTGCGGAATGTGATCATTGTCGATTTCGCAGACCGTGATCGCTTCGCGGCGAAAGCGCTCGACGGCTTCATCGCTTTGCGCAAGATGCTTGTGCAAAAGCTTGATGGCCATGCGGCGGCGCAGGGTGACATGCTCGGCCCGGTACAGTACGCCGGCGCTGCCTTGACCGAGGCGCTCGATGATGTAGTAGCGCCCGGCGATGGTTTGACCGACCAGCGGATCGCGCGCCGCGGCATAAAGCGGCTTGCCGCAGTGTTCACAGAAAAGGGCCGCCGGCGGATTTTCGTGACTGCAATCTTTACACTTTTGTTCCGCCATCGAGATCTCTTTTCGTTGCGCCCTAACTGCCTTTTAGCGCGGACTGCATGAAGCGATAGTTCCTTGAACGCCGGCGATGGTAACACTTAGGGACTGACAGTGATTGGCAGATGCGCAGTTGTTTTCGCTGCTGCAGGCAAGCAGGCAAAAGCGGCCTTTTTGCTGCTCTAGACAGTGATAACTTTGACAATCGCTGTCCACGCTGCACGGTGCCCCGGCGGGTTTGGCCGCGGGCTGGCTGGGTACGCAAAAGTTGCTTAAGGCATTGTCGTGCAAAAGCGGGACGCAGCTTTGCGTGCCTGTGCAATCAGCTTGGCTTTGGCAGGGCGGTGTGTCCTTTGCGGCGGTGCACTGCCCGTCTGCACATTCGCTGCCGATTGGACATGGCTCTTCCAGCCAGACCGGACTTTTGCTTGCATCATAGCCGCAGACAAGCGCAATGGGCCGATCTCGCGGCGGCCCGCAGCGTCGAGCTCCCGGGGTACAAAAAGCGCCCTCCAAAAAATCTGGATTGGCCGCCGTGCACTGGCAAAAAAGCAGCAACTCGACTGCAAAGCTCAAAAGCCAGCGCGCGGTTTTTGTCGCTTGATTCTTCATCTCTCGACCTCCGTCGCGTGACTCGCTATCTGTGCGTGCGACTATACTCTTTGCGATCCAGATAAAATAGAACGCCAAAGGCGCCGGCACTGAGCAGGCCGCCGCCGAGGAGTAGTCCAAGCCCGGGGCCAAGGTTGCCTGTGTAGATGGTTGGACATTGGTTGCGCGGGACGCTAGGCGCGCAAGTGGTTTGGCCGTCTTTTGCGGCAAACACCAAAAATGGAATCGAGGCGATGACAAAAACTCCGGTCGCCACTGCTGCCGAGATAGAGCCGTATCGATAGAATTTGGCGTAGGGAGACGGCGGCGGCCCAGTTGCCGGGGCCGCCGTCTCTGTATCTTTGTTTGGGGCATCGAAATTCCCCGGCGCAGAAGACGCAGGCCGGGCTGTGGCAGCGCTTTTTGCCGCGGGTTCTGTAGGGACCGCAGGCAATGGGGCCGCTAATCCCGTGGCCAGAGCGGCGATGCTGGCGGTGGCCCGTCGCAAAGAGTCAAAAGCGCGAACCAGCGTACAACCTTCGGCTTGGTCTCCGCATGATTCGGTGTTTTTCATCGGCAGAACGGCGCCATTTCGATCATAGACGGACAGGGCGATTTTATAAGCCGTGCCGCCGGCTACGGTTTTGATGTCGATGCGCGCCAAAATCAAACGGTCGGCCTTCAAGCGCTCGGCGAGCTGGCGTAGGCAAGGACCTTCGTGGCAACGCAAAAGGGCCGGGGTGCCGGCCAAAGCGGCCTGAACTTCGCTGCTGCTAAGGACGCTGGCAGCGGGGCCGGCGCTATCTTTCAGGCCGGCGACCAAGTTCTCGTGAAATTTCTGACGGCGGCCCTCGGAGATGGCGGTATCTGATTCGATCAAAGGCAATGAGACGGCTACGCAGGGCGCCTGCGCCCAAGCAGAAGCGGCCAGCATCGTAAAAAGCCCCAAAAGATGCAGGCTTAAAAACCGAGGGGGCAAGAGGCTCGTCCTCGAAGAACCGGCACGCATGCGGTCAGTCTAGCACGCCAAAAAGCCAAAGGAAGGCGGCCCTTTGGAGAGCCAATTCGCAAGTGCGAGATTGCGCAAGGATGCGCTTTTTCGAAGAGGGACAATGATAGACTGCGCCCCATGAACAATGCCTGCAAAGGATTGCTAGAGGATCGCGTCGCGGTCATCACTGGGGCCGGTCGCGGCATCGGCCGAGCTTGTGCCTTGACGCTGGTCCACGCCGGTGCGCAGGTGGTGATAAACGACCTGGATGCCGAACCCGCCGCAGAGGTGGCGGCGGCTTGCACCGCACTGCGTCCAAATAGCGCAACGGTTTCCATCGGTTCAGTGACAGATGCAGCATATACCGAGACTTTGATGCGAACCGCGGTGGAGCACTTTGGCAAGCTGGATATCTTGGTCAATAATGCCGGCTTGTCTCGCGATCGCATGTGCCATCAGATGACCGATGAGCAGTGGGATTTGGTGATAGACGTCAATCTGACCGGCACTTTCAATTGCATTCGCGCGGCGGCGCCTTTTATGCGCGAAGTCGCCAAGCGCGAGCTCGAAGAGCAGGGGCGGGTACGTTACAACCGCAAAATCGTTAATTTTTTTTCGACCGCGGCCATTCGCGGCAACCCCGGGCAGATAAACTACGTGGCCGCCAAGATGGGCAATGTGGGCATCACTCGCGTGGTGGCGCAGGAATGGGCGCGCTTTGGCGTCAATGTCAACGCCGTTGCGCCGGGTTTTACCGAGACGCGCATGACCGCCGCGAAAAAAGCTGGCGATCTGCTCGGCGTCCCCGAAGAGCAGCGCCAAGCGACGCTGGCGCGCATTCCGATGGGGCGTTTTGGCGACCCCCAGGACCTTGCCAACGCCATCCTATTTTTCGTCTCGCCCCTCTCCGATTACATCACCGGGCAGACCATCAATGTCTCAGGTGGAATGCAAATTCCATAAATGGGGACTTTGAACCCCACCGCGAATTGGCGTGGCTATTCCTGAGGCTCACGAATCGGGTTGTTTGCCTGTGTGTAGCAAATTGAGATTTAATCGATAGAGAAAATGGCAGTTTCTTACCAGCGCAACTCCAGCCGGCGGCCGGGCGCGCCGGCGCCAGGCGAGGGGGCAAGATGGTAAAAGTGGCGCGCCCCTTTCCCTTGCGGCTATTTCTGTTCGCGTTCTTCGGCTGGACGTTTGACTACTACGACTTGATGCTGTGGATCTTTATCAAGGACACAGTCATAAAAGAGCTTGGTCAATCGCCGGAGGCGTGGTCGTGGATTACCGGGGTGGCGCTCGGCACTTCGGGCATTGGCGGCATGATCGCCGGCGTTCTTGCCGATCGATATGGCAAGCGCTCGATTTTGGCCCTGACGGTACTGATTTTCTCGATGGGCTCGCTGGTCTGCGGACTGGCCCCCAACGTGACGCTGTTTATCATCGGCCGCGGCCTAGTTGGGCTAGGGGTCGGCGGCGAATGGGCCATCGGCCATGGTCTTGTGGCCGAGGCCGTGGAATCCAAGTACCGCGGGCGGGCCTCCGCACTTTTACAATCCGGCGAGCCGCTTGGCGTGGCGATGGCGGCGCTTGTTGGCTACCTGCTTATGCCGATTGTTGGGTGGCGCGCCGTGCTTATCGGCTCTAGCGCCACGGCGCTGTTTGCTTTGTTTATTCGCAAGTCGATGCGCCTGCCGAATGAGCCGGCACGCCGCACTTATAGTCTGCGCCGAGTGTTTAAAGCCAGCATTGGCAAGCACATGTTTATGGCTTGGATGCTGGCCGTGCTCAAGATGGGCACCTATTGGACCTGCTACACCTGGCTGCCGAGTTTTCTGAACAAAGAAATGGGCCAGAGCCTTGGCAAGAGCGCGACTTGGGTGCTGACGGCGCAGCTTGGTCAATTTTTGGGAATGCTGACTTTTGGCAGCTTCGCCGATCGATATGGACGTCGGCCGGCGTATTCGCTGTATTCGCTGCTAACGGCGGTGGCGCTGGCGCTTTTGGCGTTTCGCTGGCAATGGCTGACCTCGCGCGAGGTGCTGTTTTGGCTGACCATGCTGTTGCTCGGCTTTGGTTCGGGCTGCACGGCCGGTTTTGGCGCGCTTTTGGCCGAGCTTTTTCCCACCGAGGTACGCAGCGCGGCCATGGGCACGACCTATAACATGGCGCGCTCGGTGCAATTTTTAGGGCCATCGGTGGTAGGTGTCATGGTGCAGCGCAGCGGGCTGTCCGGCGGGCTGTCCGTGCCGCTGCTTCTGGCTTTGGCAACGGCGCTGTGGGTATGGCTGCTGCCTGAAACCCGCGGCATCTCTTTGCCGCGGCTGTTTATGTCGCCGCGCTCGCGCAGCGGTAACAATTCGCGCACGCCCAGTTCCCAACCGCCGCCTTAATCATGCTATGGTTCGCCCCGGCATGAGTAGCGGATCGGCCAGTGCGGAACCTTCGTTGCGACCGCTTCTCGCTGAGCGGCGCATTGTCATTTGCGTCGGTTCGGGAGGCGTCGGCAAAACCACCACTTCAGCAACCTTGGCGCTGCTGGGCGCGCTGTCCGGCCGCCGAGTGCTGGCTCTGACGATCGATCCGGCGCGCCGGCTGGCCGATACTTTGGGCCTGCAGGCGCTCGGCCACGATATTCAGCGAGTTCCCGATGAAAAGCTTGCGGAAGTGGCGGCGCGGCGCGGTGAAAATTTTGTTCCCGGTGCCGGCCAGCTCTACGCGATGATGCTCGACCAGAAGCGCGCCTTTGACGAGGTCGTCAAACGCTATGCCAAAGATCCGACGCTGCACCAGCGCATTCTCAATAACGGAATCTATCGGCAGATTAGCGCCTCGCTGGCCGGTTCGCACGAGTATGCGGCGATGTCCAAGCTGTACGATTTGGCCCTAGATTCAAGCTGGGATCTGATCGTGCTCGATACACCTCCGACGGAGAACGCGCTGGATTTTCTGGATGCGCCAGAACGTCTGAGCGAGGCGGTGGATTCTCCGGCGCTGCAGTGGTTTATAAAGCCGTATTTGCAGCAAGCGGGAAGCTGGGGGCTGCGACTGTTTGGGGTCGGGGGAGCTTTTGTGCTGCGCGGGCTGGCGCGCTTTGTCGGGTCGCAGTTTTTGCAGCAGATGGCCGAGTTTTTCGTCGAATTCGCCGAGGTCACCGCTGGCTTTCGCGAGCGCGCGCAGTCCGTGCAAGCGCTTTTGCGGCGGGCTGATTCGTCGTTTGTGCTGGTTTGCAGCCCAGAGTCGCTGTCCATCGAAGAGGCTTGCTATTTTCACGATCGGCTGGTGCAAAGTGCAATGCCGCTTGGCGGCGTGGTTGTAAACCGCGTCAACATCGCCGGGCCGCCAAACGCCGAAATCGACAACTCGGCCGCCCCCGCTTTGGTGCAGTGGCTGAGCAAGCGGCCGGAGCTAGGTGGCTTTCTTCGCGACGATGTAGAGCGCCTGGCCGCGGATCTGCAACGCACCTATCGCGAACAACAGGCCGTGGCGGCTGCGGATGCCGCTGCTATCGAGCGGCTGCGCAAAAAAATCGTGACCACGAGCGACTTGGCGTCGCCGCCGCGGCCGGCGCTGCCGATCTGCCGCGTGCCGATGCTCGAGCACGACATCCATGACGCCGCCGGATTGGCCCTGATCAGCCAATATTTGGCGTGAAGATGATTGTAAGGCCGCAACCAGTCGCCTCTTGACTAATTGTAGCGGGCGCGACAATGTGCCTGCGCCATGTCTTCAAGCCATACTCCCTCGCGGCGCCTTCGACTTGCCGCCGGACCTGTGCTGGTCGTGGCCGCACAGGAGTCAAGCGTTGAACCGCTGTGTCGCCTTATCGAGCAGACCATTGCGGTACTGGGCGGGTTTTGTGAGAGAGTGCAATCCGGGGCTTTGGCCATGGCCCTATTGCGGCGGGAACGGCCCCTGCTTATCGCAGTGGCGGTAACCGCAGAGCGGGGGGACGGCGATGAGCTTTTGTCCAGCCTGCGCCTGCGTTCGGATCTGGACGATGTGCCCGTCTTGGCGCTAGTTCCCGAGGATGCGGATACGCCACGCAGCGATGGTCCGCCGCTGAGCATTCGGGTCTATCAAGAAGGGGTCAGCGATGTGCTGAAATCCTCAGCAACGGCCGATGTGGTAAGCGCCAAGCTTTCCGCTTGGCTACAGCTAGCCGGTCGAGCGCATCGGCTGTGGGCCTTGCGCGATTTTGCGCATGAGGCGCGCCATCCCATTGCCGCCATCGGGGCCGCTGCGCACCTGCTTGAAGTAAGCGGCGAGGATGCCATGGAACGGCAACGGCTGTGCCATGCCATCGTTTCGGAATCCGAACGGCTGGGCCGCATGGTCGAAAGCTACCTGGACGCGGATGCGGCGCTGCGCATTGGCGATGCACCACTTACCGAAGCGCCGGTGCGGCTGCTTTCCGACCTTTTGCAAGTCAGCTTGACGGCGGTGCTGCGGGCGCGCATCGATGTGCGTGTACAAGGCGAACTGCCCGACTTGGCGGTAGAGCCGGATCATCTGCGCCAAATGCTTTTAAACCTTTTGGACAATGCGCTAGCGGCGACGGCCCAGGGCGGCACCGTATGCATTGAAGCGATGGCTGATGAAGCAGGTGTGGCGCTGTGCGTTCGCGACACCGGCAGCGGAATTTCCGAAGATCACCTAGGGCGAATCTTTGAAAATGGCTTTAGCACCCGTGGTGATCGCCGTCGCGGGCTGGGCTTGGGCATCACCCAGCGGCTGGCGGCGCGCGTCGGTGGCCGCGTTGTCGTAAATAGCAGCCTGGGCGAGGGTACGATTTTCACCCTTTGGTTACCGCGCCGGTAATACATGGATTTTCGCGGCTTAGATGATTGCGCGCCGAAAGAGTTTCCTAAAAGACGCAGTTTGTCTATATTGGCAACCTGCCCTGCGAATTAAAAGTGCCTATCCAATCAGCGATTGCTGCCGTTTGATATGCACTTTTAAGCATTGCGAACGCTACAACACATCAAAAAGGAGAAAAACATGAACAAGAAAGCGCTTATCGCCCTCGTTGGCACCTTGGCCTTTGGCACCGCGACCGTTTCTGCCGAAGAGAAGAAGGAAGAGGCCCCCAAGGCTGAGCATAAGGGCGCCGACAAGAAGAAAGCCGACGACACCAAGAAGACCGATGGCGCCGACAAGAAGAAGGGCGGCGAGCACGGCTGCGGTGGCGCCAACGGCTGCAGCGGCAAGCACGACAAGAAGTAGTTCGCTCTTTTTGCGATAGATAAAAGCCGCGGCTTGTATCATGCAAGCTGCGGCTTTTTTTTTAACATGACGAAAATGGCTGAAATCTGCGGAATCGGCATTGGCCTACGTCGCGACTTCGTCCAAGAAATGGCGACGACCAAGCGCCGAGTGGATTTTATCGAAATTACCCCCGAGAACTGGGCAGGTTTTGGCGGCTGGCGGCGCTATCACCTGGATGCGTGCCTCGCGCGCTTTCCCTCCATCGGACATAGCGTCAGCTTGTCGATTGGTGGCGCAGATCCGCTCGACGCGCAATTTCTGGATGCCATGGCGGCGCTGTACGAGCGCATGGGCGCTCCTTTTTGGAGCGATCATGTTTGCTATTCGTCCGTGCAGGGCCAGCCTTTGCACGACCTTTTGCCCATGCCGTTTACCCACGAAGCCGTGGACCATATTGCCAAGCGCGTGCGGCAAGCGCAGTCGCACGTCGGCCGGCCGCTGGTTTTAGAAAATGCGACGTTTTATGCCCATATGCCGGGCGCGCAAATGGATGAGGCCGACTTTTTATGCGCAACGCTGGCTGCCGCCGACTGCGGCATGTTGCTAGATGTGAACAATGTCTATGTAAACAGCCAAAATCACGGCTTTGATGCGCGCGCATTTTTGAATCGCATGCCGCTAGAGCGCGTGCGCTATTTGCATCTTGCCGGTCATACTCCGACTGCGGATGCGATTATAGATACCCATATTGGCCCAATCATTGAGCCTGTATGGGATTTATATCGGTATACACTGCAGGCCGCCGGTCGATTGATTCCGACAGTTATCGAATGGGATCAAGAGATTCCGCCTCTCGATACGGTTTTGGATGAAGTGGACCGCGCGCGCGAAATCGCAAAATCTGCGGGATTTCCGTCATGAGACTTTCGGATTTTTTTGAAAACATCGGTCCCTATCTTTTGGCCCAGCGCGACCATCAAGACGTCGTCTTGCGACTTTACGGCGTATCACCGCCGCCCCTAGATGCGCAGCGGCTGCGCATTTATCAGCGCTTTTGCGCCTACCATCGCCACGAGGTGCTCGATTCGATATTTGCCTACAGCCGCGCGGCGATTTTGGCACATGCCGGTGAAGCGGGCTGGGACGACATCGTGGCGCGTTATTTTGTGGCGCATCCGATGCACTACTTTGAGCTGAATCAGAACGGCGAATTTTTTCCGGCATTTGTCGCCGATTTGGTGGCTGCGCAAGAGCTGCCGGCATTTTTGGGCGAGCTTGCCGATTTTGAGTGGTGGGAATGGCTGACCGATACATTGCCCGACGATCCTGCGGATACCGCGCCGGGCCCGCTGCGCCTGCACAGCACCGTCGAGCTACGGCCCTATACCTACGACTTTATTGAATGGATAGATGAAAACGATCGCCAGTCGCCGCAGCCGGCAAAGCGCGATGGAGTTGCACTGTTCTGGCGCAATTCGCAATTGAAACGCCGCCGCGAGTGGGCCAGCCGCACCGAAATGCTGATCATCAAAGCGGTCGTCGAATCGATTGCGCTTGATGCTGAACTGGCGGCCCGCCTATCGATTGCCAAAGCCGCGCTGGAAGAAACCGTCGCCGATCTTCATACCGCCGGCATTTTGCTCGGCCCTTTATAACCGTCTGTCTAAGGCTCGGGTGGAGGGGGAGGCGGTAGCGGCAGCTTGGAAATTTCTTTGGGCGCTTCGTCTTCGTCGTGTTTGCGCGCGCGCCGCGGCTTGGTTTTGGGCTTGGATTCGCTTTCAGGATCTTCGGATTTCTCGTGATTTTCCGCCGATTCCGCCTTCTTGGTCGAATCTGCCGACTTGGGCTCTTCGATTTTTTCGGTTTTCGCGGTTTTTCCTGCATTTTCGGCCGTTTTTTCCACGGAATTCTGCGGAACATTCGGCGCTGCGGTCGGTGCCGCGGCGGGGCTTTGGGGGGGCTTGGCGCCGCCTACAGGTGCCGGTGCCGGACTTGGCGCCGGTGCCGCATTTTCGAGCGAAGGCGCAGTTGCCTGCGGCGCTGCCGCTGCAGTGTTTGAGGTTTGCACCGCGCGTTCGTGCAGCAGATAAAAAATGACCGCGGTGGCGATGACCAAAAGCGTGATGGCGCCCATCAGCACGCCGCTGCCGCCGCTTTGCCGATGGCGGCGTTGCTCGGCAGCATTGTCAGCTTCCAGCACGTCGATTCCCGGGCCCGAGCTTTGATCGCCGCGGCGCTCATGACCCGTTTTGTCTTCGCCGGATCCGGGCCGCGCGGCACCACTTGGGCGCCCATCGGCCGCAGTCGATAAAGCGGTCGATGCAGCGGTCGGCGCACTTGGGGCCAGTGCGGGGTTTTGTCCTTGAACTTCCTCGGCTTCCACGCGAGCGATCTCTTCAGGCGATGGCAACTCAATTCGCGGCCTTTCGCGCACAAGCTCGCGCAAGTAGGCCTCGACATCGTAGTTTGTGCACGAGACCAATTGATCCGCCAAAAACTGTTCCAGATCCAATTTGAAGTCGCGTGCTGACTGATAGCGTTTGTCTACGGACTTGGCCAGCGCCCGCATGAGCAGTGGGGCCAAATCTCGCGGAAATGCCGGATTTATCGATTCAGGGGCCCGCGGCTCGCGGCTGGCAATCTGCACGGTCAGTTGTCCGGTGGTATCTCCGGGAAAAGGCCGTTGCCCGGTGGTCATTTCATAAAGCACCACCCCCAGCGAAAAAATATCGGAGCGGCCATCCAGATCTAAACCTTGAATTTGCTCCGGACTCATATAGGGCACCTTGCCCTTGATGATTCCAATGCCGGTTTTGACTTTGGCGCCGCTGGCCGAGACCGCTTTGGCAATGCCAAAATCTAAAATGCGCGCGACACCGTCCCAACTGACCATGATGTTTGACGGCGAGATGTCGCGGTGTACCAGCATGAGCGGCTGGCCGGAACTGTCTTTGGCTTTGTGCGCGTGCTCAAGTCCCTCGGCGACGTTGCTGACGATGCGCACGGCGATGGGCCAGGGCAGGGCGGACTGACCGCTTTGCTTGGCCCGTTCTAACAGGCTTTCAATGGTGATGCCGTCGACGTATTCAAGCGCCAAAAAATAGTCGCCGTCGACCTGGCCCAAATCAAAGATGTGGACGATGTTTGGATGCGACAGCCGCGCCGCGATGCGCGCTTCATCCAGAAACATGTCGATGATCGACTGACTTTGCGGGTCCTGGCCCAAAAGCGGAAGAATGCGTTTGATGACGCATTCTTTTTGAAAGCCGGCTGGCCCGAGCTGGCGCGCCAAAAACACATCGGCCATGCCGCCGGTGGCCAGATGTGAAAGCAGCGTGTATTTGCCAAACCGACGCGGAAATCCCGAATTTGCCGCCGGCTGGCCTGTCTGACTTGGTTGGCCCATCACGTTTCAGCAAGAATAGCGGCAGCCGGCCTGTCTGAAAAGGCTTTGCCGGAAGGGTCCGTTTTCGCAGCGGCCAAAGCCGCTTAAATCTCATTAGGGAAGCGGAACTTGCCGTGCTAGCGTTTTGGGCCATGCATTCGCTTCGCCTCGCTGGAAAGACTTTGCTTATTACCGGGGCCAGCCGAGGAATCGGCTTGGCCATCGCGCTACGCGCCGCGCGCGACGGTGCCAATATCGTCATTGCCGCCAAGACGGAAGTGGCCCATGCGCAACTGCCGGGAACGATACATACCGCCGCGGCGCAGATTGAACAGGCCGGCGGACAAGCGCTGGCTTGCGTGGTCGATGTTCGTTTCGAGGAACAAATTCAAGCCGCCGTCGACAAGGCCGTACAGCGCTTTGGCGGCATCGACATCCTTGTCAATAACGCCAGTGCCATTAGCCTGACGGGAACTTTGGATACGTCGCTGAAGCGCCTGGATTTGATGCACCAAATCAATACTCGCGGCACCTTCGCTTGCTCAAAAGCTTGCATTCCGCATCTTTTGAAAGCCGAAAACCCGCACATTTTGAACCTGGCCCCGCCGATAGACATCATTCGCGAGCCGCGATTTTGGGGGCCGCACCTAGGCTACACAATGGCCAAGTACGGCATGAGCCTGTGCGTGCTGGGAATGGCCGAGGAACTGCGCGCGCAAGGAATCGCCGTCAACGCCCTGTGGCCGCGCACCATCATCGCCACCGCGGCCGTGCAAAACCTTTTGGGCGGCGATGAAGGGATTCGCGGCAGCCGCAAGCCGGAAATCGTCGCCGATGCCGCGCATTGCATTTTGACCCGCAAAAGCCGGCAGTGCAGCGGAAACTTTTTTCTGGATGAAGACGTCTTGCGCGAGGCGGGAGTCAGCGATTTTTCGTCGTACGCCGTCGACCCAAGTCAGCCGCTGATTGCCGATCTATTCGTATAGCGCCGTCGCGCTCTTGCTTGGCTTTGGTGCCGGGCGTCTCGCGGTTTTCGAACGACATCCCCAAATGCCCTGTGTATAAGGACTTCTATGGCTCGCACCGAAGTCATCGTTCAATCGTCATCTCCGTATTTTGCCGCTGATCTTCTCGAGGAACGCTTACAGGCGCTTTTGCCCGACAGCGATACGGCGCCGCAGGTTTTACATCGCGCCATGCGGCACGCGGTTTTTCCGGGAGGCAAACGATTGCGTCCGCGGCTGCTGCTTCGGGTGGCGGCAGCTTGCGCAGCCGATGAAGCCGAGATGGATCTGGCCATGCGAGCCGCTTGCGCGGTGGAACTTGTACATTCCGCTTCGCTTGTGCACGACGATCTGCCCTGCTTTGACGACGCCAGCGTGCGCCGCGGTCGGCCGACGGTGCACAAATTTTATGGAGAACCCTTGGCGGTGCTCACCGGCGACGCACTTTTGACGCTGGCTTTTGAGGTCTTGGCCGATACGCCGCCGCGGCTGGCTCGGCGGGCGCTACGCATCGTCCGGCTGCTTGGCCAGGCGACCGGCTCACGCGAGGGAATTATCGGCGGTCAAAGCTTAGAGCAAGGGGCGCCGGATGTTTCCAAAAAGGGCCTGGCCAATGCCGTGCCCGTGCCTCCGGATTTGCTCGGGCGCTACCATGCGATGAAAACCGCGGCGCTTTTTCGCCTGGCTGCCGAAGCCGGAGCGACCGCGGCCGGCGCCACCGATTTTTCCGCCTGGGGCGAAGTGGGCCAGTATCTGGGGCTGGCGTACCAATTGGCGGATGACTTGTGCGACGCTTATGGCAGCGCGAGCATTGCTGGAAAACCAGTGCATCGCGATGCCGACCTTGGACGTCCCAATGCCGCGCTGCTGATTGGCGAATCTTATTCGCGGACCCGTCTAAATGCCCTTATCGAGCAGGCGCTGCAGTGTACGCGGGCTTTGGCGGCCGAGCCGAATCCCCTGGTTCAGCTTATCGAAGAGCTTTCCAGCTATTTCAATCGAACGACCACCTAGGGTTGAGTTTAACGGCCGGTCGCGAGATCCTGCCAAGATGGATATCGGAGCACGTCGTCCTCAAGTTCGCATCGGGTTCTTGATTGCGCTGTTTGCCAGTTTGGCGATTCATTCCGCCGAATCGGTCGCGCGCCCTGCGGCGCCGCCAGCTCCGGCCGCGCCGGCCAGCGTTGCGGAAAAGACGACTCCGCCAGCATCTGCCGAAGAGCCTGCCGATGAGGAAAGCGATTCGGCCGATTCGGACACGCCGCGCCGGGCGCTTGAGCGTTTTTTAGGCAACGCTCGGGCCGGTGATCTGACGCAAGCGGCAGACGATCTGTTTCAAATCTCAAACGACTCCGAGGAGATGGAGCAGCTGGCGCGCAAGCTGCAGGAAGTCATCGATCGCCAATTGCCCTTCGACAAGGAACGCCTGGCCAAAATTTCAGACCTGCCGGCCGGCAGCAAAGACAGCGCGGGCGTCAGATTCGAAGAAATCGGCCGCATCGAGATGCGGTTTGGAAATACCGAACCGGTGCGCCTACAGCGAGTGCGCCATGCCGGCGGTAGCATGCACTGGCGTTTTTCGCGCGGAACGGTGATGCGCATTAACGCCTGGTATCGGCGCCTCGATGATCACTTTTTGCTAGATCTTCTGCCGGGGCCGCTGCTTATCACCGGGCCCGGCGGGCTTCTTTACTGGCAGTGGCTGGCGCTGCCGTGGCTTTTGGCCCTAAGCGCGGCGTTTGGCGTGTGTTTCTCTTGGGTGCTGCGGCTGCTCGGCAAAACTTTCTTTGCGCAGCGGGAGCTTTTTGCAGCAGTGCTGGAGCGGCAGATGGGTCCATTGCGCCTAGTCGGGGCGGCCCTTGGGTTGCGGGTTCTCTTGCTCACGCTATTTATCACAGCGCTGGCCGAGCAAGCGGTGCGCGGCCTGTGCAATATCGTGCTGATTGCCGGAATCATGTTCAGCCTGTGGCGCATCGCGGATGTGCTGACGGGACGAATGCGCCATTCGGCATGGCTGCATTCTCGACCGTCGCTTGGCGGCATGATGCCGCTGCTACAGCGCCTGGTAGAGCTTGGGCTATGGTCGGTGGCTGTGCTGTGGAGCTTGCAGGAACTGGGTTACTCGGTGACGGCGGTTCTGGCGAGCCTGGGACTTGGCGGTTTGGCGGTCGCTTTGGCGGCCAAGAACACGCTAGAACATCTGCTTGGCGGAATGACTTTGAGTTTGGATCAACCCATGCGTGTCGGCGATTTGGTCAAGGTCGGCGATGTGCAGGGCTATGTAGAGGAAATCGGGATACGCAGCACTCGCATTCGAACTGTGGATCGCAGCCTTGTCACCATTCCCAATGGCAAGCTTGCCGACATGCATATAGAAACGCTGGCGGCGCGCGACCGTCTGCGAATGGCGCTGACCCTAAATATCGGATTCGCTTTAAGACCTCCGGGACTGCGCCAGTTGCGCGAGGAACTTCTGAACAAAATTCAGGAACAGCCACTTGTGCTTAAAGACAAGGTCCGCGTTCACTACAGCGGACTGCAGGAGCATTTCATCACGGTAGAGGTCGTCTGCTGGTTTGCGACTGCCGATTCCGATCAATTTGCCGAGGCTCGCCACAATCTGCTTTTGGCACTGCTCGAAATCATCGAGTCCAAAGGCGCGCAAACTACCGTCAATAAGCCAGCGAGTCCGCAGAACAAGTAACAGTCATTTTTGGCGCCTGCTTGGCGCTGACATCTTTGCTCCACAAGGGGGAACTGAAAGGTCTCACCCTATCAGACATGTACACTGCTTGGGCTGGCCTGTAGGTGTAGGGTTTGTACAGGAAAGGAATGCGTCATCGAGGTATGTAGCCGGCATACCGAACATTCGGTGGTGTGATAAAAAGGAATGTGAATTGTGCAATCTTCGTCGGTCATTGCGTTGCGCCAAGTCATTATAATAAACGTGCATGGCCACCCTCAAGCTACGGTTTCCGGACAACCAAGAACCGCTTTTGGTGCCGCTGGCAAACGACACGAGCTTGCTCATCGGACGGGAGCCGAGCCTTGTTCGCTTGGACCCATCCCTGCGTGCCGAATTGCGCGGAACCGATATACGGCTGGTGAAAGTTCCTTCGCTGCGCGTATCCGGAAATCACCTTTTGGTGCGCCGCAGCGGGGCTTTGGCCAAGGTTTGGGATCTCGAGAGCCGTCACGGCAGTTGGCTGCGGCTTTTGCCTTTGCATGCGCTGACTTTGCCCGGAGAAGTCGATCTGGTTCTTGATCTGGTCGGACAGACCGGAAGGACACTGTAGTCCGTCGGCCCACAGCAGGCACAATGGGCTAGCGAATCGGAATATCCAGGAGCAGTCGTCAATGCGCTATCCGATTGGCTGCAGGGCAGCGGCATTCAAGCACGAGTGATTCACACGCCTCGGCAAAATGTTTCCTCACAAATAGACGACGATCCAGATCATGTCGTTTTGGCCGACGGCTCGCGCCTGCATGTGAAACCGCCGCTGGCGGCGACATTTGAAGTCCCTTGGCTGGCGGTTATCGACCGAGTCCGCGACTACGTCAACGAAGAAAATATTCGCTTTGAACAACTGGCTGGACACGAGGAAGACTTTATTTTGGCATCGCCGCTGATGCGCGAGGTGCACTGCCAGATCGTCGATGCGGCGGCCTACGGCATGCGGCTTATGCTGCTTGGTCCTACCGGAGCCGGCAAAGAACGGCTGGCGCGCTGTTTTCACAATCATTCCCGTCAGCACAAAGGTCCTTATGCCACGGTAAACTGTGCACTTTTGAAGGAAAATTTGCTGTATGCACAGCTTTTTGGTGCCAAAAAGGGGTCGTATACCGGCGCCGTGCAAGACATCGTAGGAGTCGTCGAAGCCGCGCACGAAGGAACACTATTTCTGGACGAAGTGGGAGAGATGGAAATTGACGTTCAGAAAGCGCTGCTGCGTTTTTTAGACTCGCGCGGCGAATATCAGCGCCTGGGCGATACGCGGGTGCGCCGCGCCAATGTTCAGATTGTCTGTGCCACCAACGTTGCCCTGGACAGCCAAAGCGAGCGGCAAGGAAAATTTCGCGACGATCTTTGGTACCGATTGGCGGTCAAGGTGGTCATGGTTCCGCCGCTTTGTCAGCGCAAAGAGGATATCTTGGCATTCCTCAAATCACGATTTTTGCGCGGCGGACACATTCGCGCCATCGAGGCATTTACGCCAAGTGCGCTCAAAATGGTGCTTGGCGATCCATGGCCGGGAAACTTTCGCGATCTGGAAAACTTTGTCGAAAGATTACCGCCTAATGCATTGCCCCAAACCTTGGACGAAGTGGCTTGCGAAGCCGCGCTGCGCGAGGGCCGCGGTCCGGCCCCGGCGCGGGCGGGGCGCAGTTCGGGAATGCTGCGCGCGATTTCCATTCCGGCGGCTGCGCCAACCAGTACAACCTGGAATGATATTTCAGGAATCGCCGATGTCGCTTTTGAAGAGGACTATGGAGCTGCGCCAAAGAACTGGGGGCAGCTTCAGATCTATATGGAAAAATACCTCAAGCCGATTTTCATTGCCTCATTCTCTGGCCTTACCGAAATTAATGAAATCGGCAAAAATATTAACTATTCCGATCTTGCTCGGAAGCTAAATATTGCCGACGGAACGACCGTCAAGATGCATCTGTCTCGGTACATCGAACGCTTCCGTAGACGTACTTTGGAAAAGGACTTGTGATTTCACTTGTGAATGGCTGCGCGCGTTATGTCGTGATGGTTGGAAATTGCGCATCAAAGCGAGGCTGCTCCAGTTGCTGTAGCATATAGGCCGCGACGGAAGCTCTAGGAATAGAAGCCCAGGTTGGAAATTCCCCGCTCGAAATGATGCGTACCGCTTTTTTCGCAGGCTGGTTCGTCAAACGAGTCGGACGGACAGCCATAAAGTCGGAATTGCTTTGCAATAGCAGCGCTTCCATGCGTGCCAAATCGCGATAGCTGGCTCCGATTTGCGAAGTCGCCACCAAAAAGCGCATCAGCAGATTCATCTTGGCATGCGTTTCAGAGGCGCCGGCGGTACTAATCACCGCCAGGCGGCGTATTTTGTGCTGCTCCATTGCCGCCAAAATATGACTGGTGGCGCGCGATACCAGGTCTTTCGGCGAAATCAGCGCCGACCAAGGAAACTCACGGGCCCGCTTCAGCCCCAGCCCGCTAAAGACGGCGTCGGCGTGCGGCAGCGCCTCGTCTACAAAGCGCGCATCTAGGACATCTCCATGCCGTACTTGCAACTGCGATGCCCTCGCTTCCGCAACCGAAAAAGCCACCGGCTGGCGAGAAATGGCCAGCACCTTATGTCCTGCCTGTAGCGCCTGTGCAACAAACAACCGCCCGACTTGTCCGGACGCTCCAAACGCGACGATGTACATGGCCGCATACTAGGATTCGACGACAGAAATACCTAGCACAATCCCAAATTGGGACGCTTTCTTTGTTCAAGATGTTCTGGATGGATTCGGCCTATCGCAGCGAAATCGAACAAATTAGGAAAAAGTCAGCACGGAAAGCCGCTGATACGTACTCGAACGAAAAAAGACACGCGTGCTTAGCAAAAACGACGCAAATTGATCGGACACTTGTTCAAATACGGAAGCGGGCCAGCTTGTGCGAGCCGACGATTTGCGAGGGTGCGCGACGGCGGCAGTCTCTGCATCATCTTTGGCGGGCTTTGGGGCCTGCAGCAGATCCAAAATGCGAATGAGCAGCATATCGAGCTCGCAAGGCCGAGCCAGTACCATGGTCGCACCAGCATATAAACTGCTTTCAAAATCCTGCGCCGTGCCGCGTCCGGTAACTAACACGCTGCGCGGCGGCTCGGGCAGCTCGGCCAAGAGCCGGCACAGATTGCGTCCGTCCTGCGTGGCGTCGTTCTCAGTCCAGAGAATCAAGTGTATATTTCCGCGCTCGGCCAATTCGCAGGCGTGCTGCACCGCCTGTGCGATGTGGATACGGATTCCTTTTTGCTGCAATGCATTCAGAACAGAATTAGGCAATGCGTGCTCCTGTACCACCAATTGTTGCTGCGCAAAAAATGCGTTGCGGCGTGCGGTTTCAGACGCGGCCGGCAGCGCTTGCGCACTGGCCTTCTTGTATAGCTGCGTCAGACGCATTTGATGGTCCGCGGAGCTTTTGGTGATACGCGCCGCAATGCCAAATCCCGCCCAGGTTCTTTCGACAAAGACTGCGCTCAGCATAAAATGCAGCGGCTTCTGCGCGCCATCTATCCAGACCAGCACTTCCAATCCGCTGCGCGGTCGCACATATTCCTTGGCCAGAAGAAATAGCGCATCTACACCGATGCGTTCGACGCGCATCGAGATCCATCTGCCAGCGACGCAGCCGATGGCCGAAAGTCGAGCCGTAAGCATTGTGCTCAGCGAAGATAGTTTCTTTGGCAAAGAAGTATGCGTTTCCATGGTCATCCTCTGAAATCCAAGTTGCGATTTCGAGAGATTGCAAGCATTGGGCCATGTTCTAAAATGGCGCTTGTGTCGTCGCTGGTTGCTGCAAAAAGGACGCAAATCAGCGACTGGCGGATTTTTGCACTCCGATCGGGAGCGGAGAAATTATTCTGAGGGGCCTATATGACAATGTGCGCGACGGTGTTTCCGATTCGTCGCAACACCCACATTGCGTCACGCAGGAGTTCAGTGTAAAAGCCCGCAAGCTTTGTGCTTAGGAGGAAGCCATGCGTACACTTCTTCAAATTGGTTTGGCTGGGCTCTTGTGCTGGAGCAGCGCTTGCCGTCCCGATGATTCCAAGGACGATCCCCCGGATGAGAAAATGGATATGGGCAGCATGCCCGCACCAAGCATTCGGACCACCGTGCGCGAGCTTAACGCGCCTGGCAGCCGCTTCAAGCCCAAGGATCAGATTGCGATAAACGCCGTCGTGGTCAGTCCGATGATGTGGACCGCTAGACCAAACGGTGACGATTATTGTCACTATCGCATTGTGGTCATGCATGCCGATGGCAGCACGCCGACTTTGCAGGACGGAATGGTGGTTACTATCGATCTGAAGACTCCCGCCGGCAGTATGGATGGATTTGGGCCTTGCGATGATCTGAGCAAAAAGAACAGCGTGACAATGGCCATGGATGCGCTAAAAACCGGCGATGCCGTGGACATTTCGGGCACCTTCAGGAGCTTTGGCGCAAACGGCACGCGCTACGTAGATGTCTATGGCGGCAAAGTAGTTGGCGCGGGTCCGGCGACGATTCAACCTACGCCTGTGGCTGTTGCCGATCCGACGACGTTTACCATCGGCACCGGCTCGTCACCGCCGCAGTCTTTTGTCGATGCCAGCGGCGTGCTGGTCGAGTTTAAGAACGTGGCGGTGACCGCGCGAGACAAATATCAGAACTTTGTCGTCAACTCCGACACTATGAACATGGGCGGTGCGACCATCGCCAGCAACTTCCTGAAGGTCCTTATCGGCAAGGACTTCATGGCGCCGAGCGTCGGCGCCAAGTTTCAGTCAGTGGTCGGCATCGTCCTCGGAGATTTTCACGGCGAGATCTGGGCCCGCGGCAACAAAGACCTGAAGATGTAAAACTGCTTTCGAGAACTTCACTCAGAAACGCAGCAGATGGGCTGCGCCGTAGTTTTTGAGTGAAGTTCAGCGTGGGGCCGTAAATCCGGCGCCGCGCGCCTTGCCTGTATCCGACAGGCTTAGCTTGAGCGCTCGCACCGAGGCGCTTGTGTACACCCGTTCCCCTTTGGATGTCTCCAGCGTCAAAAGATCCGGATGTATGGTCAGTCGCCGCACCCGTCCGACGGATAGCGGTTCCTGTCCGATGTCCAAAAGCACGCTCAGTTCGGCTTCATCACCGACCACATAAACGCCCTTGCCCTCGGCTTTTACGCCGGGTTCATTTTCCAATACTTTCTGCACTTGCTCGATCTTCATCAGGTCCTCTATAGCCAGTGAGCTCGCTCATAATTGAGCCAGTCTTCGCCGTGCACTTCCGGACTAAGTCCAAGCAGCATCGGCAGGTCGCTCGCCGTGCTGCGTATGCCGGCGTGCTCTTGAAAGTCGTTCTGGTTGTGCGGATTTTCCCAGATTTCGATGGTGGAAAGACCTAGTTCGACCGCGGTCTGGCCGGCTGCATATAGCATCTCGGCGACGCCGTCCGCGGCTCGCGGGCCGCGCACAAACGTTAGAATGCGCAGCCGGTCTTTGACATAATCGGCGGCCCACAGGCACAGGCCATCGCCTGCGGCGCTGCGCGCCCCGACATGACGCGGCATCTTTTTGTGCAAAACCGCTGCATAGTAACGGCTGCGCAAAAGGTGCCACATGATTTGTTCAGCGCTGACCTCTACAGAAAGCGGCAGCGCTAAGCTTGGGCATTCAGCCAGTGCCGCTGCCACCTGCTTTTCTGCAAGCGGAATCCAGGTGGGCGGTTTGGACTGGGCCGCGGCCAAGGAATCTTCGGCCGCGTAGGTGCGCACAAAAAGCGGCCGTCCTACATAGCCAAGCCGCGCGTAGAGCTGCGGACCAATTTCAGACATCAGAAAGCACAACTGACCGCCTTCTTGATGCAGAGCGGTATGAACCCGGCGCAAAAGTTCACTGGCATAGCCGTGTCCGCGGCGCGTCGGAGCAACGTAAACGCTGGCGATGCCAAATCCAAGCGCCGGCTGGTCCTTTATACGCACCGGCACGGCATAGCTTTCACAACTGGCCAAAATGGCATCGCCGTCGCGCAGCAGCCAGCTTCGCAGCCCGCTTTTTGAAAACTCGGCGGTTCGCAGCACTCGCTCGCGCCGCAAATATTGATCGAGGCTCAGGCCTCCGCCCCAGCTTGCATATGCGTCGGCATCAATGCGAGCAAGCGCCGCCGGCACGATCGCTTCGGCCAGCATCGCGCCGTCATCTTGCGGAAGATTCGCAAGCGGCAGGTTGCGGCAGTCCAGCATCTCTAGCGCCAAAGCCATTTGGCGAATGCTACCAGAACTCCTCTCAAAAACTACTGCGCAGCAGATGGGCTTATTCGCTACGTTTTTGAGCAGAGTTCCAGATTGCGCGCGCTTTTAACCCGTGCTTTGTTTGCCGCCGCATGGGTGTAAGGCTATCCGATTTGAATGCGCCGCAGCGCCAAGCGGTGACCACGCTGGAAGGACCCCTTTTGGTGCTGGCAGGAGCCGGCTCCGGCAAGACGCGCGTCATCACGTACCGCATCGCTTATCTTATCGAACGCGGAGCTCGGCCCGAGTCGATTTGCGCGGTCAGCTTCACCAACAAAGCCGCCGACGAGATGCGCGAACGCGTCGAGCGACTGTGCAGCTCGACAACCGGCCGGTCGGGCGCGGCACGCGGCGTGACCATTTCGACCTTTCACTCGCTGGGTCTTATGATCCTAAAAGCCGAGACGAACGCGCTGGGCTTGACCGGCGGTTTTACCGTTTACGACACCGCCGACCAGCTAGGCGTTTTGCGCGAAATTTTGCGCGGCGCTTTTGACAGCGGCAGCGGCCGGCGGCTCGACTTAAAAGCGCTGCTTTCGCGCATCAGTCGTTTGAAAAGCGCTGGCGTTACGCCCGAAGTCTTTCTAACCCAGGTCAAGCGGGCGCGTACGGTCAGCGAGTATGACGGCTACACTGCCGAAGTCTATCCGCGTTATCAGACGCGGCTGCGCGCGCTTTCGGCCTTTGATTTTGACGATCTGCTCTGCGAAACGCTGCGTCTTTTGCGCGACGATGCCGAAGTTCGAGCGCGCTGGCAATCGCGCTACCGCTACCTGATGATCGACGAATATCAGGACACAAATCGCAGTCAGCTCGAATTTCTGCGCTTGCTCGGGGCCGCCCACGGCAATCTGGCAGTGGTGGGCGATGATGATCAATCGATTTATGCCTGGCGAGGCGCCGAAAGCCGCAACATTTTGGAATTTGCCTCGCACTTTCCGGGCGCCAGCGTCATCAAGCTGGAGGAAAACTACCGCTCGACCGATGTGATTTTGGCCGCCGCCAACGCCGTCATTGCCAAGAATACCAAGCGGCACGGCAAGACGCTGTGGACGCGCAAAGAGGGCGGGTCACTGATTGAACTATTGGCCTGTCCCGATGACAGCGCCGAGGCCACTTTTGTCGCCGAAGAAATCGACCGGCTGACCGCGCAGGCCGGCTATCAACTGCGCGATATCGCCATTTTGTATCGAAGCAACGCGCAGACCGCAGCGCTTGAGGAAGCTTTGCGCCAGGCCCGCATCGATTATCATGTCGTTGGCGGCCAAGCTTTTTATGATCGCAAAGAAGTCAAAGATGCCATCGCCTACCTGAAACTGCTTTGCTTTCCGCATGACGAAATTGCGCTGCGTCGCGTCATCAACTACCCGCCGCGCGGCATTGGGCCGGGGGCGCTAGAGCGGCTGAGTCAGGTGCTCAAGCGGGCGCGGCAGAAGCGGCCCACGCTGTCGATGTGGGATCTTATCTGCTCGATTGCAAGCGAGCCGCAGGCCGATCTATTTGCGGCCCGTCCCGCCGCGCCGCCGGCGCGAGCAAACCTTGCCAGTTCCGACCCCTGTGTCGAAGAAGGTCTTAGCCCACGCGTGCAGGCAGCTTTTGCAAAATTTGTGAGCATCGTGCAGCGTCATCGCGACATTGCTGAGCGACCCAAAACCGAGCTCCACGCGGGGCTTTCGCAGTACTTGCGCGAGATGGGCATGCAGGATGACCTGGTGCGCAGCGGCCCCAATCGAATTCAGGCCGAGCGCCGATTGCGCCATCTGGATGATTTTTTGCGCGGAATCGAACGCTATGCGCAGCGCGTCCCACACTTTGATTTGCACAACCATCTGCAACGCTTGGCTTTGTCGGCGCAGGACGACGATGCCGAAGACGATTTGCGCGACGAAGTGACCTTAAGCACTCTGCACGGCGCCAAGGGTTTGGAATTTCGCGCCGTATTTTTATGCGGCGTCGAAGAAGAACTTTTGCCGCACCGCCGCAGCATCGATCCGCGTCCTATCGATGAAACATTGGCCGGCACTACAGATGGCGAAAACGACGGCGACCCCTCGGCCCAAGCTTCCGATATCGATGAGGAACGCCGCCTTTGCTACGTCGGCATCACTCGCGCCCGCGAGCAGCTTTATATCTTGTATACACGCGAACGCAGCGGCCGCATGGCTTTGCGCAGTCCCAGCCGCTTTTTGGAAGACATTCCCAAGGAGCTTTTGCGCGTTCGCGACTTGGAATCCGACTTGGCACCCGCCGCCGACAAAGCTGCTGCCGCGCGCTTTGCCGAGCAGTCATTGTCTCGCCTGCTGGCTCTCACAGAAGAGCCTTAAAGGGTGTCTAGAAAGCTACTGCGCGTCCCAATCACGAGGCCGTCCGTGCTCACGTACTGTAGTACGCTCCGCGCGGTCGTCCTCGCGCTTGGGCCTGCTCGCTACGCTTTTTAGACACCCTCTTAGCTTCTGAAAGAACTGGCTTTAGAAAAAGGAATTGTCGCGAAGAAGGAATTACTGGCAGAGCAGTTTCAGGTTACCGGATTTTCCATCCAAAGTAATCGCCGCCGTGGCGCTGCCATCAAACGTCATGGTGACGATGTGAAAGTTGCCGACAAAGGTCACTTTGCCCTGCTTTGGACAAGCGTTCATACAACGGCTGTAACTCTCTACCTGCGTTGACCCGTTGATGATGCCCGAGCGAGTTGAAAAATTTCCCGAGAGGCTGACGCAGGTGCCGTCCCAACCTGCCGTGTAGTTGCCGGAATGGGTGATGGTATTGCCGCGCGCTGTCACCGCAGTGGTTTTGCTGTTGACGGTGGCCGTGTGGCTTTGGGCGGTGCCGCTTACGACGGCGGTGCTATCGACGTTGATCGCGGCTTTATCGACTTTTAACGCGGTGCTCGTCAGTTGCACTTGCAGGCTATTCGTGCCGCCGGTGCTTTGCACGGTATAGGTCGCGGTCAGTATGCCGCTGAGATTTAAAAGTCCATATGGGCCGCTGCAATTGACAAGCGTATAGGTCACTACATTTTGATTGGTATTGACGTCCACACAGCCTGCGGTCAGCTTGGCGCTGACGCCGCTGGCCCCGGCCTGCGCCGCCTGGTTGCTGGTCAAACCAACCGCGTCGAGCTTTACTCCATCGCTGCTTAGCGAAGTCAGCGCCGAAACCTGGTCCGCCGTATCAATCGAGTCGGCGGCCACGGAATCTTCATCGCTGCTCGCCGCACCGCCGCAAGCGCTCAAAAGGATCGCGCCAAGAATACTAGGAATACCAAATAACCCCTTGCGCATACTCTGCATGATGGTTCTCCTCTGTTAAGAATGTAGAAGCGGCTTTGCCGCCGACCTTATTATGCGAATGTTTTGTCTACAGCGATCTATCAAAATGACTTCGAGAGGTGCTCTTGCGTGAGCTAATGCCCTGGGTGCTTTTCGCTTGCGCATTGGCGACGCTGCTGCTTTTGCTGGAACGTCGGCGGCGCAATCGGCTCAATCTGTTAGATGATTGGGCGGCGCGCAACGGGCTGTTTTTGGAGCGGCATGTGGGGGCCGGGGTGCTGGCGCATCTAGAGCCTCTGACGCTGGTTGCGCCGGTGGTCGATGTACAGCGCCAATGGCACGGCCGCTTAAACCTGCCGGCTTCGGGCGGTCCTATGGACGTCTGGCTGGCCAGTTGTCTTGTCGGCACGCAGCATCGACCGCGTCAGCTTTTTTTGGGCATCTTTGACGCTCCCAGCGAATTGCCCCAACTGCGTCTTTTGCCGTCTGGCGAGCACGGCGCGCCCGACAACTTGGGCTTTGCTGCGGTGCCGGGAGAGGCATTGCCGCCTGGATATCGCTTAGAAGCCTTTATGCCGTTGCCGGCAGCGCTGATCGCTACCTTTGGTCCAGCGCTGCAGTCGGTGCGAAATTCTACCGACACGCCCGAGTGGCATATCGAACTGCGGCCCGGACGATTGCTCCTTGCAACCTTTGCGCGCGAACCCGCGGACGCCGATCGCATGATGGAATTGGCGCTTGCGCTGCGTGCCGCTTTCGATGCCTTGAATTCTCAAAATCGTTCCGACGGATTGGCGAATTTTTAGTATGCTTGCAATGGCATAGACGATCGGCATACTAAGCGAACGGCTTTGATACTCCTATTGCGCAAAATTCGACTGCTTTGGCTGCTGGTGATGCTGGCCGTCGCCCCGGTCGTTGGATTGCCTTGGGGGGTGATCAGCAGTTCCATTGCGCAGCAAGCCGAAGACGATGACGACGAAGCCGACGGGGCTGAGCAGGTTGCGGCTTGCGACCCCTGGCAGAAGCAGGGACGCGCGCCCAATTTGCCGCCTACCCATCCTCCCAGTCTGCGTCCGGCACTGCGTCATTTTGCTACTTTTCAGCAGCAGACTTCCTCCGGAATTCATCCGGGCCTGTCCTTTCAAAGCACGCGAGTTCGACTGCTGCTTTGAGCCTTGAGCAGTTCCTGCGAAATTATATCTGTGAGCTGGCGCTGGCCGTAATCGGGCTCTCGCTGCGCTTGTAACGCCGTCAGGTCGCGCAATTTGTTTGTGCATCGGGCGCTGCGCTTATACGGCACAGCAGAGTCGCTGTGCCGCCTAGATCGCCGCGGTGCGTTGCCAGCGCCAGCGGCCGTCAGTAAGTGGGCTGCAGAAGATGCCCGTGCTTGGGCCTAAAAAGGTGCTGCGCGCTGCGGCTTTCTGCGGGGAACTCTTGAATCAGGAGTACGTACGTACATGATTGTCTCTTCATCAAATCCGCGTAAGTCTGCTCCTTTTAGGGGGACCGCGGCAGCTGTGCACAAGCGGCAAAGAAGTCTGATTACGCCGCATTTTTTGGCGGATCTATCTCCCTTTGCCGGGCCCTATTTGAAGGAGTTGCGCGGCATGGCGGCCGATTGGGCCAAGACCTGGCGCGATATTCCTCGGCAAAAGGCGCTATTGCCGGATGTGCTGGCCGGTTTGACCGTGGCGGCTGTGGCCTTGCCGCTGAATCTGGCGCTGGCCGTGGCCAGCGGCTTGCCGCCGGTGACAGGTCTTATTGCCGGCGCCGTCGGAGCGATGCTGGCGGGTCTATTCAATGGCTCGCCGCTGCAAGCGACGGGTCCGGCGGCGGCGCTGCAAGTGATGGTGCTGGCACTGGCCAAAGAATTTGGCGCCACCGGAGTGGCCGGGGCAGCACTGGTCATTGGAATTACCCAGCTCCTTTTGGCCCTGTGCCTGGCCGGAAAGCTCATTCGTTATGTTCCCGAAGCGGTCCTGGCAGGATTCACCACCGGTGTGGGATTAAAGCTGCTGGACGGACAGATTCCCGAACTTCTGGGTTTTGATTACAAAATCATCGAGCTGGCGCAGATGATGCATCGTCCGGCTTGGCTGCACAAAGTCTCGTGGATTTCTGTGGTGTCCGGTTTGTGTGTGGCCTTTTTTATCTCGGCGATGAGCCGCTTTAAACGCTTTCCGGCCGCCATCGTCGCGCTTAGCGCTGTCACATTTGTCTCGGTGTATCTGAATTGGGACATCGAGCGCGTCGGGCCTTTGCCCAGTCGCTTTCCGCATCCGATGCTGCCCAATATCGATGACGAGCGCTGGCTCGACTTGGTGGTTTCGACGCTGCCGCTGGCACTTTTGGCCGCTGTGGAATCGCTCTTGTCGGCCAGCGCCATTGACCGCATGACCCAAGCCAAAAAGCCGCACAATTCGAACCTTGAGCTTATCGGCCAAGGCATTGCCAACATCGGCGTTGGCTTGTTTTCCGGAATGCCGGTCACCGGCGTAGTGGTGCGCAGCAGCGTCAACGTGCAAAGTGGCGCACGCACGCGCCTGGCGACGTTTCTGCATGGCGCGACCTTGGCCGTATCGGCGATGTATTTGGGACAGTACATCTCCAAGATTCCGCTGGCAGCGCTGGCCGGACTTTTGTGCGTCATTGCCGTGCGTCTTATCGAACTAGGAACCCTGATTACGCTGATTCGCGATGACAAGGCCGAGGCCTTGGCGTTTGGCGTTACCGCCATTGGCACGGTGTCAGGACATTTGGTGCTTGGTCTAACCGCGGGTCTAGTGATCTATGGAATTTCGCGCTACGCCCGGCATGGTCAATCCATCGATATTCAGGCGGAACAGGAAGCCCGCAAGCAGGGCATCCGTGCCGTGCTCAAAACCGAGGAAGCCCAAGCGCGTCGGCGAGTGCGCTATGAACCGGCTCCCGAACACCTAAACTGGCTGCAGAATCTGCGCGGTCGCGCCATGATGGCGCGCTCGGCATTTGTCCATGAGCAGGCCAATGTCGCCGGCAAGGTACTGCTTGGCGATCACGTGCACATCGCCGCCGGCAGCTCGGTGCGTGCGGATGAAGGCTCGCCGTTTTTTATCGGCAGCAATACCAATGTGCAGGACGGCGTCGTGATTCATGCGCTGAAGAACAAGCGAGTCGTCGTCGCAGGTGAGGAATGGGCGGTCTACGTCGGGCAAAACGTCTCGATTGCGCACAATGCACTCGTCCACGGCCCCTGCTACATCGGCGACAATACTTTTATCGGCTTTAAAGCGGTGGTGCACGATTCCGTAATTGGCGCCCACTGCTACATCGGCATCGGCGCAATCGTCGTCGGGGTGGAAATTCCCGACAACAAGTTCGTGCCGCATGGCGTGATCGTCGATTCCGCCGACGCAGTGGCGCGTTTGCCTGAGGCCAGCGAAGCGCATCACGAATTTAATGAGGACGTCGTGGATGTCAATCGCGGACTGGCCGTCGCCTATCGCCGTATATCCGCTGGCGAGCATAGCAGCTTGGCCTTTCCGCAGGAAGCGACTGCGGGCGAGCCTTTAGGCTTAGGCCAGCGCCGAAACCGCGGATTCAATCCCTACCGTTTTTAACCTCGAAAGGAGACTTCCGTGTTTACGACAGGAATTCTAATCGGACTTGCCGCTTATGTCGGTTGGGTACTTGTGCGCTGCTACTTTCGCGTAGAAGAGGGCCATCGAGCGCTTTTGACGAGCTTTGGCGCGCTCATTTCAGATGAAAAAGGACATCCACGCGTTTACCGTCCGGGACTGCATCGCAAAGCTCCCTGGCATGTTGTTCATGCGGTATCGATCATGGAACAGAACCTTGACCTGTCCACGCAAGACGGAGGCCGAACGGCGATGGCCGAAGACGGCACCCTTTTGCGCTTCGGTTCGGTGCTGCGCTACACGCCGGAGGAATCGCAGCTTGAACGCTACTTATTCGGAATGCGCAATCCGCGTGAGCACATTGCTGGACTTTTTGCCAGCTTGCTGCGCAACGAAATCGCCAACGTGCGGACCGCGCCAGTGGAACGCGACCGTTCCAGCAATCCGTCCAATTTGCCGGTGGAAGCGGGTTCCTATGCCGCGGTGCGGCGCGAGCGGCATCAACTAAACGGCCGCATCGCCGAGTTTTGCGAAACGCATCTGGCCGATCGCTACGGAATCAAGTTTCGCGCCGTCGATTTGAGCGACATGTTGCCGCCCGATGAACTGGCGGATGCTCTGAACGCCGTCATGCGCGCCCACACCGAAGCCGATACCAATTACGCGCGTGCCGAAGCCGACAGCAGGCAGCGGCTTATCGGTGCGCAGCGCGGTGTGGAAATCGCGCGCGCCAGCGCCAGCGCCGTGGAATCTGAAATTCAAAGGCTGGCCAGTTACCTAAGCGAGATGCAGAAAAATAGCACGCTTGATCTGTATGTTCGGCGGCGGCGCGCGGAAGTCTTGTCCGAGTCGCGCACCGTCTTTGTGCGGAGGATGCCATGAATACCACCCAGATCTTTCAACTGCTCATCGGCGCGGCTTTGGCTTTTTTGGCCATTCCGGTGCTCATCCGCATTGTTCGGATGTTCGCCATCGAGGTCGAGCACGAGGAAGCCGTTCTTATCACCCGCTTCGGAGAGCTTTCGCAGATCTTGAAGCAGCCCGGCTGGCACTTTTTGGCGGACCGCATTTTGCCGTGGGTCAACCTGCGTCGCGCCTCGCTGCAGCGCGACTTTCACCACTTTCACGATATACACATCAACAACGCGCGTGGGACTACCATGCTGGTTGATTTGTGGCTAGAGCTGCGAATCACCGACCTGCGCAAAGCACTGTACGATGTTGCGGATTGGGAACGTTCGCTGCAAAGTCTGGTGCAGCATTCGGCGATCTCGATTCTGGGAAATCGCGACTTTCAGGAAATCCTGACCGACCGCATCGAGATTGGTGAACTTTTGAAGCGCGACATCGGCGCCGAGACTGCGCGCTGGGGGGTGTCTATAGAGCAGGTGTTTGTGCGCAACGTGAATCTGCTTCCGGAAGTATCGCGCCAGGTTTTTGAAACCATCGCCGCTCGCTTAGAACGCGCCAAAGCGGATATCGAAGAGGAAGGCCGCTTGAAAGTCGCCGAGCTCGAAGCCAAAACCAGTATGCAGGTGGCGACGCTTGTGGCCGATGCCAAGGGCCAATATCCGGCGGCCCTCGATCGCGCCTTTTCGAGCATGTCTTCCGTCCCGGAAGTGCTAACGGCTTACAATGAACTTTACGAGCTGTCGCTGGTTCGTCCGCATCGAACCATCACCTTCAACGGCTTTGCACAAGCTGAGATCGGCGCCGTTGATGCGCTTATGGCTGCGCCTCCTGTGGGCGTGGGCGAAGGGCCAGCCCCGGCCTATGGCGTAAAGCCGCTTGGCGGTTCGCAGGAGCGCGTCCTTATGAGCGGCACCTCCGCCAATACCACACGCGGCAGCGCCCTCGACAAATCCGCCTGACATTTTCATCGCCAGCGCATCGCCCAAAGGGCTTTCGGCAACACTGCGCCGATCGGCAGCTATTGAAAGCTTTGCACCCAAGTTTGCGGGCCGACCACGCCGTCTACCACAAGTCGATTGGCGGTTTGAAACTGCCGGCACACGTTCTGCGATGCCGGTCCGTAGTAGCCATCGACGGTAATTCGGTAGTTTAGCTCAAGCATGCGGGCCTGCCACAGGCGCACATCGTCGCCAACGATCGGCGGAGTGCTGGGATGTATAAACAGCCGGCCCGGCCAGCGCGGAATTCCGGCCAGCTCGCGCAAATCATCAAGCGTGCCGTTAAACACATCCTGATCCGGAGGCGAGGGCACCCCCGGCACCGGCCCGGCTCCGGGACCGCTGCTGCCATCTGTATGTTGCCAGATGCTCCACTTGCTCCACTGCCGCGGGATAATGGGTTCCGTTTCCGAATAGCGAGCAGTCCACAGCGGACAGTTATTGGCCTCGGCAAGTAGCGGATCGCCGAGGTTATTGCGCCAATAGCGACCCACATAAAGAATCAGATTTCGCGCAAATAGCGACCGCGCGCGTAGCAAAAAGGCGCGTATCCAATCGAGCACATCGGCCGCCGGCATTTCGGCCGGCGCCGTCTCAAAATCCAGAACCGGCGCTAGATCGCCATAGGTCAGAGGACCGACCACCGAAAAGAATTTCGCCGCTTGTGCCTCGGCATGGCTGATGACGCTGCCGTCGCTGCCATAATTGGCGCGGGCAAAATGATAGGCGCCCCGGTACAGCTTCGCGGCTTTCATCCCCGCCCAGTTGGCGGCAAAGCGCCCATCGTTTAGGGTCATGCCCTCCGTGGACTTGGCGAAGGCAAACGTTCGGCCGGAGGCGGCAACCGCGGCCCAGTTGATATCTCCGTCTCCGTTATAAACATCTATTCCTTGCGGCCAAGTGCCCATTGTGTCGTCTCCAGCCAAATGTCCGACGTTGGCTCTTCTGGAATCTTATTCGATCTGGCCTGGCCGTGGGTGCCGATCGCGCAGGGTCCTGATAGATGGCGGAATATCGTCCTTTTTACAAATTAGCGGATGAAATTACCCGTCAAAACTGACAGGCTCTTGCAGCGCGTCAATGGCCCAGCGTCAAAGGCGCGTGCGCTTTGCATCTTTAGAAAGCATCAAGGCATGCACATCACCATGATTGGAGCGGGTTATGTCGGACTTGTTTCCGGCGCCTGCCTGTCCGAATTCGGCCATGAAGTCGTCTGCATCGATAAGGTTTCGGAAAAAATTGCCGCGCTCAAAACCGGACAGATTCCGATTTTTGAACCGGGTCTAGAGGAAGTCGTTTTCGCCAATGTGCAAGCGGGGCGACTTTCGTTTGCCACCGACTATGGCTCGATTTCGCAAGCCGATGCGGTATTTATCGCCGTGGGAACGCCCAGTCGGCGCGGCGATGGACACGCCGATCTGAGCTACGTGTACAAAGTCGCCGAAGAGATCGCTCCGGTGCTGGCCGGTTATACCGTCGTCATCACCAAATCGACTGTGCCGGTAGGTACCAGCCGCCGAGTCGAACAGATCATAAGGCGCCTGCGTCCCGACGCGCAGTTTGACATGGCGTCCAATCCGGAATTTTTGCGCGAAGGCTCGGCCATCGAAGATTTTCGTCGGCCGGATCGCGTGGTCGTCGGTTGCGACACAGATCGCGCGCGCGCCGTGCTGCGCGAAATCTACAGACCGCTTTATCTAAACGAGACTCCCATCCTATTTACGACGCGAGAAAGCGCAGAGCTTATCAAATATGCCGCCAACGCATTTTTGGCGACGAAAATTACTTTCATCAATGAGATGGCCGATCTTTGCGAAAAGATTGGCGCGGATGTGCAAGATGTAGCGCGCGGCATCGGATTAGATGCGCGCATCGGCAGCAAATTTCTGCACGCCGGTCCGGGCTTTGGCGGCTCGTGTTTTCCAAAAGATACGCGGGCGCTGCAAAAAACCGCCGAAGAGCTTGGCGTTCCGACGCAAATTGTCGATGCAGTGGTGCGCGTCAATGAAGCGCGCAAGCTGGCGATGGCGGAAAAAATCGTGCAGGCCTTCGGCGACGTCAGTGGCAAGACGATTGCAATTCTTGGCCTGACGTTTAAGCCCAATACCGATGACATTCGCGAGGCTCCCAGTTTGGTGATCATTCCTTATTTGCAACGCCAAGGTGCATGCATTCGCGCCTATGATCCCAAAGGCGCCAAGGAAGCGCGCCAGCTTTTGTCCATTGCGCCCTGCAGCAGCAGCTACGAAGCGCTGGCTGGTGCCGATGGTGTGGTCATCCTGACTGAATGGAATGAATTTCGAGCGCTCGATTTGGCCAAAGTGAAAGCCGCGCTGAAGCGCCCATTAATGATCGACCTGCGCAATATTTATCGTCCCGCGCAGATGGCCGCCGCCGGCTTTGAGTACATTAGTGTCGGTCGGCCGTCTATTCCATCGAGTCAGATTGCAAACTAGTGGATGACTACGATCTTCTTCTTATCGGGTGCAAAAGGCTTCGTAGTCGATAAGCGGAATTGGTTTCTCAGGGTCTGCGCAGACGGCACACTGCGGATCGCGGCGCAGTTTCAGTTCGCGAAAGCTCGTGCTTAGCGCGTCGTATACGACCAGCCGGCCGACTAGCGATGTGCCGATGCCAAGCAGCAGTTTGATGACTTCGGTAGCCTGCATGACGCCGATGACGCCGGGCAGGACTCCCAGTACTCCCGCTTCATTGCAAGAAGGCGCCATGCCGGCGGGCGGCGGCTCGGGATAAAGACAGCGATAACAGGGGCCGGCATAAGGCACAAAGGTCGTGATCTGGCCTTCAAAGCGAAATATCGAAGCGTGCACCACCGGTTTTTTACAAATCAGGGCCGCATCGTTTAACAGATAGCGCGTTTGAAAATTGTCCGCGCCATCGACGATGACGTCGTAGTCCTGCAGAATGGACAAAACGTTCTCGGACGTCATTCGCAACGCATGCGAAACGACATTTACGTCGGGATTCAGCTCGCTTAAAGTCTTTTTTGCCGATTCCACCTTGGCCGTGCCGATGCGGGTGGTGTTGTGCAAGACTTGGCGCTGTAGATTGCTGGCATCAACCACGTCATCATCGACAATGCCGATGGTGCCGATTCCCGCAGCGCCCAAATAAAGGCCAGCCGGAGAGCCCAGGCCTCCGGCACCGATCAAAAGAACGCGTGCTGAAAGCAGCTTGGCCTGTCCGGCTTCGCCGACCTCGGGCAGCATGATGTGGCGGGCATAACGCGACTTCTGCGCCGCGCTAAACACAAACGGCTTGTCCACGGGCAGTCCGGCCTTTTTCCAGGCGCCAAAGCCGCCGGAAAGCGAGCGCACCCGCGTATAACCAAGCTCACCAAGCGATCGCGCCGCCAGCGCGCTGCGCGTTCCGCCCGCGCAATACACCACGATATCGGCATCGCGATTCGAAACCGCTTCTTCGATGCGCAGCTCCAGCTTGCCGCGCGGAATCCACAGCGCACCGGGAATGTATCCGTCTTGGTATTCATCGCCTTCACGCACATCGATGAACAGCGGCGCTTGCTCATTAGGATGGCGAATGGCCTCTACGGTGGTTTCGACGATGCCCGCTTTGATTTGTTTCAGATAGCTTTGAAAGTTCGCCATGGAAGGTCTCGCTTGGCGGCGCTGTGCCGTTTGGTCAATCTAACGCTGTCCCGCGCTTCGCGCAAAGCTAGGTGGCGCATCCGCGGCCGTGCTGAGCAAAGGCGTACCGTCTCGAAAGACAATTGGTGCAGACGCCGTTGCGGAAATGCGCGGCCCCGCAAAAAGTACGCCGGTCAGATTGAGCGGATCCGCGGCGCTAATCGCCACTTCGACGCCCGCTGCTGCCGATGGTTGCTTGCGCAGGCGCTGTACCAGTTTCAGCCCTTCTAAAGCCTCCGGCGTTGCGAATTGTTCGCCGGACAGACCGCTGACAAAGTAGCCGCTGCGCAAAAGGCCGCGCGCCTCCATTCGGCGCAAAAGCCGCATAAGAATGTGCAGCGGCGGACCGCACGGCTCGCGCAAAAGCAGTTCGCGGCACAAAACGCCGTAGCGCTTTAAGTACTGCTCGGCCCAGCTTTCTAAAAGCGCCGGATTTTCCCAGTCGGCTTCGGCGCCCAGCACCGCTTCGGCGCCGCGCCACCGAGCCGCGCCGCCAGCGGCTGCGACGCTTCCAAAAAGCAGTGCCCAGCGTCCGGCTCCTAAGGCCGCCGCCATATCGCTGCGACCGCGAATCTGCACATGCGCCAAAAGCAGCCGCAATCCGGCCGCGCCGTCCGCGGTGACCAGGCCCGCGGCGCACAGCTCGCTTAATGCATCAAGCACGTCCTGCACCGGTTGACCAAGGTCCAGCGCCATTTGTCCCAAAAAGCTGGCGCCGCGCCGTTCCAGATATTCGCGGACCATCTCGGCAGTCGCCGACAGGCTTCCGCCCTGTGCACTATTTGCTACATCCTCGCTATGCAGCGAAGGACGCGGCGGAACCAGCCAGTTGGCACTTTGTCGCAGCCACAAACTGATCGGAGTCGCGCGCGTCATCGTGGATGTGCTTAGGCCGGCTCCGCTTTGTGGCCGCAGCCGGCCCCAAGCGACCTCACCGGACAGACACAGACCATCTAGCCAGGTCGGGCTGTAGTCGCGCAGCCGCTGCCGTAGCAGTGATTCTTCCCAGGCTCCCGCCGAGGTAATAAATCCCTGGAGTTGTTCGAGCACGCGCAAAAGTCCCGCCGGCCCGAAAAGCTGCGTGCCCGGCCAAAGATGCTGCCAGCGCGCCAGAAACTGCCACAGCTCTGCCGAAGTGGCCGGCACGATTTCGCTGCGCAGTTGACGCTGCGTCAAGCGGTGTATACGCGCCAAAAGGCGCCGATCGCAAAACTGTGGATTGTCGGCGGTCGGCGCGGGGCCGGGCAGAAAATGGCCGCGCAGGGCCATGCCTTCGGACTCTACAAACAAAAGCGCCGCCAAAACCCGCGCCGCCGGCAGATGCAAGCGCGCCGCCAAATCGCGAGTTGCCCAAGGACCGGTGACGGACAAATAGCCGCGCACAACCTCAATCAGCACCATTTCGTCGGCGCCGGCTTCCTGAAGATTTAGTTGCGACTCGGCCAAAAAAGGCGGCTCGGGCTGAAATTTCGGAGCAGGGTAGGTGGTCGCATCTTCCGCGTGCAGGGCCAAAAAGAGCGTGCGCAGCCGCGCTGCGCGTTCACTGGCAACTAGCGCGGTCAGGCTGCCCGTCCGCAGAATCGTCGCCCGCCGCGCCGCCAATAGTTCTGCCAGCACCGCCGGCAAAACGGCGCCGTGTTCTTCGTCAAAACGCAATTCCGCAACCGGCGCCGTCGCGCTTTGTGCCGAGGCGGGCAGAAAATGCAGCGTCAACAAGGCGTCGTGCAATTCGTCCAAGTCGCGCATGCGCGGCCAGGACTGCGCCCGCACAGCCTCTACCGCCGGTAAAGACAAGCCTTGGGCACCGGATATGGGCAAAACCGTGGTCTCATCGGTGCGGCGGGTGATGACGGCGCGGGTTCGGCGTTCTTCGGCCGGAGTGTCGTCTAAAAACGCATAAGGCGCGGCATGAATCAGGTGATGGCTAAGCGGCGAAGCCTCGGTGGTATCGGCGGCGTAGACCTGTATTTGCCCGGCTTCAATTTCCAAGAGAAGCTTGGTCAGGCCGTCCACATCCATGACCGTTTCCAGACACTCGCGCAGCGTTTCGTGCACCAGCGGATGATCGGGAATGTCTATATCCCCGCCGGGCAGATTTTCCGGACAGGCGGCGGCGTGCGGAAACACGGCGCCCAGCAGATCCTCGGTGATCACTCGAACAATCGGCGGTGGCAGCTTTTTGCCGCCGCGGCGCCGCGGAATGGTCAGCGCCCGCGTGGCAACATGGCGAAAATGCGGTGCAAAAATCGGCGCGCCCAGCACCGCTTGCGTCAGAATGTGCCGCACATTGGCGCTTTTCAGATATTCCCAGACTGTTTCCAGCGGAAAGCTGTGGGTCTCGCCCAGCGACAAAAGCACCCCATCGTCGGTTGCTGCAGCTTGCAGTTCGAAGTTGAAGGCGCGGCAAAAGCGCTTGCGCAGCGCCAGCCCAAAAGCGCGATTTTGCCGAGCGCCAAAGGGCATGTGCAAAATCAGTTGCATGCCCCCGCCTTCGTCAAAGAAGCGCTCGGCAACCAAGGCCTTTTGCGTCGGCAGCCGTCCGAGCGCCAGGTAGCCGCTGCGCAAGTACGAAAGAATTTGCGCCGCCGCCGCGGCCGGCATGCCGCATTCCTGCGTCAATTTGCTCAGCCAGGGCTCATCTGGCGCAGTGGCGCGAAAATGATCTTCCAGCTCGCTGCGCAGTTGCGAGACGGCCTGCGAAAGTTCGAAAGTCCGTCCGGGCGACTCGCCGGCCCAGAAGGGCACGGTGGGCGCTTGGCCGGCGGCATCGGAAACATAAGCGCGGTTGCCGCTGATGCGGCGCAGCCGCCAGGCGTTTGAGCCAAGCAGAAAAATGTCGCCGGGGCTGCTTTCGGTGACGAATTCTTCATCGAGACGGCCGACGACGACTTCGTCGCCTTCAACGACGACTTCAAAGTCGTTGGGTTCGGGAATGGTGCCGCCGTTTTGCGCGGCAAAGATGCGGGCGCCGCGCCGGCCTTTCAGCTTGCCGTTGACGCGGTCGCGGTGCAGATGGGCGCTAGGTCGGCCGCGACGGGTGGCCACGCCTTCGGCCAAAAGCGCCAGCACCGTCGAGTAACTCTCGGCGCTGAGGTTGCGAAAGGGCCAGGCTCTTTGGCACAAAGCCAAAAGCGCTTGCTCGTCCTGTTCTTGGCTGGCGCAGGTCGCCACGAGCTGCTGGGCCAGCACGTCGAGCGGCTCGTGCGGTCCCACTTGGCGATCGAGGAGTCCGCTGTGCGCGGCCCGCACAAGCGCCGCGCATTCGACAAGCTCATTGATGGTCAGCGCAAACAGCCGGGCCCGCGGCACGGCATCGGGAGCCGGCCGATGATTGGCGCGGCCGACGCGCTGCAAAAACGTCGAGATGGCCCGCGGCGAGCCAATCTGACAGACCAAATCAATGGCTCCTATATCGATGCCAAGCTCCAGCGAAGCGGTCGCCACCACCGCCTTGAGCGTGCCGTTTTTAAGACGTTCTTCGACCCGCAGCCGCATGCCGCGCGACAGGCTGCCATGATGCGCCATGACGGCTTCGGGGCCCAGGCGTTCCGCCAGACTGTGCGCCACCCGTTCGCACAAACGTCTGGTGCTGACAAAAATCAGTGTGGATTTGTGCTCGCCAATAAGTTTTGCGACTTGATCGTGTATGTCTTGCCATTGCTCGGTGCTGCAAATCGACCCGAGGGGCTCTTGCGGCAGGCCAATTTGCAGATCGAGGGCCCGCGGCCCGCTGTCATGGCCTGAAATAATTTGGCAGGCGCGGCCCGTGCCGGCCAAAAAATGCCCGACTTCTTCAATGGGATGGACGGTGGCCGACAGCCCGATGCGCTGCGGCGGCGCCGCATTGGCTTCTTTGCACAGCTCGTCCAGTCGTTCCAAAGACAAGGTCAGATGCGCGCCGCGTTTGTCGGGCAAAAGCGCATGCACTTCATCGACGATGACGGTGCGCACGGCGCGCAGGTTCTGACGCATGCGGACCGCGGTCAGACACAGGTACAGCGATTCGGGCGTGGTAATAAGGATGTGCGGCGGCCGGCGGATCATCGCCTGCCGTTCTTGCGCGGACGTGTCGCCGGTGCGCAAACCGACACGCAGCGGCGGCATCAGCAATCCGGCTTGCTGCGCCGCTTGCTCAAGCTCTAAAAGCGGCTGCTGCAAGTTTTTGCGCACATCGCTCGACAGCGCTTTTAGCGGCGAGACATAGATCACGCTCGTGCAGTCGCGCAGGCCACCGGACAGCGCATCGCGAAACAGCACATCGATGCTGTAAAGAAATGCGGCCAGCGTCTTGCCGCTGCCGGTCGGGGCCGAAATCAGCGTATGGTGGCCGGCAGCGATGGCCGGCCACCCGCGCGCCTGCGGCAGGGTCGGGGTGCCCACGCGCTGGTGAAACCAGCGCTGTATCAGAGGATGAAAAGCAGATAGCGGCATGGCAAAAAGACCTGGCTAAGTGTTCAGATGAGCTAAGCAAAAACTACAGGTCGGCGCAAGTGCGCTGCAGCGTTCGCTTCGCTTGGTCTTTTGGCAAGCTTTGGTAAAATTCGCGGGCTTAGGCGGTCTGTTCCAATGCGGCGGCGGTTTTGGGAATTTCGGCGGTCAGCACTTCGTGGCCAGTTTTTGTAACCAGCACGTCGTCTTCAATGCGAATGCCGCGCACATCCTGAAAATGGTCGAGGCGCGATAGGCGCAGGGCGTCGGCAAATGGCGCGGTCAGCGCCTGATTGTGCAGTATCTGAGGCACAAAGTAGATGCCGGGCTCGATGGTGACGGCCATGCCGGGCTGCAAATCGCGGTCAAGCCGCAGGTAGCAAAGGCCAAACTGCGTGGAGCGCTCGCGGCCGGGAGCATAGCCGGCGCGATCGCCGAGATCTTCCATGTCATGAACGTCAAGGCCCAGTAGGTGCCCGACGCCGTGCGGAAAAAACAGAGCATGGGCGCCGCGCTCGACAAGGCCCTGCACGTCGCCGACTAGCAGCCCTTCGTCGCGCAGACCGGTGCACAGCACGCGCGCTGCGCTGAGGTGCACGTCGCGGTAACGCACCCCCGGGCGCACCGCAGCGATGGCGGCAAGCTGGGCGGCCAGTACCAAATCGTACATGGCGCGCTGGCTCGGGCTAAAGCGGCCGCTTACCGGCCAGGTGCGAGTGACGTCGCTGGCCCAGCCCGTATCACTTTCCGCGCCTACGTCCGCCAATAACAAATCGCCGGCGTGGCAAACCCCCGAGCGGTCGTGGCTGTGCAAAACTTCGCCGCGAGTGGTGACGATGCTGGGATAAGCGGTGGTGAAATCGGCGGCGAGAATTTCATGTTCCATGGCGGCGCGCACGGCGCTGATGCGCACGCCCGGACGGGTGGCGCGGCGGCCGGCAGCATGCGCACGAACCGTGACGGCGACGGCGCGGCGCATTTCCTGCACGGCGTACTCGTCGTGCTCTAGCCGCAGCGTGATCATCGCGTCGATAAGCTGTTCATCGGCAGCGCTGCGCAGCGCGCTGGCATCGACGGGCAGGCAGGCCGGCGCGGCAATTTTTCCAAGGTAGCTGGACAAATCCGGCAAATGACGAACTTCATCGACGTTTGTGGCTTGCCGCAGGTCTTCGTGCCCGGGGAGCTCGCCGTGCCAAAGGGCATCGTCAGGAGCACAAGGCGGCACAAACAAAGTGGTTTTGCCATCGTGCAAAAGCAGCGCCGCTTTGGCCAAAGGAACGCCAGTCAGATATAGAAAATGACTGGATGCGCGAAAATCATAGGTATTGGCGGCATAATTTCGCGCGGGCGCGCTGCCCGCAAATACAAGGGCCGGCTTTTGGCCAAGCGCTGCCATCAGCTTATTTCGCCGTACCTGTAGATGCAGATCTAGTCGTTGTTGTGGCGCTGTCGGCAAAGCGGCTTTGGCCGTCGGCAAAGCCGCTTCATTAGAATGCTCCATCATGCCTTTGTCAGACCTCCGCTTTAGATTTTGTCGCAAGGCAAAAGCGTGAACAAAATGCTTTGTTCACCAAAGCAAAATTCTTTCAAACGTAACCAAGTCTACGTTACTATAACTTCCCCATGAGCCAGCGCGCCTTTCGTCTTCCGCCACATGTACGACCGCATCTTTATGACGTAGATCTATATACCGATCCGTCGCAATCCGACTTTGGCGGTACCGTCCAGATGCAGCTAGAACTGCGGCAGCCGACGCCGTCCATCGTTCTGCATTCTCGGCAGCTTAGTTTGCGCGATGCGGTGGTGACCACCGGCGGCGTGGCGCATCCTGCTGCCATCGAGCTCCTTCCCGAAAAAGAAGCGGTGGTTTTGACCTTGCCGCTGACTTTGCCGGCGGGCCAGGCGGCGCTGCGCATCAGTTTTTCTGGCAAGCTTTCGCCGAGTATGCACGGAATTTATTTGGCCACAGACGGAGTGCACAGCATGGTGTGCACCCAGTGCGAAGCCACCGATGCCCGCGCGATTTTTCCCTGTTTTGACGAGCCGGAGTTTAAAGCGCAGTTCCGCTGGACGCTGCGCACCCGTCCGGATCTGATTGCGCTGGCCAATGGTCCCGAGGAAACCGAGCGGCGTTCGGAAGAGCTTGGCGAAAACGGCCAGCGGCAGCGCGTCTTTCGGTTTGCCGCCACGCGGCCAGCGTCGAGTTATCTGGCTGCGGTGGCCATCGGTGATTTGGAATGCGGTCCGGAAACCCATGTGCGCGACATTCCGCTGCGCGTCTACGCGCCGCGCGGCAAAAGCGGGCAGACGGCTTATGCACAAGGTCTATCGACGCGGCTTTTGCCCTGGTACGAGCAGTATTTCGATTTTCCCTTTCCGTTTGCGAAATACGATCAGGTAGCGGTGCCGGGCTTTGACGCCGGCGCGATGGAAAACATCGGGCTTGTGCTGTTTCGTCAGAACCTTTTGCTGATGGACCCCAAAAGCGCTTCCTGGCGGCAGGAAAAAAGCATTGCGCGGGTCGTTGCGCACGAAATGGCCCATATGTGGTTTGGCAACATCGTCACCATGTACTGGTGGGACGACTTGTGGCTAAACGAAGCCTTTGCCGAATGGATGGCCCACAAGGCGGTGCACGCCCTAGAGCCAAGCTACAAGGCCTGGGATGATTTCGCCGAAGACAAAGGGCGCGCATTGTTTGACGATGCGCTGCAAAGCACTCACTCCATCTACACCCCGGTCGCGACGCCGGAAGAAGCGCTGGAGATGTTCGACAGCATCACCTATCAAAAGGGCTGTGCGGTGATGCGCATGCTGGAAAATTTCCTGAGCGAAGAAGATTTTCGCACGGGCTTGCGCGCCTATATGAAAAAGCACCAGTGGGGCAATGCCACCGGTGCCGAGCTGTGGCAGGCGCTGGCCGAAGCGTCCTGCCAGCCGGTCGGCGAGCTGATGAAAAGCTGGGTCGAGCAGCCCGGATTTCCGGTGATTGACGTCGCACTCGAGCAGGGCGTCGAGGGAGTCTTTTTGAATTTGGCGCAGCAGCGCTTTTTTTCGGATCCCAAGGCTTTGCCAAGCCGTCAGGTGTGGAGCGTCCCGATGGTGGTGCGCTACAAGGACGACAGCGGCATACGCATTCACCGCTTCATCATGAACGGTGAAAAGCATCGCGAAAACTTGCCGCATCAGGGGCCAGTCGAGTTCTGCTACGCCAATGTGGATGACATCGGTTTTTATCGCCTGCGGATGGAAAAAGACACGCTGAAAAAGCTCCTTTCGCAGGGACTTTTGCATCTGTCGGTCAGCGAGCAAGTCGGTCTTTTAGAGGATCAGTGGGCGATGGTGCGCAGCGCCAAGCTCGGCATTCTGCCGTTTTTGCAAGTCGTGCAGGCCTTGGCCGCCGTGCCCGAGCATCATTTGTTGCGCGCGGTCGTCGACCGGCTGGATGCCATAGACCTTATCGTCAAAGACTCTGGCGATCGGCCGGCGCGGCTGAAGCTGCGCGAGTTTATCGGGCGGCTGTTTCAGGATCAGTTGCGAGTGCTGGGGCTCGAACCACGGGCCGGTGAGCCGCAAAACGATGTACAGCGGCGGGCGCTTTTAATCGCGGCGCTGGGCAGCTTGGCCCGCGATAAAGAAGTTGTGGCGGCGGCCGAGCGCTATGCCGAAATCGAACAGCGCGATCCGCATGCGGTGGATCCCAACCTGGCTGGGGTATTTGTCGGGTTGGCGGCCAAATTCGGCGATGAAAATCGCTATGACGGCTTTGTGCGAACGTATCTAGAGCGCAAAAGCGCCGGCCGCACCCCGCAAGAAGTGGCGCGCTATCTGCATACTCTTTCGGGCTTTCGCTGGCCGCAACTCTCCGACAAAACCCTGCGACTTCTTGATGAGGGCGTGATTCCTCAGGAATCGCTGTCGCCGGTTTTGGGACAGCTTTTGGCTTCTCGACATGCGCAGCAGTCCGCCTGGCGTTTCTTTAAAGATCGCTGGCACGATCTGCGCAGCCGCGTCGGAGACCTTGGCGTGTCGCGAGTGGTCGAGGCGGTTGGTCGGTTGCCGATACATCACCGCGAGGATGTCGTCCGTTTCTTCGAAAGCAATCCACCGGCCGGTGCCGAGCGCGCTTTGTCGCGGGCGCTCGAACGCATCGATCAAGGCGAAGAGCTGCGCCAGCGCGTGACTCCCGACCTGCTGGAATTCCTAAAAACCCAGTAACTCCGTTTTGGGCGTATAGTGCGAGCAGGTGGCTACATGCTCGCAAAACGTCTGACCTCCGTTTTTTCACGCGCCAGCCATTTGCTCAGCTTCTTGGGAATGCTGCTGTGGCCGGCGTTTGCTTTCGCCTATGCCGAAGACGTGCACTATCAGTTGGCCCTGCGCGCGCTTTCGCAAACCGGACCCTTTGAGCCGGCGGCGCCTTTAAATCTGGTGGCTGCCGGTGCGGTGCGCAGCGCCATCGATACCTATGCTCGCCGCAGCCCAAGCTTGCACGATGCTTGGATTCGGCGCTATCCAAGCCCCGGCGACTTTGACGATTGGGCGTTTAAGTACTTCCTTTTGTTCGAGCCCTCGGCGCGGGTCTACGGCATCGATCGGCTGGATGAACGCATCGCCGCAAGTGCGCGTCTCATCGATATCATTGCCCTGGCGACGCGCCAGCCCGATGAGGATTGGCGCAACCGCGAACGAGTGGCCTATGGCCCGCAGCGCCTTGTGCGCAAAGACAGCAAAGGCAGTCCATTTCCGGCCGATCCGGCGATTTTGAACATGGGCAAACTCGGCACTTTGTCGAGCCAGGCGCATGCGCACTATGGATTGGCCCAAGTGGAACTTTCCGAAGATCCCGAGGTTCTTAAAAAGGAGCCGCGCCGTTTTGCCAAAAAACCTGGCGATGAGCGCTCGCCGGTTTTGACCTTGGCCGCCGAGATGGCGCAAGAGCACCTGGATTTGGCGCTTATCGTCGGACTTAGCGAAGCGCCGAGCGCCCGCGAGCTGTCCTTTTTGTATGCCGGACAAGGTCTGCACTATCTGCAAGATGTGGGCAATCAGATACACACCGTGCAGGTCGGACTTTATGATTTCTTTCAAGATGCGTTTTTTGAACGGCTGAAGCTTGGACTACTGACCGGCGGCGGATATTTGGGAACGATGCGCAGCCTGGGCTCGATTGGCATCGATATACTGACCAACCACCATGTGCTTTCCGAGCATTTGACGCAGTTGCGGCTTTTGGCTGCGGTTTCAGGCGGCGGCGATGCTGACGGACAAAAACTGATTTTGGCGCCGACCTTGGAGGATCCGGAATTTTCAGCGCAACTTGATGTGGCGTTGCGGGCGCTGGGCCCGAATCCGGAACGCGGCGAGTTTGGTGTGGTTCTGACTCGTACTCTGATCGAAGCATCTTCTCATGAAGGGGATGATGTCTATCGCGCGACGCGGGCCATCGCCGATCCGCGTCTGCGCACCCGGCATGGGAGCTATGATGACGCG
>CAYWPR010000025.1:0-73404 GCA_964460115.1 uncultured Myxococcales bacterium
GCACAAGCCCGGACGCTTCTTTGATCGATACCACTTCGGGAAACTCACAAAGCCTAGCTACTGTATCGACCAAAAGGTCGCATCCGGTGCGGGCCGGGACGTTATAAAGCATGATGGGGCGTCCCAAACTGCACAGACTGCGAAAGTGCGAAATGAGCCCCTCCTGCGTTGGCCGGTTGTAGTACGGAGTCACGGCCAATAGACCATCGGCCCCCGCAGAAATGGCAGCGCGGCCAAGTTCCAAGGAGTGAGCCGTTGCCGGCGAGCCCACGCCGGCCAGTACCGGCACGCGGCCGGCAGCAGCTTCGACGACGATTGCAATGACGCGAGCTTGCTCGGCCGAAGTCATCGCCGCCGCTTCGCCCGTGGTGCCGCAAGCGACTAGACCATTTATGCCGCTTTGCAGTTGCTGCTCGACCAGCTTGCTAAGAGCCACCTCATCGATGGCAGGCTCGAAATGGGCGGCGGTGCTTTGCGCGTTGTCGCTGCCACGCATCGGCGTGACGAGCGCGGTAAAGACCCCGGCAAAACCATCACAAATGGGCGTAGCGTACATCTTGGCTGTTTACCAGAGCAGCGGCAGCGTGTCATGCCCGTTCTGCTACACTGCGCGCCCTGTAAAGGATACAAACATGAAAAACTACCTGCAGGGCAGCCGAAATGATCTGCGAGTTCCTTTCCGTCGCGTCGAGCTTTCGCCGACCCGCGGCAGACATGGCGCCCATGAAAACCCGCCCTTACATCTTTACGACACAAGCGGTCCCCATGGCGATCCCAGCGTTAGCTTGGATTTAGAGCGTGGAATTTCGCCGCTGCGCCGCCCCTGGATTTTAGAGCGCGACGACGTGCAAAGCGCCAAAAGCGGCAGCGACAAAACGCTGCGCGCGCGACCCGGCAAAAACGTCACGCAAATGCATTACGCGCGCCGTGGCCAAATCACCCCGGAAATGGAATTTGTCGCGCTGCGCGAAGGCGTAAAACCAGAGTTTGTACGCGCCGAAGTCGCGCGCGGCCGCGCCATCATTCCGTCAAATATCAATCATCCCGAAGCCGAACCGATGATCATCGGCTCGCGATTTTTGGTGAAGATCAACGCCAATATCGGCAACTCGGTGGTTGCCTCGTCCATTGCCGAAGAAGTCGACAAAATGGTCTGGGCGACGCGCTGGGGCGCCGATACGGTCATGGATTTATCCACCGGTCGCGATATTTCCGCCACTCGCGAATGGATTTTGCGCAACAGCCCCGTGCCGATTGGCACCGTGCCGATCTATCAGGCGCTGGAAAAAGTCGGCGGCAAAGCCGAAGAGCTATGCTGGGAAGTTTTTCGCGACACCCTCATCGAACAAGCCGAACAAGGCGTCGATTATTTCACCATTCACGCTGGCGTCCTTTTGCGCTACGTGCCGCTGACGGCGCGGCGGGTGACCGGCATTGTGTCGCGCGGCGGTTCGATTTTGGCCGCCTGGTGCCTGGCGCACCATCAGGAAAACTTCCTGTACACCCATTTCGAGCAAATCTGCGAAATCATGAAAGCCTATGATGTGGCTTTCTCGCTGGGCGATGGTCTGCGGCCGGGCAGCATTGCCGATGCCAACGACGAAGCGCAATTTGCAGAGCTGCGCACACTTGGCGAGCTGACCGAAATCGCCTGGCGCCATGATGTACAGGTCATGATCGAAGGCCCCGGACATGTGCCGATGCACAAGATCAAAGAGAACGTCGATCTGCAGATGGAGCTTTGTCATGAAGCGCCGTTTTATACTCTGGGGCCGCTGACTACCGACATCGCCCCGGGCTACGATCACATCACCAGCGCCATTGGGGCAGCGATGATCGGTTGGTATGGCACGGCGATGCTGTGCTACGTCACGCCCAAAGAGCACTTGGGCCTGCCGAACCGCGAGGACGTCAAGCAAGGCATCATCGCCTACAAGATTGCCGCGCACGCCGCGGATTTGGCCAAGGGGCATCCGGGGGCGCAAGCCTGGGACGATGCGCTGTCCAAAGCGCGTTTTGAATTTCGCTGGCGCGATCAGTTTCAGTTGGCGCTCGATCCCGAAACCGCCAAGTCCTATCACGATGAGACACTGCCTGCCGAACCGGCCAAGACGGCGCATTTTTGCTCGATGTGCGGACCGCACTTTTGCAGCATGAAAATTACTCAGGATGTGCGCGAATACGCCGCCAAACAAAGCCTGCCCGTCGATGCTGCGCTAAATGCCGGTCTGCAAGAAAAAGCCGCCGAATTTCGTCGCCGCGGCCTGGAGATTTACAGCGAGTAGCGTCGCGCCGGCCAGCCCTCACGCAGTACAAAGATCGAAAACGCAAACGCATAGGCGCCGATCACATCGATGGTGTAGTGCAAATGTGCCAATAGCACGCTGAGCACGACACACAAATGCCCGATCAGCATAAAGATGCGCAGGCGCCGATGCGGCCAGGTGTACAGCAAAAGCAAAAACGTCGAAGCAGTATGCCCCGAGAAAAATAGGTCTTTGGTCATATAGATGTGCGATGCATTGCGCATCATGAGACCAACGGGGCTCGACAGCTCGAAAAGAGCATGCCAGAAACGTTCGGCATGCTCGGCATAGATGTTGGCGTGTACATCCGGCCCACGCACCGGACCAAGGCCGGTCAGCGCAATACATACGCCGCGCAAAAGCGATAACAGCCCCGCCGTGATGTTGTATCGCGCAAAGCGCTGCGGCGCGGCGCAAAGAAAACCGACGCTGATCGGCAAATAGGCCAGAAGCAAAAGGTAGTGGTTATAGCGATCGGCAAGTTCCTGATAAGGAAGGCGATCGATGATGAGATCCGGCAGGTGCGGGGCGGCCCGGCCTTCGGCATATAAAGCCAGCGCCATCATCGCCACCCAGCACAGGTAGCGAAAGCCAAGCGCCAAAACAATCGAGCGAACCATAGCGCTGCATTATGGATAAACCAGGCTCGCGGTCGAGATATACGAGCCTTCGTCGACAGCACACTGGGCGTAGCAGCGCAGCCGCCCGGCCCCCGGACAAGCGGTGGCCAAAAGCAGGTACAAGGTACCTAGGCCCGCGACGCGGCGCCGATCGCGCTCGCGCCGAATTTCGCTGAGAAAGCCCTGCGCATCACCGCTCAGCGCCGGGCGCAGGGTTTCGCGATCGCGGCGCTCCAGCGAATCGCGATCTTCTTCGAGAAGCGCTTCGGCATCGCCAAAACGCGGACCAACATGAGCCAGATCGCCAGCGCCTAGCCACAGCACCTGCTGGCCATTTTTCTGCCGCTCACCAACTCGGTTTTGCAAAAGCCGCGCGAATTCATCCAAAAAGCGCGTGGTTTTTTGCGGTTCCAGCTTGTCGTCGCGACTTGGCGGACTTTGGGCCAGCTCATGCAAAGAACCGCACAAGATCGGCAAAATTCGCGGGATCGGTGCATCTTCGGCATCGATTTTGAGCAGCCGACGATATTCGACGATAAAGCATAGCCATACCGCCAAAAATTCCAGCGAATGCTCGCCGCGGTGGTGCGATTCATCGCGGGTCAAAAGATCGCCTAGCGATCGCGCATCGGCGTCGTTTTGTACCCCGTCCTGGGCGCCTAGCTCGGTGGCATCGGCGATCAGAGTTTCGACCAATTCCACATCGGTCAGAAGCGATCCAAGCGGCGTCGCAAAATGTTTGCGAGTTAGCGTCACGATCGGATCGTGCGCGCCGTGATCGCAGCCAATCAGCACGATGAGGTCGGGCAAGCGCGGCGCAAAAAGCAGCGGCCAAAACGCCCAGGCGTAAGCGGGACCGCCGCGCGTAAAATCCACCGTGGGGGCGACGATCAAACGCGGCAGCGCCGAGCCCGCCTGGCGATCGCGCGCCGCATCGCCAGCATTTAGACCCGGCCCATTTGGCGGTGTGAAAGCATCTATTAATAGACGGCGCAAAGCCGCGGCATCGCTTGGATAGCGCAGTCCGGCGGCAAAGGCTGGGCGCGTTTCCATCTCGGCAAATTCGGCGAAAAGCCGAGCGCAATGCAGCCGAAAACGCATCGAATCGAGCATCAGCGCTTCATCTAACTTTTTCAAAAGCGCATCGAGCGATTCTTTGGGCAGCGCTCGACGATAGCGGGCCAAAAATTCGCTGCAAATCTCATCGCGAGTACGGCTGCCGTCGCATAGCTCAATCACGGCGGCGCCAAAGGGCGGTAGCGTCACCACCGCCGGAGCAATTCCCGAAGGATCGGCCAGCGCCAAAAGTTTCTGATTGCGGCCCTCACCGAGCGGCGCATCTACGGGATACACATCAAGCGGTCGAAGCATCGGATAGATATCGGCGTTTGCTTCCAAACTGCGATGAAGACTGCGATCAAAACTTTGGTCGCTGTTTTCTGGGCCAGGCTCGCTTTTTTGCGGCGCATTTGCTGTAGCGGAATCGCTAGGCGGCGGAGGGGAACTGGTATCAGACGGGTGCATAGTAGTTAGTATAACGAAATGCGCCGGGCGCTCACGGCCTGCCTCCCTCGCAAAATGTCGCAAAAAAGCCGTCTTTATGTAGGCAGAGGCGGGCGCACATCCCACCTGCCGTTTGCCTAGCACCGTCCTTGGCCAAACTAGATCCGCAGACTTGCACGAAATTTTCCCTGTCCGCTTTCGGTTCGCAGTACAATGACCTAGCGAACCGCGGCTGTTTGCCAGCACCTAGTATCATTGTTTCGCATGGCAGCATGCCTAGTCGGTCGGAAAAGAGCCTCAGGGTCGTTGCATGGCTGAGCAGCGCATTGGTAACTATCGCATCATCCGAAAGCTCGGCGAGGGCGGCATGGGTGTCGTGTATGAATGCGTACACGAATACATCGGCCGCCGCGCCGCAGTAAAAGTGTTGCATGCGGACTTTTCCCGCAACCCGGAGATGGCGGTTCGCTTTCTCAACGAAGCGCGAGCTACCAACATCGTGCAGCATCCGGGTATCGTCAACATCTTCGAGTTCGATCGTCTGCCTGACGGTAGCGCGTATATCGTCATGGATTATCTAGACGGCGACTCGCTGACGCAGCGGCTGGCCAAAGTAGGCGGCAGGATGGAGGTCGGCTATGCGCTGGCCTTGGCCTGGCAAGTCTCTGAAGCCCTGTCCGCGGCGCACTCCAAGGGCGTGATCCATCGCGATCTGAAACCCGACAATATTATGATTGTCGCGGATCAGGGCGATCCGACCAAGGAGCAGGCCAAGATTCTGGATTTTGGCATCGCCAAAGTCGCCGAGCAGCAGGGACTTGGACCGGCGCTCGTCAAGACCCAGATCGGCGTTCCGATGGGCACGCCGCTCTACATGGCCCCCGAGCAATGGAAGGGCGCCGCCGAAGTAGATGAGAAATCCGACGTCTACTCGCTGGGCGTGATTTTGTTCGAGATGCTGGCCGGGCAGCCGCCGTTTATCGCCAACTCTTCCAGCGAGGTCATGGCCCTGCACATTTTGGCCATGCCGCGCACGGTGCGCGAACTGAATCCGCTGGCGCCCGAAGAGGTCGCGGCGCTCATTCACCAGATGCTGGCCAAACTTTCGGCCGAGCGGCCGCAGATGATACAGGTGGCGCGCGAGCTGCGCCGGCTGCTTGGCATTAGCAACGAAAACAGTCTGACCGGAATGCGCGGCATCGGCAGCTCTCAAGTCACCGATCTGCCCTCCGGCATTTCGTTGCGCACGGGCAGCAATACCCCACCGCAGACTGGCGGAGTGTCAAGTATTGGCGCGCCTGCCATGATGCGTATGTCGGGCATCGGCACGCCTCCTACCGGCGTGCCATCCTCTTTACGAGTATCTGGAGTAAACTACGGCGGCGGTGCCTCGGCTTCTCAGGTCGGGCCACTTCAACTTCCTCCGGGCACCGGGCCGGGCGCACTGGGAACACCCGCCCTTCGTACCAGCATTCCTCCACTTGTGACAGGCCCGAACGAGGCTCAGCAGATGGTACCTAATCAGACGCCTATCACCAATCCTCCAGGCGTTGCATGGCAGCGGCGAGCTCTTTATGGAGTCATCGCCGCCTGCTTGGTGGCCCTTGGGGCCCTGGCTTTCAAGATCTTCACCAAGCCCCCACCGACCAAACCCGTTGTAGCGGCCAAGCTGGAAGAGGGGGGCCTGGTCTGGTCCGAAATCCCCAGCGGCACCACTCAGAACCTTTATGGAATCTGGGGCGCCGGCCTGAACAATATGTGGGCGATCGGCAAGTCCGGTACGCTTTTGCGCTGGAACGGCGCACAGTGGAAGGATGGCGGCGCCAACATTAATAAGGAATACGCCCTAAACGGCATTTGGGGCAGCAGCTCCGATGACATTTGGAGCGTCGGTAAAAACGGCGTCATCCTGCATTGGAACGGCATCTCCTGGACCGAAGTGCCTAGTGGCAGCAGCCAGGCTTTAAAGGATGTCTGGGGCAGCGGCAAAAACGACGTCTGGATCGTCGGCGAATCCGGCGTCATTTTGCACTGGAACGGCAATGACTGGAGCCCCGTCTCTGCCGGAACCGACACCGAACTGCGCAGCCTTTGGGGCAGCGGCCCCCGCGACATTTGGGCGGTCGGCGGCAGCGACGCGTCCGAGGGATTCATTCTGCACTACGACGGCAACAAATGGCAGCCCTTCACTCGCGCCGAAACTCGTCTAAACGGCATTTGGGGCAGCGGTGCGGACGATGTCTGGGCCGTCGGCGGCCGCCCAGGTCCCGAAGGCACTGTCGTACACTGGGACGGTAAAAACTGGTCGCCAGTGCCGATGCCGCGCGCCAACTGGTTAAACCGCATCTGGGGCAGCAGCTCACGCGATTTGTGGGTCGCCGGCGAAAGCGGCACCATGATGCACTATAACGGCACCGCCTGGGCCGAAGCCGTGACCAGCACCCAAGCCAGCTTCAAAAGCGTCTATGGCACCGGCGTCAACGACGTATGGGCGGTTGCTTTAAACGGCATCATTCGCCACTGGAACGGCAAAACCTGGGTGCAGATGCCTGCCGTGACCCAGCAAAGCCTGGAGCATGTCTTTGGCAGCAGCCAAAGCGACGTGTGGGCGATCGGCAAAGCCGGCACCATCATTCACTGGGATGGCAAGAATTGGTCGAGCTCGACGAGCGGCACGACCAACGATCTGCATGGCCTGACCGGCGGTGGGTTCAACAACATTTGGACCTGCGGCGACAAAGGCATGATTCTGCACTACGATGGACAGGCTTGGCAGCAAGTGGTCAGCGGCACCACTTTCAACCTAAACTCTATGTTTGCCCTGGCGCCCCATGACATGTGGACGGTGGGCGACAAGGGCACCATCGTGCACTGGGATGGGCAAACCTGGACCCCGGTTCCTAACGCTGTGCCCAGCAATCTGTACACGGTCTATGGCGTCGACAGCAAAGATGTCTGGGCGGCAGGCGAAGGCGGCGTGGTTCTGCACTGGGATGGCCGCGCCTGGGTACGGGTTCAAACCGATGCCAGCGTGACCCGTACCATCTACTCGATCTACGGTAGCACCAGCGTCGAGCTGTGGGCGGCCGGCAAGCAGGGCCTGCTCCTGCGCGGCGATGGTCGTTCCTGGACCGTCGTGCCGAGCGGGACCACCGAAGATCTGCAAAGCCTGTTTGGCAACGGCCGCTACGATGTCTGGGCCGTTGGCTCGGGTGGCGTCATCCTGCACTGGAACGGCACCGTGTGGTCCAAGATCCTCGGGCCCACCAAAAAAGGCCTGCACGGCCTATGGAGCAGCCGCCCCGGCGATCTATGGGTCGTCGGTCAATTCGGTCTAATTCTTCACTAGCCGCCTCCACGTAGTAAAGTGCGGGGGCTCATGCTCAAAGCCCCGCTGCTTCTGCGTTTCGGTCTTCATCTTAGCCCTCAGGCTTTAAACGCCCTGGTTTTGCATCCCGACGGCAGCTTGCACGCCTTTGCGACTCCAATGTCGCCCGGAGCTTCGCTACACGCGGCCTTCACCGCGCTCCTTTCGCGAATTACTCCGACGCTGCCGCAAAAGGTTCCGCTGGGCGAAGCGATTGTGTCGAGCAGCCGCCCCCTAAGTACGCTACGTCCGAGCGGTCGCGTCGCACTGCTTATCACCGAAGGCTTTGAAGACACGTTGCAGCTAGAAGATTCTCAGATCCGTCCATCGAGCATTTTTGGCGAACAGCGGCTTTTCGAGCTTTGCCCGCGCAAATACTGTCTGGGCGTTCCCGAGCGGCTGAGCGCCGATGGCACTGTCATTCGGCCGCTTACGGGTGCAGCTCTGCTCGATTTGTATCAGCAGGTCGCCAAGCTCAATGTCTCGGCGGTGGCGGTCGTGCTTTTGCACAGCTATCAAAACGACGCGCACGAACGAACCATTGCCGAGGCCCTGCGACCGCTCGGTTTGCCGGTGTCCCTGTCCTCGGTTGTCGCGCGCCGTCCCGATGAGCGTCGACGCGCCTACGCCACCGTGCTAGATGCCTGTCTGGCGCCGACTTTTCAAGAAGAGATTTCCGTGCTGCGCGCGGCCGGCTTTTCGCGAGTGCTTTGTTGCAACTCGGTGGGAGATTTGGTTCCGGCGTCGCAGATGCTGCCACTTCATAGCATGCTCGGAGCTGCCGCGGCCGGGCTTTTGGGCGTACAGCGCCATGCCGCGACAAATGGCCTCTCGCAATTTTTGGCCTTGGGCGTAGATGGCAACTCGGCCACGGTGGCGCTTTACGATTCGAAGCTCGAACGCAATTCGAATGCGCAGGAGATGTTTCCGATCGGGTTTGATTTTGGCCAAGAGCTGCCCGCGCACGAACTGAAAATGATCTCGCTAGACAGCGCTTTTTCGAATTGCGGCCCGCAACTGCTGGATGCCCTACACGCCATTACGATCGAGCGCGGCCACGATCCCGCCGACTATGCGCTTGTTTGTTATGGCAATGTCAGCGTGTCTTTGGCCTCGACGCTGGCCAGCCAGATTGGGGCCAAGTCTATGTACATGCCCCAGGCTGCCCCCCTGCTCGCGGCTTATGGGGCCTTGTGTGCGCCCATTGTCTGTCAGCACCAAGAGCTGATGCTGACCGAAGCTTCCAGCGCGCAGCAGATTGGCCAACTTGCCGCGACGATTTCATCGCTGACCTCGCGCCTGCGTGCCGACCTGCGGCGCGAGGGTTTGCTCGTCTCGGATCACCTTCCCGGCTATGAATGGCACGCCGAGCTTTGTTACAAAGGCCAGGGCCTTGGTCAATGGCCGGCGCTGACGCTGGCCGGCCTTGGAGATGGCAGCCCAGCGCTTAGCGGCGACACAGACTTGGTGGTGCGCTTTTTTCATGAGCATCACCGCCGCTATGGTTTTTCCCTGGCCGAGTGTCCCGTCGAAATTTTGCGAGTGCGAGTACGCGCCACATTGCCTGTCATCACCCCTCACGATGTCGAACTTTCCAAGCTGGCCGTACCCCTGTAAGAAAACGGCCAAGACCACGCCCACCATTTATCCCCTGGTGCGTGCAGGCCTTTTGGTATGATGAGACCCTCACCTAGGACGCGTAGTATGGACGTGGTCGTTATCGGAGCCGGGAGCTGGGGCACCGCACTGTCGTGTGTGCTGTGTCAGAATCAGCACCGTGTGACGCTCTGGGGACGCGACCAAGAGCAGCTTGCACATTTAAAACTTCATCGAGAAAACCAGCGATATCTACCCGGTCTGCCCTTGCCAGCGAGCCTGAACTATAGTGCCGACTTGCCCGGCGCGCTTCGTTCCCTATCACGCCATGAACCATCTCTGGTCGTGGCGGTGCTGCCATCGCACACCATGCGAAAGGTGATGGTAGCGGCAGCGCCTCACATCCCTGAAACCGCCGTGGTGCTGACCGCCAGCAAAGGAATTGAAAACGACTCGCTGTGTACAATGGTCGAAGTTTTGCGCCAATTATTCTGTGGCAAGCTCAGCCGCTGTCTGGCCGTACTGTCCGGACCTAGCTTCGCGCGTGAGGCAGCAGAAGGCCAGCCCACGGCCGTGGTCGTGGCCGCCGTCACCCGCGCAGTGGCCGAGATCGTCCAACACGCCTTTCAAAGCGCCACTTTTCGGGTCTATACATCCGACGATGTAGTAGGTGTCGAAATTGGCGGCGCAGTCAAAAATGTCATTGCTCTGGCCTGCGGAATGGCCGAGGGCCTTGGCTTTGGTCACAACACGCGAGCCGCACTTATCACCCGCGGACTCGCTGAAATTTCACGGCTGGGCGCAGGTCTTGGAGCAAATCCTTTGACGCTGGCTGGGCTAGCCGGCATGGGCGACCTGGTGCTGACCTGCAACGGTCCGCAGAGTCGCAACCGCATGGCCGGGCTGATGCTTGGGCAAGGCAGGACTCTGTCCCATGTCCTGGCGGAGATGCAGCAAGTTGCCGAAGGCATCAAGACCACTCGCGCAGTCCATGATTTGGCCAGTCGAGTCGGCGTAGAAATGCCGATCAGCGAGGCCATTTACCGCGTACTTTACGAAGATCGGCCAGTTCGTCAGGTGATGTCCGACCTGCTTGGGCGCCCCCCTCGACATGAACTAGGCTGATCATGGCAGGCTGACCATGGGAAACGACGACCGCCCCAAAAAATCCTGGCGCGACATAGATAAGCGCCGTGATGGCTCAAATTCCGGCTCGCGCAGCGGTTCGGCTGAGCCTCGGATGAACCAAAGCAGTCCCGAAGAGGCCCGGCAAAAGCAGTACCGAGCGGCGCTTGAAGCCGCCTTTGCCAAGGGCGAGCTCGGCAAGCTGGCCGACAAACTGAACATCAGCGGCCTTGGCCCCAGTGTGCCGACGCCGGCACCTGTGGCCGCCGTTGTGCCCCCCAGCAGCGAATCGTCCGGCGAAGCCGGTTCGAGTTCCGATGGGGCCGCCGCTGGCTCCGGTGCGGGACTAGACTCGCCAGCAAACGCGCGCAAAATCGTCGGCCGCAAAAAAGGCGAGGATGAAAAAACGCTTTTGCGCCGCAAGCTGGTCGAGGCAGCCAGCCGTTCAGAAATCAGCCGCGCCGCGGAAAAATATCTGGCCCGCTATCCGCTGCCCGATGATCACGAGCTTTTGGAACAGCTACTCGATCACGAAAATGAAAGCCGAGTGCGCGAAGCCATTGCGCGCATCTGCGACCTCATCGGCAGGCGCCAGCCGCCGCGACGAAGCCGCGCCTTGTGCGGCAAGCTGCGCTACATCGTCGAAACCACCGCCGACAACGACCTGCGCCAAGCCGCGCAAGACTTGCTCGGCCGTCTGGGATAAAGCCGACCATGAACCTGAGCACAGCGCTTTCTCCCTGGCGGCGCTCGGCAGCACTTTTGCCGGGTGCCTCCGTGGCGCTGATTGCTCCTTCAGGACCGCTTCCAGTAGATCGTTTTCAGCGCGGCTTGGAAGTTTTGGCCAAGCGCTACACTCCGCTGCGTAGCGAAGGACTGCTGAGCCGACAAGGTTTTTTGGCGGGCACCGATCGTCGGCGGCTGTGTGAGTTGCGCTGGGCGCTTAGTGATCCGGCGGTGCGCGCGGTATTTGCCGGACGCGGCGGCCATGGACTTTTGCGCAGCATTTGCGCCCTGGATGCGATTTGCGCGTCCGAGCTGCGACCGGTGCCGCTCGTCGGTTTCTCGGACATCACGGTCTTGCATGCCTTTTTGGCGCAGCGCCAAGTCATCAGCATTCACGGACCCGTCGTCACCCAGCTTGCTGAGCTTCCCGAACAAGATGTTTCGGCCCTGTTTGCACTTCTGGAACGACCCGCGCCGCCGCCGCCCCTTGAAGGGCTTTGTTCCGTTCGCACGCCGGCCGCTGCCGACTTGGTGCATGGGCGGCTCCTTGGCGGCAACATCGAAGTGCTGTCGCGGCTGTGCGGAACTCCGCTTGGCACCGCGCTTTGCGACAATGAGCCGGTGGTGCTTCTTCTTGAAGAAGTCAGCGAAGCGCCCTATCGCATCGATCGAGCGCTGACGCAAATGCTGCTTGCGGGCGCGCTGCGCAACGTCCGCGCTTTTCTAGTCGGCGACCTCGTGCGATGCGATGCGAGTGGCGACGACGCACCAAGCGCGCTTGCGGTGATTGCCGAACGCGCCGCTCAGATTGACGCCGTGGTGGTCGCCGGCATGCCGATTGGACATGGCGCCCGCAACCTTCCCTTGCCGCTTGGCGCCCGCGTGACGCTGGAAGCCCGCCGCGGCCGCCTGCTTTTTCACGACGGCGCTGTCGTTTGCTAGGCCTTGCCCCATGAGCACGTCCACACGCGTTTTGATCGTCGAAGATGAGGAACCCTTTCGCAAAGTCGTCGGTGAGATTCTGCAAAGCGCCGGCCACGACGTATCGCTGTGCGAAAGCGGCGCCGCCGCCTGCGCGCTCGCCGCAAGCCGAGCCTTCGACCTCGTGATAAGCGATGTGCGTCTGGGCGACGGCCCCGACGGTATGGAGGTGCTGGCGGCGTTTCAGCGTGCGCAGCCGCAGACGCCAGTGATTCTGATGACCGCTTTTGGCGACATTGAAAATGTCATGAAAGCGATACAGCAGGGCGCCTACGACTATATCTCCAAGTTTCCGTTTCAACCGCGTGAGCTCTTGCAGACCATCGAGCGCGCTCTGGAGCGCCGCCGTCTGCTTGAAGAAAATCGCGCCCTGCGACGCGAAGGCCGCGGTCGCATGCGCGAGATCGTTGGCCGCTCGCCCGCCATGCTGGAAGTTTATAAGCTAGTCGCGCGCGTTGCGGCTTCGCTGTCCACGGTTCTTGTCGTGGGGGAATCAGGCACCGGCAAGGAGCTAGTGGCGCGGGCCATTCATATGCACTCGGCGCGCTCGACGGGCGCATTTGTCGCGGTCAACTGCACGGCGCTGACCGAAACTTTGCTGGAATCTGAGCTATTTGGCCACGCCAAAGGCGCTTTTACCGGCGCCGTGCAAACCAAGCGCGGCCTGTTTGAAGAAGCACAGGGCGGCACGCTGTTTCTGGATGAGATTGGCGACATCAACCCCAAGATGCAGGCGCAGCTTCTGCGCGTTTTGCAAGAAGGCGAAATTCGCCGCGTCGGCGGCAGCGAACCCATACGCATCGATGTACGCGTCGTGGCAGCCACCAATCGCGATCTCGAAGAAGAAGTACAGCGCGGGCGCTTTCGCGAAGATCTTTATTTTCGTATCAACGTCGTCACCATTCGTCTGCCTTCGCTGCGCGAGCGGCCAGAAGACATTCCGCTTCTGGTCGATCACTTTCTTAGCAAATATGCGCAGCGCGAAGGGCGCGCCGAGGCGGGCATCGCTGACGACGCCATGGAAATTTTGCGCCGTTACAATTGGCCCGGCAACGTCCGCGAGCTGGAAAACGTCATCGAACGGGCCCTGGCGCTTTCCAAAAGCGGCATCATTCTGCCTTCCGATCTGCCGGCCGAAACGCGAGGCGCTGACAGCCGACCGAACTTGGTTACAAACGGCAGCCTGGTAAGCGATCGACCCACGCTGGCCGAATTAGAACAGCGCTACATCAACCTGGTTTTGCAGCAAGAAGGCGGCAACAAAAAGCGCGCCGCCGAAATTCTGGGCATCGATCGGCGCACGCTGTATCGCACTCTGGAACGCGGCCAAAGCGGCATCGCCAGTAGCGCCGCAGCCGACAAAAGCGGCGACGGCGAAGATTCTTAAGCCCAATCTAGACGTTTGAGTAAAGCCAGTGCAGCGGTTCACGCCAGGGCCGGCTCGTCAATACCGCCGGTAGCTGTTTCCAAAACGACGCGCCGCAAAGATTCATCACCGCGGCGGCCCGGTGCAGCGAAAAACCAAAGGCGCGCGCCGTGGCCTCTGTATAGTCCGCGTAAAGCGCTGGACCTGGCTGTTTGTGGCGGGCGATGACGTGCGCAGCCAGTCGCGCGCTTTTCATGGCGGCATAAATGCCTTCGCCGGTTGCGGCGTTGACCAGCCGCGCCGCCTCTCCGGCCCATAATGCTCCGGGTGCGGCAACCGGACCGACGGTGCGCGTATAAGAAATCGTGGCGCTGTGAAACGATCCGATCTGCGTAGCCGCGCACAGCCTTTGATTCCAGCCAAGGTGGCGCTGCATGACTTGAGAAAACAATTCCTGCGGATTGTCGGAGATGTCGGGACGATACAAAATGCCGATGAGCACTTGCGCGGCCGTCTGAGGAATCAGCCACGCGCACCACGGCCGCAATCGCGGGTCTAAAAACGCCTCTAGACGCCCGGGTATATGGCTGACGCCTTCGTAGCAGGCCAAAAGGGCGGCAATCTGCTGGCGCGGTCGACGATCGACAGAAAATTGCGAATTGCCGCCGTCACAGAAAAGCACCAGATCGGCCTCTATTTCCAGTTTTCCGTCGCTGACTCCGCAAATGCGACCGGCCGAATCGCGCAGCGCGCGGGTGGCTAAAAACCCCTGTATGAACTGCGCGCCGTTTTTTTCCGCCCGCCGAGCAAGCTCCGCGTCGAAAATGTGACGTGGAAGAATCCACGGGTTTTGCTCTTTCCCGGCCAGCACAGCCTCTTTGCCGTCTGCAAAAACGCAGCGCAAACTGTCCATGGCCTGCGCTTGCTTGGACAGTGCGTCATAAAGTCCAAGTTCTCGGCACAGCCGCAAAGCACGCGGCGACAGGATGCCCGCGCAGGGTTTGTGGCGGGGAAATTCATCTCGATCTAAAAGCACCACCTCATGGTGCTTGTGCAGCGAGTCGTCCAGAAGGAGCATGGCCGCTGTTGCACCGGCGGCGCCGGCACCCACAATCGCGATCTTCATTCGAAATCTCCTTGGTGGTTTTAGTCACGCTGCAAAAAACGCAAAGCCCAGCGCAGAACTGCCTCTACCGGAGAATTCTCTCCGAGTTCTTCAAGGGCCTTGGCCACGGCGCGGTCGGCGTCGGCGGGTTTGTAACCCAAGTTGCACAATGCTTTGGTTACGTCGCCAAACACCCCCACATCCGCCGAAGCGGCGGCGCCGCGCGAGTTCGTCGCGGCTTTGGCGCTGCCACCGATCGTTTTAGAGGGTTTGAATTTGTCGCGCAGCTCCATGACCAGCCGCTCGGCCGTCTTTTTGCCGATGCCGGGGATGCGCGTCAATCGCCCTACATCCTGCGCGGCAATGGCATCGCCCAAAGCAGTCGCCCCAAGGCCAGACAGCGCCGCTAAGGCCAGTTTCGGACCGATGCCCGTCACCGACAAGCATAGCTCAAAGGCACGGCGTTCCTCGGCCGTGGCAAATCCGTACAGCGTCAGCGCATCTTCGCGCACCTGCAAGTAGGTCAAAAGCTTCACCGCCTGCCCCACCGCCGGCAGCGCTTGCAATGTGGTCAGCGAAATGTGTACGAGATAGCCAACTCCCGCCACGTCCAGCACCACCTCGTCCAGTCCCTTATCGATAAGCGTCCCAGTAAGTTGTGCAATCACAAAGCCGCTTTACACCACCCCGGCCGCGCTTGCCAGATTGATCGCCATTGGCGGATATGCGTAGACTAAAGATGTGCCCTCTGATGGACAGCGCGATGAGCCGGCCGGAAATCGCAGCCCGGCAACAAAAAGCCCATCGTCTGGCGTAGACGATAAAGCGCCGCCGGAATCGCGAGCGACGCCGTCTTCGCCGTTGACCATGGATTCGCAACCTTCGCTGCCGCGCTTGCAGCCGCGTTCTTCGGCGCCTAGGCCCCCACCACCAGCGGCATTTGTCGTCGAGCTTCCTCCTGCTGGCGATCTCAATTTTTTTGACGCGCCGCGGGTTTTGGGCTGGTCGATCGCCACTGGCTACAACGGCTGTTTGTGGCTGGCCCCGTTGGCGCCGTTTGCGCAACCGCCAAGTGCGTTAAGCGATGACTCCACGCCGCATCGCGAGCTGTACCTGGAAAGCGGCGGCCTTATCGGCGCCCTTTCGACCATCCCCGGCGATAGCCTGATCGAATTTTTACAGCCTTTGTGGACGCGTCAGCAAATGCAGCGCGCGCGCCAAGTCGTTGCGGCACTGCCGCCCAATCAGCTTCGCGAACAACTGAGCAGCCTGATCGATGCCAAGTTGCTAAAGCGCGTGGGCGCGCAGAGCATTTTGGCCAATTACGTCAACATGCTGTGCAGTCGCGCGCTTTGTCCGGGTCCTGGCCGCTACCGCGTCCTTTCGCGGGCGCTGACCAACAATGAACGCATTGAGCCGCCCTTGCCGCTGCGTCGGCTGCTGGTCGAGGGGCTGCGCAAAGGAGCGTCGCTGGATTTTTTGCATTTGCGGCTGGGCCCTCCAACGACGTGCATGCGGCCTACGGCAGTGATTGGTGCCACCGAAGGGGGTGCCGCGCTTATGGACATGGGCTTAAGCACGGCCGAGGAACTGGCCCTGCATCACTTGAACGGCCGACATACGCTGGCTGAGATCTCGAAAGAAGCCGGCATCGGCGAACATGCCGTGTACGCGCTGGCCTACGCCCTGCTTTGCCTGGGCGCGGCGGCGGTCCCGCGGCAGATTTCGCGGCCGGGCGCAATCTCTAAGCCCAGAGCGGGGGCCGTCTCTAGCGCCTCGCCAGCGCAAACTGATCCGTCTGGCGATGCCGCCAAGATTCAGTCCAGCATGAGCCCCGGCGCCGCACCCGAGGTAGCCTCTACGGCTGTGCCGCCGCAACGAAACGCCGCCGAAGAAGCCGAAGCGGCGATTCGGCGCGTGCAGCAAAAATATCGCCAAGTCGAAGAATCCGATTATTTCGCCCTGCTGGAGCTTCTGCCAAGCGCCAGCACCGACGACATCTTGCAGGCTCATGAAAAGCTGCGCGCCGAGTTTACGCCGGCGGCCCTGCCCTACCGCTGCCGCGGCAGCATGGATCGTGAATTGCGTCAGATCGCTCGAGCCCTTGACGAAGCCCGTGCGATCTTAAGCAATGACGCGACGCGACGCGCATATCTGGAACGACTTAACGCGCCCCCAAAGGGCCCAGAACCGTAACCCGCTCGCCGTTTACAACACCGGGCGAAGCTTCCACAACCAGACACGCCGGAGCGCCATCCAGCGTCATGCGGGACATTCCAACGTCGATTAACGCCAGACGATCGCCGGAGCGCAAAGTGATGCCACGCTCTTGAATGGTATGTCCCATAACGATGCGCCGCGCTTTTTGCGCCAAAAACAGTTGCTGCAGATAGGCCTCCAGCCCAGGCGGCGGCACAGATTCAGCCAGACCGCGATACCATAGCGGCCCCAAGGGATCGCTGCCGACTCCGGTTTTGGCATCGCGCTCGCCGCGCAGCTCGGCGCGAATAAAATCGTTAAGCTCCAACAAATCGCGATTTTGATAGCGCGGGCTAAGCCCCCCGTGCATAAACAGCGTTCCGTTAATGCGCACAATCGCGTTATGGCCGACGATCCAGCGGCCGTAAGGACCGGTGGGCGCAAACGCCGCGCGGTAACGCGGAAAGTCGCCAAGCGGCGACTGCCCCAAGCGGCTAGTGCGCGGACCTTCGCCAAATGCCGCAAGCTCCCCGTCGGAGACGTAGCGCAAATCGCCCATCATGTTCATATATTCATGATTGCCGATAAGCGCGTGCACCCGCCCGCCGGCCTGCTGCGCTTGCTCTTCCAGTTGCATCAGCAGATCCATCACCCGCTTTGAATCGCTGCCGCGATCCAGCACGTCGCCGGTTTGCACAAAATGCGCCTGTCCGGCCATCCAGCGCTCTTGCCCGCCTTCGAAACGAGTGATTTGGCACAAGTGCAAAACGGCGATGAATTTTTCATAGTCGCCGTGTATATCGCCGACGGCCACCACGCGCTTTACGCCGTCAAAAACTGCTGAAATTTTGGGCGCTGCCCAAGCTGCAGGCGCAGCGATAAAATTCAGCAGCAAAAGTGCAACCCAGCGAAATTTCATGGTTTCTAGCCTACTGAAAAGCTGACTATTCCCCAAGCGCCAGAGATATGTTGTGATGTTTGCCTCATGATAAGTGCCTGCCGCCTTCAAAGCCGCGGTCCGGTGCAGGAAGCGGCGCTTTACATTGCGCGAACTGCCGATCGCGAGGTCGAAGCAGTGCTGCGCAGTGGCGGAGTGTGCATGGTGCTGGGGCCGCCGGGCAGCGGCAAATCCAGTTTGCGGCTGCGCGTTGGCAAAACTCTTTCTGACGCCGGAGTGACCGGAGCGCATCTGCCGCTTGGCAAACTGCCGTCGGCGACCCCAGCGGCGTTTTGTCTGGGTTTTATGCAGGGGCTAGGGCGCACGCTGGGCTTGCCGCCGCTAGGCCCGTTTTTTCAGCGCTACGCCGAGCAGTATGGCAACACCTCTCCGGCGGAACGCCTCGAGACTTTTTTGCGCGACATCGTTTTGCACGAGCGCAAAGAGCCGGTGGCCCTTTTCTTTGATGACTTAGACGGACTGGAAAGCGAATGCGCCGATACGCTTTTGGCGGCGCTGCGCAGTTTTTATGCGCAGCCGCCCAGCGGCGGTGATGGCGAGGCAGACGCTTCGCCGCGGCTTGGCGTTTGCCTAACCAGCGCCGTAGATTCCGACGAATTGTCGCTTGTGTTGCCCACGGCGGCCAAGCGCATCTATTTGGCGCCTTTTTCTCGCGCCGAGCTTGCGGAGTTTACGCCGGCCCTTTTGCCGCTGTGCCAAGATCGGCCCGAGTCCGAGCGCGACGCTGCAGTGTCTAGCCTGCTTGATGCCGTGCATGAATGGACCGGCGGACATCCCTATCTGACGCAGCACTTGTGTCAGCAGCTTGTGGCGCGAACCGGGCAGTCGCCGCGGCCGGAACTTGAAGCATTTATCGAACGACTGTTTCCCGCGGGCGAAGTCGGCGATGACGAGATCTTGCTAGCGACCGAGCGCCGGCTTTTGCAAAATCGCCGCGCCACTGCCCTTTTGGCGCTGTGGCGACGAATTTGGCGCGGTGAGGCGGTTCACGCCGACTTTGGCGATGTCGCGCAGCGCACGCTGTGGCTGTGCGGACTTATCACGAGTCCTAGTGGCACAGACGAATCGCGGCTGCGACCGCTCGGGCGGCTGCACAGCCGAATTTTCGACGATGAATGGGCGCGCCGGCAGGAAGCCCGCCAACTGCTGGACATTGCCGTTCAGGAAGGGGAAGCGGCGAAACTGCGCGGCGCAGCGCTAAAAACCGCGCAAACCTGGGCCCTGCGCCATCCCGAGGCGATGACCACCGTACAAGTGCGGGCGCTTTTGCTGTGTTTGGAAGCCGCTCGGCAAGAGGCCGAAGCGCGGCATCAAAGCAGCGCCGCGGCGCTGCAGCGCGAAACCCGCGAGCGTTCCGAGCTGCGCAATCAGTGGGTGCGCGAACGCGACGAACTGACGCAGACATCCGAGCAAGCTCAAAAGCGCCTGCGCGTCGTAGGCGTATTATTTCTGCTGCTGCTTCTGCTCAGTGTTTATTTGGGCTATCGAGTGTTTAGCAAACGCAGCAATTCATCGCCGCTTTGCCAAATGTCGCCAGCGCCCAGCGTGATCACCAAGTCGTTTGGTTGAAGCTGCGCATAAATCGCCGCGGCCACTGCGCTGCGCGCCGGTATGTATTCGGCAGCGGGATGTCCCTCGGCCGAAATCTTTGCGACGAGCCGCTGCGAATTGACCTCGGAAATGGCATCTTCGCCGGCAGCGTAAATATCGGTGACGATGACGCGCGCGGCATCGGCAAAAGCCGCGGCAAAATCATCCATCAAATCGCGGGTGCGGCTGTAGCGATGCGGCTGAAAAGCGACGACGATGCGGTGGGTCGAAAAACCGGCGCGCGCCGCCGCCAGCGTGGCCCGAATTTCGGCGGGGTGGTGGCCATAGTCATCGACAACAACGACCTCGCCCGCGCCAAATGCCGCGCGGCCACGCACGCTAAAACGTCGGCCAATGCCCAAAAACCCGACCAGCGCCTGCTGATAGGTGGCAAAAGAAATGCCCAAAAAGTCGCTGATCGCCAGCACGGCCAGCGCGTTTACGGCGTTGTGCACCCCCGGCATCTGCAGTTCGACACGGCCCAGCGCTTCGCCGCGCCGTATGGCGGTAAACGACGTGCGCAAACCGACGCAGCGTATGTCTTGGGCACGATAGTCGGCATCCTCGGACAGACCATAAGTCACCCAGCGTTTTTTCAGGGCTGGCAGCAGCCCGCGCACCACCGGATGATCGACGCACAGCACGGTGCGGCCATAAAACGGCACTTTGTTGACAAAGTCGAGGAAGGCTGCCGTCAGCCGATCGAAGTTGCCGTAGTGGTCGAGGTGCTCAACGTCAATATTGGTAACCACCGCGACCATGGGGGATAAGTGCAGAAATGACCCGTCTGATTCATCGGCTTCGGCAACCAGGTATTCCGACTGCCCAAGCCGCGCCCCCGAGCCAAGCTCGCTGAGTTTTCCGCCGACGACCACCGTCGGATCGAGGTTGGCAACCTTAAGAACGGTGGCAATCAGCGAAGTGGTTGTGGTTTTGCCATGCGAGCCGGCGATGGCGATGCCGTACTTCAGCCGCATGAGCTCGGCGAGCATCTCGGCCCGAGGAATGACCGGAATGTGCTGCCGCCGCGCTGCGACGACTTCGGGATTGTCGGCGCGTACGGCGCTGGAGATGACAACGACCTCAGCCAGCTCGCCAAGCAGATGCAAATTGCTTTCGGCGTGGCCGCAGGAAATGACGCCGCCCAGGCTTTGCAGACGCCGCGTCGTCTCGGATTCGCGCAAATCGCTGCCCGAGACGCGATAGCCCAGGTTTAAAAGCACCTCGGCGATGCCGCACATGCCGATGCCGCCAATGCCGACAAAGTGTATACGTGTCTCAAAGTGCGGTCGCAGCATCAAGTCCCTCCGGTCGCGACGGCGAGCGCCAAGATCTCATCGGCGATGGTGCGCGCCGCATCCGGACGGCCGAGCCGCTGGCAAGCCTTTGCCATGGTAAAAAGCCGCTTTTGCTCTGCCGCCTCGCCGCTGCACAGTTCGCGCAAACGCGCGCATAGCGCATCGGGCTTAGTGGTGGCTTGCGCAAACAACTCGGCGGCGCCCGCGTTCACCAAAAAACGCGCGTTTTCCGTCTGATGATCATCCGCAGCCTGCGGAAACGGAATCAAGAGCGCCGGACGCCCGAGCGCCGTCAGCTCGGCCAGGGTCGTTGCTCCGGCGCGCCCCACAACTAGATCGCAGTCGGCATAGGCGCGGCCCATGTCGCTGATGAAATCGTCTACTTGGGCGATTTGTTCGCCAAGTCCCAGGTCGCGATAGCGCTTTTCGATGATTTGACGATCGGCAGCGCCGGTCTGATGGCGCAGCCGCAGATGCGTCGCCAGTTCATCTTTGCCGTTGCCGCTGCTTTGCACCCACAGGGCAATGGCTGCGCTAAACAGTTCATTGACGGCGTGCGCCCCTTGCGAGCCGCCCAGCACCAGCACCCGCACCGGTTGATTCGCCGGCCGGGTCGAGTCGTCTTGTAGACTTTTTTTTGCCGCCAGAAGTTCGGCGCGAATCGGATTGCCGAGCGGCAAAATTTTTTGAGACGGAAAAAAGCGCGCGGCATGCGGAAACGCAATGATCACGCGTCGAGCCAGGCGCCCCAAAATGCGGTTGGTGATGCCCGGAATCGAATTCTGTTCCAAAATCGCCGTCGGCAGTCCGCAAAGCGCGGCCCAAAGCACCAGTGGTCCGGATGCATAGCCGCCCACGCCCACGACGGCCTGCGGACGCAAACGCTGTAGCATTCGCTGCGCTTGCCACAGCGAACGCGGCAGCCGCAGAAGCGACTTCAGCGTCGCTGAAAACCCCTTGCCCTTCAGCCCGGCCACATCGCAAAGCTCTAGCGGATAACCGGCCGCCGGTACCACTTTGGCTTCAAGTCCGCGCGCCGTCCCGACAAAAGTCACGCGAACGCCGCGGCGGCGCAGCTCGTCGGCCAGCGCCAAGCCAGGAAAAAGGTGTCCGCCGGTCCCGCCGCCGGCGATGACTATCGACAAATCGCCGCTCATCCGGAAACCACCACTTTGCGGCCGATCGCCTGACGGCGACGGTTTTTGCGCCGCGCCCACAGCCGGTTCCAGATGCCTAAACGGCTGCGCCGAGTTTTGATGGGCCCGGGGGCTGGCTCGCCGCGCGAGACGTTCAAAATGATTCCCGCCGCCGCCAAATCGATGACCAGTGTCGAGCCGCCAAATGAAACAAAAGGCAGCGGCAAGCCTTTGGTCGGCAACACCCCCAGCACTACGCCAGCGTTGACCACCGCCTGCAGCGCCAGCATGGTGGTAATGCCGCAGGCCAAATAATAGCCAAAGGCATCTTTGGCGCGCCAGGCGGCGCGAAATCCCGCCACAAGAAACAGCGCGAAAAGCCCAATCACCAGCAAAATGCCCAGAAGTCCCAGCTCTTCGCCGATGATTGCCAAAATATAGTCGGTGTACGCCTCGGGCAAAAACAGCTTCTGCTTGCTGTCGCCAAGGCCGACGCCGAAAACTCCGCCCGAGCCGACGGCAATCAGCGAAGCGGCAATCTGGTAGCCGTAATTGCCGCGAAATTGCCAAGGATCCAGATAGGCCAAAATGCGCCGCAGCCGCCAGGGCGTATCGACGATTTTGTGATACAGCACGGGCAATGCGGCCAAAAGCGCCAGCAATAAGTAGTAATGGCTGGTGCCGGCGACAAACAGCAGAATTAGCGTCACGCCGCCCATGATCACCGCGGTGCCAAGGTCGGGCTGTTTGAGCAAAAGCCCCATAAACACCCCGCAAACCAAAAGGTGCGGCAAAAATCCGACGATAAAATGTTTGACCTTGTCGGCTTTTTTGGCCAGGGAGTGAGCCAGGTAGACGACGAGCGCCAGCTTGGCCAGCTCGGCCGGCTGAAACGACAGCCCAAACGCGCTAAACCAGCGCTGCGCGCCGTTGCGCCGAGCGCCGACAAACAGCACCGCGACCAGCAAGAAAAACGCCGCGCCCAAAAGCGGATAGGCCATTTTGCGATAGACGCGGTAATCAAGGCGCATGGTCACGGCCATGGCCACTAGGCCGAGCGTCACCCAGATGAAGTTCTTGATAAGAAAGTGGCGGCTGTCGGCAAACTTCATCTGCGCAAAAAGCGCCGACGATGAATAGACCATGACCACGCCAAGCGCGGTCAGCATCAGCACAACGGCAAATAAAAGCGGCGACGCTCGATGCTCAAAGTCGTGAGGCGCGGCGGCTTTTTTGAGGCTTAGCTCGGGTTTTGCGCTCATGCCGAGGCCTCGGGCAGCTTGGCCACCGCCGCCGCAAAGACCGCGGCGCGGTGCGCATAGTCGCTAAACATGTCAAACGACGAGCAGGCCGGCGACAAAACCACTGCATCGCCGGGTTGACACAGCGCCGTGGCGAAACTGACGGCGGCCTCTAAGCTTGGCGCATGTTGCACCGGAAACGCACAGCCAGATAGCGAGTCGGCAATAAGCTGCGCCGCTTCCCCGATAAGGACGATGCCGCGGGTTTGTCCGTGTTCCAAAACGGCGCGCAGCGGCGCATAGCTGCCGCCTTTGTGCCGACCTCCGGCAATCAGCACAAGCGGTCGCGGAAAGCCATCTAGACCGGCCACGACGGCATCGACGTTTGTGCCCTTGCTGTCGTCGTAATAGTGAACACCGGCCACCGTCGCAATAAGCTGCATGCGATGGGGCATCGCCGAAAAGCGCCGCGCGGCAGCAAGAACGTCTTTGTGGCTGGCCAAGCCCGACGATCGCATTAGCAAAAACGCCGCCAGCGCATTGGCCAAGTTGTGCCTGCCGACGAGCTGCAAGTCAGAAATTGGGTAGAATTCTTCGCCTTGCGGCAACTGCAGCTTGAGATGCTCGCCCTGCACGCAACCAGCGCCGCTGCTTTTGCGCACCGAAAATGCGTAGGAATGGGCATTTGTTTGGGTGGCATGGCGCTGCAAAATCGCGTCGATTTCCGCGTCATCGGCGTTCCACACCAGCACATCATCTTCGGTCTGGTTGCGAAAAATGCGCGCCTTGGCGTCGCCATAGGCGATAAGCGATTCATAGCGATCCAGGTGATCGGGCGTCAGGTTCAAAAGAGCGGCGGCGCGACAGTGCAGCGTGCTGGCCGTTTCAAGCTGATACGAAGATAGTTCGCAGACGACGATGCCGTCTGCGCGCGCCGCTGCGGTGTCTACTACGCTGATAAGCGGCGTTCCCAGATTGCCGCCGCAAAAGCTTGGGCGGCCGGTCTCGGCAGCGATGGCGCCGCACAAGCTTGTAACCGTGGATTTGCCGTTTGTGCCGGTGATGCCGACGATTGGCGCATCGATAAAGCGGCTGGCCAGTTCAATCTCGCCGGTTATCGGCACGCCGGCGGCGCGCGCCTGCACAAGCGGCTGCCGCGATGGCGGAACGCCCGGCGAAAGTACAATCAGATCTACCGCGCACAGCACATCGGCGCGCAGTCCGCCGAGGTAAAGCTGCGGCGTTTGTGCGCCAAGCGTGGCCAATCCCGCGGCCAGCGCCGCTTCATCGCGATCGTCGCAGCCAATGGCGATGGCGCCGCGCGCGCTTAAAAACTGCAGCACCGAAAGACCGCTCTTGCCAAGACCGACCACGGCCACGCGTTTGCCGGCAAGTTCGATGGGCCAGGCCATGCTTTTATCGAGCACCGATGCGGCGTTTTTTTCCGACAAAACTGCGCGGCTCATGGTTTAGCGCACCTTGAGCGTTGCCAGGGCAACAAGGGCCAGCATGATCGAGATGATCCAGAAGCGCACAATGACTTTGGGCTCGGCCCAGCCTTTGAGCTCGTAATGATGATGCAGCGGCGCCATTTTCAAAAGCCGTTTGCCGGTCAGCTTGAAGGACGCCACTTGCGCAATCACCGACAGCGTTTCTATGACAAACACCCCGCCGATAATCGCCAGCGTAAATTCGTTTTTGGTCAGCACGGCCAGCGTGCCGAGCGCCCCGCCGAGCGATAAAGATCCGACATCGCCCATAAACACTTGCGCGGGATAGGTGTTGTACCAAAGGAAGCCGACCCCGGCGCCGGCCAGCGCTCCGCAAAAAATAGCCAGCTCCCCCGCGCCAAAAATGTACGGAATCTTGAGGTATTCCGCGATGTTGAAGCCCTTGATGACCGTGCCGGCGCCGTAGGACAGTATCAAAAAAGTACCGGCCGCGATGATCACCGGGCCAATGGCCAATCCGTCCAGGCCATCGGTCAAATTGACGGCATGGCTGCTGCCGACGATCACCAGCACCGCAAACAGAAAGTACACCGGCGCCAGCATGGCGATGGGGTATTTGTAAAAATCGACCAGCGGCAGTCCGACGCGAAAACGCAGATCGGGATCCAAAATGCCAGGCAAATGCAGCGCCGGAAGCTCGGGAATGCCAAAGACATAGATGACGGCGACCACGGCAATCAGCGTCTGCAAAAGCAGCTTGATCTTGCCCGGCAGTCCCTTTTTCGACACCCGCAGCTTGCGATAATCGTCCACAAAGCCGATGACGCCAAAGCTCGTCGTAATGCCCAGCGCCACCCAGACAAAGCGGTTGCTCAAATCGCACCACAAAAGCGTGGGCAAAACCAGCGACAGCAAAATGAAGGTACCGCCCATGGTCGGCGTACCGGCTTTTTTCTTATGCCCTTCCGGTCCATCGCTGCGTATGGTTTCGCCAATTTGCAGGGCCTGCAGCCGGGCGATGAACCAAGGTCCAAGCAGAAGACTCAAGGCCAGCGCCGTGAGAATGGCCAAAATGGTACGCGTGGAAACGTAGCGCACCACGTTTAGAAAACGCAGCGCGTAGATGGTATGCAGCGGATAAAGTAGATGGTAGAGCATGCTTTCTCTAGCGTGCCTCGGTGGGCGACGCTGCCTCAAACTTGACGCGTAGGTGGTCTAGGACGGTTTCCAGGGCCATCCCGCGCGAGCCTTTGATCAAAACCCAATCTCCCGCAGCCGTGGCCTTGGCCACCGCTTGGGCCGCGGCTTCCGCCGAATCGACGTGAAGCGTTGCAACGCCGCGCTCGGCCGCTGCAGCGGCGATATGCGCCGCGCGCGCTCCGACGGCAATAAGTAGCGACAAGGCACAATCGGCGCTGGCCACGCCGACTTGGGCATGTAGCGCATTTTCATCGGGTCCAAGCTCGAGCATATCGCCCAGCACGGCCACTGCGCCCGCCGTTCCGCGCAGCGTGCCAAGCGTGCGCAGCGCCGCCATCATCGAGGCCGGATTGGCGTTATAACAATCGTCCAAGATGCGACGCCCGCCGAGCAAAAGCAGTTGTCCGCGATGCTTGCCAGGGCTTACCAGGCCAAGTCCCTGCGCAATCGTGCAAAGCGGTACGTCTAAAGCCAGCGCTGCCGCCGCTGCCAACGCCGCATTGGCGGCTTGATGCGCCCCCAGCAGGGGAACTTTGGCGCTGACCTCTCCATCGGCGACACCCGCGGCCTGGTTTGCCGCAGCTCCGCGCAGCGCCATCTCCAGTCCGTCTTCGTGCAGGGATAGCAGGCGATAGCTTAGGTAGGCCCCGGCAGCGCTTGTCTCGGGTTCGGCCCGGCCGAAATCGGCTTTGGAGGTCCCTTCGCAAAAAACCGGCAGGGCCCGCAAGCGGCCGGATTTTTTGGCAGCGCCCGCCAAAACTGCCTGGGCTTTGATGCGGAAGTGCTCTAGACCATCCAGGTAGACCGCGGCAGCGCCGTCGGGCAGTCCGACAAAAAGCTCGCCTTTGGCGGCGGCAACATTGTCCAGATTCTGCAAAGTCTGCAAATGGGCCGGACCGACATTGGTGATGATGCCGATGTCAGGACGCGACAGCGAAGTCAGATAGGCGATTTCGCCGCGCGCGGACATGCCAAGCTCGATGACCGCAAAGCGCTGCCCCGGGCGCAAGCGCAACAGCGTTAGCGGCACACCAAAATGGTTGTTCAGATTGCCCTCGGTTTTCAAAACCTCGGCGGGATCGGTGGCGTTTGCGGTCAAAATGGCGGCCAATAGATCCTTGGTCGAGGTCTTGCCGCTTGAGCCGGTAATGGCGACGACTCGCAGCTTGCCGGCGATCTCCGGCGCTTCACGATGGGCCCGGGCTAGCTGCCCAAGCGCCACGTGCGTATCTCCGACTTCGATGACCGCCACGGCGGTAGAATCGAGCAGCCGCGGCGCCCGGCCGCGATCGACTAGAAGGCCGGCCGCTCCGGCGGCGATAGCTTGGGCGCAAAACTTGTGACCGTCGTGATTTTGCCCACGCACCGCGACAAATAGCGCGCCCGGCACGACGGCTCGGCTGTCGATGGTCACCGCGGTAAATTTATGCGCCCCGCCGCGCACAAGCTTTCCGCCGGTGGACGTCAAGACCCGATCGAGCGGCAGTTCTATCGTCGCCGCAATGGCCGCCACCGGAGTCAGATTGGCACTGCTGATGGAGATCGGCGAAGAAGAACGCGGCGGCCCATCGACCCGCTGCAAAAGAGCCTTGTGAGCTTCTTCCTTGTCTTCGAAGGGCAGCCGCGAGCGGCCGACGATTTGATAATCTTCATGGCCCTTGCCGGCAATCAGCACCACGTCTTCGGGCCGCGCAGCGGCGATGGCGGCATAAATGGCCTGGCGGCGGTCGAGCTCCACAAAGTAGCCGGTGGCGGCGGTGGCCAGCGCGGCGCGCTCCAGTTTGGGCGACGCTGTGCGGCCGTTTTCGAGCTCGCTACTGACCCCTTCCAGGATCATATCGACGATGCGCTGCGGATCTTCGGTGCGGGGATTGTCAGAAGTGACGATGACCAGATCGGCATCATGGCTGGCCACTTTGCCCATGGCCGCCCGCTTGCCATTGTCGCGATCACCGCCGCAGCCAAACACCACGAACAATCGTCCTTTTTTGGCACTTGGAGCGCTGCCTTGCAAAGCTCGCAGCGCCGCGATGGATCGAGCCAGCGCATCGGGAGTATGCGCATAGTCGACAAATACCGCTGGCGCCGCCGGCCCGCGCAACCCAAATACGCGCTCAAGGCGTCCCGGCACGCCGGTGATGCGCGACAGCCCGCGGCCAATCACGTCTGGGGCTAGCCCCAGGGCGACGCCAATGCCAGCGGCCAGCACCAAGTTGCTAAGATTGAAACGGCCGCTCAGCCGCGAGGCCAAAGCCACCTCGCCTATAGGCGTCCGCAAGAGGGCGCTGATGCCGTCGATGGTCATCTGCTCGCTGTGCACAGTGATGTCGGCTTCGCCAGATAGCGACACTGTCAAACGCTGCGCCGCCGGCAACATCGCGGCCAAACGCCGGCCGTAAGAATCATCGAGGGGAACAACCGCCCGACCATGGCGCGCCGCCGGCAAAAGCGGCTCGTGAAACAGCCGCATCTTGGCCAAAAAGTACTGTTCCATGTCGCCATGGAAGTCGAGATGGTCTTGCGTCAGATTGGTAAGCGCAGCAACGCGAAAGCGTACCCCATGCAAACGATCCAAGGCCAAGGCGTGCGAGGATGCTTCAAGCGCCACGGCGCTGGCGCCGAGTTTGCGCATCTCGGCCAGTGTCTTGTGAAATAGCAGTGCGGTCGGGGTGGTCAGCGGCGCCGGCCAGCTTTTGTCGCGAAAACGATACGCGATGGTGCCTAAAAGTCCGGTTGGTATCCCGGCTTCTTCGAGCATCGCCTCGACAAGATGCGTGGTGGTGGTCTTGCCATTGGTGCCAGTGACCGCAATCAGGGTCAGCGCATCCGCCGGCCGGCCATAGTAGTTGGCGGCCACTTCGGCCAAAGCCCGCGCCGTGCTGGCAACCCGTATTTGCAGAGGCGCTTCAGAGATGGGCAGCAATCTTTCGACGAGGACCGCCACGGCGCCGCGCTGTTTGGCCATGGCGACGAAGCTGTGGCCGTCCATGGTTTTGCCCGGCAGGGCGATGAACAAATCGCCGGGTTCGACGGTGCGCGAGTCGTCGCGGATTTCGCGAATGACGACGTCCAGGGCCGCGCTGCCAAAAAGGCCGGCGGGCTCTCCTTTTACTTCCTCAATGGCAACACCGCGTAGCAGTTCAGATAGCTTCATGTTTTTCGTCTTAAGATGGCGGCGACAGACGCAACTGGCACAGCGGTCCACGGCGCGGACTATCGGCCGGAGGTTCCTGCGCAACGACAAGTCCACTGCCGATGACTTCTAGCCGCAACTGCGCCTGCTCTGCCCGCTGTAGGGCCTGATAAAGCCCGAGGCCAACAAAGTTCGGAATGGTCTGCGGCGAGATACTCGCTGTTTTTGCCGATTCGAAGCTTGCCGGCGGGCGCGGCCCGGCCGATGCTGCCGGTGCCGGACTGTCGACGCTCGGCCGCGGCGGCACACCCAGATAGGGCAGCGCTGCGGACATGACTTTTACAAAAATCGGCCCGGCCACCGCGGCGCCATAGTGTCCCGTTTGCGGCTCGTCGACCAGGATGAACAAAAGCAAGCGCGGATCATCAAAAGGGGCGTATCCCATAAACGACGAGGCCCAAAGCTCCGGCGAATAATGACGCGTCGCCGGATCGACCTTCTGCGCCGTACCGGTTTTGCCGGCGACCGGATAGCCGGGGATGTCGAGCGTTTCACCCGTTCCTTTTTTCTGCATGACGCCGCGCAGCATTTTTTGTAACTGCTCGGCGGTGCGCCGGCTCATCACGCGGTGCCCATCGGCTTTTCCGTCAAGCTGCACCTGCCCGGTCGACGAAACGATGCGAGAAACGATGCGCGGCCGATATAGCACGCCGCCATTGGCGATGGCCGAAAGCCCGGTGGCAAGCTGCAAAGGGGTAGCGGTCATGCCTTGGCCAAAGGCGATATTGGCAAAAGCCACGTCGCCCCAGTCAACAGCCGCGGGCACCTGGCCGGCGCGCTCTCCGGGCAAGTCGACGCCGGTCGGTGCAAAAAATCCCATCTGGCGCAAAAAGCGGTCGAGCTTTTCTTTGCCCAGCCGCCGCGCGATTTTGGCCGTACAAATATTAGAAGAGCGCGCCAGCACTTGAGCGGTGCTGAGCACGCCTTCGGGTTCCGCATCATGCAAAGTGACATTGCCGATGCGCCATTTGCCGCCTTCGCAGTTCCACATCTCGTCGGGTTGCACGGAGCGCGCTTCGATGGCCGCGGCCAGAGTAAAAGGCTTTACCGTCGAACCTGGCTCGAAGGGATCGGTGACGGCGCGGTTTCTGGCCCCGCGCTCGCGAGCGCCGCTTGGATCATTGGGGTTGACCGACGGCACCGCCGCCATGGCCAAAATTTCCCCGTTGCGCGGATCCAGGGCCACGCCAATGCCGGCGCGGGCGTGCACGGAACTTACCCCCTCTTCCAGGGCCTGCTCTAGATGAAACTGAATAAACTTATCAAGCGTCAAATAGACGTCGCTGCCTCGGTCCCGCGACACTTCTCCGACACCGGCGACAAGCGCATTGCGCCCGCGCGCATCCTTGAGGCCGACGATCGAGGCTCGGCTACCCCGCAAAAAGCGATCATAGGTGAGCTCTACGCCCTCTAGACCGGCGGCATCTACGCCGGCCCAGCCCAAAACCACGCCAGCGAGTCCGCGATTTGGATAGTAGCGTTTGGGCTCTTGCGCCATGCCCACGCCGTGCAGCCCCAGATCGCGGACGCGGCGTGATTCTTCCGGCAAGACGCGACGCTTTAGCCACATAAAATGGCGCTCGGCGGCAAGTTTGCGCGCCACTTCGCGACGGTCAAGGGTTAAGGCCTGGCTAAGTTCTAGGCTGATGCGGCGCAGCGCTTCTTCGCGATGTTCGGCGGGCAGGGCGGCGCGCAGTTGATACGGATGCACATATACCGAATCAACGTCAGCAGAAGCCGAAAGCTCGGTGCCGATGCGGTCAAAAATACGGCCGCGATGCGGCGGTAGTTCAACCTCTTTTATGTATTGCTCTTCACCAAGTGCTCGATATATGTCGCGCTGGCGCACTTGCATGATAAATGCGCGCGCCGAAAGGCCAAGCAGACCCAGCATGAGCAGCGCACCGACTAGGCCCAAGCGCACATGCGACCAGCGCGAGCGCGGCTCTGCACTCGATTCCGACGGCGGCGGTGGCGATGTAGCAGGATTTGAAACGACCGCCAAAGTCATCGCCCTGCCCTCTCCGCAGATGCAGCCGCGGTCGTCGATGCCGAAGTGGCCGTTTTTGCACCGGCAATTAAGCGAATCATCGTCGGATCCGGCAAAATCATATGCTGTTTTTGCCGAGCGACGCGCTCAATCGCAGCGGGATCCTTGCGGCTGGCCAGTTCTAGCCGCAGACGTTGTTCGTGCTCGCGCAGGGCCTGATGCAGATGTGTCTGTTCAGACAGTGCGTAGCCGATGCGCACGATCTCAAGGCGGGTCCATACATGTAAAAGGGCGACAATGACCAGCGAGGTCAGGGTCAAAGACAAGGCAATGGCAAAACTTGTCGAATGAAGCCCATGCCAAAGGTCGGCGATTTTTGCCCACAGCGAACGGCGCCGCTGCTCTAGCGAACGCTTGGCGGAAGCTTTTAGCATCGTGCCTCTTTATCGTCGCCGACGAGCTTCACGGCAGCGGCGTTTACAGAGGCGCTGCGCAGCCGCGCCGAGCGCGCCCGCGGATTGTCAGCGATTTCCGCCTCGGAGGCGCTTTGCGGACGGCGGTGCAGCGGCAACCATTGTTCGCCATGCAAAAAATGATGTTTGACCAGTCGATCCTCCAGCGAATGAAAAGAAATGATCGCCAGGCGACCGTCAGGTCCCAAAAGCCGCGGTGTGGTCAGTAGCAGATTGTGTATCTGGCGCAGCTCATCATTGACGGCGATACGCAGTGCCTGAAAGGTGCGAGTCGCTGCATGCTTGTGGGGATCGCGAAACGGCACAGCCTGCTCAATCGTTCGCGACAGGGCCAGCGTATCGACCAGCTCTTGCGCCGCCGCGGCTTTTTTGAGGGCTGCGGCAATGCGGCGAGAATGGCGCTCTTCGCCGTACTCATACACGATATCGGCCAAGCGATCGGCATCGAGGCGATCGATCAATTGCAAAGCGGTCTCGCCTTGCGAAGCATCCATTCGCATATCGATAGGGCCGCGCTGCTGAAACGAAAACCCGCGCGCCGGCTGATCGATTTGCATGGACGACACGCCTAGATCGGCAAGGAGGCCGTCGATGGGCTTTGCATCGAGACCCTTTTGCGCCAGCAAATCCGCGATTTGACCAAAACAGCCGTGCACCGGGATAAAGCGATCGCCAAACGGCGCAAGTCGCTTCGCCGCCTGCAAAAGCGCCGTCTCATCGCGATCGATGCCAATCAAAAGACCGTCAGGTGCGCTGCGCAAAAGAATCTGTTCGGCGTGTCCGCCGGCGCCCAAGGTGGCGTCGCAATACACGCCGCCCGGCCGCGGCGCCAGCGCCGCCAGCGCCTCTGCCACCATGACCGAGCGATGGGCCCAAGCACAGGGTGATTCCGTCTCCATGGTGCGTTCTGGATCTAGTCATTGCCGACGGAAGGTGTCAAATTTTTACAAGCCATCGGCGGCGGTAGCGCGCTGTGCCAAGAAAAGTACACAGCTTTGTGACCCGCCGTTCACAGTGCGTGCGCAGGTCTGCGCACGCTTTCGCGCGCTGACATATTTTGTGTCGAGGAAAGAACTTCTCGCCGGAAAATGCCAGTTCGCGCATCTGGCACGCTGGCTGCTTTTGTGCAATTCGTGCTAAATGTGTCTATAGAAACCTCGATAAATCATGGAGGACTGCCGATGCGCCAAGTGCGTACGATCCAGGGTTTGATCGCGCTCGCGATGCCGCTGTTCGGCGCTGTCGTGCTGCTGACGCAGGCCAGCTGCGCCAACGACGAAAACAAGGCTCAGTTTTATACCTTCTGCGATAGCAGCGGATGCTACAGATGCGATGCTTCGGGGTGCGGAATTCAGCCAGGCCGACCGCCGGGAATGGCCTGCGCGCAGTCAAATGAGTGCGCGCCCGGCTGTTATTGCAGTGACAATAAAATATGCGCCGAAGCCGGTTTTTGCGATCGCCAGGGCGATTGTGCTTCGGGCTATGTTTGCAATACGCAGCGCCACTCGTGCGAGCCGGGAACCGGCATTCCTCCGACGCCTAAAAGCTGCAAAGTGCAAACCGACTGCGGGTTTGGCAATGAATGCATCAATGCCGTCTGCCAGCCGGTGCCGCTGCCGATCAATCCCTGCGTCTTTAACCGCGAATGCGGAACCGGCGGACAGTGCGTGGACGGTTTGTGCCAGAAAGCCTGCACCGACGACACCAGTTGCGGCACGGGGCGCGCCTGCATTGAATCTCACTGCGTGAGCAAACCCCCCGAGATGCAAAGCTGCGTCAGCAATAGCCAGTGCAGCGCCGGCCAGTTCTGCATCGACAGCTTCTGCCATGGCGGTTGCAGCAAAGACAGCGATTGCCAGGCGGCTAACGCCCACGATATCTGTGTCGCCAATGTCTGCCGTCCTGACGAGCGACGCGTCGCAGAATGCAAGTTTAATACCGACTGCGCCGCCGGTCTTGAGTGCGTAAATGCTCAATGCCGCAACTTCTGCTACGCCGACAGCGATTGCGCGCTGTGTGCTGACGATAAGGTCTGTTCAAGCGGCTATTGCGGAACTTCGGCCGAGGCAAATCCGCAATGCCACTTGGCCGTCGATTGCACCGCCAGCCAATCCCACTGCAAAAACGGCGGCTGCGCCAAGTAGGCTTCTCTTCGAATTCTTTCGGCGCTTTCCGCGGGCTATGCAGACACTGCGTGCTCGCGGATCAGTCCTTCCTGACAAGTGGAAGCAACCAATTCTCCAGCGCGGGAAAAAATGCTGCCTCGCACTAGGCCTCGGGCGCCGGCGGCAGATGGACTGTGCATGACATGCAGCAGCCATTCATCGGCGCGAAACGGCCGATGAAACCACATCGCATGATCGAGGCTGGCCATCTGAATGCGCGGATCCGGCCAGGTAATGCCGTGCGGGCGCATGGCCGTGGCGACGAAGCTAAAATCCGAGCAATACGCCAGCAGATAACGGTGTAAAGCCGGATCATCGGCCAGCGGCCCGGCGGCGCGCACCCATATGGCATGATGCGGACCGCGCTTTTCAGAAACAAAAGGATCGATGGGATCGACAGGGCGCAGCTCGATGGGACGCTCGGCCAAAACCCGCTTGCGCGCATTTGCTGGCAGCCGCGCAGCGTAGCGCTGCCACAATTCCTGTTCCGAGGGCAGTCCTTCTGGCCCGGGAAAGCTGGGCATGGCATCGGCATGCTGAAAGCCGCTTTCCTCGATTTGAAAAGAAGCCGCCAGGTTAAAAATTGGCTGGCCGGCTTGAACCGCGATCACTCGCCGCGTGGTGAAGCTTTTGCCATCGCGCAAACGATCCACCATGTAGACAATCGGCCGCTGCGCGTCCCCGGCTCGCAAAAAATAGCCATGCAGTGAATGCACATGACGCTCGATCGGCACTGTCTGCGCGGCGGCACTCAGCGCTTGCCCAAGCACCTGACCGCCAAAGACCGCTCCCCATCCCAAGTCCTGGCTTTGACCGCGAAAAAGGTTCTCCTCAATTCGTTCCAGGGCCAAAAGCTCTACAAGTTCGTTTAAGACGCGCGACATAAGGGCTCCAAAAATCGCCCCATCATAGCCAGACTTTCAGCACGCGCAAAAATCTCACAGGTCGGCATCTTGCGTTGCGCTCCGCGCTTACAAATCAGCAGAGTATCCTTATTTTCGGCAGAAAATCCCAATTTTAAATACATAGGAGCAATTCTGATACACTTGTTAGAAGTAACATAATTCTCATATAGTCCATATAAGCAGCGTCAAGTGCCAGATTCAGCATAGAAATCTGGAAAATTTATATAAAAGCAGGAAAGGCGAAGGATATTAATGAGAGTTGAGCGTTCGTCTTTGTACATATCGAAACGTATTTATCTTTTGTTACAAATCTCCATCTTGCTTTTCGGCTGCGCCACACAGCGCTATGTTTTACCGAGCAGCGGTCTAGAAACTAGCACTTTGCGTGCGACCATCGCCGATGTGGCGCGTTCCATGGGGCATCGCTCGACCATTGCTGGGGACGAGGTAGTCGTACGCTATGGCACAAGCTTAGATATTAAATATCTGGTGCACGACAATGTCGAAATGGTCGTCTCTGCGGGTTTGATCGCGCGCATCATGGCGCTATCTGGTTCGCTGGATCAGAAGATTCAAGAAGCCAAAACTCGCGGCGATGAGATCTACGCCAAGGCAAAAACCGAGTATGACCTGCGCTTGCAGGCCCAAGCCGCGGCCCAGGCCAAGGCCCAGGCAGAAGCAGAAGCCGCCGCCAAGGCGCAGCGGGCTCGCGACTTTCCCGAACTAGTCGCGGCGGAGCAGGCACAGGCGCGGGCCGAGGCCGAAACCGCGACCGCGGAAAAAGCGCAAGCCGAAGCCAATAGCCTCAAAGTCGCAGCCCAAAGCGCGCAAACGCAGCATGAGCTTGTGACCAAAGAGCTGGGGCAGGCCGAACCCCGTGCCAAAGCGCTGGCCGAAGCCGCGACCAAGCTGCAAGCCGAAGCGACGCAAAAAGCTCAGGTAGAAACGGCCCTGCAAGCGCAGCGCGGCCGATCTAAGGCGCAGATGAAAGCTCGAGACGATGCCAAAAATGCGCGGCTGCAAGCAGAGGAGCTAGCGCGGGCCAAACACGAGGAAGCTGACCGCGCCAAGGCCGAGGTAGACACCTTACGGGCCAAAGCAGATGCTGCGGCACTGGCGCTTACCGAGGCCAAGGGGCGGGCGCAGGGGGCCGAAACCGCGGCGCTGGCGCAAGCCGATAACGCCAAGCGCGCTAGCGAAGCCGCTGCCAATGCTCGAGGGCGCGCCGAAATCGAAGCGCGTCACAAAGCCGAGCTGGCGCGGGTTCAAGCCGAGGCGGATCGTGCGCGAGCCGAGGCGGCGCAGGCCCAAGCCCAGGCCGAAGCGGCGCGCGCACAAGCGCAAGCGGCCCGCGTCCAAGCCGCCTCGTCGGTCGGCAGCGGAATGCAGACGGGCGTGAGCATGCCGAGCATGCCGGGCATGCCATCCATGCCGGGCATGCCATCCATGCCGAACATGCCATCTATGCCGAACATGCCAACCGTGCCAACCACGTCAACCACGCCGAACAAAGCCACGCAGTCGGGAAATGCTCTGGAATGGGGCGCGGCGTGCCAAAGCGGCAGCGACTGCCCAAACCTCAGACTTTGCTATAACGGCTACTGCACAAGAAGCTGCGCCGCCAATAGTTGCCCCGCCGGATGGGGCTGCAGAACGATCAAAAGCGTGACCTCGCAAGGGATGGGAATGACGGGCCAAAAACTTCCGGGAATGGCGCAGGGTGTGGTCGATTCTTTCAGCGGCGCCATGGGTTCAATTTGCATGCGTTAGAAAAAGTGCGAACTGCTTCGAAAATCGATTTTTTCAAGGCATGCGCTTTTCATGGAGGCGGCGGCGCTCTGAGCAGCGCTAGCGCTTGGACGTGCGCGCCGGATGCCGAAAGCGCGGTCGCGCAAGCCAGCGCCGTCGCCCCGGTTGTTACCACATCGTCAAAAAGCAGAATCCGCTTGCCGGCGACCTGGGTTTTGGCGAGCCGGCTGAGCGCAAAAGCCCCTTGCGTTCGCGCGAAGCGCTCGGCCAAATCCATTTTTTGCGCCGGCGGATCGATACGGGTGCGGCACAGCGCGGTTGCAAAGAGCGGCAGCGTCTGATTCAGCTCGGCCGCGGTCAAAGCCGCGCGGGCCAAAAGCGTCGCTTGGTTGTAGCCACGCTGGCGCAAACGCTGAGGGTGCAGCGGTACCGGCATGACCATGTCAAAGGGCCTAGCACCGGCATGGGGCGCCGCAATCTTTCGCAAAAGCGGCGCTAGCAGGCGGCCCAAGGGAACCGCCAAATCATCGCGGCCCTGCCATTTGAAACGCATCAGCGCATCCGCCAATACTCCGCCGTATTCATAGGGCGCGTGAATGCGAGCAAGCTGCGGCGCCAATCGAAGGCAGTCGAGACATCCTCGCCGCAAACTCGCTTCTCCAAGGGGTGCGGCGCAGCGCACGCAGGCGCTGTGCGGATCGATCGCAGACAACAATGGCAGACAATGGGAACAAAAACTCGCATTGCCTGCAACCGGCTCAGCATCGCATCCGGGGCACTTCCGTGGCCAAAGTAGATCCGCGCAGGCTGCTTCGAAATTTCGCCAAAGGCCAGCAATCATGCCCACTTATCGGCGTCGACTTTGCGAAGTTGCTGAATGTCTCGCTCAATCCTGCTCGAGGATTTTGCGCTGGGCGCTATTTCAGGCGGCCGTAGGGATCGTGGTTGTTGTCTTCGGGCTCATCGCTTGGCTTGGCAGGGGGCGCAGGGCTTGATTCTTCGGCCTTGCTGGGTGAAGCAGGCGGCGCGGGCGAGTTTGGCGGCGCCACAGCGGCCGGAGGCGCCGCAGGTGCAGCCGTAGAAGTAGATGCCGAAGACGGCAATGCCGCACTGGATGCGGCCGGCGCCGAAGCGGGCGCGGCCGCAGCGGACGCGGGCGGGGCGGGCGCAGGAGAAGCAGGCGGGGTAGCAGCAGGCGCAGACGGCGCAGCGGGCAGCGCCCCCGGCCCTGGCGAAGCTGGTGTAGGCGGTACGGCAGTCGCAACCGGCAGCGGCCCAGCGGCCGGTGCCAGCGCTGATACGGCTGCGGGCGCCGCTCCAGCCGCGCCGGAGGCAGGCGGGGCGCCGCCGCTCCCTGGCGCAGCGGTAGCAGGAGACGTCGTGAGATTTTGCGCCCCGAAGCCAGTCGAACCGTAACCAAGTGGCCGCGGGCCGGTCGGCGGCGGAACCGCCGTAACCGCTTGGTTTGGAACATGCGCATCGGAGCCTTTGCCGGCATTTGACAGAGTCGCCGGGCGACCGGCATTGACAGAGCGAGCGCTGCCGTTTGGCCGAATCAGAGGAACCGCGGTGGCGGCAGGCACAGGAGGCGCGGCAGCAGGCTGTGCAGTCAGCGCCGGTGCGGGCGCCGCCACACGATAATGCGCATAAAGCATCCCCATGACGACCCCGATCACAATGGCACTGGCGCCGCTTACAATCGGCATCCAGTAACGCTGCCAGAAGGTCCGCGGTGTGGCAGAAGCGGCAAATTCATCGAAGTTCGCCGCCGAGCGCGCTGCCGCCGAGCGACCGCTACGTAGCGCCTGCCGATGCCGCAGGCGCGGCCCTTTGTCAGGCGAATGCGCCGCGACGACGTCGGTAGCGCGGCGACGGCGCTGGGGTGCTGCCTGGAGGCTGCTCGCTTCGCGCGCCTCTCGCTCATTGCCATCGTCATCATTGGCAGTCCCTGAGAAGCTTGGACTTTTTTGGCTGCTATACCAATTCTCGACTTGCGTAGAGGCTGGCGCTTCGGAGGAGATTTTTCCTGAAGATTTCAGTCCAGAACGCGGCAGGCTAGGTTCGGCTTCGGAGGACAGATCCGCAATCACCTCGCGCAAGGCGGTTGCCACCAGGGCGGCCGTTTGCGGACGAGCTGCCGGGTCCTTGGCCAGCATCTTGCGGATAAGCTCGGCAAGCGCCGCGGACATTCGCGGGTTTTTGCTGCGCGGATCCGGCACGGGATCGCGCACCTGACGCAGCAGCACTTGCAGCCCCTGCTGACCATCAAAGGGCACCCGCCCTGTAGCCATTTGAAAAAGAATGCAACCCAGCGAATAAATATCGGCGCGCCCATCGACCGGCTGCCCAGCGGCCTGCTCGGGGGCAATATAGTGCGGCGTGCCAAATACGGTACCCATGCGCGAGATGGCATCTTCGCCCGGCGCCGCGTGCGCGAGCATTTTGGCGATGCCAAAATCAACGATCTTGACCACTTCGGATTCGCCGCGTTTCTCGGTAAGTAGGATATTTTCGGGTTTCAGATCGCGGTGCACAATGCCTTGGCCATGCGCTTCGGCCAGGGCCGAAGCAATTTGGGCGCCTATATGCACAATGCGCCGCAGCGGCAGAGGCTTGTCGACACCTAATACAGCCGAAAGCGGTTCGCCCTCGACAAATTCCATGACCAAAAAGGGCACGCCCTCTTCGGTTTGACCCACCATATGGACGGTGGCGATATTCGAGTGGTTCAGTCGAGCCCCAGCGCGCGCTTCGCGCACAAAGCGCTTGACTACATCGGGATCCTTCAACAGATCGGCGCGTAGCAATTTGACAGCAACTTCGCGATCGATGCCGACCTGAGTGGCGCGATAGACCGTGCCGGTCGCCCCGTGTCCGCATACCGATTGAATTTGAAACTGCCCCATGAGGGTTCGGCCGAGCATCGATACAGCGACGGGGACGACGGCGTAACCATCTACGGGACAGAAACGAACGCTATTCTCGTAGCGCTTTCGGCAATGGCTGCACTCGGTCACAGCTTTGGTTTTAGCATCCGATGAAGCAATGCGGAAGCCGGGTACGCTGCAATTTCGAGGAAGCAGGCTCGCTACGCATGGGCCGCTCCGCATTGCCAGCTGCGGTCTGAAAGGGCCGGCTAGGCTTTAGCGGTAGTCGTGCCAAAGTTAATTTTCTTGGGTTGCGCTTCAGGCTTTTTAGGAATGCTTATGGTCAGCACACCTTCCTTCAGGTCGGCGCAGCTCTTCTCGCAGTCCGCGGTATTGGGAAGGGTAAAGGTGCGCGAAAATGAGCCGTAGGAGCGCTCATAAAGATAATAATTTTCGTCTTGGCGCCTCTCTTCGGCATCGCGTTTTCCGCAAATCACCAGTTGGTTGTCGTTGACGGTAATCTGCAGATCCGCTTCTTTGATGCCGGGAACGTCGGCTTTGAACAAGAAGCTGTCCTTGTTTTCACGGACTTCAAAATCCGGCAGAAAGCTCGGCTCTCCCGCAGAAACCATTGGTCCCATTTCCTGAAATGGATCCCAGTGCAGAAGGGAACGCATGAATTGAAACGGATTTCGCGCGATGCTGGGCGTCATGGATGTGGGAAGCGCGCCGTCCTTTTGTTTCTGTACATTCAATGCAGTCATGTTCCACCTCCTTTTTTGTATCTTGCTCGGAGCTCATGTTTTGCATTTTTTCACCGGCTGATTTCTCCTCGCTACGGTGAAGGGTGCAAAACGTGAGCGCAGGCAAGCTGCCCGACGTTTTTGCAAACCATATGCCAAAATCTCTGAGGCGCCGCCCTTGTAGAGCTCAGCAGCAAAACAGCCTGGCGCGGATTCTTAAAGAAGTAATTCGATGCTTAGGAATTGCTGCTTGTCCCTTTTAGGGTGCTTAGGATTCAGGAACTCTTCTTTTCCAGGATGCGCTCCAGCCGTTTCGATCAAGTCGACCTAGGTGTGCGGGGTTATACAGCACACCTGTGCGCAGGGGCTCACATTGCAGAGCTGTAGGATTTACCGCTACATTTCGTTCGACTTGCATAGATTCCGAACAACTGCATTTGTCCTCTCTGTGTCCGAAAAACGGACAAATTGTCCGAATGTGTACGCCACGCGGACGGCTATGCGATGTTCGATCAAAATGCCAGTGTTGTAGATATAAAGGATGCTGAAGGCGCAAGACGACGATAGCCGTTCAGCGTCGAAGGTTCAGATGCGCCGGACTAGCTTGGACGCTGCGCGCTCAGCTCAAAAAAGAGCGGTCGAGTCGATGCTCGGCAGCGGCTATCTGCTCTTCCGGCGGAACCACAACCACTGGAATCGGACTGTGCCGGCAAAGAGCTGTCGAAACGCTGCCCAAAAGCGTCCGCATGAGCGGCCCACGACCATAACTTCCGACGACGATTAGCTCGGGTTTTAGTTGGTCGATGGCTTCTAACAAGCCGTCTAAAGGCATTCCATCAAAAATATGTACGGAATATTTCACGCGGTTTGCGACGACCCGCTCGCATAGCTCGATGCATAAATTGCGCTGGCCTTGACGCTGCTGCAAAAGCCGTTCCGCGACGTCTATGAATGTATCGGGAGGGTCGGACGCAGCGGAATGCAGTTCGCAAATATGCACCACGTGCAGTTGTACAGAGAGCTTTTGGGCCAAACGCACGGCTTGGCGCAAAGCCCGTTCTGCGCCGGCGCTAAAATCTACTGCGACGAGAATGCTTGGCTCGGAAGAAGTCTGCATGACTCCATAGTTTTGCAAGATGTGCACCAGAAATAGGAATGCTTGCCGAAACTTTGGCAGAAAGCGGCTTGTTCAGCCTTTGGCATACCGCTTGAAACGCGACTGTCCATGAAGAGAGCCATTCCTACGATTTCAATGTATATGACCATTACTCCGCACACCGCGCGGCCCAGTATGTCCCTAGATGAAGCGATGAAACTTATGCGCGAGCGTCACATTCGCCATCTGCCGATTCTGGACGGTGGCCGGCTGGTCGGCATGCTTAGCGAAGGAGACATCCGCGTACTTGAGTCCGCCGCCGATGCCGGCCCGATGACCGCTGAAGAAGCCATGGTACAAGACGTATACGTCGTTTCACCCAGCACTCCGCTTGATGAAGTTGCTGAGAAGATGGCCAGTAAGAAATGTGGCTCCGCCGTGGTGATGCAAAATCAAAAACTGGTCGGCATCTTTACCGTGGTGGATGCATTGTTCGCTCTTTCAAAGCTTTTGCAGACAAACGACGTCACAACAGAATCCAGCGCGGGCGCCTAAAGTGAAAACAAGCACCCTCGAGCATCACTTCGGTACATCGCGCATCCGTTCAAGTCCGATGCGCGATGTTCAAAGCTTAATAGCGCACACGCAGCTCGGGATTGACATCGTAGCCGCCCACCCCGGCTGGGCTGACATTGACCGAGCCGCTGCTTGAATCGTTGGTGCGGTTTAGATCAAGCCGATCACCGACGCTTTGTCCCACCGATGGAAGCGCAGGTTCGATCTCGGGTGCGGGGGTCAGTTTGGCTGCAACCATGCGATCCGGAGACGGAACCACCAGCACCGGAACCGGGCTTAACCGTGTCAACTGCGTTGAGACACTGCCCATAAGTAGCCGCATGACGGCCCCATAGCCATGGCTGCCGACGACCACCATATCTGGATGCACCTCGCTCACCAGATCCAGCATACCGCGCACCGGATCGCCCATCCGCAGATGCACTTCGACACTTATCTTGCTTCCCAGCATGGCGCGCAATCGCTCCAGCCGTTCTCGAGCCTGCTGCGCATCCTGAAAGTGGCTTGGAACATTCAGCCCAAGATCTGTGGGTGCCGCCAAGTTGGCGTTCAAGGGGTTGATGTGACAAAGGTGCATGACTGCACCCAGCCGTTCAGCCAAGGCTTGCGCTTGATACATCGCCGCTGCTGAACTGTCACTAAAGTCGATACCAACAAGAATCTGAAAGATTCCGGATTTCATGGAAGCCTCCTATTTCTCACAGAACAGAAGGGAAGCAAGCCATGTGCCATCTATCAGCAAAAGGACGTGCTTTTACAGATAGATTGTGCCGCCGCCGTCGGGCGCACCGCCAGATGGTTTGTGCGGGGTGAGCGAACCGGCAGGAGGTGGAATCAGGTCAAAAGTCAGCTTGAGCCAGCTTCCTTCGCGGACCTCTTTGGGCAAAAGATGAGCCGGCAACGAATAGCCGCGCCATTCGTCGTCTTCGGTTTGCAGCAAAATACGAGCCACTCCGGATTCAATAGCATCGACATAAGCAGATGTGTGGCTTTGGGCCGACTCGGCGGCACCAGGCGGCGTGGGGGTCTTGCTCATGGATGACAATCCTCTGCGGGAACTCGACCGCTGGCAATCGCCTCGGCGCGGTTTTTCCAGGTCTGCAAGTTGTCGGCGCGAATGCGGCGCGCCGCTGCACAAGTGTCTCGATGAAACAGATTGGAGGAACGGCTGCCCACAAACGCCGGCACGCTCGGCGAATCGGCAGCCACCGCAGAAGTCGCCGGCCGATCCGGTGGTACAGCCGCTTGTGATGGGGATATGTTGGCGGTTTGGTATTTTCCGCGAACATTTTCGGCCCGCCAAGCTTGGCCGTCGCGGCTGCGCAAAAGGATGGCTCCGCCGTGACCTTGCTGATCCGTGCGCAAAACCTCTGCATGAATGCGAAAAAGCCGTCCCAGCGCTTCGGCGGTTGGATGTCCGTAGTCGTTTACCGTAGCGACCGAGATCACAGCCCACCGCGGCATCACCGCTGCCAAAAATGGCTCCGTCGAAGAAAATTTTCCTCCATGGTGCGCGACTTTGAGCACTTCGGCCTGCAATTGGCCAAGCTCGCTTCGATAATGGCCCAGCAGCCACTTTTCGGTCTCCGGTTCGGCGTCGCCGGCAAATAGCGCCGTCCGCCCCCGCCAAGTCAATCGCACAAGCACCGAGTTGGCATTGACATCGGAGCGGGTGTGGCTGAGCCACGGCTGCGGCGGCGACAGAAATCGCAAAATCGCCCCATCGCCGATATCGATGATGCGTCCCATCGTCGCCGCTTTGACCGCAACGCCGCGCGCCAAAAGCGTCTTGCGCAACGCCACATAAGCCGGTGAGGTACTGGCATAGTCGGCGTCCATGTACAGCGCCACCGGCATGCTCTCGATCACTTTGCGCAGTCCCCCCAAGTGATCCAGATGCGGATGGCTGAGCAAAACAAGGTCGAGGCGATCGACGCCCCAATTGGCCAGTCCCTGCAAAAGCGCGTCCGTCCCTTCGGGTGGGCCGCCATCGATAAGGATGCGCTTGCCCGTCGGCGAAATCAAAAGCGCGGCATCCCCCTGCCCGACATCGAAAAAGATCAGCGACAGCTCGGCGGCCGAGACCGGACGGGCCGAGACCAGCAAAGACAACCAGAAACACAGAAATGCCAGAAACCGCACCCGTTAATGATATCTGCAACATGGGCGTCATTTCTCGGAGATCGACCAAGAAAGTTGCGCAGCGGCGCATTGGAAACGAGCTATTCTGTGCCGCTCATGAGCGTCCAGCCATCGGCCCCAAGTTTCGGCAAAAGTCTTTTTGTGGGAGATCTGCGCGAGGAGCTGATATTTCCCTATCCGCGCCTTGGCCGCGATGAGCAAGCGCGTACCACCGATCTAGTCGCGCGGCTTGGCGAGTTTGCGCGCCGCCGCATCGATTCGCGTCGCATTGATGAGGAAGCGCGCATTTCCAGCGAAGTGTTCGACGGCCTGCGCCAGCTCAAGCTATTTGGCCTGGGTTTTCCCGCGATGCACGGCGGGCTTGGCCTTGGGGCTGCGGCAAGCTGCCGCGTCTTTGACGCGCTCGGCGCCATTGATGGCAGCGTCGCATTGACGCTAGGGGTACACGCCGCCTTCTGCGGTCATTCCATTGTCCGATTTGGCACGCCCGAACAAAAGCAGCTTTATCTGCCCCGGCTGGCCAGCGGACAATGGCTGGGCAGCTTCGCGGTCACCGAACCACAGGCGGGCAGCGACGCCGCGGCGATTCGCGCCCGTGCCGAGGTCAAAGAAGACGGCTTTTTGCTCAACGGCACCAAGCTTTGGGTCCAAAACGGCGGTTTGGCGCATCTGCATGTGCTTTTCGCGCAAACGCAGCTACAGCGCGAAGGCACCAAGCTCGATCGCATCACCGCATTTCTGGTCGAGCGCGGCCCCTCGGTTCGCCCCGGCGCCGAGCAGCACAAGCTAGGCATGCGCGGCAGCAGCACCACCGCCCTTTATATAGACGATCTGCAGCTTGGACCGCAGCAGGTCTTGGGGGCGCTCGGCGGCGGCTTCAAAGTACTGATGGAGACCACCAATTTTGGACGGCTGGCCTTTGCCGCCATCTGTCTTGGGGCGACTCGAACGCTGCTCCGTCTGGCGGTGCAGCATGCCACAAGCCGGCAGCAGTTTGGACGTCTGCTCAGCACCCTGGGGCTTATCAAAGACAAAATCGCTAGCATGGCGGTGGACCTTTACGCCGCTGAATCGATGGTCTACCTGACCGCCGGACTTTACGACGGCGCCGAACGCGGAACGCCTATAGATAGCTCCCTAGAAACCGCCTGCGCCAAAGTCTTGGCCAGCGAGACCGCCTGGCGCGCCGCCAACCATGCCGCGCAGATTGCCGGCGCCTGCGGCTACGGGCGCGATTACCCCTACGAGCGTTTTTTGCGCGATTGTCGCCTATATCCGCTGTTTCCGGGCGGCACCAATGAAGTTTTGCGCTGCTATATTGCCCTGACTGGCTTGTCTGGTCCCGGCGAGCAGCTTGCGCGGCTGTCGGACGCCATCAAATTCCCGCTGCGCGGTTATGGGCTGGTCGTAGACAACCTGATCGAAAAAGTCAAAAGCGCCGCCTACGGACGCGCCCTGCTCGCCCGCCATCATCCGCAGCTCAAAAAAGAAGCGGTTTATATCGAAGATGCCGCCGAGGCGCTGGCCAACGGAGTCGACCGCGTGCTGCGCCGCCACGGCCGGCTGATTCCCGAAATGCAATATGTACAGCGGCGCATCGCCAACGTCGTCATCGAGCTTTATGCCATGGCGGCCAGCGTTTCGCGCGCCTCGGCCGCGCTATTTGGCAGCGATGCGCGCGGCGGGGTGACGATTCCCGAAGCTGGCGGCGAAATCGACCACGCCGAACGTGAATTGCGCCTATGCGCCGGCTTTTGCTCGCAAGCGCACGTCCGCATCGAACAGACGCTAGCCCGGTTTAACCAAAACGACGACGAGCTTTTAAAGACCATTGCCGACGACTGCTATCACGGACGGCCCTACCCCTTCGATGCGGTTCTGTAAAAAATCAGTCTCTTTGCGACAAGAACCCCGTTTTCTTCGGCTCGTTTCTCCGATGCTATGCCGCATTGAGTTTTGCCTCGGCGTGAAGTGTGGTACAAAATGCGCCACTCAACATGCCTCAGCACGCAAGCTCTTCAGATTCCTCGCGAGTGCCGGAAAAGCCCTCGACTGCGCCAGTCCCTAGCCCAAGCGAAGCGCCCCTCGGTGATTTGACGTTGTCGCATCGCCGTCTGGCGCGCTACCTTTACGTAGCGCCGCTCATCGCCGGTAAGCGGGTCCTTGAGATCGGTTGCGGCGACGGACAAGGGCCAACCTACCTGATCGAGCGCGGCGCCAAAGCTGTCCTTGGCCTTCGCATCGACGAGCTTTCGACGGCGGCCTCAGCCCCAGTGAAAGAAAAACGCGAACCGGCGACGCCTGGGGTGAGCTTGCGAAACCTGACGCGCAGCGAGCTTTTGCGGGCCGGCGCGCTTGGGGCTGCGGCTGGCAGCGAGCCCTACGGCGTCATTTTCCTGCATGCCACCGCCGAGTTGTGCAGCGCCACGTTGCTTGGCGAAGTGCGCCGGCTGCTTGCACGCAACGGCCATTTGGTGGTGTCCGCTCGCAGCAAAGAGGCGCACGCTGCCGACGCCTGTGCCATGGGCTATTTTGAGCTGCTCGACAACCTGAGCCAAGCCGGATTCGGACCAGTGGCCATGCTCGGGCAAAGCCCATTTATCGGCGCTGCGGTCGTGCCTTTTGGCACAAGCGAACCTCCGCTGTTCTTTGATGACACCCTGACCTCGACCGAGCCGCCCGATGAATATATAGCTTTGTGCGGTCCGCCGCCCGGTGGTCCCGCCGCGGCGCTGCCTTATCAGGTCGTCAAGCTGCCGCGTCAGGCATTGCTGCTGCCACCGGCCCAAGCCAGCGCCAGCGAGACGGCTTTGGCCAAGCGCAGCGAAAAGCCGCCGGAAAAAATCATCGAGCGCGTCGAAGTTCCCGATCCCAAAGTCGTCTTCGAACGCGACGAACTCAAGGGACGGCTGGAAGCGCTGCAAGACCGTCTGAATCAGCGCCAAGAAGAGCTGCAAGCGCTGCGCGGTTCGCTGCTTACCGCCGAAGCCCAGCGCAAAGAGCTGGCCGAGCTGATTCATCAGCGTGACCGTGGCGATACAGAGGCGGCGCAGGCAGCAATTTTGCACGAAAGGCAAATGCGCGAGCTGCGCTTGTCCCTGGAAGAGCGCGATGCTTTCGTCTCAGAGCTTGAAGAGCAAGCGCGCGAACTGCCTCGGCTGCAAGAACAGCTACAAGCGGCACAAAAACTGAGCGAAGAAAGCCAGCGCAGCGAGCGGCACAGCCGTCAGCGGCTGGCGGAAGTTGAAGGTCTGCTTTTGCGGGCGAAAAGCGAACTGCAAGAACGGGCCCAGCAGGCGCAACTTGCCGTCGATTTGGAAACGCGTCAGCGCGAGCTTGAAGCCATGCGGCGCGAGCTTTTGGTGCAGCGAGTCGAGCTTGAACAGGGTCAGCAGGACCTGGCCGCGCAGCGGGCCGCTGCGTCAAGCCCCCCGCCGACGGCCGACCGCGACGCGGCGCTTGGCGAAGTTCGTCAGGAGCTTTTAATCGCCCAGGAACGTTTGCAGCAGCAGCATGCTGAGCTAGAGCAAAAAAACCGCCGCTTGGTCGCAGCTGAGGCGGAAATCGAGCAACTGCGCAAAGAGCCACAAGCGGCGCTATCGACCCCGGCCCTTGGTTCCGGACGCCGCGTCGATAGCGACGGCGTACCCTTGCTTGTGGGAGATATACCGACGGCTCCGGTGGCGGTGGGCACCTCTCTGACCGAAGGCCAGGCGCTGCTCAGGCAGGAAATCAGCCAACTGCGCCAGCGCCTCTCGGATCTGCAAACCGACAACGAACGGCTTAAAGACAAGGTCAGCGAGGCTGAGCGCGAGACCTGGAAGCATATGAAGGCCCGCTCCGAGGCCGAGCAGGCGGCCGCCGAGGTACGCGAAGATACGGTGCGCAAGCTGCGCGATGCGCGCAAGCTGGCTTCGGTAGAGCTGACTCGAGCCATGGAGGACGCGACCAAAAAAGCCGTGCAGTTGCGCGAAGAATTGGCGCGCACCGAGACTGAGCGCAAAGAGGCGCTGGCCCAAATCAAAGATTTGCGCTCGGCCCGTGATATTGCGCTTGAGCAAGCGGCTGGCGCCAAACAGGAACTTGATGCGGTGCGCTGGGCCGCGGAGCTGCCCGCCAATAGCGCCGGCGACAAAGGCGGCGGAAATTCCAGCGAGCTGTTCGAAGAAAAGCAGCGGGCGCTGCAATCGCTAACCGAGGAACGTTCAGCGCGTCAGGCGGCGCAACAGGCCGCGGATGAGGCGCAACTGCGCGTGGCCGAACTGCGCAGCGCCGTGATGGCGCTAGAGCAGGCGCTAAGCGAAGCGCGCGAACGCTCACAAAGTGAGCAGCGCCGCGTGGAAGCCCTGGAAGAAGAAGTGCGCCAAAGCAGCGGCGGCGCCCGTTCCGAAGGGGCGACCACTGAACTTTTGCGCTTGCAGCAGGAATTGCAGCAGCAAGCTCGCTCGCTGTCGGAACGCACGGCCGAGCGGGAAGCCCTGGCGCGGCTGCTTGCCGAAGTGGAGCGCGAGGCGGCGGCCCGGGCCGAGCGGGCTCGGGCGATGCGAGTGCGCCTGTCCGAACGCGAGCGCGAAGTCGAAGCGCTGCGCGCCGAACTGCAAGATCGCGAACGCAAGATCGGGGCTCTCGAACAAAAAACTCCGCCCAGCGATGAAATGATACGCCTTGAAGCCGATCTGCAAACGACGCGTCGGCGCATCGGCGAGCTTTTGGAAGAAACCGCGCGCATCGAGCATCACGGAGATGACGCGGTGGCGACGGCACTGCGCGAACGGGCCCGAGCCGTGCGGATGAGCGAATCGCTGGATCAAGCCGCTCGCGAACGCGAAGAAGCTCGCAACCGCATCGTCGAACTCGACCAGCGCCTAAAAGAAGCACATCTTGAAGGAGAACGGCTGCGGGCTGAGCTAGTGCGCTATGGCCAAGAGGCCAGTTCCTACTCGGTTCCGATCGTTGACCGAGCTGGCCCTAGCCCCAGCTATGATTCGCCGATTGGGAAAACCTCCTCCGTCAAGCCAACGAATGGATCGGGCGATTCCGGCCTGTAATTGGAAATTTTCGAAACAGCGCCTTGGCGGCGCTCTACTTGGCGACAAAACCATTCTTCTTGGAAGAAGCTCGCAGGTAGTGCATGCTGCGCGGTAAGGATCGTTCACGAATAAGTTGGTCAGGCCCTGAGCATTCCAAAGAGCGTGTACTCGAAACTTCGTCTTCGCTTCCGGCCATGGCGATTTTATCGAGGCTTCATCCCGCAGAACCCCTGGCCCAGAAAACCAGGCCAGGACGCGCTTCCGCGATGCAGATTGACAAGGGACAGCACCAACCTGCGGAACAGCGAGGCAGAAGCATTATGGCGCTTCAGGATCTGATCAACTGGCTCCTTCCCCGAGAAGACAAGTTCTTCACGCTGCTGGAACAGCATGCCGAGCTTTTGGGAGAAGCCGCCCAAGTCATGGCCGCTTTTCCCGAAGATGGGACGAGCACCCAGGACGCCCTCGATCGCGTTCACCAAATTGAGCACCGCGGCGACGATCTGGTGCGCGCCGTAACCCTGGCTCTGGATGAGACCTTCGTGACGCCCATCGATCGCGAGGATCTGCATAATCTGTCCACGTCGCTCGACAATGTGCTCGATTATTTGTATGCCGCTGCGCAGGCTTTTGTGACCTACGAAGTACACCACTTCAGTCCGGCGATGCGCGAGCTCGTGCAAATTTGCGCCGAGGCCGCGCTGGTCCTAAAAGATGCGCTGCCGCACATACGCAAAAAGCATTTGGAAAAGCTGGCGCCGGCACGTATTCAAATCGTCTCCTTGGAAAAGCGCGGCGATGCGGTGTACCGCTCGGAGCTGGCGGCGCTTTTCAAAAATCCCGCCGTCAATGCCAAAGAGCTATTGCGGCAGCAAGCGGTGCTAGATGCGCTGGAAGCGGCGCTGGACAGTTGCCAGGACGCCGCCGACGTTCTGGAAAACGTCGCCATCAAACATGCATGACATGCGTGAAGGCCCCCATAAAGGAACCGGCCGATGAGTGTGTTGACGCTGTTTATTCTGGTTGTCCTTTTTACGCTGATTTTTGACTACATTAATGGATTTCACGACGCGGCCAATGCCATCGCCACGGTGGTTTCGACCGGTGTTTTGCCGGTGCGTACCGCCGTGCTTTTGGCCGCGACGCTGGATTTTGTAGGCGCGTGCAGCGGTACTTCGGTGGCCAAAACCATCGCGGCGGGCTTTGCCGATCCAGCGATGGTCACTCAAGTCACGGTGCTGGCGACGCTGCTCGGCGCATCCATCTGGAATCTTTTGACCTGGTGGTTTGGCATTCCATCCAGCAGTTCGCACGCCCTCATCGGCGGTTTGGCCGGCGCGGTGGTGGCGCGCGGTGGATTTGACGCATTTGCCTGGACGACGCTGTACAAAAAAGTGCTGATTCCCCTCGTCAGCTCGCCGACCATTGGCTTTTTTCTGGGCATTAGTTTGATGATTGCGCTTTTGTGGATCATTCGCCGCTCGCGCGCGGTGACGGTGCATCAAGCCTCGCGACGCGCCCAGCTTTTGTCGGCCAGCCTGATGGCTTTTTCGCACGGCAGCAATGATGCGCAAAAATCCATGGGCATCATTACGCTGGCGCTTTTGTCGGTAATGGCCAGTGGCCAAGGACAGCATCTGCCAGCTTGGATGCTACCGGCGGGCTCGGCGACAAATCCGGTGGTGCCGATGTGGGTCATCGTCTGCTGCGCCCTGGCTATGGCCTTTGGAACCGCGGGTGGAGGCCAGCGCATCATCAAAACCATGGGCAGCAAGATCATCCGCATTACTCCGCTGCAGGGTTGCGTTGCCGAAACTGCGGGCGCACTGACCATTTTAGGGGCCAGCAAGTTCGGCATTCCGGTGTCTACCACGCACTGCATTAGCGCCAGCATCATGGGCGTCGGTGCCGCGCGGCGACTGTCGGCGGTGCGCTGGGGCGTAGCCGGCAACATCCTGATTGCCTGGATTCTGACCGTCCCAATTAGCGCCGGAATTTCATTTGGTCTGTACCGCTCGCTGCGCTTGCTCTTCCCCAACGGCTAATCTTCAGCAGCAGCAAACGCGAGGCAAAACGCTTTGGTGTTTTAACTCCAAAGTCGCGCGCGCAGACTTCTCGAGAACAGAAGTCCGACAAAAAAAGGCGCGCCGATGCATGCAGTAAGCACCCCAACAGGAAGCACCGCCGGGCGAAACAAAATCTGCGCCAGCGTGTCGCAGGCGACCAAAAACGCCGCACCGCACAGCGCCGAAGCAGGCAAAAGCAGGCGATGATCCGGGCCGATGAGCGCGCGCAGCGCGTGAGGCACAAGCAACCCGACAAAACCAATGGGCCCGGCCACCGAAACTACGGCCGCAACGCACAAAGATGCCGCCAGATAGACCACGCGCATGGCCCGCGGCACATCGACGCCCAAACCCGCTGCCGCATCTTTGCCGGCAGACAGTGCGTTCAGATCGCGCGCCCGCGGCCATAAAAGCAAAAGTGCCACGCCCACGGGCAGCGCCATGCGCAACACCAGATCATAGCGCATCACATCCAGATCGCCCATTTGCCAGCGCACGATGCGGTAGGTCTCGGCAAAGTCAGCGGTGTAAAGCACTGCCGTAATCAGAGCGCCGCCGAGCAGCGCCAAAGAGACGCCGGCCAAAAGCAAAGTCGTCGGCGCCGCCGCGCCGCGTTCTCCGACGAAATAAACGATGGTCACGACGCCGATGGCCCCCACAAGCGCGCAGCCCGACAAAGCCAGTTCGCCCAAGGGATGCCCATACAGCACCAAAGTTTCCAGCCCCAAGCGAATCGCCAGCACCGCGCCGAGCGAGCTGCCTGAAGAGACGCCCAGCGTGAACGGATCGGCCAAAGGATTGCGTAGCAGCGCTTGAAAAGCCACCCCGGCCGAGGCCAAACCCGCCCCAGCCAGCGCCCCGGCGAGCACGCGCGGAATGCGGCTGTAAAGAAGGACGCGCAGCGCAGGATTGTCGTCCGTCGAGCGCGCCCGCCAGAAATCCAGCAGAGCCTGCAGCACATCGAGCTTTGACGAACCAAAAATCGGTGCCGCCGCGAGCACCACCAAAAACACCGCCGCGCTGGCCAAAAGTACGCGCAAAAAGCGCTGACGGCTGGGCAGCCCAAGCGCCAGTTTTCGTGACGCCGTCGCGTCTTTCACGCTCATAGGGGTATCACAAACGGCACGCCCGAAGGCAGCCGTCCCATATGAAGCTGCACCCCAAGCAGCGGCCCCGCCTGCATCAGCACTTGCTGCGTGGGTCCAGACAGACGAATTTCGGACTTGTGCAGCAATAGGGCGCGGGGCGCAAACCGCGCCGCCAGATTCAGATCGTGGGTGGCAAAAAGCAAAGCTTTGCCGCGCTGGCAGACCGCTTCCAGCGAGCGGCCGAGCGCCAAAGCATGCGCCGGATCCAAGCCTGCCGTAGGTTCATCGAGCAGAATGAGCGGCGTGTCTTGGGCAAGCGCCTGCGCCAAAAGTACGCGCCGCCGCTCGCCTCCCGAAAGCTCATGAAACGGCCGAGCACGCAGCGCCAGCACATCGGTGGTGGCCATCGCCGACTCGGCAGCTTCTAGATCCTCGGCTTCTTCAAAAGGACGGCGCGCGCGCGCATAGCGCCCCATCAGCACCACTTCCAGCGCCGAAAAAGGAAAAACATGGCTGCATTCCTGCGGCAGGTAGGCGATTTTTTGCGCCACCGCCGGACGCGATAAACCAAGAAGCGGCTTCTCTTCGAAAAGAATGCGACCTGCGGCCGGCGGCAAAAGGCCCGCACAAAGCTTGAGCAATGTGGATTTGCCGGCGCCGTTTTCGCCAAGAATGCATACGACCTCGCCAGCGCCGATGCAAAACTCGACGGCGTGCAAAATCGACCGGCCGCCATAGTGAAATTCGACGTTTTCTAGCTGCAGCAAATGCTGCGGCCCTACCATCGAGTCATTTCCGACGGAACGATTTTCAACGGCCGGAGGTCGCGAAAAAAAGCGCCAAACCGGCGACAAAGCCGGCCCATCCGCATGGGCGAGGGAGGAGAGGCGGGCCATGGGCGTATCCTACATGACGCTTTTACAAGGTGTTTAGAAATTAGGATGCCGTGGCCTTGATTGTCCGAGGGAAAACTCGCCTTCGCATGACAAGTAGCGCAACAGCCAAATCTACGTCGGCTCGCCCAAGCGCCGGCGCATGGCTTCCCCGACGCTGCGCGGCACCATGGATGAAATATCGCCGCCAAACTGCGCGACTTCTTTGATCAGCGAAGAACTGACATAAAAATGCTCTTCGGCGGTCATCAGAAACACGGTTTCGATGCTTGGGGCCAGCCGATGGTTCATGTGCGCAAGCTGAAACTCGAACTCGAAATCAGCGACGGCGCGCAGCCCTCGCACGACGCATTGCGCCTGGCGTTTTTGCACATAGTGAATAAGCAGACCCGAAAGAGCATCCACTTCGATGCGCGCGACATCCTCGGGGCGAAATGCCTCGGCGACGGCACTTTCGATTTGCGTGCGCCGCTCCGACACCGAGAACAATGTCTTTTTGCGAACGTTGTCGGCGACCGCGATAATCACTCGATCAAACAGCCGCAGCGAGCGCTGCAGTATATCAAGGTGGCCATTGGTAATTGGATCGAAGCTTCCAGGGTAGACAGCAAGGCGCGATTTCACGAGGCTTCTCCAGCAAGGCAGTAAAACCACAGCGCCGTATCGCCATAGCGGCGCTTGTCCACAAGCGTAAATTTCGCCGGCGCTTCCGGGGCGTTGTCACGGGCAGCGCGTTCGATGCAAAGCCGGCCCTGCGGGCCGAGCAGGGCCAAACGGGCCAGCGCCTCTAGCAAGTCGAAAATTTCGGTGCTGGCATACGGCGGATCGGCAAAAATCCAATGAAACGGTCCGTGCTTGGCAAGCTGCGGCAAGGCCGCACGCACCGATTGCGTCAGCAAAAGCGAGCGATCGCGCAAAGCCAAACCCGCCAGATTGGCCCCAAGAACGCGACAGGCCAGCGCGTCCTGTTCCACAAATACGGTGCGGACGACGCCGCGCGACAGCGCTTCAATGCCCAGGGCTCCGCTGCCCGCGTAAAGATCCAGCGCCACTGCGGCCGGCGGCGGCGGGCCCAGGATGTTAAACAGTGCTTCGCGCACCCGATCGGCCGTGGGACGGGTGCGCTGTCCAGACGGGGCGCGCAACCTGCGGCCGCCAAGTTCCCCAGCGATGACGCGCAGCACGCGGTTTATCCCAAAAGAGCGTTGCCCGCGATTCGAGGCAGCTTCCACAGATGCGGCTCTTGTTCAAAATCGACCAAGTGCTTGGCAACAATGTGAGCACGCCGGTTCGTGGCAAACCACGGCGGCTTGGGAAATACAGTCAAAGGACCACGCCACACCGCTTTTTCGATGCCCTCGAGCATCGGCGTGTTGTGCACAAACCCGATGCCACTTTGCACATTTTGCAGCGTTGCCGATGGATGACCGCCCCAGGGCGGCGTCATGGCGCCGTAGACGACGCCCGGCCAGTGATTGATGGCGACCACGCCGTAGCGCAGTTCATCGACGGCGGCATCTAGAGCACTGCGCACCTCGGGATTGCTCTCGGTGCGTGGATTGATGATCAGGCTGCAGCTTAGGGTGCCCCACAGCTTCTCGTTGCTGAAGCTTGCCGCCGCTTGTAAAAAGCGGGCCGGATCGTTTTCTGGCAAAGCCACTTCGCTGATCACGCTGCAAAATGGCTCCATCGTGTAGCGCAGATCGTCGGCCTTGGGATCTAGTCCGCGCAAAAGCGCCCAGGGCAGCTTGCCCGGTTCCGGACGGCCGAGCTTAACGACAGAACTCACATCCTTGGTCAATTTGGCGAAGCGCTCTGCCGCCCCCGGATAATAGGCGAGTCGCGGCGGCGTCGAGGCCAATATGTCGCGCAGCATGCCGACAAAAATCTCGCGCTGGGCCCAGCCTTGGGCGGTCACCAAAACCTTGGCGGCGTTGCAGTTAAAGGACGCGTTGTTGATTACTTGGGTGGCGACGTTTTCCGCGACGAAGCGTAGCTCGGCGGTGGTGTAGTCGCCGGGCACCAGCATGACCGGAGTGACGCAGCCAAGTTCGCTGGTGATGCTCTTTTTCAGAAGCGGATCGTTTGCGGCTTTGCGGCGGTCGCGATCTGGCCCTTCAGGCCCCCAAACGATTAGGTCGTGAGTGCGGTCCGAGCCGGTGATGTGTATGTCTTCGACCAAGGGATGACTGCTTAAATAGGAACCGACGTCGGCGCCGCCGTAGACAAAGTGCAAATAGCCGCGATTGATAAGCGGCGCAAAGGCCTGCTCATAAAACGGACCCAGGTATTCATTGACTGGGTTCAGCTTGACCACGCAGACTTTGCCATCCACCAGCATCTTGTGCAGGGCATCTGTGGGTGGAATCGACGCGACGTTTCCGGCTCCCAAGATCAGCGAGACGCCGGGTCGACGCTCTTGCTTGTGATAGTGCGAAGCTTGGCGGTCGCGCACCGCACGCTCATCAAGCCCGGGTTCCATGCGCAGGTAGCAGGAAAAGCGGCTGAACAAGGCTTTTTCCGCAAGCTCCATGGGAAAGATTTCGACTTCGGTACGTCCGTCGCGACCCTGACGAAACGCGCCGGCGGGCAATCGCGGATTGCCATACTGGGCGATTTCTTCAAGCGATTTGACATAAAGACGCAGTCCGCGCATCGTCACCATCGGACCGCCCAGCCATTCCTCGCTGGCCGCCGGGCTATTTGACGACAAGCCCTTGGCTTTACAAGCCGCTTCTACCCAGCCTTGAGCAGCCTGGGCCAAGGTGGGCATGCAGGCGCGCAAAAGAGCCGCGCGCTCAATAGGCCCCAGGCGCACAAAAGAGGCGGCTTTTTCCTGTAAGCCATTTAGCAGTTCGTCGAGCTTGCGCTCCGTCGTTGCAGCCCGGCTTTGGGTGCTGCCGCTCATTTCCACAGAGGCAGAAATCTTCATACTGCGAACGCTATCAGCCCCCCGGGGCGGCGTCAAACCATGCTCGCCAAGTGCAGTGGAAGCGCTATGATGCGCGTCATGCTTTTTTTGGGCGGCCCGAAGCGTATGGCAGCGGGCGTTTCTCCGCGCCTTTTTAGATGGGTCTTTTGCAGTGTGCTTTGCGGGCTGCTTTTGCACGGCCAAGCGGCGCTGGCCGTTGACCCGGTGGTCGGCATCCGTTCTCTCGCGATGGGCGACAGTTTGCGCGCAATGGCCACAAACGCCGAGGGCATGCTGCTAAACCCGGCGGGCATCGCCCAGCAAAAGCAGTTCGCCATGTCTGGCTTTTACAGCCTGCAGCCGCAGACGCTGGGCCATTTTCTACACAGCGCGGTTTCCGATTCGCTGACCCAGCAGTACGTGGCGGTCGGGCTTTACTACACCTATTTTCATGAAACGCCGCATTTTACGTATCCTTTGGCCGAAGGCGGCACCAGCAATCGCGTTTTTGCCATTGCCAATAACGACACCGTGCGCAGCGGCAATGAGGCCGGACTGACGATCGCAGTTCCCTTTAGCGATCGTTTCGCGCTGGGTGCGACTTTGAAGTACGGCTATTTTTCGTTTCGCAATCAGCTTGCTCCGGGTGACTTGCCCCCTGACTTCAGCTATCAAAATCCGGCCATTGACGGCGACCATGTGGTCGATCTGGGCAGCAGCGGACACGCGGTAAGCTTTGATGTCGGCGCCACGCTGCGCCTGCTTGAAGAACTGCGCATAGGCATCGCGGGGCAAAATCTGTGGGCACACAACCCCGAACAGCCCACCCGCCTGGGCATGGGGCTCGGCTATCGGTTTAACGAGCGGCTGCTTGTCGCAGCGGACGCCATGATAGACTTTACCGGCACCACGGCATGCGTTGCCGGCTCGGCGCAAAATGGCCTATGTACCGAATTTCAAAAACGCCTCACATATCGCCTGGGCGGCGGCGGCGAGTACATCCTTGCCGGCCGCGTACCGCTGCGGCTAGGTTATCTGTACGATACGAACTTGAGTGCTCACCATGTCAGCGGCGGCCTTGGTTACCAGGACCTTCAAAAAGGCTATGGCCTTGATTTCTCGCTGCGCCAACGGGTCAGCGCCGGCACCGAGACTGTCTTGCTGCTCGGTGTGCGCGTTCTTAAACATTGATCATCGCAGCGGTTTTTAGAAAAGCGAGGCTTCGGACAGGTCATGAATACCCAAAGCGAGGAAGACCTGATCCGGCGTTTGCAGCAGCGCGACGAGCGGGCCTTTGTGGAATGTGTGCGGATGTATCAGGACAAGACCTACAGTCTGGTCTTTCGCATGCTGGGCAGCCAAGCCGAAGCCGAGGACGTGGCTCAAGAGGTATTTGTCACCGTCTTCAAATCCATCGACAGCTTTCGCGGCGACGCACGGCTTAGCACTTGGATTTATCGCATCGCCGTCAATCAGTGCAAAAATCGCATCAAATATCTGCGCCGGCGCGCGCACCGCGCCACCGCCGAGCTCGATGAACAAGCCGAACATGCTCTGTACCACGCCACCCCCAGCGGCACCGCCACAAACAGCACGCTGGGGCAGGTGCAGGCGCGCCCAGATGAGGCATTAGAAGGTGTACAGCTAGAATCCATCGTGGCACGGGCCATCGACAAGCTGGACGAGGAACATCGCACCCTGCTTGTGCTGCGCGATGTCGAAGAACTGTCTTACGAAGACATCGTCGAGATTACTGGATTGCCCGAAGGTACGGTCAAGTCGCGGCTGCATCGCGCCCGGCTGATTTTAAAGGCGGAGATCGCCCGTCACACCAAATGATCGCGCGGCGCGGCGTTTGCCCGGCCGAATCGAAATTTGCGAGGAAATAGCCCATGTCCGCTTCTAAAAACGATGGTTCCGCCGAAAAACCCGGCCGCGAGGATCTCGATGCGGATCGCATTTCGCTGCGCGGCCTGGCTGCGGTGGCTCCGAAAGTGGACCTTGCCCGCACGGTTCCCGAGCTGATAAACCGCCGCTCACGCGGGCGTTTTTTCGGACGCAAGCGGCTGGAAGATCGCTATCCGCTGGAATGGCTTTCGCTGGGTATGCTAGTGCTTTTGGCCGTCATTTACGCGACGCTGAAGCTTTTGGGCTAAAAGGCAGTTCTTTTGATCACCGCAGTTCTAGTCATTGATAAGCCGCTCGGGCTGACCTCGTTTGACGTTGTGGCGCGGGTGCGGCGCTTGCTTTCTGAACGTCGCGTTGGCCATGCCGGAACCTTGGATCCGCTGGCCAGCGGCGTGCTGATTGTCTGCGTCGGGGCCGCCACCAAGCTAGTGCCAAGCCTTATGGACACCGACAAAGTCTATCGCGCCACGGTGCAGCTTGGCGTGACCACCGATACCGATGATGCGGATCCGCGCGCCCAGATTCTATTTCGTGCCGATGAAAAAGCGCTATCGGCTTTGCACCCAGAAGCCATCGCCGCCAAGCTTTTGACGATGGTTGGTGACATCGTGCAAAGGCCGCCGCGCTTTTCGGCGTTGAAACACCAAGGCCGCCGCTTGTACGCGCACGCGCGGGCCCAGCGCCAAAGCGATGCCGGCGGCGCGCCCGTCGATGTAGATGTAGATGCGCTGCTTGATGCCAAACAACGCACCGTGCGGGTGCATTCGATTGACATCGAGTCCATTGCGCTCGATGAAGGCCCGCCGCGCGTCACGTTTACAGTGTGTTGCGGCAAAGGGACTTACATTCGCTCCATGGCTCGCGACTTGGGCGAGGCGCTGGGCGTTGGAGGCCACCTCAGCGCGCTGCGGCGGCTGCGCGTCGGTCCTTTTGATGAATCGCTGGCCGTTTCGCTGGATACACTCGTAGAGCAGCAGTCGCGATTCTTTACGCCGGTCGAGGCGCTGGCCCGCTTGAAAAATTGCTCGTCGGCTACCGCCGTGATACCTCCATAAGCAAGATGCCCGTTGCTCCGCTTTTAGCGCCTCCGCCAGCCGATGCGATGTCCGTTGCGCCGTCTGCGCGAACGCCGGAGGTAACGGCCATGCCAGAACCGACGGCAGCGGCGCCGCTTGACGGGCGACAGATCTTTTTTCTGTTCGTGGGCTGCGCGGTGGCCGCCTGCCTAATCTTCGCACTGGGTGTTTTTGTCGGACGCCGCGTCGAGCAACGCGCGGCAGCGCAGGTCAAAGCAGCCCCTACCGACCCGCTGGCTGTGCTGGATGAAATCGCCAATGCCGAAGAGGCGCTGACTTTTCACCGCGCTGTCCTCGATCATCGCGATGTCGAGCCAAAGGCGCCGCACCCGTCTAGCACCGAGCGCGCGTTTCGCTATACGCTGCACAGTTCTACCTTCGCGCAGCGACCGGCGGCCGAGGATGTCTTACGCCGCCTGCGCGAGGTCGGCTACAAAGTCAAAGTGCTCGACGTGACGACGCTGGGCCAGCGCACTGTGTATCGTCTACAAATCGGCGACTTCGGTGCTGCCGAGGGTGCGCAGCCGATTCGCAGCGAATTGCTGCAGCGCTTTGGTCTGGCCACCACGGTCGCCAAGGTGACGACGAGCGCCGCGCAGGATTAATTCGCGAAGTGCTCCCTATAAGGGCAAACGACGGCGCAGCGCAAAAAGCAGATCGTCGACTTCTTCGAGGCGCATCAGACCGCACAGTGCGGCGTAGACAAATCCGCCAATTGCAACGAGCAGCCCAAGTCCGCTAAGCGACCGCCACAGCGGAACTCCGCCCGGGCCCGACACAAATCCTGCGGCATGCACAGCCGGGCCAAGCAGCCAGGGACCAAGCAGCCACAGAATGAGGCCCATCAGCACCGAAGCCACGGTCATGCGCAAAAGCGCGAGAATCATCTGCGGCTGCAGAAGGCCGCCATAGCGCTGTAGAAAAACCCCCAAGAGGACCCCCAGATTGACCGCGGCACCGACGCTGGTGCTTAAAGCCAGCGCGCGGTAGCCGTAGTGAGGGTGCAGCGTGAGATTCAGCAGCACGCTGGTCAGCACCGTTGCGACCGTTGCCATGACCGGCACGCGCGCCAGCCTCAGCGCGTAATAGATCGGCGCCACGACCTTCACCGCGGCATAAAAGATCAAGCCGAGCGCGTAATAGCGCAAAGCCACCGCTGTCATTTGCGTATCCGCCGCCGAAAATGCGCCGCGCTGGTAGATAACGCCCAGAATGGGTTCCGCAAGCAAGTAAAACGCCACCGCCGTAGGCAGAGAATAGAAAGTTACAAGGCGCAGACCACGGCGTAGCGTATCGCGCACACCGTCAAGCGCCACCGCCAGATCGGCTTCGCTGGCTTTGTCGGCGGCGCGCTGCAAAGCTACCGTTCCGACGGCCACGCCAAACATGCCAATGGGAAGCTGCATGATTCGAACCGCATAGTACAGCCAGGCCGTCGCCCCCTGCTCCGTCGAGGCAAACTGGGTGCTGATCAGGATGTTCACCTGGGTGGCCATCAGCCCAATCGTCGCAGGCGCCATTGCTTTGAGCACGGCGCGCAGGTGGCTATCGCGCCAATTCCAGGCCAGCACAAAGCGATAGCCGCTGCGATATAGCGGCACCAGCTGTAGGCCCAGTTGCAGCGCTCCACCGACAAGGGTCGCAATGGCCCAGCCCGTTGCGGCAACGCGGCTCTGGCCGGCTCCAAATAGCCATAAGCCAAGTCCCGTCAGCGCCGTCGTCAGGTTGAACAGCGTCGGCGCCAAAGCCGGCGGGGTGAAACGTCCCTCGGCATTCAGCATGCCCATGGCCAACGCCGCCAGCGATACCAGCAGCAAAAAGGGCATCATGATGCGCGTCAGTCGTACCGTCAGCTCGGCCTTGCCAGCGACGAAGGAAAATCCGGTTGCCCAGATTTTTACCATCTGCGGCGCAAAGATCACCCCCAAAATCACCAGCGCGCTGACGACGACGAGCAGGCAAGTGGCCACCAAGTTGGCCAGCCTTTGCGCAGCCGCAAAGCCTTCATTTTTGCGAGCGGCTTGAAATGCCGGCTGAAACGCCGCAGACAAAGCGCCTTCTGCAAACAGATCGCGCAAAAGGTTCGGCAGCCGAAAGGCGGTGGCGAATGCGTCTCCATAAAAGCCAGCGCCAAGCAGCGCAGCGAACACTTGCTCACGCACTAGGCCCAGCAGACGCGACAAAAGTGTGGCCAACGACAGGAGCAGAGCCGCGCCCGCCATACGACGCGGCGGCGTGGAAGTGGCGCCTTCCGAAGTCGCCGGAGGCACAGTTTCAGACATGCGAGTCACCTTAACCGGCAGCGGGCGTGGCGGCTAGTGCAGAGCGAAACACCATGTTGCAATTTTGTTCGCTGTTGCACAGCGTGAAATAGATCCAAATTGTCGTTTATACGCAGGCGTAGCAAAGGCCCAAACATGACGTCTAGGACACAACCCAGCCCTCGCATGCCGACCATCTATCTGCCGCACGGCGGCGGCCCCTGGCCGTTTATGGATATGCGGCCTTTGGTCGAGCCGCAGGAAAGCCAAGCACTGGCTGACTATCTGCGCGGCTTTGTCGCCGAGCTTCCGCAAAGACCGACGGCGCTAGTCGTCGTTTCGGCGCACTGGGAAGCAGCGGTTCCCACGGTGATGACTAGCCCGCGCCCGCCTCTCTACTACGACTACTACGGCTTTCCGCCTGTGACGTATACGATAAAGTGGCCAGCGGTCGGCGACCCGCAGCTCGCCGCGCGAGTGCAGGGGCTGCTCTCCGATGCGGGAATTTCGACAGCGGCAGATGCCGAGCGTGGTTTTGATCACGGCACTTTCGTCCCGCTCAAGCTCAGCTTTCCAGATGCCGACGTGCCGACGATTCAGCTTTCGCTTCAATTCGGGCTGGATCCGGTGCAGCACCTCGCCATCGGCCGCGCGCTGGCGCCGCTGCGAGATCAAGGCATTCTGCTTGTTGGCAGCGGCATGAGCTTTCACAACTTGCAAACATTTCGCACGCAGGCCGGACGCGAGCATTCGGAGGCCTTTGACGCCTGGTTACAGCGCGTCGCCGTCAGCGATTCGACCCAGCGCGACGCTGCGCTAAGCCGCTTTACAACGGCGCCCTTTGCGCGTCTGGTCCATCCGCGTGAAGAGCACCTTTTGCCGCTTTTGGTCGTAGCCGGCGCAGCCGGTGCCGACCGCGGCCGCATCCCCTACAGCAACACCTTCGGCGGCGCCCGCATCAGCGCCGTCCATTTTGGAATGTGAAGAAAAGCGCGGGACTTCCTCAACTGGGATTTTTGGAAAAAGGGACTGCGAGCAGGCGCTAATCATCTCGAATGATTCAGGACTGAAGATGCCTAAAAAGAAAAAGGCCCAGTCTCTTGCGAAACTGGGCCTTTTGGGGAGGCTCACTCGGCTTTGCCGAGTGAGGGGGAGCAAAGGCTCCCCCCCTATTAGGAGCGGGGTGGACGGGACTTGAACCCGTCCCGCTCGGGAGAGGCAACCACCCTCGCAGGGCCGCGGTTTTCCTGCCTCTCTCGACGGGGAAATGGGTTTTCTAAGGCTTCTTTTCGTTCCCGTTGCTTCCCGTTTTTTCCTGCCGCTTGCCGCCGGTTTTGGGCATCAGATGGGCATCAAAAAGTCAACTCAGCGTCATGTCGAAGCATCTGGCTCACAGCGCGCAAGCCACATAAGGTCGGCGGCGCCGAGCCCGAGCCGCGTGGCCAGTTGCTCGATTGAAAAGTCCTCGCCGAGAAGGGTAAGAGATTTTTTGAGAAGTTCTGGCGGCTCAGCCATAGGTTCGTCTTTTTCGCTATACCTCTCGCCGGTGCGATTAAGGTGCATAAACGCGCGACGATAACTCGCTTCTGAAAGCTGGCCTAAGTCAAACGCTCGTTTGACGAGGGCAGCGACGGATACCCGCCAGCGCCGTTTGAGTTCGTAGAAATGTCCCCAGTCGAGCCGTCGGGGGCATTCCATTAAAAACGGCTCGCGGGGTACCAAGAAGGCCGCAGCAAATCGGTTGGCCTGCCGCTCAGCTTCGGGGCTGCCGGCTGCCACATCAGCATGCATGATCAGGTGGCCAAGTTCATGGGCAGCATCGTAGCGAACCCGACTAGTTGAGGACTTGTCCGGGACCAAGAAGACGATCGGTTTGCCTTCGTGCCAAGCCGAGAACGCTTCTACCTCGGCACAGCCCTCGGGGATCACGGTCACCAAAACCCCCTTGGCCTCAAGCAGCTTGGTGATGTTCGGAATGGGGCCAAGCCCGAGGCCCCAGGATCGACGCACTTGGACCGCGCAGTCTTCTATTTCATCCACCGAGCGTGGGGTCTGCGTAATGCGGCTGAGTTGTTCCCCCGGTAACTCGATATGCTCAGCGACGAGTTTCAAGAGATCGCAGAGCAGCGTCCCCATGGAGAGCAGCTTGCGCCGTTCGCGCTGGCTGGTCGAGCGCAGGCTTCGGAAGTGGCAGGCATCGCTGGAAAGAGCGGCCGAGTTGGTCGTGCGGATCAAGAAGCTCAGCGGTACGCCGAGCGCCAAGGCGAGGGCCGCGATCGTCTTAGGATCGGGGCGATGACGCCCCATTTCAAACTGACTGACCGCCGCCGGCGACTTGCCGACCCGATCAGCTAGGTCAGCCTTAGTCAGGCCACGAAGCTCACGCGCGAGGGTCAATCGCGCAGGGTTGAACAAATGCGCGGCAAGATGGATGTCGCTGTGGCCAATCGGAACTACTGGCTCAGTCGGCTTGGTCACGCTTGCTTCTCCGAATCTTTCCGATTTGTGGTTCGGGTACAGTTTCTTCAGGCACCAAAGCGACGGCCGGCTTGACGGATAGCGGCAGCGAGTCGCCCTGCTTCCAGATGGGATGAGCCAAAGCCCAGCCAGCGATCCGGTCTTTGTCGATCCTGCTCGGGACACAGAGGTATACAGCGCCGAGGCCGTCTTCGGAATTGCCGAGATGGGCCAAGACGAGCTTGCGCGCCCTCTTCACGCCGGCCTCATCCTCGAAGCCCGGCAACCATAACTGCTCCTCGACCATGGCCGGCGCAGCGTCGTCATTGTCGGGAAATGACGTCCAGATGTCGTCGGCAACCGCCCGCCCGACCCGGTAACAACCGACTTCGAAGTCGCCGGCCTGGAGACGGAACTTCGGGTTGCGGGTCTTGATCGCATAGAGCCCGCCAGCCAGATCGGCCGACTTGCTGAGCTCAAAGGCGACCAAGTGGTAGAGGGTGACGCCAAAGGTATTCTCGTTGCAGCCAAGCTCGGGGCGATGGAGTTCACAGGTGGAGTTCTAGGCGCGCAGCAGCACGGCCACCCACAACTCGCTGATCTCTGGTCCAAACGTCGTCTCAAAGCCCTCGGGAAATTCCTGCATCGCCGCTCCTTACTCAATGCCGATCAATGGCGAGCAAGAGCTTTAGCTAACTGCGCGATTCTTGTAAAGAAATTAAGCAAACTGCTAGATCGAATTTCATTTTCGCTCTGCATCAGTTTGTATTGATTCTGAACAAATGTTCACATAAACTGCTCTGACCAAATTCTCAAGCAAAATCCATCTGTTAGCAGTTCTGCTTGAACTCCGTCCAGATGGGGGGCCTGGCAGGCGCTGGAACCAGAAATGTTTCCGGTGGTTGGGCCTGGGGTTCGGAGACAGGCTGTAATTTGAGTCGCGACATAAAATTTGAGTTGCCACTTTGAATTTGAGTCGCGACATAAAATTTGAGTTGCCACTTTGAATTTGAGTTGCCACTTTGAATTGCGGAGATGGAAAGACGGCATTTTTTCGGAGAAGCAGCGCCGCGCTGGCGTCAGGCAGAGGCCACATTTGGTGAGATATTGCGGCGGGACTTTGGCCCCGTCGAGCATGAAGCCGCCAGCGGCTATGATTTCCGCACCGCCGACGGGCGATTGATTATTGAGTTTAAACTCTCAATCCTCGGCGCACGTGAACTCCATGAGGCTCTGCTCAAACTCGTATTTGTCCTCAATGAACGGCCTGAGATTGCCCACGCAGTCCTCGTAGCTGGCTATCCACGGATGAGCCGAGAGGCCGTTCTCTACGAATGGGAGCGTCTCTATAAAGCGTTCGAGCCCTCGGTGGCAAGAAGACTCGGGCTCGTAGCGGTGGCAACGACTGGCGATCTAGCACTCCCTCAAGAACCTCCTCAGCATCAGCTACTGGCTGCGGCGCAGGAAGTGTTTCATCAGGAGAGCCCAGCGTCCAAGGTCAGGCCCGTTACTCGAAAGTGGTCAGCTAAGACCTTTGAGGTCTGGAAGGTTCTTCTGGAGGCATGGCTACGTGGGGAGGGGCCACTCTCTATCGAGGAAATCGCCAAGCGCTCGGGATGCAGTCGGCCGCCAGTGAACGCGGTCTTTGAACTGCTACAGAGCAAGAAAGAGTTGGCGCGTGGTAAGAAGCGGAGCGGCGGCCTATCTAGAATGCCTCGCGAGTCACTACGTGAGGTACTGGTTTTGGCAAACGATCTGCGCCGCACTAGCCGATTTGTCGACGCCACGGGGCGCCGGCCCGATCCTGAAAGTTTAGCGCGGAGGATCAACGACAAGCGACCATCTGGGGTAGCCTTCGGCGGCGTCATTGCTGCCCGTCAGTACCAGCCAGAATTTGACCTCAATGGGTTGCCCAGGGTGGATCTAACCGTCCACGGCGATCATTCGCTCGATTGGTTGTCAACCGTTGATCCCGCGCTTACAGAAGTTACTTCCGACGAAAATGCGCCGGTTCTCGTTGTGCATCGCTTGTCCCGGCCCACAGCACGATTCGACGATGCACTTGGAATGCAGCCAGTCGCCGACCCTGCCGAGACGCTGCTCGATCTTTACGATCTGCGGCTGGTAGAGCAGGCCGAGGAGTTCATTCGGTCATTGCGCGCCAAAGGATCTGCCCATGTCTGAACGTCTCGACCCCCGAGTTCCTGGGCTTGATCCGATTTAGTGGACACCAAACAAGAGAAGGATAGGGTGTCGACAATGGACCCAAGCAAGCGAGAGAAAAGGGAACGGCGAAGTTATACCGACGAGTTCAAAGCCGGGGCGGTGGCGCTGGTGCTCGATGAGCAAAAGACTGTGTCACAGGTGGCGCGAGACCTAGACCTAACGGCCTCTGCGCTAAGTGGCTGGGTGGAGCGAGCTCGCGCCGACCGCAGCTGTGGCAAGACCGGTTTGACAACGGCGGAGCGAGAAGAGCTAGTGCGGCTGCGCAAAGAGAACCGAGAACTTAAGATGGAGCGTGAATACCTAAAAAAAGCTACGGTCTTCTTCGCCAAACAGTGTCCATGAAGTATGGGCTCATCGAGGCGGAGAAGACCGATTCATCCATTGCCAAGCAGTGCGCATGGTTGGGCGTATCGCGGGCGGGTTATTATGCTTGGCGTGGGCGCGTGCCGTCTGCACACGCGAAAAAGGACGAGCGCTTAGGGGTGTTGGTCAAAGAGGCCCACCAGCGGAGCCGCTGCACCTACGGGAGTCCGCGGGTGCATGCCGAGCTTGTCGAGCAGGGGCACAAGGTGAGCCGCAAGCGCGTCATGCGGCTGATGCAGAAGCAGAATCTGGTGGCCCGTCAGCGCCGTCGCTACAAGTGCACGACGATGAGTGAGCATGACCAACCGGTGGCGCCCAATCTGCTATCGCGGGAGTTTACAGCCGCGGCGCCCAATCAGCGCTGGGTGGGGGATACGACCGAGCTTCTCATCGGAGACAATCGCTCGAAGCTGTACTTGGCGGTGGTGCTGGATCTGTATTCACGTTTCATCGTCGGCTGGGCGTTGTCTTTTGCCAATGACCGACACCTGACCATCAAGGCGTTAAAGATGGCGTTAAGTCGTCGCTGTCCCCAGGCAGGGTTGCTTCATCACTCCGATCGGGGCTGCACTTATGCGAGTCAGGTCTACCGCAAGATCCTTACATCGCATGGCATCACCTGCAGCATGAGCCGGCGCGGCAACTGCCTGAATAACGCGGCGATGGAGAGCTGGAACTCGACGCTCAAAAGCGAGCTCGGAGAACACTTCGGAAGTCAGGCTGCCGCTCAAGCAGAGCTGTTCGACTACATCGAGGTCTTTTACAATCAGCAGCGCCGGCATTCGTCACTGGGTTACCTGAGCCCGGCAAAGTACGAGCGCGCGTCACGTAGCGCTGTGGCGGCATGAGCCCGAAAGCAACAGGCCGATGAACACCGCATTGCAAACGGCGATAGGGACGCGCAGAGCGCTCTTTCTGTGGACAGCCGGAATACCGCCTGCCCCCAGAAACGCCCTATCTCCTGACAGAGCTACTGTTCAGATTGATTTGAGTTCAGGAAAGGAGTACAGAACCAAGCACGATCTTCGACAGCAGCAACTCATCAACCTGTCCACTAGATCGGATCAAGCCCGCGTAGAGGTTTTCCCTGTTTTTCAATCAACGACGGAGCTTGTGGAGAAAATTGTCTTCGCTCGATTTGTTGGACTGTTTGTTTACATCGTTGAGTTCGCTCGCTACATATAGACGATGCTGCTGAACAGAGTACTGATTATCGGTGGTGGAATCGGAGGCATGGCGCTGGCGGCGGCGCTGCACAAGCTCGGCATAGAGGCGCAAGTCTATGAGCGCGCGTCAGAACTGAGAGAAGTCGGCGCAGGCATCGCCTTGTGGCCGAACGCCCGGGCTTCAATGGCGCAGCTTGGAGCTGTGGAGCGTGCATTGAGCAGCTGCGCGCCTCTGCACAAGGCGGAGATCATGAGCCACCGCGGCGCGGTGCTATTATCTGCGGATCTCAGGTCCGAGTGGCCAGGCGTCTCCGCGGCGGAGTTTCACATCGTCCACCGCGTGGATCTGCTAGCCGCGCTTACCGAGCGGGTTTCAGCAGAAGCAATCCATACTGGCCACAACTGCGTGGACATCGAGCTTACTGCTGACGGGGTCCGTGCGCATTTTGAAAACGGTAAGAGCGCAAGCGGCGACATTCTGGTTGGAGCGGATGGAATCAACTCCGTGGTCCGGCGGCGGCTGCTCGGCGAGGAGCAAAAACGCTACTCAGGGCAGTCCTGCTTTCGCGGCGTAGCCCACGTGGTGATCCCCGATGCTGACGTGCTGCGTGAGATACAGGGACCGGGGAAGCGCTGCGCTGTCTGTCCCATGAGCCGCGATCGTATCTACTTCTGGACTGCGAACAACAGCCCGGCTGGAATGCTGGTACCGCAGGCCAAGCGGCGTGAGTACTTGCTGTCGCAGTACAAGGGCTGGCCTGGCGGAATCGCCCATGTGATTGCCGCGACTCCCACGGAAAGCATCTTGCAGAATGACTTATACGACCGCGTTCCGGTTTCGACCTGGTCGCGCGGGTACGCGACGCTTCTCGGCGATGCGGCGCATCCGACGACGCCGAATCTCGGCCAGGGGGCGAACATGGCGATCGACGATGCGCTGGTGCTGGCCCAATGCCTGCGTGTCGCTTCGAATGTAGGTCAGGCATTTAGCCGCTACGAAGGAATTCGACGGGCGCGAACGGCGATGATCGTCTGGCGGTCATGGTGGTTCGGCATGCTGTGCCGCTGGCAATCTAAAATGGCTGTACGGCTGCGCGAAGAACTGATGAGCCGCATGCCGCGGGCCCTCCTGCGTTCCGAACTGCGCCAACAGATCTTTGATCGCGCCCCATTGCTATCCTAGAACTTCCGGTTGCAGTCTTGATAAATTCGCCACGCGTTGCGCAATCGTCATTGCCACAGATCTTCGCATGTAACGAAGAAGCTCATGTACAATAGCCCAATCCGCACGGTATGCTGATCGTGTCATGGGGCAGAGTTTCTCGCTCCCAAAAACCAGCTTGCCGGGGAATGCGCCGAGCCTCAACGGTGCGACGCCTCTTCAAGAGAGCCTCGGAAAAGACTGGGATCCGTTAGCACTGCTAGGAACCGCTGTAGCGGAAGGACGCTTCGTTCTGGAGAAGCTACTTGGCCGCGGAGGACAGGCGGCCGTTTATCAGATACGGCGCCAGAAGTCATCCACGGCATCGCCGTGGCAAGCCGATGCTCTTCGCCGTACAGATGAAGATCGATTTATTCCACGACCGGCTTATACACCGGACCAAGCGGCGCTGAAGCTATTTATTCCCGACCCTCGGAAGCCTTCCTGGACCGAACGTTTTATTGCGGAGTATCGTATCGCTGCTCGACTTACAGAGCGCCCTTTTGTACGAGCCTACGAGATGTTCGAGCATCAGAATATGCTCGGCTTTACACTGGATTTATTGCCGGGCGGTAGTCTGGCCCAGGTTATAGGGAATCCACTGCCTCCAGCCGTTGCCGTCGGCATCGTCCTTGATGTGCTCGAGGCTCTCGACATCCTGCACAGTCGCGGCATAGTGCATCGCGACATCAAGCATTCCAACATTCTGTTAAGCCAGCCGCTGGCCAGCGCGTATTGCACAGAAGCAATAGATTTGGACACGACACCAACAGGTGATTTGGACCTGGCGAAGGTTGCCTCCGCCGCAAGAGCTGAGTCTAGGGAGTTGCCGGCCAAGCTTGCTCCTGCGCTTTTTGCGGACGCGGAACAGGACGGGTTTTATCTGCTTCCACAGGCCCACTTGGCCGATTTCGGCATCAGCGATGTCCAAGATATGTTCTTCGGAGACCGCGATTTCTATACGCTGACCGGAACTCTTCAATTTATGGCCCCGGAGCTAGTGCAGCGCGACCGAGTCGATGCAAGGGTGGATCTGTTTGCGGTGGGAGTGCTACTATTTATGTTACTCGCCGGACGCCATCCAGCCAGCCACAGCATCCAGCGCGGGCACACAATTGCAGCGCTGCACCGCAAAATGGCCGGAAGCGAGATTCAGGAGCTCTTACTTCACGAAGTTGCTTCCCACGTGCCCGATGAAGTGACCCGGGTGGTGATGCAGCTTTTGGAGGCGAATCCCGATAGGCGGATTCGCACGGCAGCACTCGCCTTTGAACCGCTATTTACGTGGTTTTGTGCCAATCAGGTCGAACATCGTATCAGACTGTCCCATACACATCGGTTGCTGGGGCGGCCTTATCTGGCTGCCAGCACGTTTTGCGGTCGCTCCGCCGAGCAAAAGCAGGCCCGCGAATTGCTCGAGTCAAATCTTCAGATAGGCTCCTTCATAGAAAACCTCACGAGCGAATTCGAGCCGAGTGCTGCGGCGCCTAGCAGAATTCCCGCCTCAGTGCTGGTGATATGGGGAGAAGGAGGTGCAGGAAAGACACGCCTGACCAGTCACATTCGCAGGCTCGCTGAAGACTTAGGCTACCGAACCTATTCCTTGCAGTGCAAGCGCGGACAAGGAGTTTTTCTGGACTTTCGTGACGTCCTGCAGCGCTTAGAAGCGGACTTTACAGCGCACTATTACAGTTTGAATCCGGAGGAGCAAGCCAAGGAATCAGATCCACGAAACTCCCACTTCGTTCCCGATAAGGATAGAGATCCGGCATACGCTCTGCTCCGTCAGGTCAAATTCAACTCCGAGGAGCGAAGCAGTTATGAAGCGCTGCACGAGCGCTATTTGCTCGAACGCTTCGCTGCGCTTTTGCGCTTACACAGCTATGGCCAGCCGCTCGGTGTGTTTCTCGAAGATGCTCAGTGGCTGGATCAAGCAACGCTCAAGTTTGTCTTTTTTGCCATTCGCTTCCTTTCAGCCAGCAAAAGCCATGGCCACCCCTGTCAAGTGGTATGGGTTCTAAACCACCGGCCTAAGGATCTCGAGGGGGATTCGATGGACGCGGTGCAGGAACAACTGAACAGCATTCAGCACTTGGAGCAAGCTCCGATCTCGATAGAACTTCGTTCATTCGGCTTGGAGGAGGCGACAGAGCTGGCAGCGAGCATGCTACAGCTTGCGCCTTCTAATCTCGATCTGCGACGGTTCGTTGAGAAGATGTCGGCCAAGCACGAACTGACTCCGCTATTCGTAGAGCAGGCTCTGTGGTCACTGTTTTCTCAAGGTGTACTGGAAGTTCGTTCGAATGACAGCTACTGGCAGGGACAATGGAATCTAGACCCGGCTTTTGTTGAAACGGCCCAGTTGCCATTAAGCGTGCAGGAAGCGATTGGCAACCGGGCCAGTCGGCTGAATGCTGAAACCTTGCGCATTCTGGGAGTGGCCGCTGTCAGCGGCAAAGAGTTCGATCTCGAAGAGGTGGCGCGTGCCACGTCAACTGACGCAGGAAGTGTTTTGTCAGCCTGCGAGCAGGCCGGCCGAGAAGGGTTTGTGCAACAAGAACAGGAACAGCGGCGATGGTATCTAGCCGATAGTACAGCTGGCGTCGCCACATATCGCTTCACCCATGATCGCTATCGCGAAGCGATCCTTTTGCACTTGGAAGCAGACGTACGCAAGCAAATCCATAGCGCCCTGGCAAAAGCCATTCTAAAACGCTGGGGCGATGATGAGCAGAGGGCCCCCCGGTTGTCCGCGCATCACTATGGGGCCGAAGAATACGCAGATGCCTATATCTATGCGCGGCGGGTCGCTGAGCGCGCTTTTTTAGAAGGCCAACATGATCGAGCCGCTGAATATTATCTGCTGGCCTTTGATAGCCACAGCAAAGACTTGGGAATGCGGCAAGAATCAGTACCCGAGGAGGTGCGAAATCAGGCCGCTCAAAGTCTGCATGCTGTGGGTAGATTGCAAGAAGCCAACGCACAGCTTGCGGCCCTTTTATCCTATCCAAATCTCTCTGAGCTTCTGCGGCTAGATATCCAACGCCGGCTTGCTGAGAGCTATTTTCAGCAACAGCAGTACACGCTGGCTGTGCCCCCGATGCTAAAGTGCCTCGAAACCATAGGAATTCGACTTCCCACGGGCCTTTTGCAAACTGGGCTAGCAGCGGTGCGTGGGAGTTGGGCGCTGCTGGTAGTGGCTCCTACGGGCTTTTGTCTGAATGTGGGTGAAGCATCCAATCCGGCGCGTGAAGCGCTAGTGATGCAGATACTTATGAATTTGTTCGAGTGTGCACTCTTTGTCGATTTTAGCCTGGCGCTGCGTGTCCTAAACTACGCGGCAGTTCGTCTGACCCGTGAGGGGCTGCATCCTTACTCTGCTGGATGGTTTGGCTTTCTGACGATGATACTCTCCGCCGCTGGGATGAGCCGTCTCGCCCGTCTTAGTGAAAAGCGCATCACTCAGATGTTTCCTCATAGTGAGTCGTTTGCGAAGGCAGATGAAAATCTTCTCGGCAACAAGGTCATGCTGCCTGAGTTATTGAAGCAATCCTATAATTCCAATGCCATTGGACGCATGCTTGCATACTCTGTGCGGGGTGATTGTATCGACGCTTTTGCCAAGCAGTTTGCAGCACGTTTTAAAGAGGCACTGGCATCGGTTGCTGTGACCACCGACCTCCGTCGCAGGTGGCTTACGATGTATCTTTGCGCCTCCATGGGCCTATACACCGGCCGCATCAACGTGTTTCAGGCGCTGATGCGAGCAGCCCTAGAGATCACACAAACGTATAATCAAACAATCATGACTGAGATATTTCAAAACTTGCTTGTGGGCAATGAGGCAGTCCTAAACGGTCAGTTTGCTCAGGCTCACCGAATCTTTCAGAAATGCAGGGTGACTGAGAAGATGGGAGAGCATGTGGCTCCGATTCCAGGCGAATCACAGGCCCTGCTATGTGCCGCGATGTTGGAATCGGAAGCTCTTGCAGAGACGGCAGCAAAGGCTATGGATGCGGCTCGTGTATATCTTGATGCTAGACACTCAAATCCCATCAATTGGGAGCAATCAGGCGCGCTTGCCGCCGCCGCTCTCGCTCTGTTTCTTGAAGGAAGGCGAAAGCCCCCTAAAGAGCTGCGGATCCTGATGCGGAGGGCGTGGGTACAGTGCAAAATGGAGCGGCAGCAGCGCGCACTTTATCGTGCCGCTCAAGCGACGCTGGCTGCGATGCAAGGCCAAGACCGGCATCGGGACCGATTGTTTGCCGAGGCTGTGCGCGAAGCCGAAGCGGATGGACTGCTCTATCACCTTTTGTGGGTACTGCGCATTGCCAAAAAGGTCGTGCCCTCAAGTAGCGCATTGCAAAGCTACTACCAGGCATGGCACGAGCGGTTGCAGGAGAACCTGCGGCAAGCTCCAATCAAGCTGCACGAACTTGAAACTGGCTCCCTGCCGCCGGCGCCGAATAGCGGACGGCCCGACATTCCTTAATGGAGATTTCAGAACTTCCTTCAGGAATCGGATGTGATCACGTTTCGGATAGACGACGCATAAGCCAAACAAACGGGCGATTTTGCGATGCGGACGGAAAGCGTCCCCCGAAACCGGCCACTCCGCGACGATCGGCGACAGTGCAGACAATAATGTCCTAGCTCCTAGCTGATATGTAGCCCTTCAGCTCCTCTTGTCTTCGAGCTTTAGCGAACTGCTCCTTCGACCTTTCTACGAAGGACTGGAGGTCGCTAATCCCGGAGAGATGAGCCTCACTCATGCCGACCGCCTGGTGCTCTTTGCCGGTGCCGCACTCCTCGGCTCCAAGGCCGTGGCCGTGATCGTGAGTTCGGGACGGCTACCGCAGTACGCCAAGGTGATGCTCCTCGGCGTTGCCCTGCTCTTCTCCGCCTGCTTCGCCGCAGTCCGAGGCTTGAGCTGGTCCGCGATTGCCGTGAGCGGTGTTGAGCTGGCCCTTCTTCTCTCCTACAGCCTTGCCCTGCTTGTCGTCGCCCATGTCCTCAAGGAGAACACTGCTCGCTGGGAGTGTGTAGCTTCAGGCGAACTTGGACTTTAAGAACGGCCTGAGAATAGAAGCC
>CAYWPR010000026.1:0-72534 GCA_964460115.1 uncultured Myxococcales bacterium
GTGCGGGGGGCGACCCGACCCTATCAAGCTAAGGGTCGTCTCTACCGCGACCGATGAACCATTTTGGACGCCTGCCCAGAAGGAGCATGAATCTCGTGTGGCCCTATCGGGAGTCCCGTCACTTGACCTAAGTCTGAAGCAAATACTAAATTGATTTGCAAGTGCTTACACCAATTGAGATAGCGATGCTTCTGCGCATTTTGCCTGCCCAGTTCAGTTGCTTCATCAATCCGTGTCCTGAATTTTCTTCGAGTCACGTTCTGTGTCCTTCGCCTTATTCCATGCTTTCGACCGTAGCCATTTAGAGGATGCAGTGAACCAATGGCTTCGTGCCGTCAATTCCTGCCAATGGGGCGCCCACCTTTGAGTTCGCCGGTATGTGATGGAAAAGGCTTGCCCCGATTGTACTGCTTCTGAAGGCGCTCAATTTCTGAGCGAAGCGCCGCCTCGGCCAGTTGGGCAAGAGTAAGGCGCAGTGGAGGCCCGGATAAGGCAACGACCGTATCGCGAGCTGCATGGGCGACCTCCTCAGGCACGAGCACCGTTAGCTTGGTTTTGGCCATGCAAACCACATACGCTTACACTGGCAACACTGCAACGGCTGGTAAGTCTGGTATTGACCGTAAGGCTGGCATTTTCTAGGATGAGTTCGCTTTCCTTGCTGGGAGATCCCACGATGAGCACCGAACCATCCCACTTCCCTGAGCAATACCCTTCCTCAACCTTCACCACCCTCTTCACCCTCACCGACCCTGCCGAAGCCTTCATGGCCGGCTGGATTTCGCGGTTACACACCGAAAAGCCCCGCCTCTTCAAAGCACTCGACCTCAAGCGAGCTGAGCGGCAGATCGGCGGCCAGACCGAACGCCTCATCTACGAACTCGCCCTCTGACAAGGTCGCCACCGCCACTACCTCGTCATCATTTGGAACATCGATGAGATCAGCGCCCGGTGGAAAGAGTTCACCCACCGCCGCGACGCCCTTGCTCTTTACCGATCGCTGGCCATCACACCAGCCACCGCGGAATTGGACGCTGCACAAAAGTTAACTCTCGGTTAATTTTTCTGCGTGCTCCATAAGACTCAATCCAAATCCCCGAGCTGGAACGACCTCTACGACATCGCCTCAATCCAGTACGGCCTCTTCACCACCGCCCAGGCCCGAGAAGCCGGCTACTCCGTCCCCCTCCTCGCCAAGTACCTCAAGAACGGCAAAGTCACCCGCGTCATGCACGGCATATATCGCCTCGTGCATTTTCCCCTGCAAGCAGCAGAAGACCTGACAATGTACTGGCTCTGGTCAAACCGCGAAGGCGTCTTCTCCCACGAAACCGCCCTCAGCCTGTACCTGCTCTCCGATGCGCTTCCCGCCCGTGTCCACCTCACCCTGCCGCTTTCCTGGCAAAAGCGTCGGCTCAAAGTGCCGAGGGTACTCCGCCTCCATTACGCTGATATTCCCGAGGCAGATCGCGGTTGGCATGGACCTGTGCGAGTGACCACTCCTGCTCGCACCGTCAACGACTGCGCTCTTGCCCCCTCGCAGCCTCAATTCGTCATGCAGGGCATCGACCAGGGGCTCAGGCGGGGGCTGTTCAGCCGCGAGGAGGTGGCAGTCGCTGAAGCGAGCATTGCGATCTTTCGCGGAGGCCGGTAGATCGCCTGCGGAAAGTAATAGAAAGCGTTACTTTCCGCGAATGAGATTTCACGGCGGGATCCTTGGGCGAGCACGGTTTGAGTAAATTTTTCAGCCTGCTCTCCGCCTCTCAAACTGCCCCCGCACAAAATCCCGCATGATGGCGACCACGCGCTGCTGCCGCCTCCTTCCTTCTCGGGCTGCTGGGAGGTAGCCCTCGACGCTTTCCATGAAGGACGGGTTCTTCAGAAACGCCTGAAAATGCTCGGCGATGTACGCCTGAAGATGGCTCGGTGCTTCCCTCAGTTCCGTTGGCAGGGAGGTTCTCCCGTCGAGGAGAGCGATTATGTCTTCCAGGTCTGAACTGAAGCGAAAGTCCCCCTCCCCCCGACTGAGAAAGGCGGCGATTTTGGTCGCGATGAAAAAGGGCGCAGGGAGGATGAAGATCTCCTGTCCGTCGGGCAGCGTATACGGCACCTTGTGCTTGATGCCATCCCGATACCAGTCGTTAGTGAACCCAAGAACACTTCCGTCGGTAGGCATGACATCGACCTTGACGCCCTCATAGAGCCATCGATAGAGTGGCGCCTTCGGCGAAGTATCATTCTCGAAACCAAGTCTACGTAGCCGACTCTCGATCTCAGCGTAGCTCGCGTAACTGGCTAACTCGACGATGCAGTCCACGTCATCCGTGGGTCTGATTTCAGGCGCGGCCGGGTCTTGTAAGTACAACGCCACCGTCGCCCCGCCGAGAAAGACCACCTCGTCTTTAAGCGAGGAGAGTGCTCGCGCGATGGTTTCGAGCATACGAATGTTAGGAGAGGGGTTCACGGGCGCGACTCCATGATCCTTCGCTCTAACTCCTCGCGTGCCAGCTTTTGCTCTCGCGCCCGACCGACGCGCAGGGCATCACAGAGCGCCAAAAGTTCATAGAGCTTCTGATCGCGGCGGGCAGCTTGGGGCACGCTGGGATAGAGCGGCTCGATCGCCTGGCCGCGCATCTCCCCCTCTTCATCAGGCCAAACAAATCTCTCCTCGGACTCTGCCATCACCTTCGAGAGCGGCGGTGCTGAGTGCGCCGTCGGCATGCCCCGAACAATGCGGCCTGGCTCGACGGGAAATACATACTTGAGTCCATGAACTAAGAAATCCAAGAGAGCCCTTAGCATTGGCCGGCGCTTCTCAGCATCAACAAGGCCGGCGAGACGATTCCGGTTCAAGGAGTCGCCGATTTCGGTCTGGCTGAGCCCAAGCTCTCGGGCAAGGTCGAGCTGTTTCCAGGGCTGTGCCCCGTCCAATCGCACTCCTTCTGCTTTGAGGCGCGCAGCATCCCACACCTCAGCGCCGAGTAAATCGAGGCCATGCGCCTCTTTGGGGAGGGCTGCCTCCCATACTACGAGCTTCAAGAGAACCAGCACGTCCTGCGGCCGCATTCCATGGTGGCTGCGCATGGAGGTAGTTTGGTGGCTTCTCAAAAATCCGCAATCCGCAAATTGCAATTTGCTTATTGACTACCTGCGCCTACATGGTGAGCTGGTATAGGCACCGGACCAGTAAGACAGCACAAACGTTACAATGAATGTAACATTCGTGCAGTTCCTCGTCGGAGCCGCTCCCAGGCTGCAGATGCTCGAACTCTGAATCCAAACGCTCCTCCTATAAAATAACTGAACACTTGATCCGTGTCATTTGCGGTGGTACTTACCCATCCATGCCGCCAATCGAACGAACCACCCTCCAACACACCCTGCTCCTCCTCATGTGGAACGACGCTCAGCAAGACGAACGCTCCGAGCTGCATCGAGGCGACACACGTCTGGCTGGCTACTATGCCCCTGACGTGCTTGCCGCTCTTCACCGGCTCGAACAGGCGAAACTCATCGAAGGCGATCGCTTTGGCGATGGCGCAACGTTCCGGCTTACCCCGGCTGGCCGCGCCAAAGCCCGATCTCTGGCCGCCGCCAAGATCGGTGCGATGTGGGCACTCGCTAGCCTCATGTAGTCATCCGGTCATAGAACCAATTTTGGCCAAGCCAGTGCCCCACCATCCCGTGTGGTGTCCATCGCTCGCTTGGGCACCACACGGGAAAACAGGTCCGACCTTTTGTTATTGTGGGCTGCCCATTATCCCGTGTGGTGCCCATTAGGTGCCCAAAATTTAGGGCAAATGGTAGGAATTTAAGGGAACCAAACGGACCAACCAGGAACAACTTTTTGACCCTTTTACCGACGGAGATCGCTTGAAGAGACGCCTGCCGCGAGGCTGTTATGTGATCTCGCCTTTTATGGGTTCAAATCCCGTTGGGGTCGCCAGCTTTTCCCGTCGGTGACGGGTATTTTTCAGTTGCCAATCCACTGCGCACTTTTATGCAAAGTAGGCTGTGGGACTTGGCGAGCAAACGTGAGGTTCTTCAGATTCGCACTGGGTCACCGCGCGATCTGCGACTTCGCTTGAAGGTTCGCGCCAGCGCTAGGCCTGGCTCGGATAACAGCAAGATCGAGCGGAGGCACTTTGTTGGAAGCAATACGACCTAAAATGCTGATCATTAGTTCAATGCTAAACACTTGATCCGTTATTGGCCTTGTAGTACCTCTGTGGGCATGCCACCTACCGAACAGACAACTCTTCAGCACACGTTGTTACTTCTAATGTGGAACGATTTTCAGCAGGACGAACGCGCGGAGCTGCATCGGCACGATTCGCGTCTTTGGGCCTATCATGCCGCGGACGTACTTGCCGTACTGCATCGTCTGGAAAGCGCGAAGCTCGTCGAAGGTGATCGCTTTGGCGATGGCGCTAGCTTTCGACTTACGGCCGCCGGCCGTGCCAAAGCTCGGTCGCTGGCGGCGGCAAAGATTGGGGCCATGTGGGCACTGGCCAGCCTTATGTGAGCATTGAAGGATCGAGCCCGACGATGTCTTGTCGGGTCATTTAGACATATCCAAGCACGTCGAAAATTTCGCGCTTAGACGACAGCGGAAAGGCCGGATTTGGGCGGGCTATGCAGTGCCGGCATTGCCGATGAAGATCCGTGCAATAAACATCTTTGCCGAGGCAGTCTGGCGAAATCGCGGGCACTTTTCGCCCACAAAGTTCGGCCAGATTTAGCGCGTCCAGATAATGCTTTTCATCGACGGGGCGTTTCGAATCGGCCGCGGCCAGCATGTGCAACTTGTGATCGAGAAGGCTGTTGGCGTCGAGCACTGCCAGCGGCAAATCCCAAGTCGGCAGCGGCCGCGCCTTGGCGATATAGCCCAATGGATCCGAAAAAATGTCGATACGCAGTCGAAAGATCGGGTCAACAATCTGAACAAAAAACTGGCGCGAATTCGGCAGCGGGCTGTGGTAATGGCTGACAAGAAATTGCTGAGCGATGCTAGACGCAAGGGTCTTTGGCTGCTCGGCCAGCAGATCTACATCTGCGATGCTGCGGCGACTGCTCACAGGGCCTGCTGCCGCCTCTAGATGCAGGGCCATGGCGAGCCCGCCGCCGATGGCCACTTCATCACAGCGCAGATGGGGCAATAGCCGCCAAAGACTGCCACGCACCTCTGCAAGCTCACAAAAAGACGAGGGCATCGCGGTGCAAATCTACCAGCTTGGTGGCGTCTTCCTTCATAAAAGACAGCGCGAGGACAGCGACGCCGCCAGGGCCAGCGCCTTGCGGAAGAAGTTGAATCTGGCAATATGCTGCCAATTCGAACATGGCAACTGCGCAACCTACTCCTGCCAGCAGCACTTGCCGCTGCGGACATGATCGTTCTCATCCGCTTGTACACCCCGAACCCAAGTACAGTTTCTGGGGCTGGATGCTGCTGATGCTGGGCGCTACGCCGACCCCGATTTGCGCGATTTATACCTGCAGTCGCTGCCAGAGTACGCTCGGGAGCACTCGCGATCCGGCGATTTTGCGCGAATTCTCTTAAGTAGGTAGGCCTTCTGCCTTTACTTTTGGCGACTGAGAGCGCGAGCCCGTTCATCTAGTAGCGACGCCCGTCGCAACAAGTTCGCGGCCAGCGCTTCCAAATCTCCCTGGGTGCGGCTGAGCGCCTGCAATTTGCTGGCGGTGTCAAATGGGCCGTCGATGCGCCGCAGCCCATCCAAAGTGGCCGGATTGGGGCCGCTGCGTATTGTGCTGCTTGCTGCTGCCGCCGTCGTCGCGGCATCGGCAGCGGTACCGGCCATGGCGGCGCTGGGCACGCGAGGGGCAGACAGCGAGGCGTTTGACGCGGGACCTAGGCTGCGCCGGCTGCTAGATTGCTCGGCAAACAAGTCTTCATCCACGCGGCTGGCTCGCTCGCGCAGCCGTTGGCGCCGCTGCAGTTCTTGGCTGCGCTCTTGCAAACGCTGCACTTCGCGATGCAATTTGTCGGCTGAATCGCGCAGCAGATCGGCCCGCTCGTGCAGCGCTTGCGGATCGTCTAGCGTATTTTCCGAGGTAGGTTGGCTCCCTCTCGAAATTTCGCTGGGCACAAGCTTTGGCGCGGCACCCAAGTGGTCCTCGGCAAGCAATGCCTCGACCTGCGTGGTGCGTAGCTGCAACCAGAAAAATCGCTGCGCGGCGTGTAACGCCGCGTCCTTGTTCGCGGCGGCATCCAAAATATGGTCGCAGGTCGCCACAAGCTGCCGCCGTTGCCCATGCAGTGTCAGGATCATCTGCCGATCATTTTTTTGCGCCTGCGCCAGCTCATCGGCAAAGGCTTGGGCTTGCGCGAGCTTTTCGTTCAGCGAAAGATCTCGCGCCACGCCCGGCGGCTGACTCTTTAGTTGCTCGATGGTTTGGGCCAGCTGTGCCCTTTGCTTCTCGCGCTCGGCTTGTACCGCTTGGCTGCGCACGAGCTGCTGCTCGAGTTGTTCTAGCTGCCGCTGTTGCGCTTGCCCCTGCTGCAAAAAGACGTCCAAGCTGCTTGTCGAACTGGCTGTGGCGGGCTCGGCAAAAGCGCGCCCAGAACCAAGAAAGACATCGAGGCAGATACTCAGGCAGATGGCTAACAAACCGTAGCTTGCTCCAAGCCGTTCGGCTGCGCTGCGCCCGCGCAATTCACTTCTTGGCAATTTTGCGAAGCGTGGCGGGTGCATGTTGCAAACATAAGCCGCAGCAAGCCATATGCCGCGCATCGGTCGTGGCGTTGACGTCGCTGTATCGAAAAATGGGCGCATCAATGCATCAGTTTTTTGAGATCAGCTATTCCGAAATGCCGTACTTTTCCAACTTGTAATAAAGAGCGCTGGCTTTGATGCCAAGCAGGCGCGCGGTTTCGGTCTTGACGCCGTTCGCTTGACGATAGGCTTTCAGAATAAGCTGCTTTTCAAGATCGTCGAGAATCTCGGGCAAAGAGATGGCCCCAGTCAAGCCGCCAGGCACAGTCAGATGGTTGCTGCTTTGCGCCGGACTTGGACCGCGCAGATGCGCCGGCAAATTCGTCGCGCCAATGATCGGTCCATCGCAAAAAACCATTGCCTGCTCGATCACATTTAAGAGCTCGCGCACATTGCCGGGAAACGGATAGGCCAAAAGCAAGGCCAATGCATCCTCGCTGATGCCAGTCACCGCAGGATTGGTACGCGCCGCCAGTTTGGCGATGAAGTGCTGGCATAGCTCTAGGATGTCGGCACGGCGTTCACGCAGCGGCGGTACGGTAATGGGCACTACTTGTAAGCGATAAAATAGATCTTCGCGAAACTTGGAGGCTTCCGGCCCCAAGGCAATCATTTTTTGCAGATCGCGATGGGTGGCCGAGATCACGCGCAAATCGACCTTAATGGTCTCCTCGCCACCGACTCGCTCGAAGGTGCCTTCTTGCAGAACGCGCAAAAGTTTTACCTGCATGGCCGGCGAGATTTCGCCGATTTCATCCAGAAATAGCGTTCCGCCGTCGGCGAGCTCGATGCGCCCAAGGCGGCGCTTGATGGCCCCGGTAAAGGCGCCGCGTTCGTGACCAAAAAGCTCCGATTCAAGCAGGGTATCGACAAGCGCGCCGCAGTTTACTTTGATAAACGGACCATTTTTGCGCCGGCTGAGGTTATGAATGGCCCGCGCCACCAGTTCCTTGCCGGTGCCCGATTCGCCGTAAATCGCAACTGCCGCGTCGGTTTTGGCGACGCGCGCAATGGCTTCTTCGACTTTGCGTATGGCCTCGGTGCTGCCGACCATTTCGCGATAAGGCTGCTCGCCGTCGCTGCGCAACTGGTTGTTTTCAGCGCTAAGTCGTTCATTTAGGCGACGGGCGGCGCAGAGCTCCAGCCCGCGCTCCACCTTCAGCCGAACAACTTCGGGGGAAAATGGCTTGGTCAAAAAATCCATCGCGCCAAGCTTCATCGCTTCGACGGCTGCTTCAACGGAGCCGTAGGCCGTCATCAGCACAAAAGGGCAATCGGGATCGAGCTCGTGGATGCGGCGCAGGACTTGCAGTCCGTCCATGCCGGACATTTTGAGGTCGCACATGACAAAATCGGCGGGATGGCGCTTAAACGCGCCAAGCGCTTCGCTGCCGCTTGAGACGGCGCAGACCTTGTGTCCCATTTTGCGCACCACCACCGAGATTCCTTCACGCATGGTGTCGTTGTCGTCGATAACTAGGACATGAGCCATGGCGGCACCTTAGCATGGCCTGAGGCCGGTTCTGAATGAATGGCACCGGCGCATTTCTGTAGGTGATTGCGCAAGCGCTGCGGAATCTGCTTGCATCTACCCGCCAGGATGCGTGATAGGATGCGCGCACATTTGGAGGACACGAATGGGACGGTTTGGATGTACAGCCTTCGTGGGACTGGCATTTTTCCTGGGTACTCAGGGCGGATCCGTGGTGTACGCGGATACCGCTGCCCCCCAGAAGACTGAGACAGCTGCTGAGGATAGGCCGCTGGAAGTTTCGGTCATTCTCGGCGGTCACTTTTTCGCAGATACAAATGCGCTCGGCCGCAGCCAGTATGCAGCCCCAGGCAGCAGTATTGCCCACTCGGTGGCGGTGGGAGCGCGATTTGGATATGCGCTCAGCCAGTACTTCCTGCTGGAAGGTGAATTTCTGGCCATGCCGACGCATCTGGCATCCGGTGTCAACGGTCAAGTGCTGGCCTATACCGGACGTGGACACCTGATGTTTCGCTGGCCATTTGGCCCGTCCAAGCGAATTCAGCCCTTTGTCCTTTTAGGCGGCGGCGCCCTTGCGGTGCGTCCCGATCCCGGCCTGCCCTTGTCCACCGAAACGCTGGGCACTTTTCACGCCGGCGTCGGATTGCGCGTCAATGTACACAAATATGTGGGCGTGCGGCTAGACGGTCGTATGGTCGTAGTTCCGGAAGCGCAAAGCCCGACGTTCACGCAAGACTATGAAGTGCTGGCCAGCGTCTATGCTCGCTTTGGCTTCAGTTCGACCAAGAGCGCCGATCAGCAGCATCCGGCAGATGTAGACAACGACGGCGTGTCCGACACCGAGGACAAATGTCCTGCCGAGGCCGGCATCAAAGACAACATGGGCTGTCCGGATAAGGATACCGATGGCGACACGGTTGTCGATCGCCTAGATAAGTGTGCAGACAAAGCCGGACCGATTGAAAACGGCGGCTGCCCAGACGTGGATACCGATGGTGACGGAGTTGTCGATCGCCTGGATCGCTGCCCGAACGAAATCGGTCCTCGCGGCAACAAAGGCTGCCCCGACAAAGACAGCGATGGCGACGGAGTTGTCGATCGTCTGGACAAATGCCCAGGCGAGCTGGAGACCAAAAACGGTTATAAAGACAACGATGGCTGCCCCGACGAGCTGCCACCCAACTTGGCCAAGATTGTCGGCGTTTTGCAGGGCCTGAAGTTCTTGCCGAACAAGGCGGTTTTGGCCAAAGAATCGCTGCCGATCCTGGATGAGGCGTCGCAGACGCTGCAAGAGTATCCGACCATCCGCGTAGAAATCTCCGGTCATACCGACAATGTGGGTGTGCCCGCGGACAATCTGCTGCTTTCGCAGCAACGCGCGGATGCCGTCAAAGCGCATTTGGTCGGCAAAGGAGTGGATCCGAATCGTTTGGTCGCACTGGGCTTTGGTTCCACCAAACCGATCGGAGACAACAAGACGCCGGCTGGGCGCGCGCAGAATCGCCGCGTCGAGTTCAAATTGTTGCCGCCGCTGCCGCGCACCCGTCCGCCTGCGGTGCCCACGCCGCCGGGGGCAGTCCCTGGGGCGCCGGCTGGATCTTTGCCCGCGCCAGCGCCGGTAGCCCCTGTCTCGCCGACGCTACCCTCGGCAGTGCCGCAGGTTCCGCAGATGCCGGTTGCGCCTTCGGCGCTTCCTGTGCCGCCGCCCCCGGTGGTTCCCGTGCCGCCGGCCTTGCCAGTGGCTCCTATGCCAACTCCGCCGCCGGCGCCGGTAGTTCCGGCCGCTCCGGCTGTTCCAGTCCCGCCGCCAGCCGCTGTCGTGCCGCCGCCGGAATGGGCGCCCCCGCCACCGGCTGCTTCGGCCCCGCCGCCGCCGCCGGAATGGGCCCCGCCGCCACCGGCTCCCACTCCACCCGAGTGGGCCCCGCCGGCCCCGCCCGCGCCGCCAGCATCGGAACAGGCGCCGGTATACCCACCTCCCGCTCCGCCTGCGAACTCGCCATAATGGAAGTATGGCGCTCTTCCTAAAGCATTCCCTGCGCGTTACTTTTTGGCTGGGGGCCACAACGGCCCTCGGCTGCCTGGTTCATATTCATCCCGATGCCAACCCGGGCAAGCTTTCTGCAGAAGAAGAAGCCGTACAAATCTTCTTCAAAGAACAGAAGCTGCCTTGCGATAGCTGGATCGATATGGGCCACATTCAGGCCACAGCGGGAGAAGAACTAGAGCCAGGCGAAGAGTTGACGGAGTACGCGACCTTCGAAAAGGCGCTTGGTTGGCTGAAGAAAGAGGCCGTCAAGCGCGGTGCCAGCGGCGTCATTATCTACGACCGCAAACAGTCTCAAGATCAGGCGACCTATTTTATTACCGGCGTCGCCATTCGCTGCGCCGTCGGCAACCCGGCCGCCAAGCTATAGCGCGAAGTGCGCCGGGCATTTCCGCGTGGCGCAGCGTTTTAGCTGTGCCTCGGCCGGCTATGGGCTGCGAGTTTGGGCGTAGGCCAGCGCTGCGGCGATAAACTGGCGAAACAGCGGATGCGGCTCCATGGGCCGGCTTTTGAATTCGGGATGAAACTGGCAGCCGATAAAATGCGGGTGCGTCGAGATTTCCAGCATTTCGACCAAAGTGCCGTCCGGAGACAATCCCGAAAGAACCAGACCGTGCTCTGCCAGCGTCTGATGAAAGGCTGTGTTGACTTCCCAGCGGTGACGATGGCGCTCGCTAATTTCCGTGCAGCCATAAGCGGCATGGGCGCGAGTTCCTTCCTTGAGCACACAACCATAGGCACCAAGTCGCATGGTGCCGCCTTTGCTTGAGGCCAGCTCTTTTTGCTCCGCCATAAGAGCAATGACCGGGTAGGGCGTATCGGCCGTGATTTCCGTGGAGTTGGCGCCTTGCAGACCGCAAACATGGCGCGCAAATTCTACGACGGCAAGCTGCATCCCAAAGCAGATGCCGAAAAACGGCACTTGGCGCTCCCGCGCGTAGCGAATGGCGGCAATTTTGCCCTCGGCACCGCGCGCGCCAAAACCCGGCGCGACCAGAATGGCATCGACTTCGGCACAGGGGCCTTCGGCGCCCGTGCGTTCGATCTCTTCCGAATCGATGTAGCGAATTTGCACCCGGCAATCATTGGCGATGCCGGCGTGTATCAGCGCCTCGTTAAGGCTTTTGTACGATTCGGCCAGATCAACATACTTGCCGACGAATCCGACGGTTACGGTATGGCTGGGCCTAGTCACCCGATTGACGATCTTTTGCCAATCGTCCAGCGACGGTGCCCGCGACCAAATATTCAAAAGCTCGCACAGCTTGTCGTCGAGGCCTTGCTGATGCAGATGCAGCGGCAGCGCATAGATGGTGTTTACGTCCTGCGAAGTAAACACTGCGTCCACCGGCACATTGGAAAAAAGGCCGATTTTTTCGCGATGCCCAGCCGGAATCGGCCGATCGCAGCGGCATAGCAGCATATCCGGCGCGATGCCGATTTCGCGCAGCTTCTGTACCGAGTGCTGCGTCGGTTTGGTCTTCAGCTCGCCAGCGGCCGCGATGTAGGGCACGAGCGTCAGATGCAGCGCCACCGAATTTTGCGGACCGACTTCATGCCGCAACTGACGGATGGCTTCCAAAAAAGGCAGGGATTCGATGTCACCGACGGTTCCGCCGACTTCGACGATGGCCACTTCATGGCCCTGCGTGCATTCGCGAATGTTGGCTTTGATCTCGTCGGTGATATGCGGAATAACCTGCACAGTGGCGCCCAGATAGTCGCCGCGCCGCTCTTTTTTGATCACCGATTCGTAGATTTGCCCGGTGGTGAAATTGTTGCCGCGGGTCATGCGAACGTTGATAAAACGCTCGTAGTGGCCAAGATCCAGGTCGGTCTCGGCGCCGTCCTCGGTGACAAAGACTTCGCCGTGCTGCAGCGGATTCATAGTGCCGGGATCGACGTTGATGTACGGGTCGAGCTTTTGAATGGTCACCTTCAGTCCGCGGTTTTCCAAAAGCGTGCCGATAGAAGCCGAGGCCAGTCCTTTGCCCAGCGATGAGACGACACCGCCGGTTACGAAAACGAACTTGGTTTGCTTAGAGGTCGGTCGTCGAGTAATCATCGCGCGGGTTAATTGCCATAGCCAGCGGGCGGAGTCAACCTCAGACGGCGCTAAGAATTTTGGCAATCGGTGCTTGGTCTTGGCCGTCGCGAAAATTATCGCTTTGCCGCCGAGCACTTATGATAAAAAGAGGTCAAGGAAGGAGACAGGGAGATGGCGTTCAACGGCGTGAAGGTCTTTTCGGCCACCAAGGCTCGCGAGCGAGAGGACCTAGGCGAGGTCATCACACGTTGGCTGCGCGCAAATCCGGCGGTTCACATCGTGGACAAGGTAGTGACGCAAAGTTCCGACCGCGAATTTCACTGCCTGACCATCACGCTTTTTTATCAGAAAGACCCGTCTGCGGCGTAGCCATCGCCAGCGCCGTGCCATCGCGCAGCGCTTTTTCGACAAACAGCAGACGATCCTGACCAAAAAAGAGCAGCGGTGGTCCATGATGTTGCGCCACGCGAAAGCTGGGGACGCCAAAGATGCCGAGCCGCTCAGCCTCTTCGGTGTTGCGGCGCAGCCGGTCTTTGATGCTTGGTTCGGCGACGCGTTCCAAAAGCGACTTGGGCAATCCGACGCTGCCTAAAGCGCGTTCCAGCACCGCCAGATCTTCAAGGTCCTCGTTGGCGATAAAGTAGGCGCTAAACAGGGCATGCGAGAGCGGAGCGATTTGCTCCTCGGCCAGAAGCGCCAAGCGCAGCGCCGTCACCGTGGTCATCGGAAAGCGCGACGGAAAATGAAAGGGCTCGTCGTAATGGCGGGCCCAGCGGGCCATATCCTCCAAGGTGTGGCGGCGTTTTGCATCGGAATAGCCGTTGATGGGCACCATCGGGGTACCGATGGACCGAAACAGGCCTCCAAGAAAGATCGGACACCAATCCACGATGGCTCCGCAGCGGCTGGCCACATCTTCGATTTGCGTCGATGCCAGGTAGGCATAGGGACTGGCGAAATCGTAAAAGAAAGTGACGCGCCGCGCTTCGTTGGCAATGGCTGACAGCGCCGGCGAATCCAGCGCATCGACCGTCGGGACGTGCGAAGCGGGCGTCGCGGCATCCTGAACCGAAACAGGAGCAGCGGCCAGCGCGTCAAAAAGCGGATGGTGGCGTATCGCTTCTTCGACAAAATGCAGCCGATCTTGACCAAAAAACAGCCGCGGGCCAGTGCTGCTGTCCACGATGAAGGTTGGAACTCCGAAAACCCCGGCCGCAATCGCTTCGCTTGTGCGTCGTCGCAGTTCGCTGGCGGTTTCGGCGCTGCGCACGCCGCGGGCCACAGCTTCGCCGTCCAGGCCCACCTGGCGCGCCAAATCGACGAGCACGTCGACATTGGTGATGTCCAGGCCAAGTTCCCAATAGGCGCGAAATAGCGCTGCGACCAAAGCCGGGCGACTGATTCGCGGCGCAAAGCACAATAGACGCATGGCTTCGACCGTGCGCCGCGGATGCTCGGCAGGAAAGTGCAGCGGAACTCCCAAATGGGCGGCAAAGCGCTGTACATCGATACGCGTCATTGCCTGCTTGGCCGGAGGACCTGCGGCAGGCTCTGATTTTAGGGCATTTAGCACGCCGCCAAGCAAGATCGGCCGATAGTCGATAAGGGCCTGTAACCGCGAGCACAGCGCCGGCAATTGCTGCGACGCCAGATAGGCGTACGGACAAACGATGTCAAAGTAGAACTGCACTTCGGGCTGCGCCCGATCGTGATGGCCGTGGCCAAAGCCGGTATTTAAGGCAGGCTGAGGAATTTTCATCGTGAACTCGCGGACCGCTACTCTACCTTCATCTCGATGGCGATGTGTGCGCGCTGCGGATCGCAGCTTGTCGCCGTGCAGACCGCGAACTGCAAATCTCCGGAAACCGTTTGCGGGCCCAAGGCATTGGCGGTCAGAACCACATCAAAGCGGCCTTCCTGCTCGGTGATATGCGCATCTTGCAGACCGAGTTCGGGACGGGGAACGCTGACGTCTTTAGAGGGCTTGAGCTTGAGCTTGGTCGGATATTTGTCGTTGACGTGGTAGCCCTTGGTCGGCCGAAAAATGACCTGCGCGGTGACCGGCTGGCCGCGCTTTGCCGCAAGCTTGGCGACGGTAATTGTAAAGGGTTTGTCGGCGGGGACGGCGGCTTCCTCGGCCCGCGCCACGCTTACAGCGATGCCGTTCCAGCTAGCGGTGTAGAGGCTGCCGATAAGCAATGTCGATGCCAGGGTCCAGCGAAACATGTGTTTCCTCCAGTTTCAGGTCCTCAAATATAAGCGACGAACGCCGATAAGATTCCCTTCAGGGCCATTCTTGACATGAAACAGTTTTGTTTGTCTGCTGCCAAATCATGGCGCGCCGCTATCCTGCAACGCTTTTGGTTCTGGGACTTTTGCTGACGGTTTCGGCGCCGGCCTCGGCCAGTACGGTGCTTGTGCTGGGCTTTCGAGAAGGCGGCAAGCTAAATGCACGGGTGCGGCAAAGCGTCATTTCGTTTCTGGCCCGCATGGGCGAAGAAGTGGTCGAACCGGCACTGCCCGTGGCCGAGCAGCATTGTACGCAGACCGAATGTTTGGTCCGGCTCGGCGAGCGCTATCAAGCGCGGCGCCTAGTGGGCGGCGAGCTCATTGCCAATGACGCGAGCTATCGCATCAATGTTTGGCTTTTCGATCGAGTCAGCGAACTGCCAAACAGCGCTGAGGCGGTATGCACAGACTGTAGCGCCCAGATGCTGGCCGATACTGTGGCTCGTACAGTCGGACGGGCTTTGGAGCTTGAACCTGACGGACGCGGCAATATCGTGCCGCCGCCGCAACTGCCAGGGACGGGCGCAGCGGCGCAGTTTTCGACGGGCTGCGCGGCTCCCTACCGCAGCTTTGGGCGCGGCGTGGCTTTGGGCAGCTTAACGGCGCTGACCGCCGCCGGCCTTATCACCGGCCTGACGCTTTATGCGCACAACCGCTCGGAATTGCCGCTGACCTCGGCATACCAGTTGACCTTCAGTTTGACCGCCGTGGCGGCGGCTGGAATCGGCGCGGCGGCAGTTCCATGGCAGCAAATCTACGGCCGGCAAGGCTCTGATAGTTGCGCCACGACGGCACTGCCGGGGCGCCGCCGCAGTTTTGAACGGGGTCTCGCCGCCGGGGCGCTTGGCACGTTCGCAGTGCTCGGGCTTGTGAGCGCGTTTACTCTCGTGGGCCTAAACGGCCATGTCTATGCCACCGCTGCCGATGGCACTCCGCAAATTTATGCGCTAAAGCCGCATTACACGGCTGCCTTCACGATTTCGACGGCAATGATCGCCGGATTGGGACTGACCCTTTTTCTGCCCTGACTTTTTTGCAAAGCCGATGCTCGACCATCTAGAGGGAAAAAGTTCATCTAAAGAGCCATTGCAAATCGGCCAGTGCGTGGGGCAGCGTTATCGCATCGAACGCCTGCTTGGCGAAGACGGCCTCGGCTTTTGCTATGAAGTCAGCGAAGTTGGCGCGGCCGAGCGCAGCACCGCCGCCCTGGCTTGCCGAACGCCCCTGTGTCTGCGGCTGTTGCAGTCGCGCGTTGACGCAAAAGACAGCTTGTCGCCCGCGCTTGCGCATTGGCATAAGCAGCTACATTTGACGCGCCAGCTAGACCACAGCGGAATCGTTCCGGTGCACGAGGTCTGCACCACCGATTCGCAAGGCCGCGTCTATGTTGTACGCAGCGCGGTCGAGCTTTTCGGGCAACCGCTCAGCACCATCCTGCAGGCTCGACCAGGCGGCATGCCTGAGCCGGAAGCGGTGCGGCTTTGCGCGGCGATTGCCGAAGCGATCGAAGCCGCCCATCAGCGCGGCGTGCTGCACCTTTCGCTGAGCCCGCAGCGCATCTTTTTAGTCTCCGATGGCGCCACCTTGCAGGTTCAAGTGGCCGATTTTGCCGTTTTGCCGCCGCCGTTTTCGCCAGACTACGGCGAACCGGGTTATTCGGCGCCCGAGCAAGTAGAAGGACTGCCTTGTGATCGGCGCACCGACCAATTTTCACTGGCGGTCATTTTGTACGAAATGCTCAGCGGCCAGCCGGCATTTATCGGTAGCCCGCTGGAAGACAGGCAGACCATTTTGCAGCGCGTGATCAGCGAAGATCCGCTGCCGCTGGCTTTGTCGTCGCCGATTGAACTGGCCCTGGCGCGGGCGCTAAGCCGTTCGCGTACAGTGCGCTTTGCGACGGTTCGCGACTTTGTCAGTGCCCTTGGCGTAGACGGAGTGGCGTGGACCGTGGTGCGGCCGCCGGGACCGGTGCCAAGTCAGATGTCGCCCCAGCCGGTGATGCTGCCGCCATATATTTGGCGGCTCATTCTGGGCATCTCCATCGTGGCCTTGATTGGCGTCTATTTTCGCTTTGGACACGGCATCGGGACTCGGTCGCCGCGCCAAACTGCGCAATCGCAATCGCCCTCTCTGCCTAATGTGCCACCGCTGCCGCCGCCTCGGCCGTCGCTGATGACGACGGGGATCGTCACGCCGATTCATAAGCCTATCGTGGCGGCGCCGCCCTTCCATGTGCCGCCGAGCAAGTTCATTCGGCCGCGACCGCTGCCCGCGCTCAAAGCGTCGACTTCGCCGCCAATCGTCGACATTCAAATGACCACCGATGGTCCGCCGCTAAGCTCGGGCCACACTCAGCGCATCAAGTACTGCCTGCAACTCATACACCCGCGGCCGCCCTTTGCCGTAGTCTTGGAAAACATCAACGGCCTCCTTTATGTCAGCGAAAGAACCTTGAGCCCCGAGATCAAATTGAGCAGCGATTTTCGCAATTGCCTGAAAAATGAGGTTCAGGGCGCGATGGCCGCCAAGGACGTGTATATAAAAGGCATGCTCAAGGGACGGCCTGTGCCATGAAGCGCTACACAACCGTCGAGCGCATCGCTTTTTTGCCGCTGGCCTTGTCGGGGCTGCTTTTGGTCGGCTGTTACGCCGAAGAACTGGCCGACCTGCACGCGCAGGTAGAGCGTCTAAACGCTTGCCAGGCTTGCGCGCAAAGCCAACTGACGCAAGGGTTGGCGCTGGCTTTGTGCAGTCCTCCGGTTCGGCAACTTGTGGACGATGTCAGCCATGTCTGCCGCCGCGACGATGTCTGCTTGGATCAAAAAATCAGCACGCTTGTGGGCGATGCCGACCCGACGCATACCGGCCGCTTTATTTCGCTGATGCGTCAGCAAGCGCACACGGTCGTCTATTTTTCGCCGCGCGATGTGCTTGTGGGCGGGCCTTTAGGGATTTATGCGCAGCGTCTAAAGCGCCTGGTTGCGCCGCAACCGGCGTGGCTGCCCACGACGCGCTTCTTAGTGGTTTCAAACCTCAAAGTCGGGCTGGGTGGAGACAGCGCGAATCTGTCGATAAGCGATCCGCTGGTCAAGCGCGCCGAAAGTCGCGGCCAGCAAGTCATCGAACGCATTTTGGACTTTGCCTTTCCCGCGGCACCGCCGAGCCGAGCCAGTGCGGGGACAGAGCTTGGGCCAAGCTCAGCGTCCGAAATGCAGAAACTGCAGCGCTTGCAGGTTCTGCACTGGGTCTACGGCTTTACGCGCAAAAAGGACGAAATTTTGCAACCCGATGACGTTCCGATTCCGGGCAGCGATTTGGGACAAAGCGTCTGGGTGTTTCGCGTGGATTGCGCCACTCCGGATAATTTCGCAGCAGAAGCGGGCGGTGGGCAAAATGCCGCTTGCCTGCTTTGCCCGCCGCCGCCTTCGCCGTCGCCGCTAATAGTTACGCCGCCGCCGACTATAGCCACGCCGCCGCCGACTATGACACTACCGCCGAGCCCGCCGCCAGCTAGCTCCGCGGCAAACATCAGCCCTGCGCCACCGCTGCCAAAACCGCTTTCGCCCGCGCCGCGGCCGGCCGCGCCTTTATTGCCATGACGCGTCTATTCACCAGACGACGCGCGCTGCTTGGTGGCATGGCTTGTGCGGCCGGATGGCTTGGTGCCAAATTGCCGAAGCCAGCCCAGGCCGAGCCGCTTTTCGCACCTTCGGAACTGATGCGAGAAGTCGAGCTTTATCGTGCCGAAAACATTCTTTTGCATCGCAAAGTGGATCTGCGCGGACTGCGGCGCTTGCGCGACGGTCGCCCTGTGCCGGGAGACACGCCGCCGCCGCTCGCTCGTTTGCTGCTAGTACACCTGTGGGCCGTCGAATGCCATCCCTGCGTCGAGGAATTTCCCATTCTGCGGCGCATTACCGATTCACTTTACGATCTGCCGCAGCTAAAAGCCGTGCTGGTGACCGAAACGCTGGATGAATCGGCGCTCCAGCTTTTTTTTACAACGCATCGCAGCGACTTGCCACGCGTCGAGCATTATCAAAGCAGCGATGATCGGCTGCGCCGCAGTCTGCAAAATCGCACGCAGCCCTTGACCTTGTTTTTGGATGCGCTGGGAATCGTGCGGCAGGCCTTTTTAGGCAGCCTAAAGCAGCGCCGCAGCGAATTTGCCGACGCGCTTTTGCGGCTGTCGCGAAGTATCTAGGCGGGTCGTTCCGTATCGCTTCCGTAGTAGGCGCGGTAGCGATTTTCCTCGGGCTCAACGGCGTTTAAAACCACCCCGAGCAAATTGCCGTCTACATCGAGGATGTGCTGGGCTGCTTGGCGCGCCAAATCGCGGTGTGCTTGTTTGTTGCGCACAACGAGCAGCACGCCATCTACGGCCGTTGCCAGCACCGCCGGATCGGTCACCGGCACCGCCGGCGGAGAATCGAGCAGGATGCGATCATAGTGCGCGGCGAGTTTGTGCAAAAGCTGTCGAAATCCGTCGCTGTCCAAGAGCTCAGCGGGATTGGGCGGAGTCGGGCCGCTTGGCAAAATCGACAGATTGGCGATATCGGTCGTCTGCACCGCGTCTTGCAGATTGGCATCAAGCGCCAGCACACTGGTCAGACCCAAATTCGAGCGCCTGCCAAAGGCTTCGCCAAGGCGCGGCCGACGCAGATCGCAATCGATGATCAGCGTCTTGGCTCCCGCTTGGGCCAGCGTGATTCCCAGGCTGATGCAGCATAAGGTTTTGCCCTCGCGCGCCACCGAGCTAGTGATGAGCAGCGTTTTAAGCGGATGGGCGGCGCCGGCAAAAAGCAGGTTCGTGCGCAGCGCCCGGCAGCCTTCGGACAGCGGCGAACGCGGCTGGCTGTGCACATACAGGTCGGCAATTTGCGCCGTGCCGGAGCCCGTCTTTGATCGAGTCGCGCGCGGTAGGCGGCCTAGAAGCGGCAGTCCCAGGTGGCGCGAAATATCCTCGGGCGACTTGAGCGTTCGATCCATGGCATCAAGCGCAAAGGCCACAAGCAAGCCGCTAAGCAAGGCCAACACCACCGCAACTCCTATAGCCAGGCGCGGTCGCGGACTGACCGGCAGTTTAGGCAGCCGCGCATAATCGAGCACCTTCAGATGGCTGGTGCTGAGTCGATGGGCCATGCCGGTCTCTTTGCTGCGGTTTAGAAGCAGGTTGTACTGCTTCTGAAAGCTTTCGGCGTCGCGTTTGAGTTTGTTGTACTCAATTTCCAAACGGCTGATGCGCATTCCTTCCTGTTTCAGTGTGGTCAGCTCGCCGGAAATTTTTTTCTCATCGTGTTCGCTTTCACCGACGCGCAATTCGGCGGCGCGCACGGCGGTCTGCACTTCGCGCGATAGCTCATGCAGCACTTGCTCGGTTTTGGACGACTGCTGCTGCACCATCGGGTGGCGATCTTCGTACCGGGCGCGCAGTTCGGCCAGGCGGCGCTGCTCTTCGGCGTAGACGCGGCGCAGATCGCCAAGCAGGGAGGGCATCTCTGCACCCGACAGGGGCATGTGCAGCGCGTCGGCTTCGTTGAGCTTGCGCAGTTCCTCAAGCAGGCTTTGCCGCTGTAGCTTGCGCAGCCGCGTTTCGGTCAGTGCGTCGGTATATTTGTCAATCTGGCGCGCCACTTGATTGGCACGATCCTCCAGGCTGACCGAAAGCATGTCGTGTTCGCTTTTGAACTGTAACAAAAGCAGCTCGGCGTCGCGCAGGCTTTTGCGGACGACGTCCAGTTCTTCGGCAAGCTGCTGATTTGTGTGTTGCGTAAAAACTTCGCGATTTTCAGCCGCGCCGATGACGAATTCATCGGCAACGGCATCAGCAATCTTTTTGGCCCATGCCGGCTGAGGATGGCGGGCGGTGATGATAAGAATCCGCGTCTCGGCAACTAGTTCGGCCGAGTAGTGCGTAAGCAGCGCTTCGCCGGCCTCTTGCAGGGTGCGAGCCGGCGGTCGCGGTTTGAAAAAATCCGGCGCGTCCAAAAGCTGCAAACGGGCGGCGGCGCGACGGCCTAGCGAATCGCTGGTCAAGACTCGCCGGCTGGTCTGCAGAAAGTCCTGCACCATATAAAAGTTCGTCGGAACCGGATCGGCCAGTTCCTCGGCTGCCGTACCCAGCACATGCGGCATGCTAGTTTCGACAAGGATGCTGCTGCGCGTTTCATAGACGGGAGTCTGCGCCTTGTTGAACAAGATCGCGATTCCCAGGGCCGCGGCCAAAAAGCCGAGCAGCAAGTAGCGCCGTTCCCACAAAACCCCCAGGTAGCGCTGAATTTCCGGGGTCTCAGAGGCGTCGGTCGCCGCCAGGGTGCGTGGTTTGCGTGGCGGTCGCGAATCGCTCATCATCTTTGCCTAAAGCTTATCCTGAGGCGGTTATTTGACTTTCAGCACGCCGATGCGCACGCGCTGGTCGGATTCGTGCGGTCCCTCGGTGATTCGCAGCCGGGCGCCTTCCCCACCGGGCCAAAGTCCGGTGAAGATTTGATAATACCCTGCCGGCTGGCCAAGGCGGCTCACGCTGATGCGGTGCTCGTCGGTCACAAAGATGCCGGGCGACCAGAAGCTTGTGGGAAACTTGCCCTCTAGCGGCATATGGTCGCCGTTCCAGCGCGTACCCATGCCGTCAAAGTGCAAAAAGATGCGGTATGAGACAGGAACGGGGGCGAGCACGCGATAGTAAAGTCGCAGCTTCAGCTCGGAGCCGCGGCTGATTTCAGCCGGGGCGTCAAAGCCGATGAGCTCGATTTTGTCCTCAAAGACGATGTGCAGCGGCGTTTGCGGATGCGGCGCGGTTTCGGAAATCAGCCGGCGCAGCGGGTTCGAATCCGTTTCGCCAGGCAACAGGCGATTGCACAGAAGTAGAAATTGCGCGTTGCTGTCGTCCACGATGAAGTAGTTTTGGCCGCGCTGCCGGGCCTCACGGTCGATGGCGCCAAGCTCGGTCGCGGGGATGATGACAAAAGCCCGTCCTCCGGAACTTGTCAGAAAGAACTGCATCACCTCGGATACCGAGTAAAGATGCGTGCTGTTTTGGCCGTAGACATGCCCCGAACCTTGCTGCACGCCGTAAAGCGCCAGGGCACCGCCGCCGAGTTTTTGATAGTGGGTATAAAGTCCGCGATATGAAACATGGCGGGCCACCATCGGTGCCAGACCCTGAATTGCACAAAGCGCGGCGAGCAGCGTCAAGCCGATGCCCAGGCCGAGCAGCCGCCGGCGCCAAATGTAGGGGCTGGCCAGGCCGATTCCGAACACTGCGGCGATGCCGATGGCGCAAAGGGTCAGAACTTGGCCAAGATAAGCCAGCGGTTCGGGCCAGCGCAAAGCTTCGAGCAGGTGGCCGTTTAGATATTGCTCCGGCGTCAGAAAGAAATCATGGCCGACCATGATCATGGCAAGGCTGGCGCAGACGGCGGCGGCCACGCCGGAAGCGGTTTTGCGCTGAAACTGGCGCGCCAGATAGAATCCGACAAGAAGCGCCAAGGCCGGAAATGCCGGAAGACTGATTTCGCCCACCAGCGCCCCATGTAGCGTCGTAAGAACGTACGTGACGACGAACCAGGTCAGGGGCAATAAGTTGGCCAGCGGCCGAGCAAACGCCGATCCATTTTCGGCGGGTGCGCTGCCGAATTTGCCGGCGGTTGGGTCATGAAACAGGCCGACAATGGCCAGCGGCACAAAACCTACCCACGGAAAAAATGAAAAGCCGATGTTGCGCAAAAGGGTGTCTACTTGCGATTCACGCGTCGTCGGCCAGCGCAGAATTCCTCCGAAAAAAGGCGTATAGCCGCTGAAATGCTCGCTGGATAGCGCCGGAATGAGACCCACGGCAAGCACCAGGGCGCCCGCGGCCAAGCCCCAGGTGGCCGACGGCTTTCGGCTGCGCCAGGGCAATAGGCTAAGTCCGGACGTCAAAAGACAAGCGCCAATCAGGCAAGCGCGCTCGGCCGTGGTAACGGTGGCGCTGGCCAAGATGAGGCGCAGCGGCGGCAAAAGGGCGGCTCCGCACAATGCGCCACAAATCATTTGAGCCGGTTTTGGCCCCTCGGCCAGCGCCAGCGCCACGGTCAGCGTGGCCAAGGGCGCGACCACGCCAAGCAGGGCGCCTGTACCAAGGAACCCGGCGCAAAGGCCCAAGCCTGAAAGCACGCTGCCAAGCAGGAGGTCGCGAATTCGCCGCGCCGGGTGCGGACAGACCAAAAGGGCCAGGCCAAAGACCGCTAGGATATGGGCCAGCATGGGCAAAAGGGTCACGCTGACATGGCGGGCGCTGAGAAAAAAAAGCGGAGTAGAAAGCAGAACGAGGCCGCTTAGGATCGGACCAGCACCGCCGGGCGGGTCGGCGCTGCTTGCCGGCTCCGCCGACGTGCGAGTCAGCCACTGCGCAAAACCATACAGAGCAAGCAGAGTAATAAGCCCAAGCAGCAGCATGGGTACGCGTCCGCCGAGCTCACTTAGGCCCAAATAGCGAATGCCGAGGGTCAGCGGCAAAAGCAGAAAGCGCGGGCGCGGCGTGCTGGATTGCAAAAGAGATTGCGCTAAAACGGGCGCATGGGCGCTTTCCAGAAGACGCACTTCGTAGGGATCCCACAAGCCGGCCGCGCCGAGCCGCGGCGCCAGCCAGGCCAAGGCGATAATCAGAAGAAAAAGTGCGCCAAGCGCCGGCTGCAATCCCGGGCGCCGGCTGCCGTTTGACACAGGCGGAGCGAATTCCATGACGGTTTGACGCGACAGTTATTTTTTGGCCAAGATGACGCCGCAGCCAATGCGCGCACCGGAGTTGCCGGTGGGTTGGGTGACGGTGTCATCGGGTTTCTCGTGCACAACGATAGAGCGGCCGAGGATGGCATTATTGGCGGTGCCAAGGCTAATCTGGTCGGTTTCTAGCTCCAGTTTGCCGGTGCCGTCTTGGGTGACCTCGATGTTGCCAAAATCTCCGGCATGATGCACCGGCTTGTCGAGGCTGCCGTGTTCCATCTTGGCGGGGTTATAATGGTCGCCGGCGCTTTTTCCATCGGCAGCAGTACAGTCGCCGATTTCATGAATATGCAGACCGTGCTGGCCGGGTGTGGCGCCGCTGATTTCGACGTGAACTTTGGTTCTGCTGCCGACTTGTTCAAAAGTGGCGCTGCCGGTGACGGCGCTGCCGCTGCGCGCTTCGATTTGCGCTGCCGCCAAAAGCGGTGTGTTTCCGGGGGGATTGCCTGGCCCGGGCGTCGGCGGGCAGCCGGTTTGCAACAGGGCGCAAAAAGCCCACGCACCGACAAAAAAGCCAGGAATTGCAAAGGTATCGCGCATGATCTGCCTCCGTTTTCCTCATACTTGACCGAGAGCGCTTCCAGATCAAGCACAGCCGCTGCTTGCTTCATTTGGCGCCTGATGGGATTGCCCCCGGCCTGCTATTCTGAACAGGATGCAAAAAAGCGCCGAGCGGCAAGCTGGCGCGCCCAGGGCCCTAAAATCGTGGCCGGCGCAACTATGCGAGCCGCTCGACTGGCTGCGCGGCCACGCCCTGCGCCTTGTGTGCGGGCTGATTGGTCGTCAGGCGCTGCGCGCACTTTTTCTCGATAAAGAGCTGCGCGTGGCGCTTGTCGGCAGCCTGTCTGTCATCTGGGCGCTTTTTTTGTCGCTGCGCTGTCCGCTATTGCTGCTTGTCTTATCGCCTTTGGCGCTTGGAGTTCCGCATCTACTTGCCGATGTACGCTACCTAGTGGCGCAGCCCGGCTATCACCGTCGCATGCGTCTGGCTTTGCCGGTCGGCGGAGCGCTTTTGCTTGCAGCGCTAGGAATGGGAATGCCGGCCGGGCTTTTTGCCGTGCTGGCGACGCTGCTTTTGGCCGATGGCACCGCGCGGCCGCAGGGGGTATTTTGGCGGCGCGCGCTTGGCATAAGCTTGGTACTTTTGCTTTTGGGTTTGGGGCTTTTGTCCAATTGGTACTGGCTAGAGCTTGGATTGGCCCACGTGCACAACTTTGTCGCGGTGCTGCTGTTTGCGCTTTGGCGCCGGCGCAAAGGGACGCTGCACCATCTGCCGCTTTGGCTTTTTGCCGGAGGCGTGCTGGTTTTACTGAGTGGAACGCTGCCGCTTTCGACAAATGCGCTGGTCGGTTTTGAAGGCCAGGCAGGGCTTTTTGTCGAGGATCAGCAGGCGCTTTTGGCGCCGCTTTTGCCGCCGCCTTATGGAACTCGGCTGCTGCTCTTGTTTGCGTTTGCCCAAGCGGTTCACTATACGGTTTGGCTGCGGCTGATTCCCGATGAGGCGCGAAAGCGTCCGGCGCCGCGTCCCTTTGCCGCGAGCTTGCAAGCCTTGCAGCGTGATGTGGGCGAGACGCTGCTCGGCTTGGCGCTTTTTATCGCCGGCGCGCTTGCGCTATGGGCACTTTTGGACTTGGGGGGGGCGCGGACCGGGTACTTTCAATTGGCGCTATTTCACGGCTATTTAGAGCTATGCGTGCTCGCGCTGTGGTGGATTGAAGGGCAGCGTGAACAGGAATGCCGATAACCTGACTGCCTGTAGCTGCTATTCTTGCGCGGAGCGAATGCCGAGCCTTTGGTGGCGGCATTCCGCAATGAAGCTGCGGCCTTCCTGTTCGGTCTTTACAAAGATAAGCGGAATCTTTTCGCGCTTGAAAAGCCGCGCGCCGTTTATGGCCAGCGTCATAATCGTGCGAATCGGCAGCGAGGCACCGTAAAACGCGGCCCCGGCGTGGGGATGGGTGGCCGACCATTCTGCGCCACGGCGGCGGGTTTCCGGATGCATCTTTCCCATTTGGCTCAGGTCGGACAGCGCGAAGAAATATCCATGCTGATCAATGATGCGTTCTGCCACTCGACAGAACTGAATCACTTCTTCAAGTCCAAAATCTCCGCAAATCGCGCTGAAAAGAAGGTCTTCTTCGATGCGAGCGATGTGTGCGCCGATCTGGAAGTCCATGGCGAAATTATGTCGCGCTTATGCAATGTGGTCACCATCGAGGAAATGCGAGATCTGTAGGCCCGTTCTCGAGAAGCAATCTGCAAACCTACTGCTGCTGACACAGCTCGTCTCCAGAGGGCGTAGACCTAGGAATTATGTCCATATCAATTCCATGAATCAATTGAATTGTAATAAGAATTACACTTGAAATAATTCCATTCGCAAATTTGTTATCAAAATGAGCTGGCAGCATTTAAGCGGACACAGCTATTAAATTTTATGTGGCAAAACCGGTGTTTTCCCTAGTAGCGGTGCATAGATTGGCCTGTTAGTTTCTAGACCGTTCGAGCGATGTGGCAGCAATCGCATAGCAAAGTCCACGCAGGCTTTACTGTTCAAAAGTGAATAACGGCTAAAGTGACTGCTGCGATATCGGCTCTAAAGAAAGAACTCGTAAAAGGAGAATCCTATGCAAACGCAATCCACTTCTTCGAACAAGGGCACTGGCAGCAAGGAATCCGGTAACAAGGAAACCGGATCCAATATGAATACGAAAAACACCGAGAACCGGGGTTTTGCCGCGATGGATCCAGATAAGCAGCGTGAAATCGCCAGCATGGGCGGCAAAGCCGCTCATGAAAGTGGTCATGCGCACGAATTCACCTCGGAAGAGGCGCGTGAGGCAGGACGCAAGGGCGGCGAAGCCTCGCACGGCGGGCAGAGCAGCCACGATGACGACAACAAAGCCTCGGCACGGGGCGGTTCGAGCAGCCGCGAAGATGACAGCAAGTCATCAAACCGTAGCAGTTCAAGCAGCCGCGAAGATGACAAGTCAAGTGACCGCTTGAGCGGTGTTTTGAGCAGCGGCAGTTCGCGCCAGGGTGGCAGATAGTGCGCATATCCTGTGTGCACACAGGATGAGGTAATCCGCAAAGGAGTCACTAGAAAAACGCTAGTGACTCCATTTTTATATCAGGGCACAAGCGGCTGCGGCCTGCAATGCGTACCTAGGCCTGAAACTGACAACTACAAAACTGGTAATTTCCCTAGTAGTTCCGGTTTTTGTAGTTTGCTATACCTGGCTTGTTCCTAGATAAACGGAGATGCAAATCAATCTCTGAATGTTTTCCTGCGGGAATTTCAGAATTGTAAAGCGCTTCGAATTCGGTTGATGGATTTGTCTAAATCCATCTGCCCTTGACTGCTGATCTCATGCTCTAGGGCTGAGATCTAAGTGATGTTCCTTTGGCAAAGACAAACAGGAGAACGAACATGATGAACCGTCAACACAACGAGCGTAGTGGTCAGCCGCATTCCCGTGGCTATCAAGGGAACTATGGACGACAGGAAAATCGTTCTCACAAAGGCGAACGGGACTATGGCAGCCGCGAGGATCTGCAAGCAAATCGCTATGGCCGCGAGACCGAGAACTGGAATCGCGAGCCGGGTCGTGATGATTTGCGGAATTCGGAAGAATACCGAGGCCGCGATGTCTACGAAGATAACGACCGCGATGTTTGGTACACCCAAGAGGGCCGCGGCGGCAATCGAGGCGGCTATCGAGAAGGTGCGCAGGGTGAATATATGCCAAGCGACCGCGACCATAGGTCCAGCGATTTTCGCGACCGCAGCCTGAGCCAGAGCCAAGGTTACTATGATGATCGAGGCCACACTCGACCGGCATGGAATGACCGTAGCGCTGGTGCCTTTTCGCAAGGCGGCTACGGCGCGAGCAACATGCATGATCGAGGCCGCTACGGGCAGGCGGAGGACTGGAACCGCGGCTTTCAGGGCGGCATGAACGACCGCAGCCGCTATGAAGAATCGACCGACTGGAACCGCGGCTTTCAAGGCAGTGTGCAGGATCGCGGCTGGTCACAAAGCGGCTATGGTCAGAGCCAATTTGGCGGCTACGGCCAGGGCCAGTTTGGCGGCTACGGCCAGGGCCAATCCGGTTCGGACTTCGAGTCTGAATCGCGCACCGGACGCGGACCTAAGGGATATCAGCGCTCCGATGAGCGCATTCGCGAAGATGTCTGCGACCGCTTGGCCGGCCATGGGCGGCTTGATGCCAGCGAAGTAGAAGTTCAGGTGAGCGAAGGCGAAGTCACTTTAACCGGCACCGTCGCCCGTCGCGAGGACAAGCGGATGATTGAGGACATCGCGGAATCCATTCAGGGGGTTCAAGATGTCACGAGCCAAATTCGCGTAAAGCGTGATCAGTCGCGTTCGAGCAAAAAACAGAACGGCGGCTCTGAAAAACAGAACACTAGCTCCGAAAGCACCACCGGCATGACCTATTCGGCTGCCGATGAGAAGAGCTCGCAAAAATCGACTGCAGCCAGCAAACGCTCGTAAGGCACTCTGCAAAACTGTGTAGCGCGGCTGTGTCCTTAGGGATACAGTCGCGCTGCAAGTTCGTCCCTTCCCTTCAAGCAGAAAGCTTTAGAGTCAGAACCTAAAATACCGGACGAATGACAGCGTCCCCGCTGCTTTTGCTTCGGCGGTGCTTGGTCGGCTTTTCGGCCGGATCTTTGCTGGCCGAGTCTTTGAGTCCGGCGGAATCCTTGGCCGCTTTGTCTTTGGCCGCTTTGCTGCTGTCCTTGCTAACTTTGCCGTCTTTGGCTTTTGCCGGCTTATCGGTCTGGCTGCTTGGCAGGGCCGCGGTGCTTTGGCCTTCGCTGGCAGTGATGGGTTTGTCGGTCTGAGGCTTGCTGCCCGTTTCACTTGGTCCGGGCGGTGCAGCGACCTGTTCCTTGCTCAGGGTTAATTCCAAGGTTTGTGATTCGCTGGGGTTCACTGTGCGGGTTTCTTCGCGAAAGCCGGCCAGCCGCACCTTGATATCTACGGGTTTGCCGCCTTTGGGCAAGCGAAATACATAAGGAGTCTTGCCCATCGCGTTGTCGTCATCGCTGCGATAGATCGCGGCCGCCGGCGGGGTGGTCTTGACCGCGATGTTTACCAAGGCCTCTACCGGCGGAAGCTGACTAGCGGCGCGATGGTTGCTAATCATTCGAATGCCCAGAATCAGCAGCGTTCCAAAGACCATGGCCCCAAGGAAGCCAAAAAGTACATTCAGCGGCCGGCGCCGGCTCGAATCCTGCTCGACAGAAGCGCCGGAAAGCGTGGTAACTCGCGGTCCGCCGACTAGGCCCTGCATCATTTCCGGGGTCATTCCCGGCGCTAGCATCATCCCGGTTGGACCACCAGGCACCATCTGCATCGGAGGCATGAGCGCCGTCCCCGGTGGAAGCATTTGCATTTGCTGCATCTGCATTTGCATCTGCTGCATCTGCATTTGCTGCATTGCCGGCGGCAGATTGGGATTCACGACGGCCCATAAGGCGGATGGCGAGCGCTGCGTCCCGCTGCTGGTCAGATTGCCCGAAGCCCCAGCCATCCCGGGGCCCATAGCCGGCATGACGCCTGTGCCCAGCGGATTTTGCGCGATCAAAAGCGGATTGCCAGCTTGGGGCAGGGCCGCCGCGGTCGGCGCTGGCGCGCCTGCCAAAAACGTCTGAAAATGCGGCAGCGGATCGCTAAGCGCCGCCAGAAAATCGTTCATCGACTGAAAGCGGTCCTCTTTGCGTTTGCGCAGGCAGCGCAGAACAATGGCTTCCAGCTCTGGGGGAAGGCTCGGATTGATGCTGCGCGGCGGTTCCGGCTCGCGGGTCAGATGGGCGACCAGCACCTCGCCAAATCCGTCGCCCGGAAAAGGCACGCGGCCGGTCAAAAGTTCGTACATCATGACGCCCAGCGCGTAAATATCGGCGCGCGCGTCGATTTTGCCTTTGCCGTCGCACTGCTCGGGACTCATATAGGTCGGAGTGCCAAGCACCATTCCGGTTCGCGTCTTCTGGTTCAGCACCGAACCCTGATCGCTAGTCAACTTGGCAATGCCGAAATCGAGCAGTTTGACGTAATTGCGATCTCCCGGACGGTTGCACAGATAGACGTTTTCCGGCTTCAGGTCGCGATGAATGACGCCCTTGGCATGGCTCGCGGCAAGGGCGCCAATGCATTGGGCCAAAATGATCAGCGCATCGCGAACATTGACCCCCTCGCGCCGCATGCGCGTCGCCAGGCTTTCTCCGTCCAAATACTCCATAATGATGTATTTGCAAGCGACGCCATCAAAGCTCGTATCGCCAAAATCAATAATATCTACGATGTTTGGGTGGCTGATGTCGTTGACGGCCTTGGCTTCATTAAAAAATCGAGTAACAACGTCGGTTTTGCTACACAGCTCTTCATGCAGAACTTTGATCGCGACCCGCTTGCCAATCGTCGGATGATGGCCTAGGTACACAGACCCCATGCCACCCTCGCCGATTTGGCTTTGAATGTCATAGTTCCCAAGTCGCTTACCGACCAGGCTCATCGTCATAACTAAGGCTCCCCAGCGTGCAGGGCTTTTGCCCATAGGCGGCGGATATGCAGCCAGCCTCCTGCATGCGTAGGCAGTATAACAGAACCTCTACGGCTCGCCCAGCGCCGCCAAGCAACTTGCGCCTGGCGCAATTGAAATCGGCAAAAGTCGGCTTCCCGCTTTTCATGGATTACAGGCTTTACACGGTCTGCCCGTCTGAACTATAAAACCGGCCGATATTCTGAACCTCGGAGGATTCACGAAATGGCCAGGAGATTGTCCCGACAACTTGAAATCGGGCGCGCAACAAAACCCGCTTTGGCACGAGGAGCTGCCATCCTGATGGCGGCCTTTATGCTCCTTTTTGGCGGCTTTGCCGATGCCGAGACGGAGGGTGCCCTTGGCAAAGTCGCAGAGCACGTCAGTGAAGCGACTTTGAAGCTGCCGGACCTGTCATCGGTGCAGTTTCTGGGGATGGACGGCAAGACTCTTTTAACCTTTGGACTTTTGGTCTGCGCCCTGGCCATGGGATTTGGCCTGGTGATTTACAGCCAGCTTAAGAACTTGCCGGTGCATCGTTCGATGCGGGAAATCTCGGAGCTTATCTACGAGACCTGCAAGACCTACCTTGTCACCCAGGGCAAGTTCATCATGGTGCTGTGGGTGTTTATCGCCACCATCATGGCTGTGTACTTTATGAATGAGTACAGTAAGCCCGAGTTGGCGCTGGACATGGGCGATCGCCTGCTGCGCGTCGGCATCATCATCATCTTTTCGGTCATTGGCATTGCCGGCAGCTATGGCGTGGCGTGGTTTGGCATTCGCGTCAACACCTTCGCCAATTCTCGGGCGGCTTTTGCCTCGCTGCGCGGCAAGCCGTTTTTGACCTATGCCATTCCGATCAAAGCCGGCATGAGCATCGGCATGCTGCTTATCGCCACCGAGCTTTTGATGATGCTGGCGATTTTGCTTTTTGTTCCGCGTCAATACGCCGGACCGTGCTTCATCGGTTTTGCCATCGGTGAATCGCTCGGCGCCGCCGCGCTGCGCATTGCCGGAGGCATCTTCACCAAGATTGCCGACATCGGCAGCGACCTTATGAAGATCGTCTTTAAGATCAAGGAAGACGATGCCCGCAATCCCGGCGTCATCGCCGACTGCACGGGCGACAACGCCGGCGACTCGGTCGGTCCTTCGGCCGACGGATTTGAAACCTACGGAGTCACTGGCGTTGCGCTTATCACCTTTATTCTAGTTGCCGTACCGCCGTCGCATCAGGTTCAGCTCATGGTGTGGATCTTCGCGATGCGCGTCATGATGGTCATTTCTTCGGGCTTTTCTTACCTGGCCAACGGCGTCGCCGTTCGCGCCCGCTACGGCGAAGCCGAGCACTTCGATTTCGAGCAACCTCTGACCCAGCTTGTGTGGGTGACTTCGCTCGTCTCGGTGGCCATGACCTACGCGGTCTCGTACTTGCTTATCAAAGACCTGGGCGATGGTTCGGCTTGGTGGCGGCTGTCTTCGATCATCACCTGCGGTACGCTGGCCGGAGCCATCATTCCCGAAATCGTCAAAATCTTCACCTCAACCTCCTCGGGCCATGTGCGCGAAGTGGTGACAAGCTCACGCGAAGGCGGTCCATCGCTGAACATTCTGTCCGGACTTACGGCAGGCAACTTCAGCGCCTACTGGCTGGGCCTGACCATCGCTGTGCTCATGGGCATGGCCTACTACGTCGGCCAAAACGGCCTTGAGCAACTTATGGATGCGCGCGTCGTCGCGGTGTTCGCCTTTGGCCTTGTCGCCTTCGGCTTTTTGGGCATGGGCCCGGTGACCATCGCCGTGGATTCCTACGGCCCGGTTACCGATAACGCGCAGTCGGTCTACGAACTATCGCTCATCGAAAACGTCCCCAACGTCAAAGCTGAGATCAAGAAGGAATTCGGCTTCGAGCCCAACTTCGAGCGCGCCAAAGAGTTTTTGGAAGAAAACGACGGCGCCGGCAATACCTTCAAAGCCACGGCCAAGCCGGTGCTTATCGGCACTGCAGTGGTGGGCTCTACGACGATGATCTTTTCGATCATCATGATTCTGACCGGCCATTTGACGCAGAACCTCGACAAGCTGTCGCTGCTGCATCCGCCATTTTTGCTGGGGCTGATTATGGGCGGCGCGATGATTTACTGGTTCTCTGGCGCTTCCACGCAAGCCGTTTCCACGGGCGCGTATCGAGCCGTTGAATTCATCAAGCGCAACATCAAGCTCGAAGGCGTCGAAAAGGCCTCGGTTGAGGACTCGAAGCGGGTCGTCGAGATCTGCACCCAGTACGCGCAGCGCGGCATGTTCAACATCTTTTTGGCCGTGTTCTTTACTACGCTGTCGTTCGCGTGCTTTGAGCCCTACTTCTTTATCGGCTACCTCATCTCGATTGCGCTGTTCGGTCTATTTCAGGCGCTGTTTATGGCCAACGCCGGCGGCGCGTGGGACAACGCCAAAAAAGTCGTTGAGACCGAGCTCAAAGAAAAAGGCTCCGAGCTGCATGCCGCTTGCGTCGTCGGCGACACCGTAGGCGACCCCTTCAAAGACACTTCCTCGGTGGCCATGAACCCGGTGATCAAATTCACCACCCTGTTTGGTCTTTTGGCCGTCGAGCTGTCCATCGGCATCGGGGAAGGCATCGCCCACATCATCGCCGCCGTCTGTCTGGCGGTGGCCTTGTTCTTTGTGCATCGTTCCTTCTACGGCATGCGCATCGAAACGAGCCCCGCTGCACCGTCCGCTCCTTCTAAGACCCACTAAAAGGGCTACACGGCTACGGCCTGGCGACTGAGATTTAGAGCCTATTCCAAAACCGTAGCGAGGAACCCCGGATGCAAGGAGGGAGGGGGATCGGCCTACAGGCCGTGACCGACGACCGACGCAGCAGACGGGGTCCGCAGTGGGTTTTGGAATAGGCTCTTAGTGAAAGTCTATAAGTCCTAGGACTAGGGCGCTTGAGCCAAGTCCTAGGCCCGCTCCAACCAAGCCGACGCCAGGCGTCTTCAAATCGCGCTCCGGCGCGCACATCGTTACATCGCTACAGCGCGAAGAAATATCGAGTCCCCACAAAACGCCGCCGGTGATGAGCGCGGCTGCTCCCAGGCTGCCGATGATTAGATAGGCCGTGCGCCGCATTCGCTTGGCGCGGTCATCCGGCTGCTTTGCCAATGTGCTTGTCGCCGCGCCGCTTGGTGCATCCAGAATTTGGCGCATATCCAGCCGCAGTTCCTGCCTGGGAAGCAGCCGCACTTCGCGCGCCAAAGTACGATCGGCCAGTCGAGACTCGATGCGGTGCCGGCCCGGGTTGACTGCTTGCGGCTGGCCAAAAACGCTCATATCAAGCGCTTGGCCATCCACCGTCACCGTTGCATTGGCATCGACAGCGGTGATGACAAGCTTGGCCAATTGCTGACGCAGTTGCTCTTGCATGTACTCGACTTGCGGCATTTGCTGGCCGTGCGGCATTTTGTTGACCGGCACCTGGGCGATGTATTTGTCCAGGGTGGCTAGGCCTTCAAGCGGCTGCTCGAGACGCAGATGCAGCTCGGCGATAGGCCACAAGAGCGCGGGCGTGGGAACGCTGGCGTAGGCGTTTTGCAGGCGCTTGAGCGCATCGGCCAGGTTGCCCAGCGCGATTTGCTCTTTGGCTTTTACAATCGTGCTTTGTAAAAGCTGATCTTCGTCTTCCCGCGCGGCCCCTGCCGGCGCTGCGGCCAAGGCCGGCAGCTTCAGAAACAAGATGAACAGCAGCAGCAGAAAACCACGAAAAAACTGACTGTGCAGAAAAATGCTAGGCATATGCCGGCTCGTCTTTACACCCAAGCTCCGCGCCGCACGGGCCGCCAAACTTGAGCTTCCTAAAGTTTGATTTCACCCAGCCCTCTGGCGTCCAGCAAAACGCGTTCTTTGATATGGCCGGCGCGGGCGCGGGCGCGCAGCTCGCGATAGGAAAATACCCGTGGCTTGTATCCGGGGGCGCTGGCCTCACATTTGCCGGATTCACTGCCAATTTTAAATTGGCAGATCTTTTGCGCATCTACTCGGCACGGCCGCTGGTGCGAGCAGGACACCGTGACAGCAACGGGGCTGGCGTTTTCAAAGCTCAGCGAAAAGCGCGAATCGATGGCGCTATTGCCGGCCGCGGCGGCTCGATCCTTGTCTTCGCCCAAATCTGCCGAGGTGCGCTTAGGCGGCTCCTTGGCCTCTGCGCTTGTAGATGCGGGCGGCGCCGGCGCCTGAACCTGGCCGAGGCTTGGCTTTGAGGAAGACGTCGCGGGCTTGGCCAAGCCCACAAGGTCGGTATTAGGCGCCGGTCTGAACAGCGCGACGGCGAGCCCGACCAACCCCAAAAGCCCGATGCCCAGCCCTGCAGCGATGATTTTGGGCTTAGGCGATACGGCGGCTCGCGCCATCGGCTGACTGATCAGCGTGGCGGGCGGCTTGAGCGTTGCAATGGCAATAGGCAGCGGCGTCGGAGTTGGCGTCGGCGGTGAATTCGAAATCGCCGAAAGCATCATGCTGGCCGAAATGCTGCTTGAAGAATTGTCTCCGGCCGGCCCGCCGAGCAATTCGAACTCGTTTTGCAAGGCCAGGGCCAGCTCATTCATATTCGCAAAGCGCTGTTCGCGCTCGCGCGATAGGGCGCGCAGCGTCACTGCTTCAAGTGACACCGGAATGTTCAAATCCGGTCGGCGTTGCCGCGGCGGTACGACTTTGTCGCTAAGCCGCTTGACCACCGTTCCCATGGCCGAATTGCCCTTAAACGGCACATCGCCGGTCAGCATTTCGTAAAGAATGCAGCCAAGCGCGTACTGGTCGACGCGGTGATCCAAGTCTTCGCCCAGGGCTTGCTCGGGCGCCAGATACTCGGGCGTGCCAAGAACCATGCCTTCTTGCGTCGGCCGATACGGGGCAGAAGCGGCACCAGCCAATCCGCCGCCGCTTGACGCGGGCAAACCCGGCGAATCGCTCACGACCTTGGCGATGCCGAAATCCAGAATTTTTACGTAATCTTTGCGATAGCGCTCGAGCAGAAACACATTGCCCGGCTTCAAGTCGCGATGCAGGATGCCTTTGTCGTGCACAGCTTGCAGCCCCAGCGCAATCTGCTCGGCGATGCGGCATACCCGCCGCGGCGACAGCGGACCGCGCGCAATGACTGCATCGAGCGGCTGGCCCTGCAAAAACTCCATCACCAAGTAGGGACGACCATCGGCAAGCACGCCAAAATCAGTGATATCGACGATGTGTTCGTGGTTGATGTGGCAAGCGGATTTGGCTTCCAGCAAAAAGCGCTTCTGCGCCACTTCGTCTTTGGCTTGGTTCAGGATTTTGATGGCAATCGGCTTGTCTAGGACCGTGTGACGGGCCAAATACACGCTGCCCATGCCGCCGCGCTGTACAAAACTTTCGATGCGGTAGCGGTCACCAAGCACCGTTCCCAGCAGATCATCGACAGCAACCGGCGGCGGAGCCGCTCCGCTGGCGCAGATGTGGACTTCTTTATAGGGATAGGCTTGCCGGCATTGGGCGCAGGTGCGGCGAATCGCCGTGTGGCTGACCGTCATCGGCACGGCTCCCGTTTTTCTGCGCACAGCGCTTTTCGAACTTGGGCGGGCCCCAAGGCCGAGGAGCCTATCTGTAAAGCGCAAGCCGCCGACATGAACCCTAACTTATAGAACGACACCTGACGCAAACCGTCAAGCCTGCGTCGAACTGTAAGCGGAGAGGTTAATTGGTGTAGGTGTACGTCTGGCGCTTTGCTTAAAAGCGAACTTGCAGGGTGAAATTGAAGCCCAGACGATGCGGATTTTCGAAGGTGCGGGTCTGAAGCTGGGTGACGGGGTCGGTGATAAGGCGCGTGCCGTTCGGATCGTACTGGTAGTACATCTCGGCGATAAAGGCGAATAGCTCTAAAAAGTCCTGACGGGCCATCACTTTGCCAGCCAGGGCCGGCAAGGCGCTCGACCCGGTGGGCAGAATGACGACGTCCCCTTGGTTGCGGACGACCAAAGCCGACGCCGATGAATCTGTCGAATTGGTCAATTCCACCGGATTTACTCCACCGGGAGGCGGCGAGTAACTGGCCGGGCGATCCAGGCCCAGCGTCAATCCCAAAGTGGTGCCGATGGTTTCCAAAAAGTAATCGGCGCCGATTGCTGCAAATAGCTCGGGCGATACGTTGGCTCCGCTTGGAAAGTCCTGAAATGGCACCAAACTTGGTTGATTGAGCAGCAAAAACTGCATCGAGCGATACATCGCATCCAGGCGAAAGCGAAAATTGCCGTACTGAATGCGCAGATTCACGTCGCCGGCCAATCCCCATTGAATGCGACTCGACAAGGCCTGCTCGGGATTTTCCAGCGTCGTTCCTTCAAAAGTAAGCTCGGACATGAGCAGCCAGCTCAGTCCCGGCCGATACCAAGGTTTGGTCAGGTAGCGCAGGGCGCTGTTCCAATCGTTGCGATAAAGGGCAGTATCCGCCGACAGCGTTGGCGGCAAGCCGTTAAAGACCGCGACCTGAAAAGAACCGCCAAAAGTCTGAACCGGCAACTGCGAGGTCAAAATGCGCGGAATCGTTCCGCGGTCAAAGTAGCCGCCGTTTAGCTCTAGACGCAGCCGGCCCGGAATCGGATCCACGCCGGCGCCGCCCAAAATGCCCCAGACCGAATGCAGCGCCTGGTCCTGATCGTAGCGCAGCACCGAAGTCTTGCCGCCGACATAGGCATACCAGCGGTCGTCGGCAATCTGCACGCGCATGCCCGGCACGGGCGGTGTCGGCGGCGGATTAATATTGGTGGGTATATCGGGATTGGCTTTAAAAAAGATGGGCGAGCCGCCCCAGGACAGCCGCCACGAATAGCCCAGGCGCATGCGATCCGAGTTCAAAGGAAACGCCGTCAGCGATACGTTTAGCCGTCGGGTGCGCGTCGGATCCAGGTAATAGTTGACCTTGATATAGCTGCCGTCGTCGATTGAAGACAGATTGACGTCGGAAAACTGCATCAGGCGCATTACGAACGAGCCCTCGGCTTCGAAGCGCTGACGCTGAATCTGCTTATAAAGCACGATATGCGTCAGACTTTCGTAGCCTGTAAAACGGGTGTCGTAATTGTCAAAAAAGAGCACGCCCAACTGGTTTGGACGATCGAAGCGCCAGCCCGGCACGGATGGATTTGTCTCGCCCGGCTTGGCCAATACGTTTTCGTTGGTCAGTGTGACATTGAGGCGGGTGTCCACAAAATCGCTGGCTTGGGCCAGAGGCGATAAAAAAAACAGTATGCAGAATAACGAAAATGTATGGCGCCTAATTGCCGAGCCAGAGACCAATTCCATGCTGAAACTCCTCGCGGCGTCGTAGCACAGAACCGCTCGGCATCCAATCGCCAAGCATACGACAATCGCCTACATTAGCGCGGGCGTGGCGGCCGTGGACCAAGCAGTCTGTCTACGAGCAGCCCCAAAGCGACGCCGGCGATTGCATCGGCCACATAGTGCTGTTTGATCAGCACCACAGACAGCACCACCAGCACGGCCAGCGGCGCAACGATATAAAACAGCCGCTGCGAGAGCTTTTTGGCCATGAGCGCCGCCAGCACCGCATTGCTGCAGTGCAGAGACGGAAACAAATTCACCGGCGGATCCAGTTTGTAATAGAGGGCCAAGACCGGTACGCCCAGCGCTTCGCTTGGCAGCTCTAACGGCCGCAAGTCGGCATGAACTGGATAAAGCAGAAAAATGGCAAAGCACAAAAAGTGCAGCGCGGTGTAGCTCAGCGCTTGGCGCCGCATTCCGGCGCGATCCGACAAAGGCCAGCCAAATAGCCCAAAGTCCGGCAACACCAGCGCGAGCAGATAAGGAAAGACCATCCATGGCAAAAGCGGCAGCTCGCGCTCCCACGCAAACACCCACGGAAAGGCGCGCGCACGATGCTGTGTAAAGCTTCCGACCCAGTAATAGCCGCTTAGAAATACTGCTGTCACGCCGACCGTAAGCAGGATTTTTTCGACAAATGGCGAAATCTTGTGCGGCATTCGAAAAATAAATTCACGAGTCACGTGTACAGCCGTGTTTTGCCGCGGGCCAGCGCCCAAGCGACGCGTTCAAACGCTGTATTTTGGGCGCTTACCCTATCACAGCTTGCCAAATCCACAGTTTCCTCCGAGAGAAAAACGTGAAATGATAAGCCCCAACGAGGCGTTTTGATGACGGACAAACTTCTGAGGCTGCGCAATGCAGCTGTACAGCGGCTCGGGCGCCTAAGCTCGGTTGCGCCGCTTCTTTCGCGCATTGTCGTTGGCTGGGTATTTGTGCAGTCTGGCTGGGGCAAGCTGAATCATTTGGCCAATGTCGTCGAGTTTTTTACGAGCCTGGGCATTCCGGCGCCGCAGATACAGGCTCCGATTGTGGCGGGCCTGGAATTTTTATGCGGCTTGCTGCTTTTGGGCGGGCTTTTCACCCGTCTTGCCGCGGTGCCGATGTGTGCAACGATGGTCGTGGCGCTTCTGACGGCGCAAAAAGATCAGCTGCATACGTTAAGTGCGCTGTTTGGACTGTCCGAGTTTCTTTACATCGTACTTTTGCTTTGGCTGATTTTTGACGGCGCAGGTCGTCTATCGCTTGATGCCTGGCTGGAACGTCGGCTGGTCGGCCGCTCGAGCCATTCCTAAATTCCATTCACGATGTGCCGCGCAGATGCGGATTGACAGGCCGAAGCTGCGGTGGCTAGGGTCGTAGCGTCGAAAGTACCGAAAGGATTCCGATGAAACTTCGATGGCCGGCTTCCGGCAAAACGCTGCTTTTTGGGCTGCGGCCAGGGCTCCTTGTGTCCCTTTTGACTGGCTGTGCGACGACTTCCTCGATCGATCTTTCGGCAGGCGGTGTGGTCGATCCGCCTTCGCTCACTAGTTCGATTCGCTGCGCGCGCGGAACTGCTTTAGTCTACGGGCAGACGATGGGGGTAGAAACGGCGGCCTGGTGCGAAAGACCTGGCGGCGTAAAACACGGTCCTTTTCTGGATTGGTATGAAAACCACCAAAAGAAAAGTGCCGGCGAATATGAAGAGGGTCATCGCAAAGGCACCTGGTCCTTTTGGCTGCCAAACGGCCAGCTCGACAGCCGAATGGACTATGCCAAGGGCACGGCTGGCTCGCCTGCGAATCCCTGATAGTCCCGGATAGTCATTGTTGCACGGTCGTGGTAGGGATCTCTAAATGGCTTGGACCCGAGGCCCAAAGCGGCTGTGCCGACGCGTATGCTTTTTCGGCGGCATGCTGTTTTGCTCGACGCAGGTCTTTGCCCAGCCACCTGTGCGCGGCGATGCCGTAGACCGTACCGGTCCGGTTCACGAGGCGGCGCGGCCCGCTTCGCCGCGCTTGGCAACGGGCGCCGATAAGACGGCGGGCAGCCCCGAACAAAAATTAGAACGCGCCAAGCTAGCCTACCAGCGCGGCGACTACGGCTCGGTCGTTTTGCTGCTGCGGCCTTTGCTATATCCCGAGACGCTCTTGGCCCAGGAAGAGCAGGTGCTTCTTTCGCACAAACTGCTGGCGCTAAGCTACTATTTCGAGCACGAAGAAGCCGGCGCCGAACAGGAATTCAATCTGCTTTTGTCGCTGCGGCCTGATTTTGCGCTGGATCCGGTGGTTGATCCGCTGCAGGCAGTGGCTTTTTTGGATGACATCCGCCGCCGCAATGCCGAGCGTCTAGAAGAAATTCGTCGCCGTCAGGCTGAAGAAGAGCAGCGTCGGCGCATCGAAGCCGAGCAGCTGCAAAGGCAGGCCGAGGTGCTGGCCCAGCAGCGCGCCCGCCGCATCTACATTGAACGCGTCGTGTACAAGCGGTTTAGCGCCATCGATTTGCTGCCTTTTGGCATTCCGCAGCTCATTTTGCGCCGCCGGGCGCTTGGCACGGCGCTTTTGGTTTCCGAAGCGCTGACCGGCGCGGCATCGCTGGCCACCTGGCTGACGGCGCGCTACCGTTATCCAAATGGCCGATTTCCGCCCAGTGAACTTTTGACCACCCAGGCGCTTACCGGCACCTACCTAAGCACCGGAGTGGTGTTTTGGGGGCTGGTGTTTGCGGGCCTGGTCGATGCGCTGCTGCATGCCCGCACGGTAGTCGAAGTGCGTGAGCTGTCCGCGCCGCCTTCCGATTTGCCCAGTTCGAAGCCGCCGGTGAAAGCCGCCGCGCGGGTGTCGCTGCGGCTTGATGTTGGCGCTGGACCAGGCATCGGCATCGGAGGTCTTTTTTAATGGCTGGACCTTTGGCCTTGCGCATTTCTGGCGCGCTTGGCTCTGGCGCGTCAGCGCGCATGTTTCGCCTGCACAAGCGGCTGACCAGCATTGGCAGCAGTCGCGACAATGACATCGTTCTAAGCGATGCCAAGGTGCACCCGAGCCATCTTTACGTGCAGCTAGATGGCAACGACTGCATCGCTGTGGCCGTAGGCGATGATTTCTACGTAAATGGCAAGCGCAAAAGCAAATGCAAGCTGGCGCTTGGCAACACGCTGAAGCTTGGCGCCATCGAACTAGAGCTATGCCTCTTTGAGGAAGCCCCGGCGGCAATTAGCATCGAAGAGCGAGATCGCACCGCGCTATGTGCGTATCGCAAGCTGCATGCGTTTTCTGAGCGCTTGCTCAACCGCTATGAACTTGAGGATCTCTTATCGGCGCTTATCGATGCGGTGGTCGAGATTAGCGGTGCCGATCAGGGATTTTTGGTGCTGCTCGACGACGAAAAACCGCGAGTGCAGGTGGCGCGGACGCTGCACAAAGAAACCGTCGCCGATCCGGCTGATAAGCTGTCCGACTCCATTGTCAAAAAAGTTTTGCGGACGGCGCAGCCGGTCATTTTAAGCGATGCCCTTGGCGATGCCGAATTCAGCACTGCCGAAAGCGTGATGCATCTGCGGCTGTCTTCGGTCATGTGCGTACCGCTGCGCGAACGCGGCAATCTTTTGGGCGCGCTTTATGTCGGTTCAAGCCGAATCAAAAGTCTGTTTCAACCAAGCGATCTGGAAGTGCTGACCGTGCTGGCAGCGCAGGCGGCGCTGATTCTGACCAATGCGCGGCTTGTCAGTGGCTTGCGACGTGACAACCAGCGCCTAGGGGCCGAGCTCGAACAACTGCGGTTTGGTTCGATTTTGACCATTGGCGCTGGGGCCGCACCGGCGATGCAGGAAGTGCTGCGCACGGTCACCAAAGTGGCCGGCACCGATGTGTCGGTGCTGATTACCGGCGAGACCGGCACCGGCAAAGAATTGATCGCCCAGGAATTGCATCGCCGTTCGCCGCGCCGCGACGGTCCGATCGTCGCCATCAATTGCGGAGCGATTCCCGAACAGCTTTTGGAATCGGAGCTTTTTGGCTATGTGCGCGGAGCTTTCACCGGGGCGGACCGCAGCAAGCCCGGCCGTCTGCAAGCCGCGAACGGCGGAACGCTGTTTCTGGACGAAATCGGCGAAATGCCGATGGGCTTACAAGTCAAACTGCTGCGGGTGCTGCAAGAGCGCGCGGTCACTCGCGTCGGAGACACGCGAGCTGAACCGGTCGATGTGCGCCTTATCTGTGCCACCCACCGCGACCTTTTGGCCGAAATACGCGCCGGTCGCTTTCGCGAAGATTTGTACTACCGCCTCAACGTCGTACAAATTCATCTGCCGCCATTGCGCGAGCGCGGCGAAGACATTCTGATTTTGGCCAAGTACTTTCTGCACCGTTTTGCCGGGGAGTTGAATGTTCCGACGCGGACGTTGTCGGCATCCGCTGAGCAGGCCATTGCCCTTTATGCCTGGCCGGGCAACATCCGGCAGCTTGAAAACCACATCAAAAAGGCCCTGGTGCTCGCCGAGCGCAGCATTTTGGAACCCGAAGATCTGGGACTTTTAGCACCCGCGTCCCCATCTAGCGCGCCGCCATTGCCACTTGCCGAAGCCAAAGAGCGCTTCGCGCGCGACTATGTTCGAGAGATTCTGGCGCGCAACGGCGGCAACCGGACGCAGACCGCGCGTGATCTGGATGTAGATCCGCGTACTGTCTTTCGATTTCTCGAAAAAGAAGAACGCGGCGATTTCGCCGCTGCCTCCGAAAAACCCGAATAATTCAGCGCTGTGCGCAGTCGGTCAAGCCTTTGGCTGCCTAACGGTTGCGGGTAAGTTTGCCGAGGCGGCGCAAATCGGGCAACTCGCCATGAACGACCAGGGAATCGCCAAACCCCAGTTTTTCGGTTCCGGGCGGGCTGTAGATAAGCGGCTTGTCCGGCCGTTTGTGCGACAGAACCATGACTTTGTGATGCTGGCGCATCTCGGCGATGGTAAAGCCGACAAGCTGGCAGTTTTCTTCAAGCGTCAGCTTGGCGGTAAAAATCTCGCGGCCGTCCAGCGAAAAAGTTCCCAGGATCTCTAGGTCCAGCACCGAGGCGGCAACCAGCGGCGCCGCGACCGCTGCCGATGAAAATGCCACGTCCAGATGAAATGCGTCGCGTAGCTTGGTGGCGATGTTTTCATCAAACATTCGCAAAACGACGCGCACTTTGGGGTTTAACCGGCGGCCGTCTAGCGCAATCTCGACATTGGCCAAATCGTCGTTGGTGGCGATGATCAGAGTGCGCGCATGCTTGATGCCGGCCAGCGCCAGCGATTCCTCCTGACGAGCGTCAAACATCAAAAGCGGCACGCCAAGATGTTGCATGCGGGCGGCGAAGGGGGAATTCTCGCTTTTCTCGATGACCACGACGTCCAGGTGCCACTCTAGGAGCCGTTCCAAGATGCGGTAACCAACCCGGCCCAGCCCGCACAAAATGATGTGATCGCGATAGGTTGACGCCAGCACCTTGGTCCACTCCTTCTGATTTTCCTGCCGCGAGAACAGCAGCAGTGCCACTCGCACGACGGTGTCGGCGACGACTAGAAGCCCGAGCAGCGGGTAACTGAAATAAACGATGCGCAGCGGCCACGATGGCGGTAGCGGATAGACCGGCTGTAGCGCGAACAGGCTGTAGGTGGCAAACAGGCTTTCAAACCAGTCCGGTTTGCGGCCCAGCGCATCAATGGGGCACCGATGAAAGGCCAACGCTCCCAAAAACAAAAGCAGCGCAATGGTCAGGCCTTGGCGCCAAAACTGCGCAAAAATCAGTCGCAAGTAGCGTACCGAGGCGCGTGCTCGGCGGTTGAGTCGCCGCGAAATCTGCTGATCCTGAAAGTCGTTCACGCCCGATTGACCCTATCGGTAATCCTACGCCAATCACATCCGGTGAGGGGCGGTTTTGCTGTCGCCCTAATTTTCGGCTTTGTTATGCTGCGCCGCCTACTCATTTAACTCGATGGAGGCCGTATGCGTACTTTGGCCCTGCCGTTTATCGTCTGTGCAGTTTTTATTTCGTGTAGCCAAGGAGGCGCCATGGACCAGCCGCTTTCTTGCGAGGCGTTGGCGGAAAATTCGGCCAGTGGCCAAAGTGCAACGCCAAACCAGTTGTATGCCGAGCTGCGCACCGCAACTGCAAACGCTCCGGCCATTGGCCTTCGCTTAAACGGTGGCATGGGCAACTATTCGGCGGTCTATGGCTTTAGCCAATGCGACATAAGCGGCCAGTATTTCGTGGATCGGCTGGTTTTAGTCAGCGCCTCGGGAAAGCCGGTAGCGGTGGCCAGCCTTATAAACCCGGGTGGTAATACCTACAGCGTCAAATTTCAAAATGGGCTTAGCGTCACCACCGCCGCTTTTGCCAATAACAGCATTCTGTATGCACCGACGAGCACCACGCCCGTCATCAAAGTGCAAAGCATTTCACCAGGCGGCAATACCATTCGCCAGGGCGAGCATCTTAGCGTGCAGATATCGCTTAGCGCCGACCCCTGTGGCGGCGTTCGTGAAAGCCAGTGGTGGCTGGTCAGCGCCACAGCCGGAAATCTCAAAAGCGCTCCGGCGATTGTTTCCAGCGGAAGTGGCACCGCGCGCATCTATATCTCGCCGAAATTGCCCGCCGCCGCCAACTATTACATAGAGGGACTTGTGACGCTGCAAAGCGGTCGCATTGTGCGCATTGTACGCAGAGGCGGCGCGACCAATCCCGACAGTTATCAGCTTATCGAAGCCATTAGTGGCCGCATCCTTAGCGACGTGGGAGCCTCGGCAGTGGCCATTTCTGTGAGCGAAAATGCCGCCGCCGATTCTTTGCCGCCGGCAGCGGTGGCCGCGACGGCGATGCCTACAGAAGCTGCGCCTTGTCAGCGAATCAATCTATCGCTGGCAATTGTCGACGACAAAGGCCTTTTGCCCATGCAGCGGGTAAAATTTTTTGTCGGTCCTGCCGATCGTCCGACGCTGACCTCAGTGATTCTGACCGGCGGTAGCATGCTTTCGGGCAGCTTCGTCGTTCCGGCCAATGCACCTTTGGGCAATTGGTACGGCTATCCCGAGCTCGTGTACGACGCCGCCGGCAATCAAACGCGCGGTGCCTTTTTTGGCAAGGACAAGTTCAGCCTGATTGCCACCGCCGATTCGAGCATGACCGGGCCACCGGTGATGGCTGCGACTTTTGTAGTATCTGATTCCGCAGCGTCTACGCCGAATTTGGCGGATATGGGCCCAGGGACTTTGCCGGATATGAGCACCGCGCAGTACCCGGCGATGCTGACCATGCTTTTGGCATCGCCGAGTGCAATCAGCAAAGAAGGCGATATGGTCACGGTGCAAATGAACTGGAGCGATCCGACGGGAATTTTATAAGCCAGTTACAGTTCGAAGATTATCGACGAAAGTGACCGCCGCCACCGCCGCGCCAAGCTGGCGCCGAAAAGTGAGCGCCGCCACCACCACCGCCGCGCCAAGCTGGCGCCGAAAAGTGAGCGCCGCCACCACCACCACCGCCGCCGCGCCAAGCTGGCGCCGAAAAGTGACCACCACCGCCGCCGCGCCAAGCTGGCGCCGAAAACTGACCGCCGCTGTGCCAAGCCGGCGCTGCAAAAGATCGGCCCGGTGCTGAAGCCTGCCATCCCGGTGCCGCGGAACGCCAACCCTGCATGGGAGCACGATACGCCGGAGTGTTATATATAGGCGCCGCTGCGCGATACCCCGGCGCGCGGTACATCGGTGCACGGTACACAGGCACCGGGGTGTAGGGCCGAGAGTACCGATATGCCGGCGGTGCGACATAACCGGGCCGTCCCCACGGGCGATTGTAATATCCGGGCGAGCGATACCCCGGATTTCCATAAACCGGGCGGTGCCAGCCCCAGCCTCCGTAGATCGGCGCGGGCCGCCTATAGTAGTAGTTTCCGCCGAGGTAGTACTGGCGGTAATACCCATTGAAGTAGTTTGCGTAATACGGCCGATCGACGTAATACGCAGGGGCGTATGCGCCCGCATAGACATAGGCGCCACCGTCCCAATTGAACGGCAGGGCAATCGGCGCGAACAAGTGGCGGTGCATCCAGTTCATGTAGCAGAACCCACCGCCGTAGGTGGCTTCGATCGGATGATCGGTACGGTAGACGTAACTTTGATCCTGATAGCCAAAGTCGGCGGGATCTCCGACGAAGTAAGCCATGCCGTTGGCCATGCGAAACAGATTTCGATCAAAGACCGGGTAGGGATGCTCGTGGGCACCGGTGTGCGCGCAGAATCCCCCTCCTTGATCATAAGGAACCGGATGCTGGCCAAAGTAAGCAAAAGCGGCGGGTGCTTGCGGCGCAACCATAGGCTGGGGAACGGATGGCTGGCTCGAATCGTAGTCGTAGGCGCCAGCGCCATCCTGGGCAAAGTCCGGTCCAGCGCTAAGCTGGACGCCCGTCGTGTCTTGGGCGCCGTATGTAACTTGCGCAGACGCCGGAGCAGTACTAAGGGCTAGCAGCGTGCTGAATCCGAAAACTAAGCTTTTCATTTCGCTCCTCCTGCCATTGCCTAGTAGCCAAAAGCAGGCCAACCCTCAAAATTGTGCCGAAATGGCTAGTTTCCGACGGCAGAAAGAATTTCTTGAATAAACGGTGTAACAATCTAGCTGCACGGGCTGTGAACGGGCGGTCACATTTTCGCCGAAGTTCGCAAAAGTTTTCTTGCACCCCTTGCCGGATCGTTGTTAGGTCCAGAGTTATCATGAGCTGGCGTCAGATCATCGGACGTATCATCGCGGCGACGTTGCTGTGGAGTGCGACATCCGTCGATGCTGCGCAGCACCTGCACCCGCGCAGCAAAGCCCAAAAGCTGTCAGTGTCAGCGCCAGTGTCCGTCGCGGTGGAACATTTCACGACCCATGCCACCTACAATCTGCGGCCCGATCGGCGCTTCGGCGCTTTTTCGAACCGAGTAATGGGCAATATCGCGCAGCTTTTGCGCTGCCATCATACGGGGCGCCGCCATGCCATAAGCCCCCGGCTGGTGGAGATTCTTTATGCGACCGCGCGTCACTTTGGCAGCGCCAAAATGTACGTCATTGCCGGATATCGCGCGCCGCGCATCGCTCGCGAAAAAGGCAATCCCAAAAGTCCGCACAAACGCGGAGTGGCTTGTGATTTTCGACTGACCGATGTCTCGATCGAGGCCTTGCGCGATTATTTGCGCAGCAAATATCACAACATCGGCGTTGGCTATTATCCAAATTCGGGGTTTATACACGTCGATGTGGACCGCCGCCGGCCTGCTTACTGGATAGATTATTCTGCGCCCGGTCAGCGGGCGCGCTACGCCAGTTCCGAGTCGGCAGGAGCGCATGCTCGTCCCGAGTAGCGGCCGGCTGACCCAGTCTGCAGCCATTTCCTCAAACGTCAGCTATGAGATTCTGGCGCGGCAAAATGCCGAGGCCATTAGCATTCCGCTGCTCGTCGGCAGCGGCAAATTCGCCAAGGTCTACAAAGCTTGGCAGCGCAGCGCCCGCCGCAATGTTCGGCCCGTGGCCATCAAAGTTTTGCATGATCACGCGACGCTGGCCGACGAAAGGCTGTTCAGGCAAGAAATCGACCTTTTAAAAGAGCTGACGACCGTCTCGACGGTGCACGTCATTCATACCCTCGACATCGTGCCGCTGCCGCCGCTGTGCATGTGCGCTTGCGGCGTGCTTTATAGCCCGCACTGCCCGCGCGGCTGCGGCCATGCGCTTTCGCGGCTTTCTCGGCCCGAACTCGACTATCCACTTTTGCACTGTCCGCGCTGCGGCTATGAAATCTCGGGAGAGGATGTACAGCAGCGTCAAGCAGAGCTTTTGCGGGCTCCCGCCAAAAGCTGCTGCGCCAAAAATCCCTTGCGGGCCAGCCGGGCCACATTGGTCAATTTCGTCGAACGCGAAGCCGTGGTCATGGAGCTCGTCGAACACGGCCTCGGCGATTTTTCGACTCTGCAGCAGCAGGAATTGACGCGCATCGGCGCCTGGGGGGCCTTTTGCACGACTGCACAGCAAAAAACGCGTCTGTTTCCGCGCTTGCGCCGGCGCCTGCGGCAGAGCTTTTTTGCCGAGCCGCCGGGCGTGCTGGCCCAGCGGGTGGTGCTGCTGCAAAAACTTTATCTGATGGTGCAGCTTGCCGAAGCGGTGGCGTGGCTGCACGGCGAAAAGAAAATCGTCCACAAGGACCTGGCTCCCGACAACATCATGGTTCAGGCCATCGACGGCGTCGCCGGCCTCAGCGATTGGCGCGGAGAAGCCGCTTGCGATTTGCGCACGCGACTGCGCGGCCGGGCCAGTTTTCCAAGCTTTGACCTCAAAGTCATCGACTTTGGTCTTGCCGACAAAGATGAGCTGTCGCGCAGTTGGTACGAAGAGCAGGATGTCGTCGCCTCGGCCATCAAAATGCCCTACTTGTCGCCAGAGGCCAGGCGTCGCAAAGAGCGCATCAGTGAACCGCTGGAGATTGGCGAAGCAAGCAATTCCTTTCGCATCTCGGCCAACCTGTTTGGGACCTATTTGTCGGTCCTGCCCGGAGACCTCGTCGCCGAGCTTAGCGACAGCCGGCATGATCACGATTTGTCCATCGTGCGGGTCGAGCCGGATGGTCAAGGGGGGGCTCTGGCCTATTTTCAGGGCACGCCGGGCTCGCGCGCTAGCAACCCGAAGTATGAGCTTGTGCGGCGGCTCGGCGAGCCGCACGACATTTACGCCGTCGGCGCCCTTTTTTACTTCATCCTCACTGGCAAGCACGAGGAAGTCGATCGACTGTCGTCGCTGGTCACGCTTTTGCAAGAGGACCGGCAGCGCGCGCTGTATCTAAATTCTTTGCGCCTGGATCAATATTACGTCGGCCGGCGCAACGCCATCCCCGAGCCGTTTCTGCGCGACGCTCTGCTACTTTTGTGCTTGCGCGCCATGGTGCGCGGCCGCAGCGAAAGCTTTGTGCAAAGCCGTATTGATCGCGGGCCACGGGCGGCGCAAATGCTATTGGCGGAAACGCGTCGCATCTACCACCTGCTAGAAGACGAGCTTTTAGAGGCCGGCAAAAACAAACGCGAGCTGCAAGCGCTGCTTGCAGCGCCTCCGGCGGCATTTGCGCTGGGCGTGCTTCTCGGCATGCGCGGCTGTTGACTGTAGCCCTCGGCTGAACAACACTCTGGCGGTGCAGGATACATCGCTACATGGGCTGGCCTATTTGCTGCTTTTCGCGCTGGCTTTGCTCGGCGGGGCGCTTGGGCAGTTGTGGCGCCGCCGGCAAAAAGCGGCGCAGGTCGCCACGGCCGCCGGAGAAATTCAAAAGACGGCGGAGAAGCTATTGCAGACGGCGCGAACCGACTGCCAAAACTTGCTTGGCGATGCGCATAAGCAGGTGGAAACGGCCCGCGCGCGCCGCTTGGCCAAGAATCAAAAAGAATTGGCGCACCAACGGGCGACGCTTGAGCAGACGGCGCAGCAGTTGCAAAGCTGGGACGCGGCACTGCGCCGCAGCGAGGCGCAGCTACAGTCGCGCAGCGAGGCGCTAAATGCTCGCGAGGCGGCGCTTTCGGCCTACGCCGAGCGTCACAAAGCCGCCCTTGTCGCCAAGAAACAGGCCGACGCGGCGGCGCAAAAGTGCCTGCAGGAAATCGCCGGCGAGACCTTTCGCGAAGCCCGCCAGCGCCTTATCACCGAATGGTCGGAACAAGTGCGGGCCGAGGGCGGCGAAAAACTGCGGCAGATCGAACAAAGCCAAAGCAGCCCGGAGTTTTCGCGGCAGGCGCGGCGCATGCTCGATATTTCCAGCCAGCGTTATCAGGGGCATTATCTGACCGAGCGCCTGCTTTCGACCATTCATATTCTGCCGGCGGTGGCTGAACAAATCGGCGGAGCTGACGGCAGCGGTCTAGAGCTTATCGGCGAGGTCGCCAACGTCAAGCTGGCCCTGTCCGAGGATAAAGCGGTGATTCGCTTGGAAGGCCAGGACAGCTTTGGGCGCGAAATTGCGCGACGCGCCATTGCGCGCTTTAGCAAACAACCGCAGCGAGGCGGCCCCGATGCCATTCGCCGCTCGGTACAAACCATTGCCGAAGATCTGGAACGCGAAACCATCGAGCTAGGGCGCAAAGCATTTCGCGAACTGCAAATTCCGCGGGCCCATCCCGACATCGTGCGTTTGGTGGGCCGGCTGAATTTTCGCACAAGCTACAGCCAGAACCAGTGGAAGCACGCCATCGAAGCGGCTTTTTTATGCGGCATGATGGCGGCAGAGCTGCACCTTGACGTTAAAATCGCTCGCCGGGCGGCTCTCATGCATGACATCGGCAAGTCTTTGACCCATGCCATAGATGGCTCGCACGCCGTCATCGGGGCCGACTACGCTCGGCGGCTCGGCGAAAGCGAGCTAGTGGCCAATGCCATCGGCGCGCATCATTTGGACGAGCCGTTTAACTCGGCGTACGCGCTTTTGGTCGCGGCCTCCGATGCGATGAGCGGAGCCCGGCCCGGCGCAAGGCACGAACAAGAAGGCAGCTTCGTGCAGCGCATCGAAGAGCTGGAACGCCTGGTCATCGGCATTCCAGGTATTGATCGCGTCTATGCTCTGCAAGCCGGCCGCGAGCTGCGCGTGCACGTCAAAGAAAGCCAGGTCGATGATCTGCGGGCCACTCAGATGTCTTCGGAGCTGGCGGCGCAGATCAGCGACAAGCTGGTTTTTCCGGGGCAAATCAAAGTAACCGTCATTCGCGAAGTCACGGCCGTTTCCGTCGCCAATTAGCTAGGGTTTATAAACCATCGGCGTGCAGGACTTCGACGATGTCTTGGTACATGGCTTTGTGATTAAACCCGCTCACCGGATCCGCAAAAAGATCGGCAATCTGGCCGATTTCATCCAGATGATCGGCGGGCACGCAGCCTAAAAATTTTCCCCAGCGCGCCGATTCAACCGTGACCAAGCCGTCATTCACATCCGGAAACAGCGGATTGGGACTGGTCACGACAAATACCGGCGTGGCCACGGCCAAAAGCGGATCCAGCAGATCGATGCGCCAGGAATTTCCCCACAAAGCGCCGGCGCAATCCTCGATTCCCAGCCGTCCGTCGCTGCGTCCGGCGATGCTGTAGTAAGCCACGCGCGCATCGTCGAGGTTTTCGCGGTTAAAATGCTCAATCATGTAGTTGCGCGACAGTTGGTGCAGCGACGCTTGAATGTGCGCATCTCCCGGCGGCAGGGTCAGGCTCCACAAAGTCTGAAGCAGAATATTGATAAATTCGTAAGAAAACCCGGGGACTAGGCCCAGCGCGACATCTGCCACGGGCGAGCCGCGATGCGGCGAACTAATGGTGATAAGCCCCCCCACGCGGTCCCCATAACCCATCGAGCTTATCATGTAGCGGCTGTCCACCCCGCCCTGCGAGTGAGCGATGATGTTGACCTTGCATGCTCCAGTTTGCACAAGCGCATCATCGACAAAGGTTTGCAAATAAGTTGCGCGCACGGCTGAGCTTTCAAAGGGCGGTACATGGGCCTCAAATACCGTTTCTCCGCGCTTGCGCAAGTTGGCGGCGACATTGAAGAAGTAGTTAATAAAGCCAATGCGCTCAAACCCGGCCATGCCGTGCGCCAAAATGATTGGATAGGGCGCGCCGCGACAGTGGGCCTGTGCTGCTTGCGCCGCTTGGTATGACGATCCAACTTCCTCGTGAGAAACTTCGCCGCAGCCGGGGCCGGTCACGCCGAGCATGCCAAGAATTGGCGTCAGAAATACCGTGTAGTTTTTCATCTGTAACCCCTTTTTTACGGCATCATCCGCGGCTGACTATAACGTCATAATCCTGAAAATCCTTGGCGATTTGTGGACCGTCGCGTAGGCGTAGGTGGTACAATTTTGAAGCGAATATTCGAGACAGACGGATTGAGTATACAACTGCACAACTGTCCGATTGCTAATTCAAATTGGAAACCTAGCTTCCAATTCATCGATTTTGTGACGACCGGAGGCTCTCGTTGTCTAACTATCGAACCCTAATGGAGTATAAAGAGGATAAAAAGACATTTGGCCGGCAGCGCTTCTTGTCTGTTTACACCTCTCCCGTGCTATTGACGGCGAATCCGGCGCTGGCCGAGGGAACTCCAAGCGCGGGCTTTTTGACGCGCCCCGAAACTACGCCGTCTTTGCGTTCTGGCGCTTCGCTTAAGAAGCATAGCTTCATCGTCAGCGACGATTTCTTGGTGATTCCCGTTGTCAAGGCCGAAGGGCGTCCCTTTCCTGAGCGCATTGGCATCGGTCGAACCCGCGGCACCGACATTACTCTGCTGGATCGAGATATTTCAAAATATCACGGCTATTTCACCGTCGTGAAGGATCAGTGGTTTTACACCGATGCCAACTCTAGCAATGGCTCTTTTCTTGAGGGAGAGCGTCTGCAGCCGATGGTGGCTATGCTGCTAGAAGACGGAACGCTGCTGGGGTTTGGCGCTCGGCGTCATTTGTTTCGAACCGCCGTCGGCTTCTGCGATTTTTTGGAAACTGCCTAAAAAAAAGGGTTAAGCGCCTGCCTTTGCGGCGCAGCTTTTTGGCTGCGCAGTGCCGCCGCTTACTGCGGGCAGACTGACAAGGTCAACGGCACATGAAATCGTCGACGTTCGTCGGGAAATAAGTCGCGGCCGGCCAGTTTGCAGGCTTGCGCCACCCAGCCGGTTTGGCGGGCCAGCGGATCGGTGCTCCATACGCGCAAATTGTGATCGCGACCCACCGAGGCAAGCCAGCGTCCGTCGGCGGAAAATGCCACCCCGGTTGCCGCCGCGCTGTGTCCATAAAGACCAGAGGCCAGCGCCGTTGCCGTCGGCACATCCCACAATTGCAGGTGTCCATCTTCGCTGGCTGCGACCACCCAGTGACCATCCGGACGAAAGGCCAGCGCCGCTGGTCGGCCGCGCGTTCCGTTCCAGGGAAATCCGATGGGCTGCCGATTGCTAGTCTCCCATTGCCGCACCGTTTGGTCTTCTCCGCCGGTTAAAAAGAAGCGACCGTCCGGTGAAAAGATGCAAGTGCTCAGCGACTGCTCGTGCGCAAAAAGCGGTTTTTCAAGCGGCAGACCCGTGCGCGCGTTCCACATTTGCAGCGTTCGATCCAGGCCCCCCGAAATCAAGAAAGCTCCATTTGGCGACCACGCGACGCAAGTGACGGGCCCATCGTGGCCCTGTAGTGCTTCGCCAAGGGGTTTTCCGTCGCTCGTGTTCCAGCGTCGGACTGTGTCGTCCCAACCGCCGCTTGCCAGCATTTTGCCATCTGCGGAAAAGGCCACGCTGCTTACTTCTTTGGTATGACCGCGCAGCGGCTCGCCAATGCGCGTTCCCTCCGGAATGCGCCACAATTGCAAAGTCTGATCATGGTTGGCCGAGACCAAGAACTGTCCGTCCGGGCTGAAAGCCAGGCTGCTGATGGTTCCATGAGGTCCGACAAGCGGTCGCGGCGTGGACAGGGCCAGCGTGGGGCCTAGGCCGCTCGTGCTTTGCACTTCAAAAAGCAGCAAAGTACTCGACTCGCCCCCGATGGCCAGATAGCGCCCGCTCGAACTAGTGGCCACGGCGGTAAGCGCGGTCGGGGCGACATAGCGGGCGATTTGCAGCGCCGGCTCGCCGCTTACAGCCAGATGCAAAGTCATGCCGTCTTCGTGGACCGATTGAATTTCGCTGCCATTTTCTGAAAAACCGACCTGAAGCGGCGCCGACTGACTGCCGCGCAGAAGCGGTCCCAGCGGACTTTGCGTCGTCAGATTCCACAATTGCAGGCTGCCGTCGCGCATCCCGGCGATAAGCAGCTTGCCGTCCGGAGAAAACTGAACCGCAACCACGCCCAGCGGATTGCCGTCGGTCCATTCGCTGCTGTCGAGGACCTCGAAAGCCTCGGCGCGGACGAGTTTGCCGATGGGCTGGCCATTTTCGACCCGCCACAGCCTGACGCTTTTGTCATCGCTGCCCGATGCCAAAATGCGGCCATCAAAAGAAAAGGCGACGGCTCGTACTTTGTTGTCGTGCCCTTCTAGCGGTCTGCTCACAGGCCGCCCACTTTGCGCATCGAAAAGCCGTACTTTGCTGTCTTGCCCGCCTAGCGCCTGGAGCTTGCCGTCCGGAGAAAGCGCTTTCTCGGCCGAGGCGGCACGTACCGAACGTTCTGCCGTCCGCACGATGCGCGACAGCCAGGGCAAGTGTTGCAGCGTTTCTAAAAGCGCACCTTGGGTATCCGGACCGCTATCGATGCGCTCTGCCGCGACCGCCAGAAGCAATGCCGAGTCCAGCGAACTGCCGATTTGACTGCGCGCCTGTACGGCCAAATGGCGGCCGGTCGCAACTCGGGCCTTGGCGGCGGCGACCGCGGATTCATGCTGCGCTCGGCGGCGTTCGCGCAGCGCCCAGAGCGCTAAGCTGCCGCTGGCGCAAACCGCCACCGCCAGCACCGCAGTCACCGCCCGCCACAGCCGCGTCTGGGCCCGCGCCCGTTCGCGCAAAAGGGCCATTTCTTGTTCCGCTTCGCGTTTGAGCACGGCCTGCCGCTCGGCTTCCTGCTGCTCTTGCGCCTCCTGGCTGGCTCCGATGAGCGCCCGTACTTCGCCGCTCGAACCAAGCTCCTGCGCATCGGGACTTTTCAGCCAGTCGAGCGCTTCGCGGACCTCGACGGCATCTAGGAGCCCGCCGCCCTGCTGGCGCAGCCTTTGCCACTCGATGGCGTAGTCCTCGAGCCGGCGCCGGGTGCGCTCGGCCTGCCGCAGCTCGTCAATCCAGCTCGACAAACGCGGCCAGGCCAATAGCAGTACCTCATGTGCCAGGTCGATGAGCGGCGGACCTTCTGGGCCGCCCTGCGGCTGCATCGCCGAAAGGGAAGCCCCAACCTGGGCAACGGCCAGCGGCGCGCTGGCAGTCAACAGGCGTGCCTCGATCAGGCGGCGCATGACGTCATCAAACAATGCCGCGTCGTCTTCCGGCGCGCGCAGGGCCAAAAGCGCCTGCTGGCGCCGCGTATTGGCCCGTCCTTCGCCAAAGAGTACGAGGCGCAGAAAAATGCGGCGGGCCAGGCGGCGCTGCGCAATCGAAAGCTCCGCCAGCACCGATTCGGCATGGGTGGCAATGGCCACGCCAAGTCCGCTGCGGTGCTTGCTGGCATTGCCGCCCCACACCGTGACGGTATCGCCCAGCGATTGATAAGCCGCCAGCGTCAGCCGCCGGCCGCTGCGCCGCCGCCACAGCAAAACCAGCGTTTCTTGCAGCAGCGGCAGCACCCCTGGTTCATCGGCAGCATCGGCCAAAAGGCGTTCTTGCAGCGCTAGTTCAAGCTGCACACCGACCCGCGCGGCGGGCTCGGCGATGGCGGCCAAAAGCGCTTGTCCACGCAGCGGCGCCACTTCCAGGCGCTGCCCGGGGTCCACCGGCCAAAGCTCGCTGCCCATCAGATCGGGAAAAAAATCGGCGCGCAGCCCCAGGATCAAAATACAGCGCGCATCGCTGCGCAGCGCTTGCAGGCGTTTGCAAAAAGCGTGTTGCTGCGCTCGCGGCGGATAGACAAACAGTTCTTCGAGCTGGTCGATAAAGAGCAGCACTCGCTGCTTTTTGGCGGCCGTCGTCGTTAACAGCTGGTCGTTTGGACCTAGCAGTTCATCGAGCGCGCGCACCGGATCGGTCCCCGGACGTAAGGTATGGGCGCAAAGTCCGGGCAATAGCTGCGCCAGCAAACCGGCCTGAACCAGCGACGATTTGCCAGAGCCCGAAGGTCCGATGACCAGCAAAAAGTGCTGCTTTTCCAGGTGACGCAGCAGAAAATCGATCTCGGCGTTGCGACCAAAAAATAAAGACGCTTGCTCGCGGGCAAATGCGACGAGGCCGGGGTAGGGACAGGGGCGATCGCGCAGAGATTTGGCAATGCTGAGGTTTGAAAGACGGGCAAGGCCTGCTCGAATCGTCGCAGTCGGACAAGCATAAAGCGTCCCTGCGACCGACTGCCCAGCCGCATCCAGCGTCGCCCAGCGCAAAAGCCCGGCAACGGCCCCATCGACAATCACCGGAGCTCCGGACAGACCGGAAACCGGCGCGCCGGCACCGGCGGCGGCTTCTTGTGAAAAAAGCTGCAGGGCGGCGCAGCCGTTGACGCTTCCGGACGTGCTGCGCACGACTCCGCCGACCTCGATTCCATCCGGCTTGGCATCGGGAAAGCCCAGACTGCGCCACGACACTTCACGCTGCTCGAGATCTTCGGCCAAAAGCTCTTCGAGCAAAAGCGGTTCGGCCAAGCCCGGAGGCAATGGCGTTAGCAGCCGCAAAAGCGCCCAATCGGCATGGGCGTCGGCGGCCTCGGGTATCCACTCTGCCGCACAAACGTGGTGGTGATTTGGACCTATAAAAGAAAGCTCGATGCCGAAGTAGGGCTCTATGGGAACGCTATGCCGATTGGCGACGACATGCAGGGCGGTCATCGCGAACTGTGCATCGATTAGAAACGCTGTGCCGCGCACGGGGCCATTTGGGCCCATCGCCGCCACGCAGGCCACGGCGGCCCGCCAGTCAGGCGCCGCCGGCCGTTCAGAGGGGACCATGGCCGCTGCGATATTCCTCGACGCTGGCTTCGACCACGGTGTTTTCGCGCAAGATAAGCCGCGCATACGTCGGCCGCCGCCAGATCAGGTGCTCGACTCGGCGTGCGGCCAGATCAGAAAGCATTTGCCGCAGCGCTCCGGTTGAGGTTTCGCTGTCGGCGGCAAAAATTTCATCGGGCACGCGAATTAAATCCGCCCAAGTTCCACTGTTTAGGTAGTGCCCCTTGGCGCCGGCTTTTTCCAGAGGAAGCGAGCGAGCTAGGTGAGTGTGGCCAAACACGACGTGCGAGAAGCCGCCTTGCGCGGTCAGTTCTGTCGCGGCTTTTAGGTAGGGGTCTTTTTCATTGCGATAGTCGATGGCGAAATAGCGCGGCTCACAAAACGCATGCAAAGCCGCGCGCAGCGCCGGAATGCGGGCGTCTATCTCGGCAGTGCGCGAACCCAGAATCAGCCGTGCCAGGCCCATTGCGCCCTGCCAGGCGCCGCGGCTGGCGATGTCGCCGCGGCTGGCGATGTCGCCGCGGCTGGCCATATCGCCGCGGCTGGCGATGTCGCCGCGGCTGGCGATGTCGCCGCGATAAACCGTTGTCGTCGGGACGGATTGGGCCGGCTTATCCCCTTCTAGGCTGCGCAAAAAGGCCACGCCACCGCCAGGGCCTAGATTCAAATCGAGGTCCTGATCAAAAAGCGCACCGAGTGCCAGGTCATCATTGCCGCGGCTGCCGCCAAAATCATCGGAATGCGCCGCGATGTCGCCGCTGCGTTGCGGCAAGGCGGGGGTGCGCAGACCGTGGGCCCGCGCCGCAAGGGCCAGACGGGCCAGACGTCCAGCATGCGCGCGGTAGCGTGGCTCTAGCGCCAGCAGCAAGGGAACGGCCGCTGTGGACTCGGGTTTCAGAAGGTCGATAAACGGGTATTCCTGCTTGATCGGATTCATCAGCTCGGCCACGAGCTGGCTGCCGATCGGAGGCGGCAGGCGCAGATCGGCCGGCACGGACTGCCGTCGCGATTGCAGGGCCCGCAAACGGCGCAAAGCATCGTGATCGACGACATTCCAGGAATCGTAGCGGTTGCCGTGCTCAATCAGGGCGTTGCCGACGATATAGGCTTCGCCATCATATAAAAAGCGCAGCAGATACTCAGGAGGTGTGCCAAGCAACGCCGAAAGTTCGGCGCGGACCTCGGGAAAAGCCAGCTCGATGTCGTGATTGCCAAGGAGCAGCGTCAGCGTGTGTTTGGCATTCACGAAGCATCGCAAAGCGTCAAAAACCGACGAATTGCTTTTGGCGATTTGCCGAAATAGCTGGGCCGCCAGTTGCGGATCTTCCTTTAGCGCCGTAAACGCCGTGTCTTTAGACGGACGCTCGGCCAGAAAATCCACGAAGTCGCCGTTGATAATCAGCTCGCAACGCGGCGATTCGGCGGGTTTTTGCGCCAGCGCTGAAATGAATTCGGCTAGCACATCGGGCCGCGTGCACATGCGAAATCCACGCTGTCCGTCGGAACCAGGTTCGCCGCCGAGGTGTATATCGGAGACGACATAGACATGCTGAGTTGACATGCTCATGGCGATTAAGCAGCGAAGAGAAATTCGCGAAGCTTCCGCCAATCATATCGCGCAAAAAAGGTCTGGCGCTAGCTTGCGCTCCATGCGCGCAGAAGACGCGTCAAGGCGGCGCCGTTTAATCGGGAAGCTCTCCTTCAAGTCGCATAAGTGAATCGGATTCCAGGAGCAAAAGCGCAAACGGCAACCCCGGCAATGCCTTGCTGGCCATGCGCAAAAGCTGCGACCAGTCCGCAGCGGATGAAGATGCATCGACCGGCGAGCGCACAAGATCCGGCGCCAAACCCAAGAGCTGGCTAAGCAAGCTAGGGGCTTTTTGCGGGTAATAGTAGATGGGGCTTTTTTCTGGCTGCGCCGGCAGCTCGGCGCGGTGCCGCGCTTCGACCACGGCATCCATGAACCCGCCGATGCGATCGACGAGCCGCAGCGCTTTTGCCTGCGCTCCGCTAAATACGCGGCCTTGGGCGCGCGCTTCGGCATCGCTGCGCGAAAAGCTGCGGCCTTGCATCACGGTTTCGACAAAGCGGTCATAGCCTTGGCGCAGATGCTCTAAAACCAGGGCGCGTTCCGCGTCGGTATAGGGACGAAATGGGCTTTCCAAATCGGCGTGGCTGCCGCGTTGCAGCGTCACCCGCCGCACCCCCAGCCAGTTTAGAAGCCCACTGGCATCGACTTTGCCGCCAAAGATTCCGATGGAGCCGGTAAGGGTCGAGGGACTGGCAAAGATTTGGCTGCACGGCGCGCTGAGGTAATACCCCCCTGAAGCGGCGACGTCGCCAAAGGAGCACAGGACCGGCTTTTGCCGGGCCAGAGCGGCAACCTGCCGGGCGAGCAGGTCGGAAGTAAAGGCCGAGCCGCCGGGGCTGCTCACGCGCAGCACCACGGCGCGAATGCGCGGGTCGCGCTCGATGTCCGAAAGCGCGGCCAAAAGCGTTTGGCCCCCGGCAAATTTCAGATCGCCCAGGGGCAGTTTGCGCGATTGCCCTTCGACCAGATCGCCGTCGATTTGCAGCACGGCGATTCCCGGGGGCGCATAACTTCTAGGATGCGCCGGTCGCGCGTCGAGCCCAGCCAAAGAAATCGCCCCGCCGAGCAAATTTTGCAGATGTTCTTCAAGTTCCGTCCCCGCAGCGATGCCGTCGATTAGCCGCGCATCCACCGCGGCCCGCGCCGTATACAAACCGTGTTCGACGAGTTTTTCCACTTGCGCCGGAGACAGTCGCCGGCCGCTGGCCACCGCGGCAATCAGCCGATCATATAAGTCGTCGATAAGCGCCTGCCGCTGCGCTCGTGCTGGCTCGGAAGGCTGACTGCGCGTCCACATCTCGGGCGAGGCTTTGTAGTCGCCGACGCGAATCAAGTCGGCGCGAATGCCAAGCCCTTCCAGCGCGTCTTTGACAAAGTAGCCGCTGTGCGCAATGCCGCCGAGGCGCACCGCTCCGATGGGGTCTAGGTACAGCCGCTCGGCCGCTGTGGCGATGTAGAATTCACGCTGCGACAGGTCCGCGCCGTAAAAGACCACGTGCTTGTGGACGGCGCGCAGGCGCAAAAACGCGGCGCGCAGCTCGTCGGCGACGCCCCAGCCGCCGGCCAGACCATTGGCGATAACCAGAATGCCGCTGGCTTGCGAGTCATCTTCCAGCGCCCGCAAGGCGGCCAATAGATGCAGCAATGGCTCGCCGCTCGTGCTTTGATGGCTCAGCTCGATTTTATAAAGGTGGCGCGGTCCGGACCACAGGGCTTCATAGCGCTCAAAAGAAATGCGCAATGCCGCGCTGCCCCCGTGCAGCGCCGCGGCAGGCTTGGCACCTCCGGCACCGCGGTTGCCAAATAGAACAAAGCCGCTGGCCCCGATATGGGCGAAGTTTAGCTCAAGCCCCATGCTGATGCGGTAGTCGAGCCCTTGGTTTTCGCGCAGCGCCAAGCTCGTATCAACACCTACGCTGATACCGCGCCACGGTCGCGCCCACAGCCGCAGCCGCGGCCAAAGATCGTGCGTAGTTTCGCCCAGGCGCAAGCCGGCGGCCAATTCCACGCGATGATCGCCAAGGGGCCGGGTGAGCAATTCCAGCTCGTAGCTGCGCTCGACGCCTAGGCCAGAAGGGCCGCTTGGTCGCGGAGCCGGCAGGTCGTGCAGCATGAGGCCGGCGGCAAAAAATCGCCCCCCAGTAAAACGGGCTCCCAGGCTAAGGGTGTTCATTCCGTCGTAGCCAGCAGGAGTGTTTGCGGCGAAAAGGTGCGCGTAGCCAAGGCCAATGGCCAACTGAGGAAGGAGGCGATAACCCAAAGCCAGCGTCAGTTTGCCAGCTAGGTCGGGCAGAAGTCCGCCGCCAGGTCGTAAAAATTCCAGACCGCCGCCAATCGCGAAACGGCTTAAGTAGGGGGCCGGACGGGCCACATAAAGGCCGCTGCCACGTCCCAAAAAGGCCGCGCCGGCTGTAACATCGACCTCGGTGTGGCGCAGTCCAAAAAGCCAGTCGCGCGCCTCAGTAAGCGCCGCGGGATTTAGCACCACGGACCAAGGTTCGGCGCCATCAGCCGCGCCAAAGCCCGGTTGGGCCACCGAAGAAAGCGGCGAAACTTGCGCCCGCGGCGCGCCTGCCACCGCCAGCATGACGACACACAGGCCCCAGAAACTAGCCCGCCTATAACTTGCTGCATGCGCCTTGTTCATGGAGAGCGCGGCAGGGTCACGGTTTGATCGAAGTCTTCGTTGCGATCCAAAACAATGCGCGCTTGTTGATGCCCGGGATAGCGCAGCTCGATTGGAAACTTGCCAAGGTCGCGCGTTCGCCGCTCCTGCCAGGGCGTTTTGGCGAGCACAGTGCCATCCGGACCAATGATGTCCGCGCCACTAGGCTGCGAACTTATGTGCCAGGTGACGTGAGCGGGCCCGGCCAAAAAGCGCCGCGCCAAAAGCGCGGTGCACAGCAGCAAAAACAGCCCCAGCATGCCAAGCGGCAAAAGCCGCCAGCGCCGCCGCTCGAGGTTGAGCATGGGGATGCTGACGCTGCCGACCGGCTGATCAAAGCTCGCCAAGGTGGCAGAGACCTCGCGCATGCTCGGCCGGCGGTCCGTGGCTTTAAGCAGCATGCGGTGCACCAGATCCTCAAGCTCTGGGGTGATCTGCGGTCGCAGCTTGCGTACCGGCTCGGGCGCTTTGTGCATCTGCATGTACATGACCGAGACGGTTTCCGGCGCGATAAACGGCGGCCGGCCGGTGAGCATTTCGTACAAAACGACGCCCAAGGCGTAAACATCGGCCTTTTCATCGATGGGGGCGTTGCCAATGCGCTGACACTGCTCGGGGGCCATGTACGAAGCCGTGCCGAGCACGCCGGCAAAGGGACTCGTGTTAATTTGCGTGTCGGATTGCGACTCGGTGGCCAAAAGCTCGGCGGCCACTGCGGCGATGCCGAAGTCCAGCACCTTGGCGCGTTCTCCGCCGGGAACGGCATCGTCGCGGACGATCATGATGTTTTCGGGTTTGATATCGCGGTGGACGATGCGCTTGGCATGCGCGGCCCCCAAGGCATCGGCAAGCTGCTTGCCAAAGCGAATCACAATCGGCTCGGGCAAGCCGCCTTTGCGGCGATTGAGGCGTCGCCGCAGCGGTTTGCCGTCGAGGTACTCCATAATGATATAGGGCGTGCCGCCGCCGTCGCTTTCGGCAAACACGCTGCCGCCTAGAACTTGGGCGATGCCCGGGTGCTGCGGAACGTTGGCGGCAATCGCTTCCAGTCGAAAGCGCGCGACGATTTGCGGATCCTGGGCCAGCCGGGGGTGAAGTACTTTGATGGCTACGCGATTTTTGAATTCGCGATGTTCACCCTCGTAGACCACTCCCATTCCACCGCGGCCAATCTCGCGGAGAATCCGATAATTGCCAATTTGCTGCGGCTGCTTGTCCATCCGGTTGAGCAGAGACTACACGGCTCCCGAGCCCATAGTAGCGTAATAACGAATTCGCAGTTGCTCGCAGGGGGGCGAGAAGAGAAGATGCGAAAAGCGCGTCGGCAAGCTGCTTTCGCCGATTTCGCCGTTTCGCAATGTCCGAGCCGAGCCTGCTGAATCCATATCGAGGACTGCGTTCCTATATTTCCGTCGATGCTCCGCTATTTTACGGTCGCACCCGGCTGGTTCAGCATGCCTTGGGCTATCTAGTCGACCGCTGGCGCCGCGGGCAGCGCTTTTTGGCCGTGATTGGTCCGGCTGGCAGTGGCAAGACTTCGCTCGTGCATGCCGGGCTGTGGCCAGAGCTACGCCGGCACGAAGGCGCCTCGGCCATTTTCACCATCGATCACCCCTGCCTAGATCCATTTGATCAACTGGCTCGGCAAGGCCTTGGTCGGGCCGCCGAAGATCTAGGGGCGGCGCTTTTGGCGGTCGCTCGCAATCGAGGTGGTCGGGCCGTGCTGGTGCTCGATCACGCCGAAGAGCTGCTTTTCAACCCGCACGGTTTTTTGCAGCGCAGTCTCATCGAGCAGCTTACTCGACTTTGTGCGCCCGAGGCCGCGGGTCTAAGCGGTTCGGTCAATGCGGCGCTTAGCGGTCCGCATTCAGGCCCAAGCGCGATGTCCTTTTCCAATTCCAGCCAACATTCGCTACCCGGCAACGCGCCGGACAGCGGCTTTGAACCGCTTTTGATTTTGATTCTGCGGGCCGATTGTCTGCCTGGTTTTGCCGCGGTCGCTCCGGCGCTGACGCCGATCATTGAACAGTCGAGTGTCTACGTGCCGGCGACGCTGGATTTGCAAGAATGGATGTGTATCGTGCGCGAGCCGCCGCGGGCGCTTGGCATTCAAGTGGAATCAGGCCTTTTGGCCGCGGTGGCGCACGACCTTGGCGAGCTCGAACAAGAGATCCGTGCGCGGCAGCGAACCGCTGCGGTGCTGCCGCTTTTGTCATTTGTTCTGACTCGGCTGTGGGAACAGCGCAGCGGCTCGATGCTGCGTGCCGCCGATTATCAGATGCTTGGCGGCTTGCGAGAGGCCATCAAGCGCTGGGCCGATGCCGCCTGGGCGGCGGTTCCGAGCAAGCCCGCAGCGCGTCGAGCTTTGCTATCGCTGCTTGAGTCTCCAAGTGCCATTGCCAATGAGCGCCTGCTTTTGACGCGGCCGCGTCCACTTAGCGAATGGCGGGCTGGCGATCCCTCGGCCAGTAGTTCTATCGAAGCGACACAAGGGGCGGTGATGGTGTCGCTTTATTCCAGCGGTCTTTTGCAAGTTCACGAGGACAACGACAGCATCGAACTGGTGCATGGGGTCCTTGTCGACGAATGGCCGACCCTAAGCCGCATGTACCGCGATGAACAGCGCTTTGTGAGCTGGCATCAGGACATGGTGGAGCTGACGCAACCTGCCGCAGAACCCGAATCGACGCGGGTGCCGACTTCGGCCATCAGCATTCAGCGCATGGCCGAGGCCGAACGCTGGCTTGTGGAAAGATCCGGCGACATCGACGGGACCGTGCGGCGCTACATTGAACGCAATCGCGCCCAGCAGGAACGGACGCGCACTTTGCCCGTCGAGCGCAGCACGTCGTCGCTGACGCTTTTTGTGATGCTCTTTTTGCTGTTTTCGGGAGGCCTTTTTGGCCAGTGGTACTTTCAACAGCGCGATGTGCAGCGGCTGGAGTATGAGCTGTACGCAGAGCGCGGAGCCCGCGCCGGACTTTTGGTGATGCAGGCCGGTCAGGACAGCGCCGCGCTGGCCCTGGCCATAAAGGCCGTGGCGCCAAGCCTGCGCAGCGGTCGTCCAGTGCCGCCGCTGGCCAAAGAAGGGCTGATGACCGCTTACAGCTTGGCCAAAAATTCTCTACCGCTGCACGGACATAGCGACCGCATCGATTTTGCGGCCTTTGATCCAAGCGGGCAGCGCGTTCTGACCGGCAGCACCGATCGCACAGCGCGGCTGTGGGATGTGCGCTCGGGCAAGCAGCTTTTGATGCTAAGCGGCCATCGCGCCACCATCACCAGCGTGGCATTTTCGGGGGATGGCGCGCGGGCCCTGACCACCAGCATGGATCACACGGCGCGAATTTGGGACGCGCGCTCAGGGCAGCTTTTGTACGAACTTGTCGGGCACAACGACGTCGTCGAGATGGGCAGCTTTTCGACAGACGGGACGCGGGTTTTGACCGCCGGACATGATGGTTCCGCTCGCTTGTGGGATGTGCATTCGGGCCGGCTTTTGCAGACGCTGTCGGGGCATAGCGATCGGGTCACGGTTGCGGTTTTTTCTCGCGATGGCCGCTACCTATTGACGGCTGGCTGGGACAAGATGGCGCGGCTTTGGGATGGCGAAAGCGGACGGCTTTTGCGAGTTCTGGAAGGGCATAGCGATCGCCTCAATGTCGCGGCGTTTGCTCCGGGCGGGCAGCATTTGGCCACCGGAGGTTGGGACAAAACCGTGCGGCTGTGGGATTTGCGCACTTTTGACTCGGTGGTTTTAGAGCACGGGACGCGCCTGCATGCTTTGAGTTTTTCTCCCGACAGTCACTTTTTGGCCACGGCTGGAACCGATGGCGTCCTCAAGCTTTGGAATACGCCGCAAGGCAGCTTGCGGGCGACGCTGATTGGGCACGATGGCACGATTGATGCGCTCGATTTTGCTCCGGACAGCATTCACCTTGTCACCGGCGGCGCCGATCGCAAGCTGCGGCTGTGGGATGTACGCGTCGAACGCCCCGTCGCCGTGCTGTTTGGCCACAGCGGCCCAATTTATACCGCGGCCTTTTCACCGAGCGGGGCCAAAGTGGTCACTTCTAGCTATGATCAGACGGCGCGAATTTGGGATGTGCGGGCCGGACAACCTTTGGCCATCCTCAAGGGACATACGCGCGGATTGACCACGGCGCGTTTTGCGCCCGATGGAACGCGCATCGTGACGGCAAGCTCGGATCAAACCGCGCGGCTGTGGCGCTGGCCGGGCGGTCAGGAAATTGCCGTCATGCGCGAACATCATCATTCGGTTCAGCATGTGGCTTTTTCCGGCGACGGCAATCTAATCGCGTCGGCCAGCAACGACTACGATGTGCGGCTGTGGGATGGTCACACCGGCCAGCACTTGCGGCTTTTGCGCGGCCATCAAGGACAGGTCTTTTCCGTGACATTTTCGCCGGACGGCACGGATTTGATCTCAGGCGGCACCGATCATTCGCTGCGCATCTGGGATGTGAAAACCGGGGCGCTGCGCGCCACCGTGCCCGGACATCCGGGCAACATCCTGTGGAGCGCTTTTTCACCCGACGGCCGCTATCTGGTCACTACCGGTAGCGAAGGCGAAGTCTGGCTGCGCGATGGAAAAACCGCCGCTCCGCTGCGCCAGTTGCGCGGACATAGCGCGCAGGTCAATCGCGCCGAATTTTTTCGCTATGGCGGCGATTTGCGGCTGGTCACCGCCAGCAGCGATCGAACGGTGCGCATCTGGGACGCGGTGCGGGGTGTGCAGATCTCGACCTTGCAAGGCTTTGCCGACAATGTCGCGTCGGCGTCTTTATCGCCCGATGGCCGGCGGCTGCTTATCGTCAGCCGCGATCAAGGGGTGCGCTTGTGGGACATGGCTGCGGAGATGCCGCTGGCCGTCTTGCCGGATTTCGCCGAGGAGATGATCACGGCGAATTATGCTCCACCCGACGGAAGATATTTTCTAATCGCCAGCGCCGACGGTACGGTCAAGGTCTATGTCGATGACTATCCGGCAAACCTTGCCGGAACGCTAAGTGATGCCTGCGATCTTTTGCGCTACCAGCGCGACTTTCAGCGCGTCGCCGCAGATTGCCCGCCAGCTAATTGATCTTTTGCGCAGCGGGATCTTGCACGGTTAGAAAATCCATGGGCTCGTTTCGCCAAAGCGCGCGCACGGCGCCGATGAGAAAAATCGACCCGTAGATCATGAGCAGTCCATTTGGCGGCAGAATGTCCAAGGCCGCGCGCAGCGCTTGCCGCCAATCGTTTTGTACGATGAAAGACGGCGAGTGGTCCTTGAGTTCGGCCGCCAAAAGCGCGGCATCTAGACCGCGCGGAGATGGCGGTCGCGTCAATACGATGTGCGCGGCGCGCTGCAAGGGAGCCGTCATGGCCGTCGCCGCTTTTCCCGCCACTACGCCAAATAGCACCAAAAGCGGTCGTTGCGCGGCGACTTCGTCCAGAAAGCCGGCCAATGCTTGGCTGCCTTCGGGGTTATGGGCTGCATCGATCCACACTTCGCTGTGCGTTTTGGGCAGCACGCTTAGGCGCTTGGCCAAATCTAGCGATTCGCTAGCGGCTGCTGGCCACAAACGCTCCAGCCGTCCCGGCCAGCGGGTTTTTAGCAGGCCTTGCTGCTGCACCGCGGGATCTTTGACAATTTCAGCAAGAGGGTGGGGCAACTGCGCGACCGCTGCCAGGGCCAAGGCGGCGTTGCGGTGCTGATGCGCGCCGAAAAGCGGCAAGGCCGAAAGGAGCTCTGTCGGCAAAGGCGGTATAGGCGTAACCGGCTGAGCTTCAGACGGCGGTGTTTGGAGATCATAAAGCCACAGCGGCGCTGCAACCCGCGCGGCTTCTTGGCACAGCACGGTGCGGGCTTTTGCATCGTCGCAGGCCACAAGGGCTGGCACGGCGCCGCGAAAGATGCCGGCTTTTTCGTGCGCGATGTCGCAAAGGGTCGGCCCCAGAATTTCCATATGATCGACACCGATGCTGGTCACTACGGTCACGGCGGCGCGGCATAAGCGCGTCGCATCGAGCCGTCCGCCAAGGCCGGTTTCCACAACCGCTACATCAACGGCCTGTTCGGCAAAAATCAAAAATGCGGCGGCGGTCAGTACTTCGAAAAAAGTCAGATCGATGCTTGGCGCCGCGGCCGTGGCTTTTTGCACGCAAAAAAGCGCCTGTGCGAATTGCGCTTCGTCGCATTCTTGCAAGGGCGCAGCCGCATTTTGGGTCGAAGCGCTAAGCTGAATGCGCTCGCGCACACGCGCCAAGTGCGGCGAGGTATAAAGCCCGATTTTGTAGGGACGCTTTTTTGCGGATTGGCCCGCGGCTTGCGCGGCTGCTTCGAGCAGGGATGCGCAAAAGGCCGCGGTAGAGCCTTTGCCATTGGTCCCGGCAATGTGAATCGCCAAAAAACGCTGCTGCGGATCATCGAGCCGGTGCAGCACCTGGGCCAGCCGCTCGGTTCCGGGCCGCATGCCAAACTGCTCCAGGCTGGCCAGATATTGCACTGCTTCTTGGTAGGTCATGGCCGAGGTGGATCTTGCGAGCAAAGCAAGCGCAGCGTTTGTGAAAGCCAGCGCTTTAGCTCGGCGCGCGGCACGATGGCGTCAATCATGCCGTGCGTCAGCAAAAACTCGGCCTGCTGAAATCCTTCGGGCAGTTTTTGGCGAATCGTCTGTTCAATGACGCGCGGCCCGGCAAAACCCACCATCGCGCCGGGCTCGGCGATAATCAGGTCGCCGAGCATGGCGAATGAGGCCGCGACACCGCCAGTGGTCGGATGGAGCAGCACCGAAATATAGGGCAGCGCCGCCGCCCGCAGCCGCGCCCGCGCGGCGCTGGTCTTGGCCATCTGAAATAGCGACAAAATGCCCTCTTGCATGCGCGCGCCGCCGCTGGCCGATAGGATGATCGCCGGCTGGCGCAGCAAAAGAGCGCGCTCAAAAAGCCGCGCGATTTTTTCTCCCACGACCGAGCCCATCGAGCCGCCCATAAACTCGAACGCAAAGAGGCCCAGCACCACGGAAACCCCATCGACCTGCCCGGTGTAGCTGCGAAAAGAATCGAGGCTGCCCTGGCTTTTTTGTAGGGCCTTGAGGCGATCGGAATAGCGTTTGCTGTCGCAAAAACCAAGAGCGTCCACGGAAGACAGCTCGATATCTTGCTCGGTGGCGCTGTTCGGGTCGAAAAGCAGGTCCAGGCGTTCCGCAAGCGGCATGGCAAAGTGATGTCCGCACTGCGGACAACAGTGCAAGGCCGTTACCACTCGCTGCGAATCAATGGTGCTGTCGCACTTTTCGCATTTCTGAAACAGGCCGCTTGGCACAGAGCGCTTGTTAAGCGGCTGCTCTGTGGCTTTATTCTGACGCGACCACCAAGCCGACATGCACCCACAACCATAGCATAGGCTGGTTTAGCCTAGCAGCAGCAGAGTGGCGTCATCGGTCGCTACTGAAAAGGTATGAAATAGCTGGACGGCCGTTTCATCCAGTTCGCCGTGTTGCCAGGGCAGGCGCAGTTGATTCAGCAAACCGTCTGAAAACAGCGCCAAAACGGCATTTTGCGGAAAGGGGTACTGCTCGACCCGTACTTCCAGACGGCCATGCGAGCCGCCGCGTCCGTGCCCGAGCACGGCATCGGTACCGCAAGGCGACCAGGTACGGCCCATCGGCAAAAATAGCGCGACTCGGACGTTGCCGACTGTGGTTCCGCGAATGATCTGGGTGCTAAAGTCTATATCGACGAGCCCCATGGTGGCGCCTCGGGTTGCGGCCACCTGTTCGTGAGCGCGCAGCACCGATTCTTCGATATCAAGCTGCCGATCGGCGCGCAGCGAATGAACAGCGCGCAGTGCCGCTTCGCGAGCCATCGGTCCATGGCCAAGTCCGTCCACCACGGCCAGGCGTAGCTTATTGCCATGCCGGCCGACCAGGGCCACATCGCCGCTGCGCGTTTCGCGCGGGTGCGGGCGTGAAAGCAGAATCGCTTGAGGCATGCCGCGGGGCAGCCATTGCCAGCCGGTGCACGCAGTCAGCGGCGAATTGCGACTTAAAGAGCCAAGGCCAGTCTGGTTCGCGCTAGTCGGAAGGGGGCCGATGTAAACGGCGCGGCTGTCTTCAGAACTGATGCGTACCGAATTGGCCGTCCACTTGATTACCGCGTCGGTGGCGGTGGCGCGTATGGTGATCTGCGGCGAGACGCTGCGATGGCGCAGCAGCTTGCGTTCGGTCTCCTCGACGGCACCAAGCAGATCGGCAAGCAAGGCCGGCGCCATCCCCAGCTTTTCGCCAAAGCTGCGCACTTCCTGCGCGGCCTTGCGGGCTGCCGCTTCCTCTCCAACAGCTAGAGTAAGCGCTTGACCATCGCCGTCTACAGGCAGCAGGGAATCGGAGGAGCGTCGAGCAGCAAGTTCCGACAGGGCTTAATCCTCTTGGATGGGCGACGACAGGGCTTCCAGCGCCGATTCAAGATCCAGGGCGGTTTCAAAGCCGGATGCCGAAAATCCCATCTCCGTTAGAGTAAGTGCAATCGCCGGGGTCATCCCCGATACAATGGTGCGCGTCCCCATCAAGCGGGCCATCTGGGCCGTATGCACAAAAGCCCGCGCCGTATAGGTATCCAGCACTTGCAGCGCTGAGATATCTAGTACAAGGCCGCCGGCACTTTTGCGTTCCAGCTCCGTGAGGATATCGCTTTGAAGCTGCTCGACGAGGATATCGTGCAGATCCGCCTGAATCGAGACCAGGAGGAGATCACGGATACGCAGGATCGGGATGCGGTCAATCATCAATGCACCTCATCGCGGTCAGGGTCTCACTCCTCATGGTTCCTCGTGCGTATACTTTGAGCCGGGTCATGGTTCTTAGCGTTGCAGGTTCGAATAGAACACCGCTTTGATGCGAGTTCCCTGACCAGGTGCTGAATGGATGGCAAAGTCGTTGGCAATCGATTTCACGCCGCGCAGCCCCATGCCAAGACCCGTATGCGAGCGAAAACTGCCTGCGAAGATCTTGTCCACATCGACAATTCCCGGACCATTGTCGCGGGCTTCGATGGTCAGGCATATGCGTGGCGCCAGGTTGACGCTGAGCCGAACTTCGCCAGTTTGCGCATACATAACAATGTTGCGCGCCAGTTCTGAGACGGCAGTGGCGACGCGGGTGCGCTCGACCGGTCCAAAGCCAAGTTTGGCGGCCAAGGTCATCGCGGAACGCCGAGCCAGCACCAGCGCGGATTCATTGTCGATGCGCAGTTTCTCGTCCTTGGGAACCAGAGAAAGGGCACCGTTGGTCGCCTGATCGAGCTTGATCAAGATCGGCAAAATATTTTCTGCACCGGCAAAAAGTGAAATGTGTTTCACAATGCTGGCAGCGATATTTTCGACCTGATCGCGGTTGGACAGCGAAACTGCAAGAATTTCCTGTCGAAGCCGAGCCGGAACCGTCACGTTCCCCTCGAGCGCAACGAGAAGCTTCTGCGCTAGATCGCCATCGGCCTTAGAGCCCAACATTTCCAAGGACAGTGTAACACAGGCCAAATACCGGGTGTGAATATCGTTAGGTAAATTGCTGATGCAATTCTTGCTGTAACACATAGGCAACCAGATAGGTTTGCCGCCGATAACCGCGCCCATGTCTTTTGCGCTGGTTCGCTACACCCTGGTCTATGTACTTGGCATCGGACTGGGAGATGCATTGCATATAGGTGAGGCGCGGGCTCGCTTGGCGGTGCTGTGGGCGCTTGGCACCATGGGGGCCAGCCTCATAATAAATGCGGCTTGTGTGGGCCGCGCGCAGCGCTTATGGGGCGGAAAAGCGCGGCTTTTTGGGCGTCTGACTTTGCTTGGGGGCGCGCTGGCGCTTGGTCTCGTGGCGCAAGCGCGTCGGCCGCCAGAACTTTCCGCGTCGACTTTTGCCGTGACCGAGGCCTGGCGTTATGAAGGCCGGGTGATTAGCGGGCTGGTGCATAGTGCTCGCGGGCCGGCATTTTGTATGGCCATCGATAAGATGGGTCCTCTGGCCAGCGCGACCCTGCAAGCGGTGCAGCCGCCGCTTTTGGCTTGGATCGCGGTGGAGGGGACGCCGCTTGAGCCTCTATGGCCCGGCGATCGGCTGCGCGTTGCTACGGTCTTGCGTAGTCCGCGCGAATTGCTGCATAGCGGTGGGGTGAATCGCCAGTTGCACCTGGCCAGCTTGGGGGTTTCAGCGATAGCTTTTGTTTCATCGGCCGCGCTGTTGCGTCTGGATGATGCGTTTGCGCCGCCAGTCTACGCAGGGTCCTTGGGGCGGGAACTAAAGCTGGCGCTGTTGCGCAAGGTCGCGCGCATTCGTGCTCGGCTTTTGGGCGCGGTGCGCTTGCGGCTGCTGCGATCTTTCGAGCTCGCAACGGAACTAGAGTCGAGCGCAGCCTTTGCAAGCTATAGCCTGGTGGTGGCGCTGGCCCTGGGCGAACGCGAACCCCTTCTACGCGCCGATGCCGCGCGCGCTGCCGTCGGGCATCCGACCTTGGAGGCGATTTTTCGCGGCGCGGGCATCATTCACCTTTTATCGGTCAGCGGCTTGCATCTAGCTGTTGCCTCCTTTGTGTTTTACCGCGGGCTGGCCTGGCTGCTTTTGTTCATTTCGAGCATTGCGCAGCGCTGGGTGGCGCGGCGTATCGCGGCGCTATGCGCCGTGCCCGCGGTGATTTTTTATACGCTGCTGACCGGGGCTGAGCTACCGACAGTGCGGGCGGCGGTGGCATCCGTGCTGAGCCTTTTGGGCATCGCCTGCGGCCGGCGGGCGGGGCTTCCAGCGGCACTGGCCGTAGCGGTGCTGTGGATTGCTCGTCCGGACCCAGACGAAAGCTCAGCGCTTTCAATTTACGAACCGTCGCTGCTTCTGTCTTACGCCGCGACGTTGGCGATTGCTTATGTGCGTCCGCTCTTATGGCTGCTCGGCCGGACGCCCAGGTGGCTGCGGCTGCCGGTTCGCCTGATGGATGCCACGCTAGGCGCGACCATGGCCACAATGCCCCTATGCGCATACTACTTTGCCGAGGCACAGCTTGCCGGGCTTATCGGCAACTTGGTGGCGGTGCCAATCGGTGAGTTCATTGTGCTGCCGAGTGGGCTTCTGGGCGCGATTTGGGCCGCGCTGTGGCCAACATTGCCAGGTTCGAAACTGCTGCTTTACATCGCGGCGGGGGCCGCAGCAGTGATGCGAAGAATGGCGGAAGCCTTGGCGGCGCTGAAGCTTGGCGGAGCGGTCTATGCGCCAAGCACATTTCAGGTTGCGCTGTGGATGGTCGGCCTTGGTGTCTTGGCTGCTGCCAAAAAACGCCGCTGGCTCGGATGGGGCGCGCTCGGTGTGGCGCTGGGGCTGTATCTTGGAACTGCCTGCAAACCGCTCGGACATCTGGAGGTTACATTTTTAGACGTCGGCCAGGGCGACGCGGCGGTCATCGAGCTGCCATCTGGCAAAGTGGTAGTGATTGATGCAGGGCCGCTGGCTACGACCCGCGGAGCCAAAAGTCCGGCAGAGGCTGTGGTGGTGCCGTTTTTGCACCGCCGCGGACATCGGCGCATCGACCTGCTTATCGCTTCGCATCGCCATCCCGATCATTTTGGCGGAATGTTCGCCTTGCTGGCGCAATTTGACGTGGGCGTTTTGTGGCTGCCGCCCGGCGCGATCGCCGATGCACCGCAGAAAATCGCCGCCTTTCGTGAAGAAGTCGATTGGCGGCACCTGCGCGAGGCGGCCCAGCATCGCGGTATTTCAATCGTCGTACCGCAGTCGCAGTCCCTTGATGGGGTCGCCTTCGATGTGCTGGCCCCCTGTCAAAATTTCCGCGCCGCGATGTCCGCAGACAAGCCCGGCTGCATGGTGGCTGCACCTCCTATGTGGAGCGAAAACGATCGTTCGCTGGTTCTGCGGCTGGGCTATGCCGGGCGCAGAGTGCTTTTTGCCGGCGATCTGGAGCTGACCGGCGAATTGGCGCTGCTTGAGGATGCAGAAGCACGCCGCGCACTAGACGAGGTAAACGCCGACGTATTGAAAGCCCCGCATCACTGCAGTTCGACAAGTTCCAGCGAATCTTTCGTGAAGGCGGTAGCGCCAAGCTGGGTGGTCTGCTCTTTGGGGCGGCACAACCGGTTTGGTTTTCCGCATGACGAAGTGCTTTCACGTTACGCGCAAATCGGCAGTACAGTGCTGCGTACCGATGAGTCCGGGGCGATTGGCGTCACGATTCTTTCAAGCGGAACATTGCGGGTTGCAGCGCTTGTGAATTAGAAATGAGAGGCAAATGCACTTTCTGCTTGCTTAATGCCACAGTCGGCGTTAAAAGTGCCCTCCGCCTCCTGTGGGAGGAGTGGCCGAGTGGACGAAGGCAGCGGTCTTGAAAACCGCAGCGCGAAAG
>CAYWPR010000027.1:0-8192 GCA_964460115.1 uncultured Myxococcales bacterium
CAAAAATGAGAGGTACTCCATGCATTGTTTATCCTAGCCACATGAGATTGGAGGCCAAGAACGCGATACCCATCGGCTCTGGCGACGTTTGTATCTGCTCAGTTTCCCCCAAATCTACCGACGAGAATGATAATTTGGGGAAATTGCTCGCCGGTAGTCTTCGACGGTGTCTATCTTCCGCGGCATCCTGCACCGGGATATCAAGCCGAGCAACGTGCTGGTAGTAAATGGCGAGGTGAAGCTGCTTGATTTTGGCATCGCTGCGCGGGTTAGCACGGATTTCGAGTTTGCAGGAACTCTTGAGTATATAGCTCCGGAGTTGCTTCTTTGGCAGCCGGCTTCGACCGCCAGCGACTTATATTCCGTCGGTGTTATCCTTTATCAGGTGCTAGCTGGACAGTTTCCCTTCTCTCGCGATTCGATGACGCGGATGCTTGAAGGCATCTTGGGCAAGGACGCCTCACAGCAAACTATTCCGCCCAACGTCGCGGAGATGCTCAAAAACTATCGTCCGTCCGAGCAGTTTAACTCCCAGCCGGATACCGATCGGCAAGACCTGAACGCGGAAGCTCCTGAGAACACAGAGGCGGAGCTCGCTCTTCCAGAAGATGTCCCATTGCCAGTCGTGGACCTGGTGCGGAAGTTGCTCAAACGGCGTGCCGAAGAGCGGTATCAAAACGCCAATACCGCGCTTCGTGCACTCGCTTCAGTGGTGCCGTTTCCGCTACAGGTCGAGACGGCTGCGACGCGGGAGAGTCTGCTTCAGGCCACCGAGCTTCTTGGTCGTGAGGAGGAGATTTCTAAGCTGACGGCGCTTATGAAACGCGCGCAAGGCGGCCAGGGCGCTTCAGTACTAGTCGGTGGCGAGAGTGGTGTAGGAAAGAGCCGGTTGCTTTTTGAACTTCGAACCCAGGCCTTGGTTAGCGGTCTATGGGTTGTCGAGGGGCAGAGTGTCAGCGAGGGCGGCGGCTATTACCATGAGCTCTTGCCGCTGTTTCGCATGCTCTGCGTTCGCACCGATATCCTCGATGTTGAAGCAGCGGTCCTTAAGCCCCTTATGCCTGAGATTTCCAGCTTGCTTGAGCATCCGGTGGCCGATCCGCCCCCGACCAGCCCCCAGGAAACCCAGGCGCGACTTATCGCGACGCTGCTTGGGCTAATCGGCAAGGTCAAAAAACCCCTGCTGATTATCCTGGAGGATTTGCACTGGGCCCGTGGCGAGACGCTTGCGCTGCTGGCGGCGGTGACTCCCAAATTGACGCATTTGCCGGTGTTGCTAGTCGGCACGTTCCGTTCCGAAGAGAAGCCGGCGCTGCCAGCGCAACTGCCAGCAGCGGAGCTTCTGCCTTTGGGGCGCTTTGGCAAAAACGACATCGGACGGCTGAGCACCTCGATGCTTGGAGCAGTGGGCGCCACCCCAGCCCTTGTAAGCTACCTAGGGCAGCAGACCGAGGGCAACGTCTTTTTCTTGATCGAGATCGTACGGGCGCTGGCCGAAAACGCCGGAGAGCTTGGCCGTATTCAAGATGGTGAGCTGCCCGAAAGCGTGCTTACCCTGGGCATCGAGCGCATGGTCGAGCGGCGTATTGATCGAGTGCGGCCCGCCTTCGGGGATCTGCTCGATTTCGCCGCAACAAATGGGCGCAAGCTCGATCTATTGGTTCTTGAACGGGCCTTTCCAAGCGCGGACCTGCGCACCTTCCTGTTTGAGTGCGCCAACGCCGCGGTACTCGAGAGCCAGGGCACCGAATGGCGCTTTGCGCACGACAAGCTGCGTGAAACCTTGCTGCGGCGGCTCGACGGAAATACCCGCAAGACGCTGCACCATAAGGTGGGCGATGCCATCGAAGCGGCCTATATAGGGGTGGACCGGGACCGAATGAGCGTGGCGCTTGGCCATCACTTTCAGCAAGCCGGTGTGTTCGACAAAGCGCTTGAGTATTACCTGCGGGCAGGAGACGGTGCCGCCAAACTTTTCCTCTACGAGGAAGCACGCGTCCACTATGGTACAGCGCTGACCACGCTGGAACAGCTGCCCGAGACACCTGTGCGACAACGCCAGCATGTCGACATCCTGCTTAAGCAAGTGATGGTAGGACTTTACAGCGATGCCACTGAGCTACGAAGCCGCCGTCTTAGCAAGGCGCGTCTGCTTTTGGATGGGCTTACGCAGGCGGGCAAGACAGTTCCGGAGGACCGCCTGCGCCAGGCACGGGTGGACTATTACACTGGGCGAGGGTTGCATCTTAGCAGCCAGCCTCAAGAAGCCATTCAACACTTTCTGCGCGTGCTGCCGGTCGCCAAGGAGTTCGCAGATGAGGAGCTGATGATCGTGCCCGCTGCCGCGATCGGGCAAGCCCAGCTGGCACAAGGACACTTTGGAAAAGCGCGCGAGCTGCTTGAGCCAACAATTGAGCCCATGATTCGACAGTTTGGCCTGAGCGTCGAATCACTTCGATGCATCTCCTACTACAATACCGTGCTCGCCGGAGTTGGCCAATGCCAGCGCGCAATCGCAGGAATGGATAGATTGCGGAAATGGATGAAAGAGGAGGAAAAAAACTTTTTCGAAGGCCTATTCCTCACAATTCATAGCATTGGATTTTTCTTTAGCGGCGACTGCCCGACTATTCTTCGAGTCGCAGATGAACTTTGCGAAATTGCCTCGCGAACAAATGAACTCATGTATCTGTACATCGCCCTAGACGTCATGGCCTGGGCGCAGAGCCACATGGGTCGTCACCTCGAGGCATTTGAGAATCGTGCCCGTGCCTTGGAAGTAAGACGCAGCAAGGGGGGAGGGATTGCCGCTGACTGGTTCGAAGCAGTGGAGGCCGAGATGCTGCTGAATGGCGGCCGGACTGAGGAGGCCCTGCGAAAGGCCGAGAAAGTTGCAGTCAGTTCAGGAAATGCTGGGCTGCGCTTTTCTCTGGCCATCGCGGAGCGAGCCTGGGGCTCTGCCCTGAGCCGACTGGGCGGCGGGTTTTCAGAGGTCGAAGTTCATTTCAAAGAGAGCCTTGAGATCTGCCAGAGCGCCGAGCAAGTGATGAACGCGGGGCAGACCGAGCTTTGGTGGGGCCGCATCTGCAAAGAGCGTGGAGACCTAGCCGCTTCTGGGCTCCATTTCGCCCGCGCTCTGGCTATTTTCGAAGCCGCCGGGGCCGACTACGCTCTTGCCGAAGCGAAACGAATCATAGAGGAAGATGCGCCAGTCCGCTGAAACCCCGCTCCTATTTCACTAACTTATTTTTTGAGTGTAGCTTTCATATTCTGCGGGCGTTTGATTCGCTAGGGAGCTGTGTGGACGGTACTGGTTGTAGTCCTTTCTCCACGCTTTCAATGTCTCCTCGGCGGCCTCGATGCTCTGGAATAAATGCCGAAGAGCCTTGCATCTTTGCGGCTTCTCCCGCAAGAAACAACGCAGGGCAGGGGAAAAACGCTTCCCCCTGGCGCTCGGAAGGCAGAGGTGGCTTAGTCTATAGACACTTACGAAGCTTGTCCGCGAACGTCTGGTTCATGGGCCGAGGCGGGGAGTAGCCACTGATAAAAGAAACCCGCCAGGGCGGCCCCGACAAGCGGAGCGGCCCAAAATAGCCATAACTGGGAAAGAGCCCATCCACCGACGAAGAGCGCCGGTCCGGTGCTACGCGCCGGATTGACCGAGAGGTTCGTGACTGGAATGCCGATGAGGTGTATTAGGGTGAGCCCGAGTCCGATGGCGATGGGCGCAAAGCCGCTGGGGGCGCGACCGTGCGTGGATCCAAGAATGATGATTAGGAACATGAACGTAAGCAGCATTTCTGCCGTGGCGCTGGCCAGTATCGTATAGCCGCCTGGAGAGTGCTCGCCGTAACCGTTGGCGGCAAATCCAGCCGATAGGCTGAAACCCGCCTTGCCCGAAGCGATGACGTAGAGCAGGCCCGCCCCAAGAATTCCGCCCAGAACCTGAACAACGATGTAGGGAAGTAGCTCTTTGACGGGAAAGCGACTACCTGTAACCAAACCAACCGTTACTGCGGGATTTAGGTGACAGCCAGAGATATGACCGATGGCGTAGGCCATCGTCAATACGGTCAGTCCGAATGCCAGTGAGACGCCAAGCAATCCAATTCCGGAATGCTGAAACGACGCGGCCAATACTGCGGCTCCGCATCCGCCAAAAACTAGCCAGAACGTACCAACCATCTCGGCAATGCAGCGCTTAAACAGTGACATTCACATCCCTCCCAGAAAGTGGGTGCACTCATTTTGTCTGGCTAGGCGGTTGCTGTCACGGCAATTTTAAGCTCGGCGGAGTGCTGCTTGGTGAATCGCCGGGCCGAAAGAGCAGGCTGATGTGCGCAATGCGATGATCCACCGTGGAACGGAGTAGCAGTTTGGATGCAGAAAACGCATACCACTGCGGGCAGGCTGCAACCTGAATGAAATAACTACGTTGACCGCCATTCAGCGAAGAAAAGGCAATGGGCGCGGCGCCACTTGTATTGAGGCTGTCCGCGTGATCGCTAAGGCCAAACCGATCGGCATGCAGATCGTCAAACTGGATCTGTAAGTATGCGGCATCGTGCATGTTTTTCGATAGCCCGGTAATTTCGGTTGTGACCGCATGGGCCGAATGATGGGTTGTCCAGTTCAAAGGCTGGGCGCTGAGATTGCGAAATTCTTGGTCCTCGAGGCCGGGGGCGTCAAAGTGTGGGACGTAGCCCCAGTCGCAGGGAAAAACTCGCATGTAGGCGAGTTTGGAATCCGTCGTACTTTGATTCGGAATCCGCTGATTCAGCATCGGCGAGAATTCCTTGCGGCGCAAGATCAGCAGATCTTCAAGGGTCGCTGGAGCTAGCGGCTCGTAATTTTGCAACAAGTACTCGCTGACGTCTCGGTGACGAACAGAATTGGGAATGCCATCCCAGTGCCACATTTCGGTGGGTCCGTAGTAGACGACATACTGGGGCCGTTGCGCTTGCAGGGCTTTTATCGCAAGACGCTGAGACGGACGGCTGATTGCCATGCTGATATGGAAAAATGGAGTGCTTGGGTCCAATTCGAGCACAAAATGAAAAAGCCCGGGCTGGTTTGAAAAATCGAATACGAAGGCCCGAGCATTCGATTTATTTCCCTTTTGAAACAGCGGCGTCAGGCGGCTTACCAGTTTGTTTAGCTTTGCCTGCTCGAAATCATCTGCATAGCCGATGCGCAGTTGATTTTCAGCGCGCTCGAGATTTCTGGAAATGCGAATTGGCAAGCTATAGATGCTGCTGACGAAAGAAGGAGCTGCGATCAGAAACGTCGAAAAACCGATAAAAAGGAGAAGGACATTCTGGCTTTTGCGCAAAAATTCGAGATTCAGGCAAAAAAATCCTAAAATTCCGCGAAATTTGGTTCGATTTGAATCGAGCCAACGTAACATAAGTACCGCTGCATAAATCACCAGTGGCAGGGCGACTTGCATAGACATATACATATGGGCGGAATCGGCGCGCCATAAGTATTTTTGAAAATAGACGATGCTGAGCAGAAGTAGAGCCAAGGCGACATAGTCAGTCGCAAAAAGCGTTTTTCGCAAACGCAGCGCCACAAAAAACCAGCCTATGCAGCTAATAAACACAACCAATAATAGCGCCGCTTGCAATTGCACATACCATTCTGCCTGAGCAATCGGAAGGCTGCCTTTTAGCACATGCTTGGAGCCGAAAATTTGATAGTAGGCAACAAAGCTACGCAGAGCCTGATGCCGAATTAGGAATGCGCCAAGCGCTACCGTTAGCAAAAACAGAACGAGCAGCACGGCAAAGGTATGAACAAAACGGCGCCATTTGGCGCTGGCCGTGAGTGGGCGACGCGCTTCAAACAGCACGAGCGTGCAAAGAAATGCCGGAACTGCATACGTCAGCTCCGGAACCAGAGCGGTTTGCAGAAATAGGAGCCCTGAAAAAATCGATGCTCGATATAGCGTCGGGCGTTGCAGGAGCTTCAAAAATGCGAGGGTTTGCCAAGGAAATAGGAGGTATCGACTGGGGCAGTTGATGGGCGCGCTAGGCACGAGCAGCGGCAATACCACCCCCGCCCAAAGTGGCAAAAGCCGACGCTGAGCAAATAGTGCCCAATACAAATAGTACATGGATACCCAAAAAAGCGGCACGATCAGGACATCGATTCCCGCAGCGGCACCCCAAAGAGTTTTCTCAAAGATGCAAAAGCCCAGCAAGCTTCGCAGCGGATCCTCAAGCAGACCATGAATAAACAGAAGATCGCGAAATGGGAAATACCCGGCGAGCAGTAAGTTCGCAGATGCCACGGTCTCTCCTACATGAAACAAATCGACATCGCGCAGGGAGTTAGGAAGCTGGCTATGTAGCAGAAAGATAAGGACGGGAATGGCGACGCCATAAACCATCGTGCCTTCTGCTTGAAGGCTTGCAGCGGCAGTGCGCGCGCGGCGAAAATTGCTGACGAACAGAGATAAGATGATGACCAAGCCAAGCAGCAACAGCCACTCCGGAAACCAGTGCCAGGACTTTGGCACGGCTACATCGTTTGTCGCTGTGACTTGCGTGCTACGCGACACGGCATAGAGCATCGCAATGCTACATGCTGCGCCAATTCCGTTGGCAAAGGACAATGCAGTTTGGTGGTTTGTGCTCGGTTGCAAACGACGGCAAATTGCTATTCCAAGAAAAAGCAGGGCGATGTAAGCCAGGGCCAGTAGCAGAACTTTGGCCATGAAATAGGAAGGCCAGAAAAACGGCATGGCAGCGCTACCAGCCCAGCCGAGTACAAAGCTGACGAGCGCAATCAGCGGCAGTCGACGCCATGCTGACGGCTTGCGCATAGAAATGTTCGGCGGACTGGGTTCTTCAAAAATATCTAAAGCAACCAACGCTTGAAACTGGGGCCGTCGTCGCAAAATTTCAAACAGAATCGCGGAAAATAGCGGAAAACCGCCGACCAGCATCCAGTAGCGCTGTATCAAGAGCGGCCCATTGTAATTTTGAAAAACCGGATAACCGATTACTTCGGCATCTGCGCAAAGCCGACTTGGGAGCAGACTGGCGACAAGCAGGGTCCATAGGGCTCCACCCAAACAACTCCAGCCAAGCAGTCGCTTCATAAGATTTTTGCGCCTTCAAAGTCGAATTGTAAGTCGACTTCACGCAAGCCTTCTTGGCGCAAAGCTCGGCGCAGGCGCATCTTTTCTTCCGTGTAGAATAATAGGAATCCGCCACCGCCGGCGCCGATTAGCTTGCCACCGAGCGCTCCGTTTTGCAGGGCCAGTTCATACCAGCGGTCAATATCGGCGTTCGACATAAGCTTGGAACGCTGTTTTTTGTACTGCCAATGCTCGTGCATGATCAGACCAAATGTCGTCAGATCTCCGCTTTCAAGGGCGGCTTGACTGCGCAGCCCGAGTTCCTTAATGTGATGCAGGTTTTGCATCATCGATGGATCCATGGCGCGACTTTTTTGATCTTGCTCGCGCAGAACTTCGGAAGCAGCGCGGTAGTATCCGGTCGAGACCATAAGCAGGTTGTCTTCAAGTTGGCCGAGCGTTTCCATGGACAGACGGGCGGCGCGGGCCTTTACTGTGCCATCTTGGGCGAACTCAAAAGCAGTGACTCCGCCGTACGCAGCGATATATTGGTCCTGCTTGCCAATCGGTTCGCCCAGGCGCTCAAGCTCAATATGACAGGCCATGCTGGCAAGCTGCTCGGGGGATACAAAGTACTTCTTGAATTTGTGCAGAACCTTCAGCAGACAAGTCGTAAAGCTTCCTGATGAGCCAAGTCCGGTTCCTGCTGGCTGATCAGCCATGCTGGTAATCTCAATATCCGGACCTTCAATCGAAAGGAGTTTGAGCGCCTCGCGAATAATCGGATGGCGGATGTCGTCAACGCGCTTGACCCGTTCGATTTGCGAGTAACGAATGAGCATCTCATCAAAGGGAGTATGATGAATGCTGACGTACACATACTGTGTGATGGCGGCCGACAGGACAAAGCCGCCGTGCTGCTGGTAATAAGAAGGCAAATCCGTGCCGCCGCCGCCCAGCGTGATGCGCAAAGGACTGCGTCCGATAATCATGAGGGCCCCACGTGATTTGGCGTTGAAACATCATGATTTGGTGTAGAAACACCATGCCCATCGCGAATTGGCGTTGAAACACCGTGATCATCGCGAATTGGCGTTGAAACACC
>CAYWPR010000027.1:8292-69193 GCA_964460115.1 uncultured Myxococcales bacterium
CATCGCGAATTGGCGTTGAAACACCGTGATCATCGCGAATTGGCGTTGAAACACCGTGGTCATCGCGAATTGGCGTTGAAACACCGCAATTCGGAGTTAAAACACCATGATTTGGCGTTGCAACACCAACAATCTGCCAGCCGTGCTGGCCGCGATGACGATTGGCACGAAATAAGAAAGTAAACAGCCGACTGGCGATGTGTGTCAGCGGGCTTTGCGCAAATTCCGGGCGTTTCGCTTGCTTGATCAGTTGACGGCCGCTGGCGATGATGGCCAAGCGGTAGAGGTTGAAAAATGGAAATCCAGCTCCATACACTGCTTGGGGGGTAAATCCTGCCTCCTGAAATACCTGGGTCAGATCGGCGGGGGTAAAATGCCGGCGGTGACCAATGTGTATGTCGAATGCCGACCGCGGTCCCCCAGGCACGGTGATTACGACGATTCCTTGGGCCGCGATGTAGGGCCGAACATTGCGCAGGACGCGCGTCGGATCGTTCACATGCTCTAGCATTTCGCTGCACACCACGTGCGTGGCCCATTTTTGATATGCCGGCGGCAAGTCAAACGGGGTTTCCAAATCGGCAACCAAAAATGCGGCGTGCGGAGCTTTGGCGCGACAGTAGCTGATACCAGATTCGCTGCGGTCGAGTCCTAGATACTCGACATGCGGCTGGGCGGCGTGAAGCTCCCGCGCGAAATCGCCTTGTCCGCAACCGAGCTCTAAAACGCGAATTGGCAGCGCGGCAGCGTTTAGGTTTAGCAGATTGCGCACAAGCTGCCGGCGATAGGCCTGCGCCGGATTTTGCTGCGCGGCATCGGCATAGGCTTGCCAGTGCTCGTTCCAATTGTCTGATGGGGATGTATTCATCGGCAGTAAACTTTCGACAGTTGGGAAACGCGTTGCATTCTTAGCTGCGATTGCGCAGCGCCACCTGGGTGGCATGCAGCAGCAATGTGAAGGTAAAGGTCATGAAGCTGATGATGATTAGCATGAGTCCCAGGACCGCCATGTAATTGGGGGCACCTAGGATCGGCAGGCGAAAATTCCAGCGTACATAGCGCAGAACCAGTGGGCAGCACAGCGCGATTCCGCTTAAAAAGGTCGCAGCGCTGGCCAGGACCGTGCGGGTATAAGCAAAACGCCGCAGCCAGCGCTTGGTTCGTTCCGCAGGATAATCAAAAAAGATCTGCGCCAAAATTCCCAGATATACGCACTGAAGTCCCAGCACGGTGGCGGTCAGACCCAGCAGCATAAAATGTAAGGACAAAGTAATGGCGCCAATCTGGCGTGGTCCGGTGGCCAGTAGCAGCGTCAGCACGAGCCCCAGCAAAAACAAGCCGAGCCCCGGTTTAAACAGAAAAAAATTCGGACCATAAATAAACATCGCGCGCAGATTGATCCAGCCGGCCTGCCACGGAGAAAACCAGCCGGTGCGAGCATGATGGGACAGCCGTCCTTCGCGGTCTTTGAGAAATCGAATCGGAACCTCGGTCGTCCGCAGTTGCATATGTACCGATTTCAGCACCATCTCAGAGGCATATTCCCAGGACTGCGAGCGCAAATCCATGCGCTGCAAAGCGTCGCGGGTCATGCCGCGCATGCCGCAATGAATGTCCGAAAAACGGCTGCCAAACATCATGTTGAGAACCCCGGTGGTCAGCGGCGTGCCGAAGTAGCGGTGTAGCGGCGGCATGGCGCCCGGCTCGATATAGCCTGTGAAACGCGAGCCCATGACAAACTGGTAGCCTTGGCGCAGTTTTTCAACAAACGGCGCAATGTGACGAAAATCGTAAGTGCAGTCGCAGTCGCCGCATAGTACATAGCGACCGCGGATATAAGGAATCGCGTCAATATAAGCTCGTCCAAGTCCGCGCTTTGGGGTTTTTAGGACGCGGGCGCCCCCGGCCAGCGCAATCTCAGCGGTGCGGTCGGTCGAGCTGTCAACGATAAGAATCTCGCCGGCGATGTTGGCCTGACGCAGGCCTTCATGGCACCAGGCGACAAAATCAGCGATGGTGATTTGTTCGTTTAGCGCCGGTACTACAATCGAGATTTCGGGCTGCGGATCGTCCTTTTCGGGAATGAGCAGACGAATTTCGGGATCGCCGTTTCCGGTCGCATCATGCGCATGGGAACTAAGCGGCTTGCTCGCGTTCACATCTTTCCTCCGCGTATATCGACAAGCATGTCGGAAATGGCATCCCGTAGCGCCACGCGGGTGGGGCGTTGGCATTGCCAGCCCAGGCTGGCAATGCGACTGGTCGATAAACGGATCACCGGCACATCGCCTTTCCAGCCGCGGTCACCGCCCGTGTATTCGTAAGTGATCGAGCCTTGCGGCAAGTTTAGGCACGCGGCGGCGATGTCGGCGATCTCGCGGACGGTGACATAGTCGCCGGTAGCGACGTTGTAGGCGCGAAAATGCTCTTGGGTGTGCTCTGCAGCCAGGAGCACGGCCCGTACTACGTCGGATACATGGATATAGGATTTGCTTTGCAGCCCATCGCCCAGAATGCGCAGACGCGTCGAATCCACAAGCAATCGACGCGCAAAATCGAAACCAACGCCGTGTGTCTGCCGCGGGCCAACGACATTGCCAAAGCGAAAGACCAAACCGTACAGCCCAAACATATGACAGTAGGAAGCGATAAGGGCTTCCCCCGCCAATTTGCTGGCGCCGTAGGTAGAAATCGGAATCAGCGGGCCGCGATCTTCATCCGCCTCTTCATCGCCGATTTCACCGTAAACACCGCTGCCCGAGGCGTACAGAATGCGCGGCGTCTGCGTCCGTCGCATGGCCTCTAGTACATAGTGAGTCAGCGCGGTTCCTTGCCAAAAATCGATGTCCGGTTCAGTGACGGCGCGGGCAATGTCGGGATTAGAGGCCAGGTGAATGACCGCGTCATGTCCCTGCATCGCCGCTTGCAATTTGGGGAGATCCTGCACGTCGGCGACCACAACTTGCAGGCGCGGGTCGCTTTGATGGTGCTGATAGTGCCATTGTCGCCCTCCCGAAAAATTGTCGTACAAAGTCACGCGGCTGACGTGCGACTGGGCCAGCAGCGCATCGGTAAAATGGCTGCCGATAAATCCCGCGCCGCCGACTAGAAAATAACGCTCGGCAATCATCTTGGTTGTCAAACCTTCTAGGCCGGAACCGTCTTGGTTAAAACGGATTCCCATTTGGTATTTTCGTCCTTGAGCAGCGGATGCGACGCCACAAGGTGCAAAATGACACTGCACAGACCTTCGGTATGCGGCGTGATGCGGTCGGCATAAAGCGGGGGAATCACCACGCAAGCATCAGATTGCTGGCGCGTATGGCCGCCGTCTCGTCCAACGATTCCAAAGATGGAGGCGCCGATGCGCCGGCCGTACTCGATGGCTTGCACCAGGTTCATGGAAACATTTCGTGCGCGGTCGCCGCCACCAACTGATAGAATCAAAAGGCCGTCGGCTGGCACAAGTCGCGAGCCGGCCAGCCAGGCGGAATAGGAACTATCCCAACCGTCATCGTTGATGCGCGCGGTCAGCTCGCAAATGTTATCGCTTGGCGCATAGGCTTCGATTCGGCAAATCTTGCGCAAATCGTTGACGGCATGGCTGGCATGTCCAGCCGAGCCTCCCACTCCCAAGATAAACAGTCGCCCGCCGCGTTTTTTGACAGCGCCAAGGCCGTTTATCAAGTTTTCGATGCTCGGCCGATCAATCCTTTGCAGAACTTCTACAGTTTCAGCCAGATATGTCTCGATGAATGTGCTCATAGCGCGTATCCCGCCGCCTGCGCATCGCGGTGAAACATCTGTACTGTTTCGCGGCTGAACAAATCGAGATCTTTGCCGAGTAGTGGCAGCTTGTTCAAGATGTCCGCAGTGGCGGTGATGATATGGCAGCCGATCATTTCGGCTTGCACGATGTTGAGCAGCTCACGCGGGCTGGCCCAAAGCAGCTCGATGTTCGGGTCGCTGCTGGTGCACAGACAAACTGCAGCCGACATGATGGGCTTGGGATCGCGGCCGGTGTCGGCGATGCGGCCGGCAAAGACCGAAACGACGCTGGGGGCGCCGCCGCGCAAAGCCTGACAGGCGGTGAGCACTTGGGCCAGGGTACAAAGTCCGGTGACGTTGACTTTCACGCCGGCTGCGGACAGGGAATGGATCAAATCCTGCGCCGACTCGCCACGGGTGTTGGTAATCGGAATCTTGACATAGACATTTTTGCCCCAGGCAGCGATTTGCTGCGCTTGTCGCTTCATCTCGGCGAAGTCATCGGCGAATACTTCAAATGAGATGGGTTTGTCTGTGACTTCAGCAAGGATTTGTCGAGAAAAGGCGCGATAGTCCGAGATTCCGGCCTTGCGCATCAAGGTAGGATTGGTCGTAAATCCGGAAATTTCCGGACGCCACGCAAGCTGCAGCATGGTTTCTACGTCGGCGCAGTCGGCGAAGATCTTGATGCGGCGGGTCGCTAGAAAGGACATCTTTAGTAGCTCCTTGCGGCAAGCGGCCCGAAAACATCGCCTGACCGCAATAGAAGAAAGTTCACAAAGTCGCCAAAGTTTGGCCCAAAGTACTTGGGAACGACTCCCTGCTTGTTTAATTGCGCTAACGCAAGAGGCAACGTCGAGCCGAGCAGCGCGGTGCAAAGTCCGGCCGCAGCACCGGCCAGAACATCGGTCGCGCGATCTCCAACCATCCAGGAATGTTCCCGCGAACAGCTCGGGTGGGCGTTTAATGCCTCTTCCAGCAAACCGGGTTTGGGCTTGCGGCAGGGACAGTTGTCTTCCGCGCGATGGTAGCAAATGTACGAGTGCGAAATGATGCCGCCAGCCGATTGCGCTTGGCTTAGGACCAAGTGATGCACGGCCTCTAGCGCTTCCTTGGATGCTTCCCCTTTGGCGGCGCCGGGCTGATTGGTGGCCACAACGGTGGTGTAACCGGCTTTTGTCAAGCGGGCCAAAGCAGTGGGAACTTCCGAAAAAACTTCAACTTCTGCCAAAGACAGCGGACTCAGGATTCGGCCAGTTGCCGCCTCGACGAAGGCTCGGTTCAAAACTCCGTCTCGATCCAAAATGATCAGGCTGTGCTTGGCGGTCATACAGCCCTCGCAGTCAGCCATTCCTCAAAGGCGCGCAAGCCTTCCGGCGAGCCAATCTCATAGAAACGCTCTTTGACCTCCAAACCCGCCAATCGTCCGGTTTGGCTGAGCGCACAAAAGACATCGGCCATGTCGTAGGGACGATCCGCAGGAATCAAGGATTCTACCGTTTCACGCCGCAGCGCCGACAGACCATAGTCGATGAAAGTGAACTCTGCCTCTGGACGCTGCGTGCGGCGCTTGTCATATAGGACGATTTCCTGCGCGTGCGCATCCCAGATGACATTGCTTTTGTCCCACTGTCCATGGTTGTGAAAAATACACATCAATGCCGGCTGCGTGCAACGCTGAAACTGATCATAGACAGCAGCAAAATCGATGGGCAAAAAGGAGTCTCCGTAGGTGTACAAAAAGGACGAAGCCAGCCGATCTTGTTCAAGGGCGCGGCGCAGTGCCCCCGCCGTGCCGCGCAAATCATTGCCCTCATCGACGTAGCTTACGGAGAGCCCAAAACGCCGACCGTCGCCGACGTAGTCAACAATCATCTCGCCGCGGTAGCCGATGCAAAAAACCACCTCGGTGACCCCGTGGCTTTTCAGCCAGGCAAGCTGGTGATGAACAAACGGCAGGCCGCCTGCTTCAATCAGCGATTTTGGATAGGAGCGAGTCAGGGGATGCATGCGGGTGCCAAGCCCCCCGGCTACGATCACGCACTGGGTCTTCTCCGGCATTTTCGACGCAAAATTCGCGTCAAACTAGGCCATTTGCCAAGGCCTGTCAACCGCTGCTCACGCGTGCTGCAAATCTAGTATCTTGTATCCCGTCCCCAGCATTTTGATTGTAGAGTACGCTCATGCTTTTTCCCCCCTGCGTACTGCGGTTTGGAATCGGCTCGTTTTTAGGTCTGATCGCGATCTTTGGTCCAAGCACTCACGTCTGGGCTGCGACCCCTCGAACCAGAATAAGCGCGTTCAAAGCGGAAAAGCCCGACTATAAGGGGGTGCTGGCTTCCGCGCGCGCGCATGCCCAAAGCAATGAATGGCCGCAGGCGGTTTCAGATTTCACGACGGCGCTGCGCGCAAATCCCAAAGACGCGCAGGTTTTGGAAGAGCTTGGCATGGCCTTGCTGATGGTTCAAAAATTCGACCCGGCACAGCGTACAGCACTGCAGGCGCTGAAATTTTCCACAACCGCCGAACGCAAAGCCGGCGCCTTCTACACCCTGGGGCGCATCGCCGAGGCGCGCAATCGTCCGGCCGAGGCGTTGGCCAGTTACAACAAATCGCTGAGCTTTGAGCAACGGGACGAAACCGTTTGGCGCATCTATCAATTGGATGAATTTTCGCCGGCCGTTCCCTGCCGCAGCGCTCGCTCGATGGAGCAAATCTGTACTTGTTTGAATTCTTTGCTGGGCGGGTCCTGCTTCGTGGAAGACGATATACAGCCGACGGTCAAGCGGCTGCGCGCCAGTTGGACGGCGAAGGCCCAAACGGTGGGTACGGCATCGGCCTTTTTGGCCCTGCAGGCCGCAGGCGGCTGGTTTTTGGTTGCGCACCTTGGTCGGCTGCGCGATACACCGCCACATCATTTGATTTTGACCAATATGAAGGCCGAGGTCCGTACGGCGGGCTCGCGTCAAGTGTACAAAGTCGAGTACACCTCGATGGATAATGAGGCGGCGTGCGGAACGCTAAGCCAGCAAGATGTGAAGGGACTGGATCGCGAATACCAGCTTGATTGCCTGCGCGAGGCCCGCTACCTGCTAGCTTGCCTAAGCAGTCCCGATGGTCAGACGGTGAGCTGTCCGGTGGAGGCGCTGCTTTCTTGCAAGCGCGGCAAAAGTGCTCACATTACCGACGAATTCGCTGGGCTTGGTTCCGGGGTGCGGGCGCAGGTTCGCGCTTGGGAAGCGCGCTCGCAGTCGGCGGCACAAGGGCAGTTGCAGTTGACTGCAGCGGGGGTTTTGACAGGCACTGCGCTGATTGGCAACGCGGCGGGAACCGCATGTCCCAAGCCCAAAGGGCTACAGCATCGTCTGTATTAGAAGCGGTCTGACTGGAACGCGTTAAAATCGTGACATGCGAATTGTTGCAGTGGCCGACACGCACCAGTTTCATGACGAACTGCAGGTCCCGGCGGGCGATGTCTTCGTGCATGCCGGCGATATGTGCCGCGCTGGCGATCTGGATGAACTGGCCGCCGCGGCGCGTTTTATCCTGTCGCTGCCGCATCGTCACAAAATAATCATCGCCGGCAATCACGATTGGGCCTTCGTACACACTCCTGAAACGGCGCGCGCCCTTTTCGGCCCTGATGTCATCTATTTGCAGGACAGTGAAGCGAAGGTCGAGGGCGTGCGTTTTTACGGCAGTCCGTGGCAACCGGAATACAATGACTGGGCCTTCAACCTGCCGCGCGGTGCCGAGCTGGCGGCGCGCTGGGCGCTGATTCCGCAAGGCATCGATGTCCTTGTCACTCATGGTCCGCCCGCTGGCATCGGCGACCGCTACAGTGCCGACGGCTATCACCAGATCGGACGTCAAGGCTGCGCCGATCTTCGCGCTCGTGTGGCAAAAGTGCAGCCACGGTTGCACATGTTCGGCCACATCCACCAGGACGGCGGCCTGTGGCAGGAAGACGGCACGACCTTCGCCAACGTCACAACGTGGGAGTGCGAGCGCCCGCCCACGGTTATCGACTACGATGCCGCGACACGCACGGTGCGCCCGGTGTTCGTGCCGTCGGCACGAAAGACCTGAGCCAGAGACGCTTAGGACTGGCTCCTTTTGGGAAGCGGTGGCGAGCAGGAAGCCGACGTCCTGCTCGCATGCTGGGTGCTGCTCAGGTCGGTCCGTATGCCACAGGCGCCGACATGTCCTTACCGTATTCATCTCGATGAAAAGTAGGTTCAAGCGGTGCGGATCTACAAAATCGCCACAGTCGATTTGCAATCGCGCCTCACATTGCGAACTCTGCGCTGGGCCGGAAAAAACCGTAGGCCAATCGAATGACGAATTTACGCGATTCACATCGTTTCAGGAGTGCAACAGAGGCGCTGGCACATGATGTGCTAATGTCCAGACCGTGCCGCGTGAGCGAGCAGGGAGCGCTGCTCCCCAACCACTACTACGGAGAAAACCAATGAAGAAGATCCTGATGGGCCTTACCGCAGTGTTCGCGTTGACCGTTGCCGTTCCCGCTTTCGCTGGCGATGACGCCCCGGCCCCGGCCCCGGCTAAGGAGAAGAAGGGCAAGACCAAGAAGGAGCCCCCGAAGAAGGAAGATCCCAAGCCGGCCGACGCCACGAAGTAGTTTCTGGCCGCTCGTTCCGCGGTTCGCCGCGGGCAAAAAAGCCCTGGTGGAAAGCCCCACCGGGGCTTTTTATTTTTCAGCCCTTTTTCGTCGCAGATTTCAATGGGTTTGCCTCGGAACGCAATTTGGCCATGCTTTCATCGTTCAATTTAGCGATACTGAGCGGTTGATAAAACCTCCTGTTCGCATCTTCACGCGGCCACAATCGCTGTTTTATAGACAGGAACTAGATTTGCTCGCGAGGGCACCCATCTACAAGTTCACCAGCCGATCAAGGAATACAGATGAATCCACCAAATCTTGAATCCCTTGAGCAGAGCAAGCGGGTCCTCATCGAGCTATGCATTCGGTATGGGCCGCGCGTGTTGTCTGCCATCCTTATTATTATTGTGGGCTCCTTTCTCGCGCTGCGGTTGCGCAACGCAGCGAATAGCTGGCTTGGGAAAAGAGGACTTGAACCCCCAGTACGCATGCTGCTCGTGCGGCTGCTGAGTCTTATTTGCCTAATCCTTTTTATTCTGATGGCTTTACAAAACCTGGGCGTCGATTTTCTGCCGCTTATCGCCAGCTTGGGAGTGGCCGGGGTGGGTCTTGGTCTGGCGATGCAGGGGGTGCTCAGCAATCTGGTCGCCGGACTGACGATTATTTTCACGCGGCCGTTTCGCGTGGGTGAGTATGTCAGCATGGTCGGAGTCGAAGGGCAGGTCGAATCGGTTGAGCTTTTCTCGACGACCTTGACCCATCCCGACCAGTCGCGGGTGGTGATTCCCAATCGCAAGCTGGTCGGCGAAATCCTTCATAACTACGGTCGAATTCGCCAGCTCAGCCTGACCATTTCGGTGGCTTACAATACGGACATTCCTTTTGCGTTAAAGACCATTCATGAAGCCCTTTCGCGTTATTCTGGAACCTTGACGGAGCCGGCACCGGTGGTCGGAGTTTCCGCGCTCAGCGATTTCGCCATCACCATTGCCGTTAAGCCCTGGGTATCGGTCGAAAAATATGTGAACGCTCAGGCAGAACTGAACCAAGCCCTGCTCGAAACATTTCGCGCCCGGCAGATCGAAATTCCCATGCCCCAGTACGAAATTCGCATGCTGCCTGCCAAATAGGACGTGTGCACGTCCTTCTTGGCCTACGCATTAGCATTTGAGGCCACTTGCTGCGTCCCATTTCAGGATGCTTAGCGGTGGCGGGTAGATCGGCGATAATAGCGGCAAGGGCTGCAATTTGATGATGCATGCAACCGAGCTGCTTGGACATCGTTATGCGCTTATTTCCCTACTTGGTCAGGGAGCAATGGGCGCTGTTTATCTGGCTTGCGACCGCCTAACTCAGCAGATGGTTGCGCTGAAGCGCGTTGAGGTACCGGCGGCGAACGTGGGGACTACAGCCACGGCGAACTTTGCCAGTATGGCGGCGACTATGGCGGCAACCTCGGCGATACAAGTAGGTGCCGGCTCCGATTTATCTGACGCGATAGGGAGTGGCGCAACGGAAGAAGCTTTGCGCCTTTACCATCTGGCGCTGGCCCATGAGTTTCGAACGATGTCCTCGCTGCGCCATCCGCATATCGTCAGCGTTTTAGACTACGGTTTTTATGAGGGGCAGCCCTATTTCACCATGGAGCTTCTGACCGGCTGCCAGTCGCTTCGTGAAGCCGCAGCCCATCGCACCATTGAGCAAAAAACCTGGCTTTTGGCGCAAGTACTCTTGGCCCTTGTCTACCTGCACCGCCGCGGTGTTTTGCATCGCGATTTGAAGCCAAGCAACGTGATGTGCATTGGCGAGCATGTCAAGGTCGTGGACTTCGGAGTGGCGACCACCGTTGGCTATGATCGTTCAATTGCCGGAACTGTGGAATATATGGCCCCAGAGATCTTATTGGGGAAAAACGCCACTCCGGCGTCGGACCTTTATTCCTTTGGGGTGATGGCTTGCGAACTTCTGTCTGGACTTTATCCTTTTGCGCGACACTCTGCGACGCAGTTTTTGTCGAATGTTTTGGGACTGGAAAAACTCCTTGCCGTCAATCAGCAATGGCTGAGTATTTTGGAAGTGCTGTGTCAGCACCTGCCAACCAGCAGGAATGATGCCGCGGCGGAGGACACACCGCCTTTGCAAGAGGAAGCACTGGCGCAAATTCAGCCTCCGGCCCTTAGCGAGTTTGTGCGACGGCTTTTGGCCAGAAATCCTGCGGAGCGGTTTGCCTCGGCGGAAGCCGCCCTGCGGGCGCTTGGCGCAGCGACCGGCACATCCTATGATGCAGCGCTGGCTGGCACCCGCGAAAGCTTTCTGCAAGCCGCAAGACTAGTCGGACGCGACCAGGAACTGGAACAATTAGAAGCCGCTTTGGACAAGACCATAAATGGCCAAGGTGGGATTTGGCTCGTTGGTGGAGAAAGCGGTGTCGGCAAGTCTCGATTGCTCGATGAACTGCGCGCCCTGGCTTTGGTTCGCGGCATCCAAGTGGTGCGCGGCCAGGCCCAAAGCAGTGGTGAAGCCGCCTATCGGGAATGGGGTGAAGTTCTGCGCACCCTGTGCCTATCTACGGAGATTAGCGAACTTGAAGCCAGCGTCCTAAAATCCCTGGTGGCTGATCTGGGGCAACTCCTAGGGCGGCCCTTGGGCGACGCTGCAGTTCTGGATCCGCTGGCGACGCAGCAGCGTCTAATCAATACGGTGCTAGATGTGCTGTCGCGTCAAAACATACCGACGCTCGTCATTCTTGAAGACATTCATTGGTCTTCATCGGAAAGCGTCGCGCTGCTGCGGCGGCTCGGGCCGCTTTTGGCAAACCAGCGGCTTTTGGTGCTGGCCAGCTATCGCCATGATGAACGCAGCGATTTGCCCAGCGAGATTTCCGGAAGCCAAGCTCTTATGCTGGGGCGCTTGCAAAAAAACGAAGTGGCAGAGCTTAGCCTGTCGATGCTGGGCGCCACGAATTTCAATCAGGCACTGGTCGAGTTTCTGGAAAAGGAAAGCGAAGGAAATACCTTCTTTATGATCGAAGTGCTGCGCGCCCTGGTCGAGGAAGCCGGTAGCCTGGAAGCGGTTGGCCGCGCCGGAGTGCCGGCGGCGCTCAAAGTCGGCGGTGTGCAGGCGGTTTTAAAGCGGCGGCTTTTGCGAGTTCCGGAAACCTGGCGCGAGACCTTATTGCTGATGGCCGTGGCCGGAAGGCAAATCGATCCGGTCCTTTTGCACAGCTTGCAGCCGCAGGCCGATGAATTTCTGGCCGCTTGCGCGAATGCAGCGGTGTTAGAAATCAACGATCAGCAGTGGCGTTTCAGTCACGATAAGATTCGCGAGGCGGCGCTGGCTTCTTTGTCGAGCGCGCAGCGGCAAGCCATGCACGGGCAAGTTGCCGCCGGATTGCAGCGCGGATACGCCGACCCTAGCCCCCACGCGGTACTTTTGGCATATCACTACCAGCAGGCGGGGCAGCTCGAACAAGGGGCGCATTATGCCGCAATCGCCGGTGAGCAGGCGATGCGAGCGGGGGCGATGCGCGAGGCCGAAAAGCAGTTGCAGCAGGCGCTTTCTTATTATGACGAAGTGAATGCTCCAGCGCTTTTGCGCGCCCGCTTGCACAGGCTTTTGGCCGATAGCTATCACGTGCTCGGACAGTATTCCGAAGTCATCAAGAGCGGACAGATTGCGCAAGAGCTTTTGGGTATGCCATTTCCGAAGCGTTCGGCGCAAATCTCGCGGGCCCTCGCTTTGCATGCTTTGGAGTTTTTGGCGTCCCTTTATGGCTATTTGCCGCAGCGTCCTTGCGATCCCAAGCAGGAAGCAGTGCTGCGCGAGTTTACCGAACTTGGGTGGGCGTTTTGTCACGCGCTCGTCCGGCTTTCGCGCGGCAAAGAAACGCTGCTGATGACGCTGCGGGTGCAGCGGGCGGCGCGCAGTATCAAGTCTTGTGATGGACAGCTTATGGCGTTGTCGATGATTGCAATTGGAATGCGACTTTTTGGGCGCAGGGACATCGGACAACGCTGTTTGCAAACCGCCGAGCGCTTGCTGCCAAATAGCGGCACAAAAAATCGCGGATCTTTTATGGCTGCAAAGACGACCTTTCACATGCTGGAAGGGCGGCTGCGCCAAGGTGCTGCTGAGGCCGAGGCGCTTTTGCGTTGGAGCAGCGAGCAAGGCGATATCGCCAGCGAGTGTTTGGCCATCCGTGCGCAAATTCCGGGAACCCTGGCGCTGGGAAACTTGGCAGAAGGGGAGGCGAAAATTGCCGAGCTTAAGCGCTTGGCCCAGCGCAGCGAGACGTCGCTGTACGCGGCGGTCGCCCACGTCTACGAAGGAATTTCAGCACTGTATCGCAATGATCTGGAAAAAGCGCGAGAGTGTGGCAACGCCGTACTCTTCGGCGCCAAACAAGTCGGTGAGAAGCTGACTGTCATTATGGCCCAGGGACTTTTAGGATTGGTGGCGCTGCATTGCGGCCAAAATGAAGAGGCATTGGCGGTGGCTTCGGAACTATTGTCGGCGTTTGCAGATGATTTTACAAATACGCTTGCCGGTCCAGATTGCGCTCCAGTTCCTGCCGAGATTTTTTTGACGTTGTGGCGGAATCGACACGTTGAGAACTCGGCGCTACGAAAAAAAGCCATCCGCGCCGTCATGCGACTACAGCGCCACCAAGGCATCATGCCGCGCAGCCGGCCCCGTTTCCTTTTGTGGGATGCGGTGCTGGCTGGGCTGCGTGGCGACGGCCGGCGGCAGCGAGCGTGCTTGGAAGAAAGCCTGAAAATCGCCCGCTGCTACGCCCTGCCCATGGATGAGGGATTTGCTTGTCTGGAACTCGGCCGCGCCCTTTTGGCCAAAGACCCTGCCGGACATTTTCATCTGCGCCGCGCCGTGCACATTTTTGACCAAGCCGGCGCTACCTTCTTCCTGCAAAAAGCCGAGGCGCTGCTCAACCCCAGATAATTATGCTCCTTATTTGGCTGGACTCCGCAGATAAGTTCTACCGGGGCACAACTAAATGCCGTGTTCGGAATTGATATGATGAACGTATGGGCCATCGGCAACGGCGGCACCATCGTCAAATGGAACGGCAGTGCCTGGGCCGCTCAGACGAGCGGCAGCAGCTCCGAGCTATACGGAATCTGGGGCTCGGTCAGTAGTGATATATGGGTCGGCTCAAGCACGGGTGTGCCGCTGCGCTGGAACGGCTCAAGCTGGACGGCGCTAGCATACTGGGCCCCGGTTTCGGCGATGTGGGGAAGTGGGGCGAGCAGCATTTGGTCTGTGGGAAGCGCTGGTTCGATTTTCATGTGGAATGGCACAGTCTGGAATGAAGCGCCCGGCAATGTGACCACCTATCTCAATTCAGTCTGGGGTCTTCATGCAAACAATGTCTGGGCCGCCGGCCGCGCTGGACATGTTTTCAAGTGGAACGGCAGTGCTTGGACGGAACAAACACGGCCAAGCAGCATCGACTTGAATAGCATCTGGGGCTTTGCCGCCGATGATGTCTGGGTGGGCGGATATGCAGGCGGTTTTCTGGGCACCTCTTGTACCGTGCTGCGCTGGAGGGGCAACAATTGGACTTCGACCGGCAGTCCAGGCGGCAACTGTCCAAATGGCCTATGGGGAAGCGACCCCAATAATGTTTGGAGCGCTGGTCTAAGTCTCTATAAAATGGGATGGTACCAACTGGACCGCGCAGTCAACCGGCAGTTCGTCGGTGCTCCGCGGTGTCTTTGGCACAAGCCCAAGCGACGTCTGGGCCGTTGGCGACAAGGCAACCGTTCTGCATTGGAACGGCAGCGCTTGGTCGGCTGTATCCGTTCCTATTTCCGTGTCCTTTTATAGCGTCTGGGGCAGCGATGCGAACAATGTCTGGATCGCCGGCAGCAAAGGGACCATTCTGAAATGGGACGGCAGAATCTGGACGGTTTCTTGCGGAGGAACTCCGGCGATTTTTCAAAGCGTCTGGGCCAGCGAACCGAGCAATGCCTTTATAGTCGGTTCTGGCGGCTCTACCCTGAAGCACTAAACAGCGCTGCGGAAAATTTTCACTCTAGCTTGTCCGTCGACAATGGCCGCCCTTTTTCAAGAACGCGCTTGCGACAAGGGGCAAATTGTAGTTCACAGTTTGGGCCATGAGTTTTTTCGGGCAAGCTGAGCCAAACTCGAATACCGACTGCCATGATCGGCTTTCTGCCGAGCTTGAAGCGGCCGTCGTACGCGCCCTACAGCGCGACTGGGACAGCATCAATTGGAGCCACCTGCGTCGCGCCTTGCAAGCTCCGGTATTTTTACTAAGCGATGCCACAAGCCGCCTGGGGCAATGGACGCGCACCGACCGGACCATCGAAATTTCACGCAATTTGGTGCTGAATTTTTCATGGGGTGTGGTCCTTGAGGTCTTAAAGCACGAGATGGCCCACCAGTACGCCGATGAAGTGCTCGGCGCGATTCATGAAGTGGCGCATGGCCCGGCCTTTGCGCGAAGCTGCCGCATGCTCGGCATTGATCCCGCGGCCAGCGGGCTGCCGCGTCCTTCAGGACCCCTGCCGGATTCCGAAGCGCGAGTTTTGGAACGCATCGCCAAGCTTTTGGCACTGGCCCAAAGTCCGAACCGCAACGAAGCAGAGGCCGCCATGCGTGAGGCGCAACGCTTGATGCTCAAGTACAATTTGGCGGTTGCGCAAAAACCTCATGCCGCGGCTTATTCTTTTCGCCATCTGGGTGAGCCGACGGGTCGCATTCAGGCGCATCAGCGGCAGCTCGCCGCCATCTTGGGCCGGCATTTTTTTGTCGAGCCCATCTGGACCTCCGTCCATCGGCCAAGGCTTGGAAAATCCGGATCGGTGCTGGAAGTTTGCGGCAGCGCCGCCAATCTGGAAATGGCGGCGCACGTGCACGATTTCCTTCTAGGGACAGCCGAACGGCTGTGGCGCGAACATCGGCGCCAGCAGGGCCTGCAATCCGATTCGCTACGGCGCAGTTATTTAGTCGGTGTCATGCGCGGTTTTGCCGAAAAACTGGATCTGCAATCGCGCGAGCAGCAGCGTGAAGGGCTCATCTGGATCAAAGACGCCGAGCTGCAGTCATTTTTGCAAAGTCGTTATCCACGCCAAGTACGACGGCGTTCAGCGGCCCGCGCCAATCCCGAGGCCTTTGCCGCAGGCAAACAGGCCGGCCGGTCCATTGTTTTGCATCGTCCCTTGCGCAGTAGTTCCAGCCATTCCGGTCCCATCCGTTTGCTGCAAGGAAGATAATAATCAGCCCACCAGGGCGGCGTGCTCTAAGAAAGTGATGCTTTGATGGAGAACGTCTGCTTCGCGATCGAGATGTCCTGTTTTCGGAAACAACCCTCATCGCGGTCACCGCGGCCGGTAGTGCATTGCCGCCGCAGGACGCGCTGCGCTTTGATGGGCGCGGAAACCCCCTTTTGCCCGGTCTTATCGATTCCCATGTTCATCTGCTGACTGCGGGGGGCGCGCCCTGGAAGTTCTATCTGCCCGATGTTGCGGCCAATGCGCAAGCATTGCTGTATGCCGGCGTGACCAGTGCGATTGTGGCTGTATCAAGTTCTGCGGAAGACAGATTGGTGACGCAGGCGGCTCAGGGCAAAGCGCTGGCTCCGCACTTGTTTTTGGCGGGCCCCGGGCTGACGGCTCCCGCCGGACATCCGATTAGAAGTGAGCCACAGCTTCTTAAGGCTTGGTCCCTTCGCGCAGCCGCTGTAGTTTCGTAAGCCTGCTTAAAAGCTCGATGAGCTCACTTCCCGGCAGCCTATAGGCCAAATGCAGCTCGGGGCTCGGCCGCGTCTTGCCGGCAGGCACGGGCACGGCCACGAGCGGCTGTACAAATCGGTCCATTCCCAGAAAACGCAAAACCGGACGCTGTCGTAGCGATTGCGCCTGGGCCAGAAGCTGCCGCGCCGACTCTTTTGCGGCCGAAAGTTCGCGGTATGCACCGACCACGCCAATGTCAATGCCGTCGCCGACTGCCAGCGATACGGCCAACATTGTGGCATCCGTGCCAAGCTCACCCAGGCCAATTTGAAAAAGCCGCTGGCGCAAGGGCGAGGTCAGCAGCAACGCCAGCATGATGGCCGGCCGGCCTTGCGCGGCTCGCGGCGCCATTTCCAGTGCTTGCATCAGATCGCTTTGTCGTCGCGCGCCTTCTGCGTCATTGCGAAAGATATCGATGACCTGACGCACGGTTTGGCGGTTGCCGTATACCGCCGTACGTTCGGAAAGCAGCGCCGTCGCCTGCGAGCGGACTTCGATAAGTGGCAATCCGTGATATTCCATCTCGCTCGCCGTGGACTGACGGCGCAAGCTGGCAAAAATACGCTCCATCCCTTGCCCTGGTCCGTTTGGCGTCGGACCTTCGGTCTTTTTGGCCCGCAGAATTGCAACCACCTCGACCTCGCCGGTGCCCATGCCCAAAAGGCCAATGGCCAGCGCGTCGAGGTTCTGTAGCGGATTTTCATCAAATTCGCTCAGCCGTTTGGTCGCCGCCTCAGGCAAAAGAGCCAAAAGATCGGCGGTACTCGGCAATCGCCGCAGCTCGCCTATATCGACATCTAAAACCGCATCTAGCCCCCGCGGTAGCAACGCCACCAGATCGTCATCGCTGCGGCTGTTTCGCGCCAGGTCCGCCTTGACGCTGGTACGACTGCAACCTAGCGCAAAGCACAAAAGCCCAATCATCCACGCAGCAGCACGGGCAAAGCGCACCCCTTTATGACTCTGCCAACGGGTCGAACCTGTCAACAGAAAATGCCGAATGCTATGCTGCGCGGTATGGCGCTTAAACTTTATGGACACGATACGTCTCCCTATGTTCGCCGGGTGCGGGTGCTTCTGGCGGAAAAATATCTAAACTTCGAGCGCGACACCGACAGTTGGACAGTGCCGCATGGAGAGATCTCGCGCATCAATCCGATGCTGCGCGTGCCGGCGCTGATCGATATGCACGCCAAGGGCGGGCAGCCGCAGTATGTGCTCGACTCGAAGCTTATCGCGATTTATCTGTACGATCGCTATACTCGAGAAGTCCCTACATCGCCCAAGCAGTTGCCGCTGCAGACGACTTTGTTTCACCCGGCGCACCGCTATGATGATGAAAATGCTCTTCTGTGCATCGATGCCGCGACGGATAGTGCAATTAATGTGTTTCTGCTAGAGCTAGATGGCATTACCGCTGATCAATCCCCATATCTTGGGCGGCAGCTAGAAAGAATCAAGCGCTGCCTGGGCTGGCTGGATGCTCGGCTTGACGGCAGAAGCACCTTTCACGACGGAGCATTCGGCTTTCTGGACATCGCTTTGGTTTGCTCGCTGGATTGGATGCTGTTTCGCAAACGCTGCTCGCTGGGCGATTTTCACAACCTTGCTCGGTTTCTCGAGGGCCACCGCGACCGACCGAGTTTGGCCAGCACCCATCCAAGTCAAGCCGCCAATGCCGCATTGCCCATCACAAACCCGCAGCGCAGCGCCGCGGCCAAAAAATAGAAGCAGCCCACAGAAAACGGAAAGCCAACCGCGATGGGACTACATGCCGGCCTGCACTACGAGCTGCTGTTTTGGACGGAGGACAAAACTCCGCCGCTGGTGGTGTTGCCTGGAATGCAGAGCGACGGCCGGCAATTGCGGCGCCTTTTGCGCGAGCTGCGCCGCAAAGCGCTTGTGATCGATCCTTTAGGCAGCGGCGGTTCAGAAGCGCCGGCTGCGGCCTCGGACTATACGCTGTCGGCGCTTGTGCCGCGGCTTTGTGCGGTCTTGGACGATCTGTTTATTTCACATGCTGATCTCATCGGGTTTTCGATGGGCGGCATGTGGGCACAGCACGCGCTTTTACAGGATCAGGCGGCATCTCGCCGCGGGCGTTGGCGATCGGCCGTGCTTGTTGGCACCTGCGCCGATATCAGCCCGCGCTTGCGCAGCATCTTGCTTGGCTTGCGCGCCATGTGGCAGCACGACGTACCGCAACTGGATGCTTGGCGCATTTTGCAAAGCTTGCTGTTCGCTCCAGATTTTTTAGAGCGGCCCAGCACCATTCCGCTTTTAGAAATCCTGTTCAGCGAATCGCGAACCACGCGCGCCGCTGCCATTTGCCAGCTCGACGCCATGCTGGGCCATCACCTCGGGTCCGCGCTATTGGACATTCGCGGCGTTCGCTGCATCATCGGCGGGCAGTACGATCTGCTCATGCCGCCAAGCACCCAAGGCAAGCTGGCGGCGGCTTTGGGCGGGGTCGCGGTCGAAATTCTGGCCGGAGCGGGACATGCCATGTGGATTGAGCAAGCCAAGGCGCTGGCCGAACTCATCTCGGCGGCGCTGCCTGATTAAGAACGCCTAACATAACCTACTTTCATCTGACCCGACTCGCGACCCGGCCAGCGAGACGACCGACGATTCAAAGCAGCGCCTAAGCATATGCACGGCGTATTGACATTTGGGCGCGGCAAGGGCTACTTAACCCATCACCATGTCTGAGGATTTGCTCGTCCTGCGCGAGATTCTCCAACGCGAATTGGAGACCATCAACGCTTACGAGCGCATGCTCGGACGGCTTACTGAGCCGTCGCTGCGCCAAATCGTTGCGCATATCACCGATGAAGAACGCGAGCATGTCTCGGAGGTCTACGAACTCATCATGGCGCGCGATCCCGAGCAGCGTGCGCGGGCCGAACTTGGGCGCACCCAGATTGCTTCCATGTCGTCGTCCATGAGCCCAAGTCCCGTCGAACCTAACCCGTCGCCAATTTTTGCAGATGGTGCATGGTCCGTCGGTTCCCTGAAGGTACGGAGCGTTTGAGATGCCGGATGCCAGTAACTTCCTGACCCACGAAAACCTGCCGCTATCGCCAGAGCGTTGGCGCGAACTCAACATGGCGGTGGTCGAGGTCGCTCGTCGTCGGCTGGTCGGTCGACGCTTTTTGGACCTTTATGGACCGCTTGGCGCTGGCGTACAGTCGGTACATAACGATGTGTATAGCGGGACCGAGCGCGCCGCGATTGGCATATTGGGGGAAGAGCCGAGCCCGCCCGTGCACACCACCGGCCGGCAGATGCTGACCATTCCGATCTTGTACAAAGACTTTTCGCTATACTGGCGCGATCTGCAGACGAGCGATCAGTTCGGAATGCCGCTTGATATGTCGGCTGCCGCCGGTGCATCGAGCTTTGTCGCCGATCGCGAAGACGATATGGTCTTTAATGGCATAAAAGAGCTTGGGCTGGCCGGATTGACCACGGTTCCCGGGCGCCAAATCGCGCCGCTCGGAGACTGGAACAAAGTCGGTACGGCGCTGGCTACGGTCTCGGCCGCCATTGAAAAACTGGTCGAAAGCGGCTATTACGGACCCTATTGTCTGGTCAGTAGTCCGCACCTATATGCAAAGTTGGCTCGTTTCGTCGAAAACACCGGTGTTTCCGAGCTTGGCCATATACGCGAGCTCTGCACCGATGGCGTGTTTCGCTGTAGCGTGCTGCCGATGCACTTGGCGGTGCTTATCAGCACTGGCCCGCAGAACTTTGATCTCGCGGTTGCTCAGGACTTTCGCGTGGCCTACCTGGGCGCCGAAAAGATGAACCACCCATTCCGAGTCTTCGAATGTGCCGTGCTACGTATCAAACGCGCGCAGGCAATTTGTACCTTGGAACCCAAACCAGCCTAGCTGGGATCATGAGGAGGCTGCCGGAGGTAAATGATGTCCATGGATGAGATGCAAAATATCTCGGGGTGGCCCGAATACACCCCAGGACCGTTCCCGCTACGTTTTTCGCCAGCGCGCGACGAAGACGAAGACGAGGACGTAGATGACGACGACGACCTCGATGATGATGATGATGACTTCGACGACGAGGATCTAGACGACGAAGATCTAGACGACGAGGACGAAGATTTCGACTATGAGGATGAGGACGAGGAAGGTGGAGATGAGCTGGACGAGGACTTCGAAGACGAAGACTTCGAAGACGAAGACTTCGAAGACGAAGAAGACTTTGAAGATGACGACATCTAGTCGCAAATAGCCAAGCGGTCGCCCTTATGAACCAAGAGTACGTCGTCCAAGCGACCGCTGGAAGCAAGACCAAAAGCTGCGAGGTCACAGTCGAGGCGCTAGAGCGCGCCGATGCGACCGCGTCCGAGCGCTTTCGAGTCGTCCTCGACGGTCAAGAACGGATCGTCGAGGTGCGGCGATTTGATGAGCGCGGCAGCGTCGTTTCTTTTTCGCTGATCGATGCGGACGGAAAGCAGCATTTGCTGGACATCGATGGCGGGCTGCCGGATTTCAAGCTCAGCCTGGGCGGGCGAGATCCGCTACAACTGAAAGTACAAGCTCGTCGCGATTTGCTGACCACGGCCAGTAGCCAAGCCGGTCTGCCCGGCAGCGGTGAAGTACGCGCCGCCATGCCTGGCAAAGTCGTCAAACTGCTTTGCCAGGTCGGTGATACGGTGAAGGCAGGGCAGGGGCTTTTGGTCATCGAAGCGATGAAGATGGAAAACGAATTGCGGGCGCCGGTTGCCGGCAAAGTCAGCGCCCTCCACGTGCGTGAGGGCCAAGCTGTCGAGCACGGCCAGGCACTGGCTGTACTGTCGTCGTGAACATTTATGGAAGAGCTACGTTTTGACGATATTGCCGGCCTAAAGCGGCGCATTGGTGAACCCTTTAGCCCCTTTGGCGCGCCGATCGCCATTCAGCAAGAAATGATCGATCGCTTTGCGGCGCTGACCGGCGATCACCAATGGATACATATTGATGTCGAGCGTGCTCGACGCTCAAGTCCCTTGGGCAGCACCATCGCGCATGGGTTTTTGCTGCTCAGTCTGCTGCCGCGCCTGCGCGAGCGATCGGACCTGCGCATTGTGGGCTACGCCAGCGTGCTGAACTATGGAGCGGATCGCCTGCGCTTTTTGAGCCCGGTGCCACCTGGTCGCTCGGTGCATGCGCGAGCACGCATTTACTCTGTCGAACCAAAGCCCAAAGGCACCCTGATCGGTGAAGAAATTGAAGTGGGAATTTTGGGCCAAGAAGATGGCCGTCCGGCACTTAGCTACAGCATGCTGACTCTTTACCAGGCTGCACATTCCTAAGACCTAGCGGCCAAAATGCTCAGTCGCTGCGTTTGTTCGCTAGCGCTTAGCAGCGCCGGGCCGAGCAGGCACAAATCGCCGAATTCGTGGCAAAGATAGCCTTGCTGGATGGCGTGTTCCCAGGCCGCTGATAAAAACGCTGCCGGAGCGAACGCCGACAATAAGCGAAAATGGCTTTCTTTTGGGCCGTGCAGACCGCTTAGCAGTGCATCCACCATTTGCAGCCTGGTGTGGGCATCCAAGAGCAGATCCGTGCGCGCACTACCGGCCATAAGCGTGCCGGGGGCAGCGCCTGCCGCTTGCGCATTGCGCGCCGCCCCTTCTAAGGCCCGTACCACGGTGGTTCCCACGGCGATGATGCGTCCTTGGCGACGCCGAGCCCGAGCGATGGCCGCGACCGTAGTTTGCGGAATGTCGTAGCGTTCAGGCAGCGGCAGCGCTCGATCGAGCACCGGATCGCCCGTGCTGCTTAGGCCGGCGGCATGGGTGATCCAGCACAGCTCTATCCCTTTTTGCCGCAAGGCCAAAAGCGTTTGCCAGGTCAGCGGTCGCCCCGCAGACGGCATCTCGGCTGCCCACGGCCGTGCACCATAGACCGTTTGCACCGACCATAGGTTCAAGTCGTCCTGTAGATAGGAGTACTGCACGGGCCGCCCCTTTCGATACAAGGCGGCCCACAGCGCCGCGCCGCGCAGATTAAACTCCATCTCGATGAGCCGCGGCGACAGCGGAGAAATGGCTGTCACTTGCGCGGACAGGTCCGCTGCCAAAATCAGTCGATCGCCAAGCTGCAAGTCTTTAGGGGGCGCACGATGCTCGGTGGGAATGCGCCAATCGCCGGCGCCAAAGACGACGGCGCTAAAGCGTTCGCCTTCCGCGGGTCCGCATAGGCGCAATTCGATGGGCTGGCCCTGCGCATCTACACCGAGCAGCGAGGCCGGCAATGTCGCTGCATCATTTACTACCAGCAGATCGCCGACGCTCAGATAATTTGGCAAATCCGCGGCTTTGTTTTCGGAAAAGGCCCCGGAACTTGCATCGATGATTAACAATCGTACGTCGTCGCGTCGCGCGCGGGGATATTTTGCCGCTTGCATGGTCATAGTTGCACCGGTTCTGCCTGCAATGTTTTTGCGCCCGTCATTGCGGAAGCCAAAATGCGCTGCTCGTTTTGGGGCGATACGTCGAGCTTTTCGGAGATATGCAAAAGAATGCGCGCCGCGATATCGGCCGGATCGGCAAGTGTGGCGGGATCCGCTTCGGGCATCGCATCGGCATGCATGCGCGTGTTCATCTCGCCGGGATCCACGGACAAAAAGCGGACGCCGCTTTCGATAAGCTCGGCGGCAAAGCTGCGGGTTAGATGATCAAGCGCCGCCTTGGAGACGCCATAAGCCCCCCAGTGCGGATAGGCCTCGATCGCCGCATCCGAGCTGATGTTAAGCACGAGCCCGCCGCGCTCGCCCGTACTTCGCAAGACCATAGAGCCGGCAAGAATTTTGATCAGCCGAAAAGGTCCAAGCAAGTTCACCTGCAGCACGCGCTCGAAGTCTTCGCATTCCGTATCCAGCAAAAGGGGCATAGGAAGCGGCCCGAGACTGCTCGCATTATTGATGAGCAAATCGATGGGTCCTAAAAGGGCTGCCGCCTCTCCGGCGATGCGAAAAATGGCCTGCTTGTCGCCAATGTCGGCGGCAATTCCAAATGCCGTGCCTCCGGCCTTTTGAATCGCGAGCACCACTTCATCAAGCGCCGCGGCGTCGCGGGCGACCAGGCAAAGACGGGCACCAGCTTGGCCCAGCGCCAGCGCCAGCGCTCGACCAAGACCGCGGCTGGCACCGGTAATGACTACAGCAGTTTGTGAAATCTTCATGAGCTCCCTCCTTCCATTTGAAGCGTAGGAACTCGTCGTCAATTTGTCGGCGATCTTGCTAATAGAATAGCAAGCAGCCACTCTGTGAGCATGAACAGCGCAAAGAAGGATGCCTTCTTCGGGCTTTCGGATGAGCTAGGCGCAAACCTTGGCAATAACATCCGTCAGCTTCGCGAAGCCCGCGGCTTGACCCAGCAGCAAATGGCCAAAATTTCGACGATTCCGCGTCCGACTTGGGCCAACTTGGAATCCGGCGCGGCCAATCCAACGATCGGAGTGCTGGTCAAAGTGGCTGCGGCGCTACAGGTGTCGGTGGAAGAATTGCTGGCCCCGCCGCGCGCTGAAGCGCGCTTTTTTGCGGCCGAAAAATTGCCGGCCCGCCGTCGCGGAAGCGTTTTGGTGCGTCAGCTTTTGCCCGAGCCACTAGTCGGCATGCAGTTTGATCGCATGGAAATGCCGGCGGGCAGTCAAATGACCGGAATTCCGCACACGCCGGGTACACGTGAGTATTTGACGTGTGAACGCGGCTGCATCGAATTGAGTGAATCCGGACAAGTATGGCGCTTGCACCCCGGAGACGTCGTGGTCTTTCGCGGCGATCAAAAACACGGCTATCGCAACCCCGGTCGCGAGCTAGCCATTGCCTATAGCGTCGTGGCGCTGGCTCCGTTATCGACCTGATTGGCGTCTAAACACCGAAATCGCTGATTATCCGTCCGAGCAATCCAAGAAAAAACCACAGCGCAAGCAGCGCATCTTGCAGCCGCGGTCTATAAGCTGAAATCCGCATCCCGGACAAATGCTGTGCGCATCCACTTGAGCCGCGGTCTTTGGAACCTGCGCTTTTAGGTCCGTGGCGGAAAAGACCGATGTCGGATTGCGACCTACAACTGACGAGAAGGGCGCATCATTGCGTGAATGTCTAGGCATAGGGGCAAACGGCAAACTTCATCCTACCATATCCACAGCGCCGACCCATTGTAACGTATTGAAAACAATCGTGACCTCGCTCGCACAATGGCGCTTGTGCACCTACCTAGTGCGTACTTTGCCCGCACGGCCCTCATTTGACCCCGGTTAGTGACAATCGTCCCCGTGATGCGCGCCGTCGAGTTACAATATCGTTGTGTCCCAAGGCTCGGGCGATTCATGGCGGTAGTCCGAAGTGGCGCACGGAAGGGTTTGGTCAGCATAGTTACACGATGCTAAAAAGTACCGACAACCAGCGGGTTGCCGACTGCGTATGGACGCCACGGGGCACGTGTAAAGAGGGGTCCAGGCGATGAACCCCTCTTCCCGTTCTCAATTGGCGCCGGCTGTGGATTTGCGCGACGCCGTCGTTCTCCTCGTCGATGACGACATCGAAGGGGCGCGCAAGATTGGCGATCTGTTACAAGAATCCGGATTTCAGCCGCAATTGGCCCATACCGGACCGCAAGCCAAGCAGATCGTGTTCAAAAATTCGCCGGACGCGGTTTTGCTCGACCTGAAGCGCGCCGATATGGACAGCTTCGAGCTTTGCCGGCAGCTTAAAATGACGCCGCAGACTCGCGGAATTCCAGTGCTGTTTATCAGCGATCGCAGCGATATCAGCGCCAAAGTGCGCGCGTTTCGCCTTGGTGCTGTGGACTATCTGCTACGACCTTTTGAATTTGAAGAATTGCTGGTTCGCATCGAGCTGCACATTCGCAACAGCCGCAAGATCAAAGAGCTGGAACGCGAAAAGGCCGAGCTTGCCAAAGAGAACAAAGATCTGAAGAAAGAAAAACCGACGAACCAGCCCATTTATGCCAATCCCGCTGACCTGCCGACGGGGTTTGTCATTGATGGCAAATATCGTCTGGAATGCCGCATCGGACTTGGCGGTTTTGGCGTGGTGTATCGCGCCATGCACTTGCAATTGCAGCGGCAGGTTGCGGTCAAAGTCTTCCGCTCGCTTGGACACCTTAGCACCGAGGATGCGCTGAATCGTTTTCGTCAGGAAGGAACCTCGGCCAGCCGGCTAAATCATCCCAATGCCGTCGCCATGCTCGATTCGGGAATTGCTTCTGGGGGCATTCCTTATCTGGCCATGGAGCTTTTAGTCGGCCGCACGCTCGCCGACGATCTGCGCGAACGCCATCAGTTGCCGCTGGCGCGCTGTATTCAAATCATTCTGCCCATCTGCGATGTTCTCGTTGAAGCGCATGCGGCGGGAATTGTTCATCGGGACATCAAACCCGAGAACGTGTTTTTGCACCGCGCCCGTTTTGGCGAAGTCATAAAAGTTCTAGATTTTGGAATCGCCAAACTAGTTGGCGCGGATTCCGATCTCGATCGCCCCGCAGTGACTGGCGGTGGCGGCATTTTGGGCACTCCGACCTATATGGCGCCCGAACGCCTGCGGCATGGTCCTTATGATGGGCGCAGCGATGTCTACAGCGTCGGTGTAATGCTTTATCAAATGCTGTGCGGGCGAACGCCATTTCCGGCGGATGCCAAAGGGTTTTTAGAAGTGGTGCTTAACCACTTAAACGAGCCCGTGCCTCCGCTGCGCAAATGGAACCCGGCGATTCCTGAGCCCATTGCCAACTTGGTGATGCGCACTCTGGTCAAAGATCCGGCGCTGCGCCCAACTGCTCGTGAACTGCTTACCGAGCTTGTTCAAGTGGTGCGAAAAACCGTCGGCGTCATTGAAGGCAGTGAATCGCCCGCCGCTAGCGCCCGCTCTGACGAGACCTTATTTTTGTTGCGCAGCGACCTGAATCCGCCGCGCCGAATCCGTTCGGCGGGGGCGGCATCCGCGTTTTCATCGTCCTCTTCGTCATCATCCTCTTCGTCATCATCCTCTTCGTCATCATCCTCTTCGTCATCGTCCTCTTCGTCATCATCCTCTTCGTCCGGTGCGTCGCCGCTGTCATCATCGGCTTCGTCTTCGGCCTCTCCGCCGTCTTCTTCCCGTTCGTCTTCTTTAGGCATTCCGAAGTTTTCGGAAATTACCTTGCATCCTTCTTCCGCTTCCACCTTGCCGCCGCCCGCGCCATCTAAACATTCGTCACCGGCAAATCCTAGCGCCGACACGCTGGAATCAAAGCTGCCGCCGCTGTCACCAACCGCTGCAACCCTAGAAATTAAAATTCCACGGCAGTCTTAAAAGCTACAAAAGCCTGCAAAAACCGTAAAAAATGCTGCGGCTTTTCTCGAAAAATCGCGTATAGTAGGAAACTTGTTGTTCTGCTCGTAATCCATGCTTGGCCATAGAGTGATAAACGAAACCTAAACCGAATTCAGAATGGTTCCGTTTATAGCTCTGCGCAGCGATTCAAATCCCTGTCAGACCCAAGTGGTAAAAAGCTCCATGAGGAGAGAAGGAAATGTCGCGTAAAAAGAAAGAACGCTCAGAGACGCCAAACCGCGTCGGGCCGACCGGCAACGCTGGCCGGGAAGAGGAGCGTCCTGGGGAAGAAGTCAGTGCGGCAGAGGAAGCGCCCTCGCGCATCAGCGCCGCCATCATGCGTATTTTGGCGTCGGCCCGCGGCGCCACCGAAGGGCGACGCGCAGTGACTGCCGCCGACCTAAGTCCAGCCCGGCCGCAAAGCAGCTCCGCCAATTCTGAAGAAGCCTCCAAGTCTGCCGATGCGGCTTCCGGCGTAGAGTGGACTTTGCGGATGATGCAGTAAGCCGCCCGCAAGTCATGCATTTTTTAGGATTTCACGTTATATTTTTCCTGTGATATTGCGCGATTTCTGGCTGGGGACGACGGCCAGGCCAGTTCTTAGGCGCGGCACTGCCGGTCTTTTGGTCTTGGCATGTGCGGCAAGCTTTGGGGCTTTGCTGAAACCTTCGCTTCTGTATGCGGATGAAGCGCTGGAAGCCGCCAAGAAGCGCTACGAAGTGGGCGAGCGCGACTTTGTCGCCGGACGCTATTGGCAAGCGGCCAAGGCCTTCGAGGAAGCGTATGCGCTTTCGCGTCGCATAGACCTACTTTATAACGCCGCGCGGGCCTATGACCGAGGTGAGTACGCCGTTCAGGCTATCGAAGCCTATCAAACCTATCTTGATTCGGCCTCGGGCGCTTCGGACAAAGGGCAAATTCAGAAGCGCATCGACGAACTGCGCACCACCCTGGCGCATTTGCAGCTAAACACCAAGGAAGCGGCATTTTTCTTTATAGACGGTCACGAGTATGGCCGCACTCCCATGTCGCAGCCTGTGGACATTGATAGCGGTTACCATCGCATCGAAGTTCGCAAAGGGACCCAAGTTTGGGCCAAAGAACAGCAGTTTGTGTCCGGTCAGACCTACAAGTTTGACGTCGAGCTTTCCAGCCTACCGACCGGACAGGGTCTGGCTGACACGACCGCAGACGACACGCGCCATTTTCGACCCCGCACGCGGCGCATGGCGGTGAGCTTGGGCCTTGGCGGGGCGTTTGATATCGCGGGAAATAATTTTCCACCGCATCAGGCGGCGATTTATCTGGGCACGGATTATCGGGTGGTCGAAAAGCGTATGGTCGCCTTCGATATCGCCTTGCGATTGCCGCTGGAGTTTGGACAAAGCTGGCGCAATGCAGGATTTCTCGTAGGCGTTCGCGGCGCGCTTTTTCCGGTACCGCGTCTGCCCCTCGAACTGGTTTTTGAACTCGATTTGGGCCTGGGCGTGCTCGACTTTACTTCGAGTGCGCCTTTTTCTGCGCGCACGGCTTGCGCCCTCATGTCGAACTTACCCAGTTGCACGCTTTACGGCTTTCGCGTGCATCCCAAGCTGGGAATCGCCTATCGCTTCACCTCGGCCTTGGAACTGCGCGGCGAGCTTTTAGGCCTGCAAGTCGATCTGACCCATCCCATTGCCGATCCGCGCTTGACCGTCGATTTGGCGCTGGCTTATCGATTTCTTTGATCGCCCGGCGGCTTTGGCGCGAAGCGCGGTTCTTTCAGCAAATCCTGCGCTCGCTCGCGCGCTGCGCGTGCCTGCAAAGAGAACAGCGGATTGAGCTTGAGCGCCTGGTTTAGCGCTGCCAAGGCTGGCTCGGCGATGCTGATTCGCTCGCGGCCGGAAGCGCGCAGCGCTTGACCGAGCAGAAGCTCGCCCTGTACTAAAAGCGCCGCTGCCGATCCTGGCGCGATGTCCAATGCCTTCCCGGCCGCTTCGAGACCTTGTATGAGCAGCCCTGTGGCTGCCTGCGCCGAGGCGCTTTCGGCCTTGGTGGCAAAAACCCGAGCCAAGGCAACATAGGTAGCAGCGCGGCGATCGTTGACTTGCAAGGCCGACAGCAAAGCCGCCTGGGCGTGGCGCAAATCACCATCGAAAGAACGACGCTGGCTTTGCTGCCAGCGGGCCGCAAGCAAGTGCAATTCTGCTTCCAGCTCCAAAAGCTCGGAATCGCCGGTGCGTAACTTGTGGCCGGCTTGTATCGCCAAAAGTCCCTCGCCAAGCGCGGGGCTAGGATCTTGTCCGCGCAGATGTAGCGACTGCGCCAGCAGGCGCAGCGCCATGGCCAAGGTGCGCTGGACGTTGGCGAATTCCGGCCGTTGCTTGGCCACCGTGCGGGCGGCCTGCACCGCGGCCGCGATCGGCACATCGGCATCGCCACTCGACAAGAGCTTATATTCGGCTTCGAGAAGCTGTATGCGCACCTGGCCCAGCAATACATCGACGTCGTCGAGCGAGGCCCCAGAAAACCCTTCGCGAGCTTTGCTTAGGTGCGGTCCCGGGTCTTCTCCGTGGTCGATAGCGCGTTTGGCCAGGCGCAGTTCGGTGTAGCCGATCTGGGCGTGCGCCGCTTCTTCCCCCGGCTGCTTGGTCATCGCCTGATGAAACGCGTGCATGGCCGCTTCCAAATCCGACCGCTGTTCCTGCCCGTGGGCTGCGTGATAATCGGCGCGCAGCACGTGAATGCGGCCCAGATCCACCCACAACGCCGCCCAACTGCTGCTGCGCTGGGCGGCATCGCGAGCGGTGTCAAAAGCGCGCATCAGCGCAGGCAGCGCATCCTGACCACGACGAAGTTGATAGGCGATTTGAACGCGATTTAGGTGATTGGCGGTCAAAAGCTGCGCCGTGTGTCCGGGGGACAGCCGCTGCGCTTCGCTAAGGGCGGCTTGACCACGTTCCAGCGACTGCCGTGGATCCTCGCCGTGCTGAATCTGATCGTCGCTGACGAACGCTTCGGCGCTGGCCATTAGGCTATAGACCACCGCCAGATCCGGCTGCGCCACCAGCGCCTTCTGACAGGCGGAGATGACTTGCTGATAAGGCTCTAGCACCGGTTGGCTGGACAAAATGCGCTGCCGCAGCAAAAGCAGGCTCAGCTCAGCCGCTTCCATATATAAAAACGGATTGCTGCGCGCCATGTCGATGGCTCGGCCAAGAATTTGGTCGGCACGCTTCAGATCGTATTCTCCAAAGAGCATCAGCTCTTTGGGGCCAGATTGGGCGGCACGTTCGCGCAGCAGGCGGGCTTCAAGCTGGACGATCTCGGGCAGCCATGGCGCTTCACTGGCGGCGCGCGACACGCTGGACAGCGCTGCGTCAAACTGCCGCCTGTAATATTGCAGCAAGGCCTGCGCATAAGCGGGCGATTCCAAGGCCACTCCGCCGCTTTGTTCAAGCTGAATGCGCGCCGGAACCAAAAATTCGGTTTCCAGCTCTTTTAGCCGCTGCATCGCCCAGCCGTGATCGGGATGACGTCGCGCTTCATCGGCGGCACGCTGATAGCGGGTGCCATAGGTCAGGCCCAGCGCAAAATGTACTTCCGCAGAGGTATAACCGGCGCGCAGCGCGGCCAATAGATGCGCCTCGGCTTCCGGCCACTGATCCAGCACCATCGCCGCTCGGCCGAGCGCATATTCTCCGGGCCCGCTCGCTTGCGGACCCAGCGTTGGCAACCGAGATTTGATACTGCGCACGCGCTGGCGTATCTGATCCTGCTCGCTGCGAATGTTGTGCAGCGGCAATTCGTAGGCGGCGCGCATGAACAGCTCCATTTCGCGCACGTCTTTTTCAAACAACTGGGCATGGCGGCTTTGCTCATCAATGAAGCGCCGCTCTGCCGCTTGGTGCAGTTGCATGCGAATGACGACCACCAAAAGCAGGCCGATCACAAGGAGCAGTGCGCCGGCCAAAAGTACTTTGATTCGCTGCGGCGCGATGGACGTGGGATGCAGCGTCGGTTCGGAAACGTCGGACAGAAGCTGCGGCTGACCGATGATCGGCTCTCCTGCCAAAAAACGCCCGAGCTCGTCAGCCAACGAGCGGGCCGTTGGATAGCGATCATCCGGGGCTTTGGACAGGCATTTCATGACGATGATTTCCAGATCCTGCGGAACCACCGGATTGCGCATCCGCACCGGAATTACTTCGTCATTTAGCACCGAGAGCAGCACCTGCACCGAGCTGCTGCCTTCAAACGGCGGCTGCCCAACCAGAAGCTCGTACAGCATGGCGCCCAAGCTGTACACGTCGGTGCGGCAATCCACCGCACCATCGATGTTGGTGCCGCGAGCTTGCTCGGGGGACATATACTCCGGCGTCCCCAGCACCACTCCGGTTTCGGTCAGATTCAGCCGGCTGCGTACATCGCGGGCCAGCCCAAAATCCATCAGGACTGGGCGCAGTCGGCCGTCGGCCTTTTGCTCGACAAGTACATTCTGCGGTTTTATGTCGCGATGAATGATGCCGATGCGGTGCGCCGAATGCAGTGCGCGAGCGACTTCTTGAATAATCTGCACTTTCTGCAGCAGCGACAACTTGTCGATCAGCGACAGCACGGATTGACCATCGACATATTCCATGGCGATGTAGGGCTGGCTGGCGACTTCATCTACTTCATAGACTTTGCAGATGTTGTCGTGCGTGATGCGGGCCTGGGCGCGCGCTTCGTTGACAAAGCGCGTAACCATCTTGGGATCGGTCAGGCGAATGAATTTGAGCGCCACCGTTCGCCCCAGGCGTCGATCGCGCGCCTTGTACACGACCCCCATGCCTCCTTGGCCGAGTACGTCGGTGATTTCGTATCGAGTCCATCGGCGCAGCGGTTCGGGCAGCGGCAACTGCGCCTGAATCGGCATTTGCACCTGTACCTGCACCGGCACCGGTGCCGCGCCTTGTGGGGTGCTCGGCGGGGTGGGATGAGATGAATCGGCTCCGGCGATCGAGGGCTGCTCATCTGAAGTGACAGCGGTGGCTTCTGCGGTAAGCGCGGCCGAGCGCAAATTGCCGCGAATCTCTTCGATGGTGGCATCGTCGATAAGTCCCAGTTTGCGCAGGCGATCGAGGCGCGGCCCATAAGTCAGGGGATTGGCGCGCCGCATCGAAGACGACAGCCCCCCTTGCGGGGTCGGCTGAGGCTGATGCGGCGGCGGCAATAGCACTCCTATAGATCGGTAGGACTGCAGGCGCGGATCGACGGTGGATCGATTCTCAGGCGCATGCAGCTCTACTTGTTCAGGCTTCAGCAGCCCTTTGCGTAGAGCCTGAGCAATCACTTGCTCTTCTTGCTCCGGGCTCAACATTGGATCTGATCGATTGATTATACTGCTCGACCTTAGAATGTGCGCACTGCACCGTAGTGTCTATGCGACGCCGTGTGAGACTTTGGTGCGCCTAGGTCACACGGCATCCGGCTTAGGCGCACATTTTGTCGTTTGAAGACTGCCCGGTGCGAAAATGTCGCCGGGGCCTCCGCGCTTGCGCCATGCATCACTCAAGACAAAAAAAGCCCCGTCGGGCAGCCTGGCGCTTGGGGGGCGAACGCTTTAGCTGAACGGCGGGGCGATCGGCAATCTAGCACGCGCTACATGCATGGCTAGCAAAAAAACAGGCTTGGCCAACTTTTTTGAAGGGGCTCGCGCTAACTTGAGTTCAGTCGTGCTGGAATAAGTCATGCAAGTTACGATAATATTTCTGAACTGATGCTGGCAGAAGGCCAAATCATCGGGAACTACCGTATCGTCCGCAAGCTCGGCGAGGGCGGCATGGGCGCTGTCTTCGAGGCGGTCCATCAAGAGATAGGCCGACGCGCCGCGGTAAAAGTTCTCCATCCGCAGTTCGCCCAGAACGCCCAGGTGGCCACGCGCTTTTTAAACGAAGCCAAGGCCGCCAACCTTATTGAGCATCCCGGCGTCGTCGAGATCTTCGAATTTAGCCGCTTGCCCGACGGAACTACATACATCGTTATGGAGTTTCTCAAGGGCGAGGGCTTGTCGAAGCGTCTTGAGCGCGGGCCGCTTGGTTTGGAAACCCTGCGCATCACCCGTCAGATCGCTTCGGTGCTGGCGGCGGCCCACGAACACGGCATTGTCCATCGGGATCTGAAACCCGACAACGTCATTATCGTGAAAGATCCCGAAGCTCCAGGCGGAGAGCGGGCCAAGGTGCTCGATTTCGGCATCGCCAAGATCGCTGAAGAGCACACGATGAAGACGCAAGCCGGTAGCGTCCTTGGCACGCCGCTTTATATGGCGCCCGAGCAGTGCAAAAGCGCGTCGCTGGTCAGCGATAAATCCGACGTCTATGCCTTGGGCATCATGATGTACGAGATGTTGTCCGGCCAGGTGCCTTTTAACGGCGAGGGTCTGGGCGAGATCATGGTGGCGCATTTGACGCAGGAGCCACCGCCCCTTTCCCAGACGGCCCCCGATACCCGTCCTGAGCTGGCCGCGTTCGTGCATCGCATGCTGGCGAAAGAGCCGGCCGAGCGTCCGTCGATGCGCGAAGTGATCGATCAGCTTGCGCATCTGGGCGCGCCGCAAACCGGCGTCCTGATGATTCCTACCGGCAGTGAGTTCTCGGGGCGCTACAATCTGTCGCCGACTGGATCGATCTCGGTCGTCGATAGCAAGCATCCGTCAAACACCAGCACCCAGGTGCGCGATTCGCAGGGCGGGACCACGGGGACCGGTGTGGCGCAGCCGGGCGCGCCGAACGGATCGAGCCTCGGAAAAAAGCTGCTGTTCGCCGGACTGGGAATTTCGGTGCTGGGTATGGCGGCAGCGGTCGCCTATGTGCTTTTGCATCCACCACCACCACCTCCTCCTCCTCCAAAAATCGTGGATCTGGGGGTGCAGGTGCATGTGGACGCCAGCGTTCCCAAGGAAGCGCCAAAGCCGCCCCCGCCTCCAGAGCCGCGCAAACCCAAGGGTCCGGTTCCCGCCGGAATGGCTTTTGTGCCTGGCGGCCGCTTTGAAATGGGCAGCACCGACGCGGAAATCGACGCCGGGGTGAAACTGTGTTTGGACCGCGGCATACAGTGTAAACGCGCCGTTTTCGAGCGCGAATTGCCGCGTCGCACCGTCACCGTGCGCGACATTTTTATCGATCAGACCGAAGTCAGCAATGCGCAGTTTGCGGCCTGGCTAAATCGCCAATCCGACTTCAAGGTCAAAAAGAACTTGGTCTACGCTGGCAAGACGTTGCTTGTGGACTTGGATCCGGTGCAAAGCGGCATTGAGTACAGCAAACCCACCAGCAAAGGCGGGGGATTTCAGGTGCGATCGGGCTTTGCCGAAAAGCCGGCGGTGAAGCTGACCTGGGCCGCGGCGCAGCGCTACTGTACCGGCAATGACAAGCGCTTGCCCACCGAAGCTGAATGGGAGCTTGCCGCCCGTGGCACCGAGCGCCGAACCTTCCCCTGGGGCGAAGGCGTGCCAAAATGCAGCGGCACGGTCTTTGGGCGCGATCCGCTGATTCCGCAGGATTACCAGTGCGCCGGCCCAGAGATGCTGCGCGGTCCGGAAAATGTCGGCACCGCGGTGCAGGACAAAACTCCACAAGGGGTGTTTGACCTGGGCGGCAACGTCGCCGAATGGGTACAGGACATCTTCGCTGAGCACTATCCCAAGTGCACAAGCGGATGCAAAAACCCCGTCAATGAAGAAGCCAATGAAGATGGTCCACCGGTGCGCGTTCTGCGCGGCGGCCATTTCGACCTAGCCGCCGATGCTTGCCGCGGCGCCGGTCGTAGCAAACTGCTCGAAGACAAGGGTTCGCTAAAGCTAGGCTTCCGCTGCGCGCGATCGGCGCCTGAATAACCACAAAAAATCAAAAATCCGCTGCTTGTAAGGCCGTGACAATGCTAACCAATCTCTCACGCAACTTTAGGGGACGGTTGCTGGCGCTGATGCTGGTCGTTTGGCTGCCCTCCTGTTCGCTTTTGTCGGGAATCCTTAATACGGGTGGACGCTCGCTGCCGAAAGCGGGCTCGGTGGCTGCCAAGCTGAATGCATCGGCCTCGGCAGCGGGATTGTCGGCGGGATCGCTACAGGCGGTGACCAGCACCACGACGCTTTTGCAAAACCGCAACATGTCTACCGTGCTTTCGACGGCACTCAATAATGGGGTGCCAGCGGCGCTGCTTCTAGGAGGACTGGCTGCCAAAGCGATTCAGAATTCCGCGGCGCGCCGGGCCGAAGAACGGCGGCGCCAACTGGAAGCCAAACAGCTTTTTTACGCCGGGCAGTGCAAACTCGACGTGCAGCCGGTCGCCCTCAGTAGCGCTGATGATGTGGCGGGCCTAGAATCGCAAGCCGAGCAGGCCTTTGCGCAAGGGGACTACACCAAGGCCGAGACTCTTTTGCAAAAGGCTGTACAGAAAGCGCAAAACGAGAAAAAAGGCGAGGCCGCGCTTGGTCGCGTTCTAAACCGTCAGGCCGCGCTGTACCTGGCGACTAGCCAGCTAGACAAAGCCGCACCCGCCGCGCAGCGTTCGCTGGAAGTGCGCGAAAAGGCTGTAGGCAAAGACGGCCCCGAGGTCGCAGAAACCCTCAGCACGATGGGCGCCATCAGCCGCCAGCAAAGCGATTTTGGCAAAGCCGAAACCAGCTTCACGCGCGCCATAAAGATTCGCGAAAAGGCGCTGAAAGAAGATCACATCTGCGTGGCGCAAAGCGTCAATCAACTGGCTGGGTTGTACAAAGAGATCGCCGCTTACTCCAAAGCCGAGCCGCTTTATCAGCGCGCCCTGACGATTCGCAAGGCGCAGCTTGGCGAAGGCAGCTTGGAGGTCGCCGAGTCGCAAAGCGATCTGGGCGGACTGTATCTGGCCATGGGGAACTACGCCGCGGCCGAACCTTTTTATCAAAAATCTTTAGAGGTGCGCGAAGCCAAGCTCGGAGCCGAACATCCCGATGTTGCCGAGACGCAAAATGAGCTTGGTACGCTTTACAAACGCCGCGGCGCTTATCCTTTGGCCGAGGCGCGCTACCGTCAGGCGCTGGCCATTCGCGAAAAGAAGCTGCCGCCGACCGATCCGCGCATCGCCGAATCGCTGGGCGATCTGGCCGGGCTGTATGAAATTCTGGGCGATCACAAAGCCGCCGAGCCGCCGCTGCGCCGCGCGCTGGAGCTGCGTCAAAAGTCGCTGGGGCCGGACAGCCCGGAGGTGGCGGATTCGCTGGGACAATTGGCGCTGCTTGAGCAGGCTCGCAATAACTTCGATGCTGCCGAAACTTTGCTTAAGCAAGCGCTCGGCATTCGTGAAAAAAAGCTGGGGGCGGCGCATCCGAGCGTGGCCGAATCCTGTGTGGCCTTGGGCGATTTGGCCCTGGCCAAGCGTGATGCCAAAACCGCCGGCGAGTATTATCAGCGGGCGCTTTTACTGCGCCAAAAAGCCCTGGGCGAAGATCATCCCCTGGTCGGCGATTGTCTGGCGCGGCAAGCCTACTTGGCGCGGCTGCGCGGCGATTTCGCGGTGGCCGAGCCGCTGTTTGTGCGGGTGCGCGATCTGCGCGAAAAAGCGCTGGGCAAAGGCCACCCCGACTACGCCGAAGCGCTGATCGGCCTGGCAACTGTGGCCCAAGGCAAGGGGCAACCCGCGGAAGCCCTGAAAAACCTGGAACAAGCCTTAGACATCTACGAGACGATCTTAAACAGCTTGAGCGGTGCCTCGAACGAATCGCGTGTCGATGCGTTTTTGCGCAGCGTGCGCACGCAAGAGGACATTATTTATTCGCTTTTGGCCGAGCAGTCGCCGAGCGAGGCCACCGTCATTCTGGCGACCAAGACCGCGCTTTTGCGCAAAGGCCGATCCGTCGATGAGGCTGCGGACACCTCGCGAGCGCTTTTTGAAAGCCTGGGTCCCGAAGAAAAACAAAAACTAGCGGTGCTGCGCGATCTGCGCACCCGCCGCGCCGACCTGGCGCTATCGGGCTCGGGCATCTATCCCGCCGAGCTATATCAGCGGCTGCTTAAAGAAATGCAAGAAACCGAGGAGAAGCAGCAGGAAGAGCTGATACAGAGTTCACCGACTTTGCGTCAGCGGCTGAATCACGTCGGGGCGAATCAAGTACTTGCCGAAGTGCAAAAGACGCTGCCGGCCGACGCCGCGCTTTATGAAGTTTTGGCCTACCGCCAGTTCGACTTTCATCCGACGCCGCAAAAACCTCAGCTTGGGCCCGGACCTTTGCGCTATGCGGCGCTGGTCCTTTTGCCTGAGGGCAAACCGCAGGCTTTTGACTTAGGGCCGGGCGCGGTCATCGACGAAGCTGTTGCCGATCTGCTAAGCGCCCTGACCGATGAAGAATCCGATTGGCAGCCGTTCGCCAAAAAGCTGGGCGAGCTCGTGCTAAAGCCTGTGGCTGCGGCGCTGACCGGACGTACGCGCTACTACGTGGCTCCGGACGGGCAACTGAACTTGGTGCCTTTTGCAGTGCTGCCCGGAGACAAAGGCCTGCTTATCGATCATGTCGAATTGACGTATTTGACCTCGGGACGCGATTTTCTGCGGCGGCCCGCGCCCAGCAAAGAGCCGCCGCGGGCCACGGTCGCCCTTTTGGCCGATCCGCAATTCGCCGTCGCAGTGAAAGATGCCGAGGCAGCGCCGGCGGCGTCGCGCGGACTTTTCCGCGGCATCCCTATCGATCGAGTTCCGCCGCTGCCGGGCACCCGTGAAGAGGCCAAAGCCATCGAAAAATTGCTCAAGAAGGTCGATTTGAAGGCGTATTACGGGTCTGAGGTTTCCAAAAAAGAGTTTTTGTCCATCGAGCGGCCGGGCATTCTGCACATCGCGACGCATGGTTTGTTTATTGGGGAAAATAAAGGCGGCGGCGAATCGGCCCGTGGGCTGGTTGTCGAAGATGACAGCCCGCCCAAAGGCGAAACCAAGTCGAAGCCGCAGGACGCACCCAAGCCGGCGGCATCGGCTGTCGGGGCCACTGTGGCCAGCGGTCCGCGCAACGCCTACGGCGACAATCCGCTGTTAAGTTCGATGCTGGTGCTGGCGGGCGCCGAAACCGCCAACAAAATTGTGCCGGAAAAACGCGACCCGATTTTAGGCAATGGACTGGTCACAGCGCTGGAAATGGCTAGCATGAATTTGTGGGGGACGCAGCTAGTCGTGTTGTCGGCTTGCGAAACCGGTCGAGGCGATGTCAGCAATCTTGGTCAGGGCGTTTACGGCCTGCGCCGCGCCGTCATGGTTGCGGGAGCGGAAACGCTTTTGACCAGCTTGTGGAAAGTCGATGACAAGGCAACGCGCGATTTGATGACCAAGTACTACCAAAATTTGCTGAAGGGCGGCGGTCGCGGACAGGCGATGCGCGAAGCCGCTTTGTCACTGCGCAAAAAGCGCTCTCATCCGAAGTACTGGGCGCCGTTTATCGCGATTGGCCGTAGCTCGCCGCTTATTGGCATCGGCAAGGGCAAAGCTGCGCAGGCTGCCGCCGCAGCCGATGACGGCGATGCCGATGAGACGCCAGCGAAGCCAAAATAGCGAAAAACATAACCGAGGAAATGCCATGTCGCAAAATAGCAGACTGATTTCAGCCTCGATGGCCTGGGCGCTTTTTTGCAGCGCCGCGATGGGCTGTGGAGGCGCGCAGAAAAAAAACGAAGTGCCGGTAGCGGCAACGGAGCAGCCGCCAAAGGCCGAGGCAGCAGCCGAAACGCCCAAAGATCCGCCCAAAGTCCTTTTGCGGCTAGACGCCAAATCCGGCGGCAAAGAAGCGCACGAGTTGCAGCCCGGCGAAAGCCTGCGGAGCGGCGATCAAATGGCCATCAATGTGGCCGTCAATCAACTTGCGTATGTCTACGTCGCGTTTGCATCGCCGGGGAGTCCGCCGCAGATTATTTTTCCCAAAGGCGGCGATAAGCAGCTTTCGCCCGATCAGCCGCTGCGCATTCCGGCCAATCCGGACAAGTGGTTCACGCTCGATAAGCAAGCGGGGCAGGAAGATGTTTTGGTATATGCCTCGAACAAGCCAATTTCATCGGTAGAACTGACCAATCTGGTCAACGCCGATGCCGAAGCCGCTCGTCGCGCTGCTGCCCGGCGTGCCGCGCGGGTCGCGACGCGCCCTAAGCCTGCCAAAGGCAAGGGCGAGGATCCTTTGGCGGCGCCGGATGCGCGGGCTTTGCAGCTAAGTGGTGACGACGAAGGTGACGGCGAAAGCAGTGGTTCGGGAAATCCGGAAATCGTCTCGAAAAAGATTTCGATTCCTCACAAGTAGTCCTCGCAGCTGCCGCTTGTGCTATGAAACTGGCGGATGCGCGAGATCAAGCGAACCACTTGCAACCGCGATTGCCCCGACGCCTGTGCCATTTTAGCGACTGTCGAGGACGGTCGGGTGACCCGTCTGCAAGGTGATCCGAATCATCCAATTACCCAAGGCTTTTTGTGCTACCGCACCAGCCACTTTTTAGAAGTTCAGTACGCTGCCAATCGACTGACGCAGCCGCTGTTTCGCCAATCTTTGTCCGATCCGCTGCGTCCGATTGGCTGGGATGAAGCGCTGGATATCGCCGCCGAGCGACTTTTGCGCATCCGCAAAGAGTCCGGACCGGCCGCCATTTTTCATTATCGCAGCGGCGGAACGCTGGGTTTGCTTGGGGCGGTGGTGGACCTGTTTTTTGAACGCTTTGGTCCGGTCACTATCAAACGCGGCGACATTTGTTCGGGCGCCGGCGACATCGCGCAGGAACTAGATTTCGGACTGGAAGACAGCAACGACGTTTTCGACCTGTACAATGCGCGAAACATTGTTTTGTGGGGAAAAAACGTCTGGGTTTCCAGTCCGCACCTGATTCCGATTCTGCGCGAGGCCAAACAGCGCGGCGCCACCCTGACCCTGATCGATCCGGTCTGGCACCGCACGGCTTCGTTGTGTGATCGCTTTTTGCAGCCGCGACCCGGAGGGGATTTCGCCCTGACCATGGCCGTTGCGCAGGTGCTGCGCGAAAACGCTTGGCTGGACCCGCAGGCGTCGACTTACTGCGATCATTGGGATCCGTTTTGGCGCATGGTCGATAGTCGTTCGCTGTCTGACTGGTGCGCCGAAGCCGATGTCAGCCGCGAAGACGTGACACTTTTGGCACGTCGGCTGGGACTTGAAAAACCGTCGGCGATTTTGGTCGGCTGGGGCATGGGACGGCGGCGCAACGGGGCCGTAATCGTGCGGGCGCTAGATGCGCTGGGTGCCATCACCGGCAATCTGGGCGTTTCGGGCGGCGGCGTGTCGTTTTATTACAAGCGCCGCGGCGCCTTTGACACGAGCTTTGCGCGCGGCCTGGACGTTGCGCCGCGCAGCGTCTGCGAACCACTATTTGGGCGCGAAGTTCTAAATTTGTCCGAGCCGCCGATTCGTGCTGTCTGGATCACCGCCGGAAATCCCGTGACCATGCTGCCCGAGTCGCATACCAGCGTCGCGGCGTTGCGGTCGCGCGAGTTTGTCGTGGTCGTCGACAGCATGCTGACCGACACGGCCGAGCAAGCGCATCTAGTATTGCCTTGTACAACGTTGCTGGAAGCCGACGATTTGCTAGGCGCCTACGGCCATCACTACCTAGGGGCGGCACGCCCGGTCGTGCCGCCGCCGCCCGGGGTAAAAAGCGATTTGCAGATCGTGCAAGAGCTGGCCGCGCGCGTCGGCCTCGCCGAGGATCTGGCCGGCACGGCTCGTGACTGGCAGCGCCGCATCATCGCACCCAAACTTGGCCGGCACGGCATCACGCTGGAGCAGCTAGAAGCCGGGCCGATCAAAAATCCCCTGGTGCCGCCCGTGGTTTTTGCCGAGCGCAAATTTGCAACAGCATCGGGACGCGTGAACTTGATTCATGAGCCGCCTCTCGGGCCGCCAGCACCGGATAGCCTATATCCGCTGCTACTTTTGTCTTTATCGACAGAAAAATCGCAGTCTTCCCAATGGACGCGGACGCCGAGCGGTCCGGCTGTGCTGTCGGTGCACCCCGATGCGGCGCCCGGCTTGGCCGAAGGAACGCTGGTGCGTGTAGAGTCGCGCCTTGGGTCGCTGCAGGCCACTTTGCAATATGACCGCAGCCAGCGGCCTGACGTGGCCCTTATGCCCAAAGGCGGTCATTTGCGTGCCGGACGTTGCGCCAATGCGCTGATTGGCGCCGCAACCACCGATCTGGGTGAAGGCGGAGCTTTATACGACGAACGGGTCCGCATTGTTTCAGTGGATTCAGCCCAGCATTCATAAACGCAACGAAGGTGCAAAGGAAGAGATCAGGATGCCGTGGAGTGATGAGCTAGGACGGGCTCTGCCCACCGTAAATGCCATGTTAAACGGGATGAGCGGCCTGCTTTTGCTGGTGGGTTTTACGTTCATCAAAAGCCGACCGAAAAACGCGTTTGCACACCAGTTTGCCATGTTGTCGGCTTGCGTGGTGTCGGCGCTTTTTCTGGGTTGTTATCTGGTTCGCGTCTATTTGACCGGAACGCATCGATTTCCCGGAACCGGAATTTGGCGCGGCGTGTACCTGCTAATTTTGACAACGCATATGCTGCTGGCGGTGGCGGTTCCGTTTTTGGCCGCGCGCGCCGTGCACTTGGCGTTTGGCAAGCGCTTTGCCGAACACCGCGCGCTCGTGCGTTATTTATTTCCAATTTGGCTCTATGTATCGGTGACAGGCGTCATCGTCTATTTCATGCTGTATCACTGGTTTTTGCCCGAGCTGTGATGGGCGGTAACGCTAGCTGCCCTATCAATCTTCGTCGCTAGCACTCGGCGCGGGCGCGATCATCTCAGTCTGCGTTGATTTAGGACTTAGCGCCGCGGTCTCGCCTATCCAATCGCGCGCCGCAGCCTGGATGCGGTCGTTTTCTTGATGAAGATCAAAGGGCGCCACACTTCCTAGAATTTGTTCCAGCGCCGCGACGGCGTAGTAGCGCACGATGGGCAGGGGATGGACCAGCTCTTGCGCCAAAAGCGGCACTGCATCTTTGCGACGCGCTTGGCCCAGCGTAGCAATGGCGACAACTTGCTCGTGCGGCTTGCCGCGCTGCAAGGTCGCCATCATGACGTTGTTTTGCAGGTCGCCATACAGTCCGCGCAGCGCTTCTCGATTGTAGGATTTTTGATACATCCGCTCCATGGCCGAAACCAGAAATTCAACCGTTCGATCGGCATGACAAAGCGCACATTCCAGCGGCCGATCTTGCGTCACCCGTACCGGCTCTGTGGGCGAGCCGATGCGGTGATAACGGGTCAGCCGAGTATCCAGCGACATATTCTTTTTGGGCATATGGCAGTTCATACATCGCGCACCCGGCCCGGCTGGATCGTGATGGGAATGTTCACGCAGCGCCGCGGCTGTGGAATATTTTTGATGACAGCGCAAGCAAACAGCATTGCCCGCATCGGTTTGTAGCGTCGCCATGCGCTGCTCGTTTTCTTGCTCTGGAGCATGCGGATCGTGACAAGCGACACAGCCAAGCTGGCTTGTGCAGCCGCCTAAAAGAAGGTCACGGGCCTCTCCGGAATTGATATTGCTTCCGCCGGGGTGGCTGCGCCTTTCGCCGCCTTCCCAAGTGTAGGGATAGCGCGTAAACAGCACCTGATGACAGCGCGCACAGATGCGGTTTTGCTGCTGGGCGTGATTTTGCGCAACCGGATCGACGCGCAGAAAATCGCTGCGCGGGGTGTAACTGGGACGGATTGCGGAGTTTCGCACGTGCTCGACGCTGCCGCCGTGGCAAGATTCACAGCCAATTCCGATTTCGATCAGATGTTTTTCTGCAAACAGATGGCGAGTCTTTTGCACGCTGAGCGGCAAAAGTTCAAACAGTGAACGGTCTTGCAAGACGGATGTCGCTGACGAATTTTCGCCGCGCAAAAATGCAATCTCATTCAAGACCGCGGCGCGCAAAGCGGCTTCATTGGTAATAACAAACTGCTGGCGCCGATCTTCGGGCAACAGCGCATCGACCACTTCGCCTTGATAGGGCGGCGTATTGGGACCGGCCAAAGTGCCGAGCAAGGTCGAGAAATAGGGCACCGTGTTGTGGCAAAAGATGCAAGTGCGGCTCCAGACCGCGCCGGGCCGTAGACCAGGACGCTCGGGCGACATGACCGAGTAGCCTTTATAGCGAAACTTTTGCGACGACAAGATGAACGAGACGGGCAAAACCCGTTCAAGATTTGCCGAGGCCATTTGCGCGGCGTTTGTCGGATGCGGATTTCGCTCAATTCCGGCGAAATCCTCGCGATGGTGACCGCCGATGACCTTGGTGACCTGAAACCGGCGATTGCCAAAGCGCGGCGATTCAATGTTCATGAAGCGCTGCCCGTCTTGCTGTAACAAAGTGACGCGGTCGTTTTTGAACTGAAAAGTCTTGTTTGCAAAAGCTGTGGCGGCGGCATGCTCGACAGGCCGCGTCATGTTGTGCATGGGCGAGCGGGCCCAGCGCGCATAGATATCGGCATGACAGCGGGCGCAGGCCGCCGAGCCCGCGTAGTCAGCGCGCAAAATATTGCTGCGCAAGCGCGTTGGCGCACGGTCCGGCGGAAGCTGGCCGGAAGGCTTAGGCGCATGACACGCGAATTGCAAAAATAGGAAAAGAATGCCCCAAACGGGCTTGATTGCGCGAATCGACGCCACTTTGCGAACAGAATACGTCGATTCGGCAGTGGGAGGGAGGGCGACATTTCGAATAAAATGACGAGATGGAGCGCTCGATACCACAGCCCACTTGCGAACAGTTTCAAGGCTGCTTGATTGGCCAGTGCTTGGGAGATGCGCTTGGCTCTCCCGTGGAAGCGCAGCCTCCGGCCGTCTGCCGCCGCTACGTCGATACGGTTTTGCGCAGCGGCGAAGTGACCACGCATGCGCGCCGCGGTCGCGCGCCGTTTGGCCAGTATACGGACGACTCGCAGCTTGCGCGCGAGCTTCTGCAAAGCTATCGCGCTTGTCGCGGCTTCGATGTACAGGACTATGCGCAGCGCATTGCCGCGCTGTTTGGGGAAGGGCGCATCTTCGGCTATGGCCGCGCCACGCTAGAGGCTGCGCAGCGGCTGCTTGGCGGAGCGCACTTTAGCAAAGCCGGAGCGCCGCCTCCGTCTGCTGGCAACGGCAGCGCGATGCGGGCTGGTCCAGTCGGACTGCTTTTTTACAATCGTCCAGATGAACTTAGCCGCGTCGCGCACGAGCAAGGCTACATCACGCATCAGGATCCGCGCTGTAGCGCCGGAGCGGTGGCCATCGCCGCCGCGGTTTCTATGGCTTTGCGCCCCGGTCCGATAGATGTCAAAACGTTTGCCTCGCGGCTTTCGCACTGGGTATTGCCCATCGAGCCGACCTTTGCTGCTGCGCTTGGCGAATTACCCGGCTGGATCAAGCTTTCCTCCGATCTTGCCGCGGCGTGCATTTCCGTCATTGGCCAGCCGTCCGGAATTCAAGATGGCTGGCAAGGAATTTCGCCATTCGTCATGTCGTCGGTATTGTGGAGCCTCTACGCATTCCTATGTCATCCGGACGATTATCTGAAAGCTATCGCGACCGCGATTGCGGTCGGAGGAGACGTCGATACGACCGCCGCCATGACCGGAGCGCTAAGCGGTGCACGCTTGGGACTGCGTGGTCTGCCGCTGCACTGGGCGCAGCATTTGACCGATCAGGGAACCTGGGGCTACTCGGAACTGCTCGCGCTTGCCGCAGACTGCCATGCCATTCAGCTAAAAACGCCAGCCGCTGGCTGAAGTGCGTTCCCAGTCAGGCATGCTGCCGTCGAGCTAGCGAAGATGGCGGGCGCCGCGGCTGCTTTGGGCCTGCGCATAAAAGTTGCGCAGTGCCGCCAGACAATCCGCAGGCAGATGCGGTGCGTCTTGCAAAAGCGTCCAAGCAACTTCTTCGACTTCATAGAAATGTTCGCTGTCGAATAACTTTTGCAGGGGCAAAAGGGCGATATCGCTGGACTCGGTCGTTGGCGCTGCGGAAAGTTCGCTGCTTAAGGTTTGGGTCAGCGCCAAAAGCTTTGCCAGGTCAACGCCCAATCTGCGCGCCAGCGCCATGGCGATGCGGGCTCGAATAAGCGCTGCCAGCGGCTTTTGCGCCTTACGTGCGAATTCGGCTTGTTGAAGCTGGGCCAAATAATCGTCGGGCGCGGATTCTTCGGCTTCTTGTTCTGCCGCGTCCTGCGCGTCGAAATTCGCTGCTGCGCCAAGTCGGGCGCGCTGACTTAATTGGCGCTTGGCTTCTTCGGCCAAATCGGGCAGGGCAAGGGCTTTCTCAAGCAGTGCACGAGCCTGCGGCGACAAAAGGTAAGCCAGCGCGTACAGCGTGGCCCGGCGCAGCGCGGCATTTTCAGCGTGCAGCCAAGTTTCTAGCAACTGATAGGCGGCAGCTTCTGCATCAGCATCAAGCGCGGTATATGCCAAAAGCACGATGAGCGGCCCCAATGCGGATATTTGCGCAGCGGCGGTTTGCACAGAAGCTGCTGCGTTTAGCGCCTGGGGCGCATTCCAAATTGGAAAATCGCGGCACAGCGCTGCTTGCAGCGCGGCGGCACTCGGACCGGCCAGCGCCAAAAGACGCAATCCAAGGATGTGATCCTCGCAATAAAGAGCTTGGTTGCCGAATTCATCGCGAAAGCGGCGCTCGCCAAACTGCTGTGCGGTGCGTGATTGCATCGCATAAAGCGTCAGGCCCTGCGCTTGCAAAGCGGCAAAGATCGCGGGCCCATTGCTTTTGCCATGGTTTTGCAGCACCAAAGTGATTTCCGATGAATGTTTCATTCGCTTTCCGCTTCTGCAAAAGCGGTCGCGGCATTCAAAATTCGCTGCAAAGTCGGGTCGGTTTCCAGCGTCAAAAGCTCCAGCAAAAAGAACCGATAGCCAGCTCGATTTGCCGCCGCGATCACGCCAGCTCGCACTTCTTTGCGCGGATGCTGAAAAAGCGTGCGCAAAAGATCGAGGAGCCGCAGATCTCCGTACCAAAGCACGCCCAATTTGAGCAGCGCCGCGCGACCTGCAAAGACCGTGCTTGGAACCTCGCTAGTCGAATCGGCCTCGTCCTTGTCATGTAGCAGCGGCAGCTTCGCCAATAGCTCTGCTTCCGTGCACAGCTCGAGAGCCGGTTCTACTTGCTCTAGCAGCGGCTGTACTTCAGCCAGTGCGACGGCGCGCAGTTCTAGCACCAGCGCGTCGTCATGTTTTTCAAGGATCACTTGCTTGGCAAACGGCGACTGTCGCAATTGGGCCGCCAAGCGAAAAATGCGCTCGGCCGGCCACAAATCTCCATCTACCAGATAGCGAGTGATGCTCATGGATGGGCGAGCTTAATGCCCCATGACCCATTCGCGTACGTCTTTGACCATGAGTACGAGCAGCAGCCCCAAAAGCGCGACCATGCCGACAAAATGGACGATTTGCTCGACCCGCTGATTGACCGCCCGCCGCGTGACGAGTTCCCAGCCTAAAAAGATCAGCCGACCGCCATCCAGCGCCGGCAGCGGCAGCAGGTTAAACAGTCCAAGCAGGGTGCTGATGATGGCGATGAATTGCAAACCGCTGACTAGACCGCTTTCCATTTGCGATTTCATCATGCGGGCGATGCCGACCGGGCTTTGAAAGTCGGACAAGTGACGCACGCGAAACAGCCCGCGCAGAGTCTGTACCGACAGTCTAAATGGCGCCAGCAGGCTTTTGCTGAAAGCCACCACCGGCGAATAGCGCATAAGGGTTTTGGTCTGCTCCATCTTGATGCCGATGCGCCATGCGCCATCGGGATCGAGCGCTGGCGAAACGGTCAGCGTCTGAACCTGCCCGGCGCGAAGCACCTCAAGCTGCAGGGCTTGGGCCTTGGCGCCATCGACGATGGAAAGCACTTCGTGATAGTCCGAGATGAGGTATCCGTCGATGCGATACAGTTGATCGCCGTCCAAAACTCCTGCCTTGGCAGCCGGATGGTCGGGAATAACTTTGTTCGCAACGACCCCATGCACGCCAATCACCGAATGCAAAGCAAAGATCAAAAGCACCGCAAACACGTAGTTGACCAAGGGCCCGGCGGCAATGGTGGCAAAACGCTGCCAGGCGGGCCGATTGGGGTAGGCGCGCGGATCTTGCGGATCGATGTTTTCGTCTTCGGGATTTAGTCCGGCGATTTGAACATAGCCGCCAAGCGGGATAACGCCCACTTGGTACATCGTTTCGCCTCGGCGCCGTTGCAAAATCGCCGGGCCAAAGCCTATCGAAAAGCGGTCCACCCGCATTTTGCACAGTCTGGCGACGATGTAATGTCCCCATTCGTGAACGATGATGAGGATGCCAAGTGCCAGTACTGCAAGGAATCCATGTAGCATGATGCAAGACTACCTTAGGGACTTCCACTTCGCCAAGTCCTCGCCGAGCGCCGCCAAGAAATGCTATAGGGAGCGCATGGCAGAAAACGGCCCGGGCAGGCGAATCAAATGACCAAGCTACGTCGACCCTGGCTGCACATTGATTGGCCCTTGCTGCTGACGCTGTTGCCGCTTTTGGCAATGAGCCTTTTGAACCTATATTCGGCGACTCGGGTGGCGCCGCGCGGACTTTTTGGGCAGCAGCTTTGGTTTTACGGCATCGGCACGCTGCTGCTTTTGTTTGCGGCGGTTTTTGATTACCGGCGCTGGCTGCGGCTTTCTTGGCCCATCTATTTGGCGACAAATGGGCTGCTTTTGGCGGTGCTAGTGGTCGGACGCCGCGTCAATGGCTCGAAACGCTGGTTGGGGCTGGCGATGCTGGGCGGGCAGCCCTCAGAGCTTATGAAGCTGGCGCTGATTCTTATTTATGCACGGCTATTTGCCATGGATCCGCTGGATTTGCAGACGCGGCCCTGGCGCTATGCAGTGCTGTGGCACGTGCTTTTGGTCGCGCCGGTGCTGCTGATTTTGAAAGAGCCCGACTTGGGGACGGCGCTGCTTTGCGTCTTTGTAGCCGCATCCATGCTGGTTCTGGTTCCGCTGTGCGGACGCATCAAAGCGCAGGTGCTGGGGCTGGACCTGGCCGCCGCGGTGGCGGTGTTTTTGTTTGGCCTGAAGGCCTATCAAAAGAAGCGCTTTTTGTCATTTTTGCATCCGGAAAGCGATCCGACGGGCACCGGCTGGCATGCGCGCCAAGCGATTTGTGCCATCGGCAGCGGCCGGCTGTTTGGCAAAGGCTATCTGCGTGGTACGCAGAACCAGCTACAGTTTTTGCCCGAGCACTGGACCGATTTTCCCTTTGCGGTATGGGCCGAGGAATGGGGCCTGGCCGGTTGCTTGCTTCTGCTTGGCTGCTATCTGCTGCTGATTCTTTGGGCGCTTGGTCTGGCCCGCGACGCGCGGGACCGCTTCGGCCGTTATTTGGCCATTGGCATCGCCAGTCTGCTTTTTTGGCATGTAGCCATCAATGTCGCGATGGTCATCGGCATGGCGCCGGTCGTCGGGGTCACTTTGCCGTTTTTGTCGTACGGCGGCTCCAGCCTGCTCGTTACGTTATTTGCAGTGGGTCTGCTGATCAGCATCTCCGTACGCCGATTTCACTGAGCGAATTGCTTATCGCAGATTTCGTTGACCGGGGTCGGGGCGCTTGATGAGCATGCGCCAGCTTTGATGTTTCAGAATGCGATGTATCTCTTTGAGCTCGTCGAAAAGCTGAATGTCGCTATTAAAACCACCGAGGGTGCCGCGACCGTTTTGAAAGCCATGCAGCAGCCAATCGAGGTCGCGCTCGGCTTGATTTTCCAGCGCGATGCTTTTTCGCAACCCGGCGATGGTTCGCAAAAGCTCGGGCTGCCGCGGTCCCAGAGCCCCGGCGATGGCATTGGCGCGATTTTGCAAAAGCGCAAAAGCCTGGGCCAGGCGATCTAGCTCTTGCACGAGCGGACCTACGGATTTGGACAAAAGGCGCAAGCTGGCGGTGTTTTGGTCAAGGTCGATGTCTCGCAGTTTTTTGGCAAGCTGCGCGGCTGTCTGACGCACTGCCGCGGCATTGAGTCCGGCACGCAAGAGCTCGTCGGCTGGCAGGCTTTGCGCAATGCGCGTCGAAAGCGCGCCCGTCGACCGCCGAAACTCCGTCCATTCGAGGCGCAGGTCGCGCGTCTGCGCCAAGAGCGACTCCATGCTTAGATACAGTTTCAGCAGAAGCTGATCGATGTCCGCCGGGTCGCTGCCGCGCAATCGATCGCCATCTTCCACCGGATGCTCCGGCGCAACGCCCCCGGCGGGCGGACCGACTTCCAAGAGCGCTTCGGTCAGCACCGTCGGATTCACCGTAATGATGGTCGAGTTGCGATATACGCGGTCGCGAAATTGCTTCTGCAGACGCACTTCGATGTCTACGGCTGGTGCTGCATCGGTTCCACTGCGCAGCGGCTGGCCGCGAATCGCCACCACTTCGCCAATCGGCTGGCCCGCCACTCGCAGCGGAGCTCCGGTATTCAGCGCTCCGGGGCGGCTGGCCAGCACATGCACGCTGATGCTATCTCCAAGTGGCCGCTCGGCCGCGAGCAGCGCGAAAACAGTGGCAAATAGCAGGACGGCGCCGGTAGCAGCCCCGACGCCAAGCTGTAGGCGTTCGCCGCTATCGTCAAAGGGCGGGCCCAGGGACATCTATTCTTTCCAGAAGAACTTCCAGGGGTTTCGCTTTAGGTCGCGGGTCAGCTCTTTCAGGTCGTCGTAGACTTGCGGATCGACCAAAAGGGCGCCCACCGTCCCTTTGCCTTTGCGCATGTCTTGCGTCAGCGCCGCGGCATCGCCGGCCAGCACTTGCGCTTTGGCACTGAGTGCCAAAAGCTCGTCGATGGCTCGAATGAGCTTCTTTTTCTCATCGGGGCCTAAAAGAGCCGCCATTTCGGAAACTCCGTCGAGCGCTCGGCGGGTTTTTTGCAAAAGCGGTCCGATGTCGGTATGCAGGCTGGTGGTAATCGCCTCGACATGGGCCAGGGTTTTGTGCAGCTCCTGCGGATCTCCGATGCCTTTGTCCAGCTTGGAAAGCACGTCGGTGGCTTGGTTGCTAAGGCGATCAAAATCGGCAAGGAGTTTGCGCACCCCTTCGTGATTTTCGCCGAGCAATTGATCCAGGGTGCGGGCCACTCGCGCGCCGGAGCGCAAAAGGTCGCGCAGAACTTCTTTGTCCTCGCGCAAAAGGGTGGTCACCGCATCCAAAAATTCGTAAAGGCGGGCGATAATCAGGTCGGTGCGCGGCGGATCCACGCCGCGAACGATGCTGCCGGGGCGCAGCTCCGGCCGATCGTAAGAGCCCGGAGCTATCTCTAGATACTGTTCGCCAAGGACGCCCTGCGTGTTGACGAAAAATTCGGCGTCCTCATGAATCGCGGCCTGAGCTCGGGCCTCGATGCGAACGACCAGCCGCACTTGGACGCGGCGGTTGACCTGGGTGTCGAACTGGCCGCCGAGAAAGCGCACATCCTCGACTTTGCCGATTTTGATACCCGAGACTTTCACCGGGGCGCCGCTGTGGATGTTGCCCGAGAAGTCGTAGTCCACGTAAACGCGAAAGCCGGGTTGCAGCGACAGCCCGCCAAGCAGGGCGACAAATCCGATTAACAACCCCAGCGAGACAGCAACCAGCGCTCCGACCTTTAGCTCCAGGGTTCTCATAGCGCCGAAACTCTATCACAAGCTATGCTGCGAACTATGGTTTGTAGCGCGGCGGATTTCTCATTTTTGCGGCGCGTTTTTCGCGCCAGCGGGCAGTTTCTGATGGCGCTTGGCGTCTGTTTTTGCGCTTGTGGAGAAACGGCAACACCGGTGGATCCGTTCGGACCGGCGGCCGGAACCGCAGTGCTTGTGGAAGGTGCTCGCGAGCTTTTGCCAAATGCGCCGCGGCTGCGACTGACCATGGTCGATGTCGGGCAGGGCGACGGCATGGTCCTAGAGCTTCCCGGCGGTGCGGTAGTTGCTTTGGATGGCGGTCCGGACCGCACCGGCAATTACTCAAATTTTGTCGCCAGCCTGCAGCGCATGGACTATGTCATTTTGTCGCATTCGCACTCGGATCACTATACCGGGCTGCCTAGTGCCGTGGCCCTTTTGCCCAAGGACTGCGCGGCGCGGGTCTATGATCCCGGTTATGACCGAACCGACATCGGCGGGTATCAGTACTTTAAAAGCGTCGCCGGCTGCCGCTATAGCGCCATCGGCGCCGGCATGAGCCTGGGAATCGATGCCGATGTAGCCATTGCCGTCGTCGGAGCGGATAGTATTCCATATCCGTCCATCGATGGAACGGGAATCAACAATACGTCGCTAGTCACTTATGTGCGCTACGGAAATTTCACCGCGCTTTTTACTGGTGATGAGGAAACCGAAGGCGAACAGCGGGTCTTTGCCGCGTATAAGGACATGCTGCGCGCCAATGTCCTGAAAATTGGTCACCACGGTAGTTGTAACGCCACCGGGACTAGTTATTTGCGCGCGGTGCATCCCGATGTGGCGCTGATTAGCGCGGCGTCGGCCAATGATTTCGGCCATCCGCACTGTCAGACGCTGGCCAAGCTGCGAGCGCAGGGAACTCATTGGTATCGCACCGATAAAAATGGTTCGATTACCGTCGAAACCGATGGCCAGCACTATACGGTCAGCGTCGGCCGCGGCCTTCGAGACGATGCCGATTGCCCTCGCAACTGCGCCATTCCCAGCGATTTCTGATTTCTTTTCGCGAGGTTCGGCTTGTATTTTGTATAACGAATAAAGAGAATTCTAATCAAAAGACTGCGCAGCGTCTTTGCCATGCCGTCCGAGCTTATACATGCAGATCTAGAGACTTCGTCCGCTGCTGCGGCGCCTTCCGCGTCGTCACTGGATGCAGTGCTGCCCGACGGCGAGATGGCGGATGAGCGGACCGAGCTGCGGGCGCGTGTGGCACGGCTCGAGCACGCGCTACAAGACATGCGCCAGCGTCACTTGGCGGACTTAAAGGCGCTGCGACAAAGCCAGCACCTTTTGAACGCGATTCTGGACAACACGACGGCGACGATCTTTGTCAAAGACACGAGCGGACGTTTCATTTTGGTGAACCGCCGCTTCGAGACATTGCACAGCCGACCGCGCAGTGAACTTTTGGGCAAAACTTCTTTTGACCTTTTGCCAAGCGACATCGCGCAGAGAATCGCCGATGAGGACCGCGCAATCTTGGCGGGAGGCGAGCCCATCGAGTACGAGGATCTGATTCCCGACAGCCAGGGCGAAGTACGGGCTTTTTTGACCATCAAATTCTCGCTGACCGATGCCAGCGGCGCGATCACGGGGCTTTGCGGCATCGGTTCGGATATCACCGAGCGCAAACGCGCCGCCGAGGAACGCACTGCCCTGCAGCAGCAAATCATCGAGACGCAGCGCGCCGCCCTGCGCGAGCTGTCCTCGCCGCTGATTCCGCTGGCCGACGGTGTTCTGGTGGTGCCGCTAATTGGTAGCATCGATCCGGCGCGGGCTCAGCAAATTGTCGAATCGCTTCTAGATGGGGTGCGGCAGCAGCATGCGCAGACGGTTATTCTGGACATTACCGGCGTGCGCGTAGTCGATACCACAGTGACGCAGGGACTTGTCCGCGCGGCGCGGGCGGTCAAGCTCTTGGGGGCGGAATGCATCCTGACTGGAGTACGTGCCGATGTCGCTCAAACTTTGGTGCACATCGGCGCCGACCTTGGAGATGTGGTCACGCTGAGTACGCTGCAAGCGGGAATTGCCTATGCATTGCGCAAAAATCCTGGTTTGCCAGAACAGCGGGCCGCGCGCAGCCGCAGCCGTTAAGCGGCGAGGCGGCTACATCCCCGACAGAAACTGCCAGCGGTTGTCTTCTTTGATAAGCTCCAAGCGCTTTTCGCTGTGTTTGCGCTCCCATCGCTCGCCCATGTCGGTCATTAGTTGAAAACTGATGTCGTAGCGAATGTCTACCGACGCGCGATTGCCATCGACATGCAGGTCGCGAAAACGCATCAGATAACGCAGCCAACGCAGTGCTGACAAGCGCTGCTCAAGCACGCGCTTAAGGCCCGGGTAGCCGTAGTCATCGGCGGCCGACGGAGTTCCAGCATCTTCGTAGTATTGCGGGCTGGCCATGACCAAAAGCTTGCTGGCGTCGCGCTGCTCTAGCGCTACGCGATACTCTTCCACTCGACTGAGTATTTCGCGATGCAGCGGCGTGTCTGGAATTTTGGTTCCGGGAATCGGGCGCAAAGTCGCACATCCCGAAGCCATGACCACAAGCAAGGCCAAAATGGCCATGATTTTACCGCTTGCCAACTGCGTCATCCTATTTCGCATGGAACATCTCATGAATTGTCGGTTTCACGCGCCCCGATCCAGGCATAGGTACAAATGGGGCGGGCGCAGTTTTATCACATAAGCAAACTCGATGCCGGCTAGAGTGGTACAGGCTGCCGACTGGACATCCGTCGGCTGGCGCTGCTGCCGCGCAATTTTGTGTGCCACTTTGGCACGCGCTTTGCCCGCGGCATGCCCTGTTTGTCATTCATTTCGGCAAATCGACAGGCCGAGGACGGCAAACGCTACGGCATGATAATCTGGCACAGGAGAAGACTTCCAATGCGCGTCGATGGCTTGCGAATTCGCTGGCTTTTGCTGGCGGGGCTTTTGCTGGCTCCGCTTGCTTGCAGTCGTGACAATGACATTTTGCTGACGATTCGCAATCTACCGATGCGCACGGCGTCTTTGTCTTTATCGTCTACGCTGAATGGCACCTCGGGGCTGCCCGCCATGGTGACGGCGCCGCTCGATCGGGTGGGTGTGCACATTCCCGCGGACAAAGCTGGACGCCTGGAGCTGATTTTGCTTGCGCTAGACTCGGACGGTTGCATTCAAGCCACCGGCAATCTGGGCACCGATTTGCCGACCGGCCGCACCGACCGAGAGCTGTCTTTGACGGCGCAAAGTCCACGGCGCTGCGGAGCGCTTTCGCCGTGCGCCGCCGATACGATTTGCAAGTTTCCACGCGTCGTAAATGTTGGGCTCAAAGGAATCTGGGCGAATTCGCCAAGCGATGTCTGGGCCGTGGGGGATGAATCGATCGCGCTGCATTACGATGGAATGACCTGGCAGAAATCCAGCATTCCCGATGACAACGGCGGAGTTCCCAAAACCGATTTGAAAGCGGTATGGGCCAGTGGCCCGTCTGATGTTTGGGCCGTTGGAACGCTCGGCCGCGCTTTTCACTACGATGGCCAGGGCTTTAGGCAAACGCCGACGAATGTGCAGGCTGTCAGCAACTTGAATGCCGTTTGGGGGCTTCATGAAAACGATGTTTGGGCCGTCGGCGGCGATCCTACCAAAGTAAACACGCAAGATGTCGTGCACTGGACGGGACAAAGCTGGCAAAGCGTAAATACCGGGCTTTTGGGAAATCTCTTTGGAGTATGGGCGGGGGCGCCGAATCACGTCTATGCCTGCGGAACGGTGGCGCAGCCGAGCCAAAAAGGACAGCTTATCCACTTTAATGGACAGAAATGGGAAGGAATCGACCCGCAAACTTCCAGTGAATTGCACGCCATCTGGGGAACTTTGGAAAATCGGATTTTTATGGTTGGGGTAAGCGGCGCAATTGTCTACCGCGACGAGACGAGCCAAGTCATCGGACACGATTCGATGGGAACGACAACGGCATTTTTACGCGGCGTATTTGGAAATGAGAATGCCGTATATACGGTTGGAAGCAACGCTGGCAGCTTCAACTTGATTCGCGGTACAAAAAGCCCCAGCGGCGACACTTTCCTATTTAAAAGTGTGGATACGAATGCTTCAGAAAATCTGAATTCGGTATTCGTCGGCAAGAACGGCATCGGCTGGGTCAGCGGAGACAACGGATTTTTAGGGTACTTTGATACGAGACCTTAAGCGGGCAATGGAGTGGGCTTGCACACCTTGCCGACTCGTTGAAACGGAGACAAAATTCGGAAGAGGCATTGCAGGTCATTGCGCCATCCTGAAGCAAAGTGTCTGAGTGACATGTGCCACCGCCGTGGAGTCATGAGTGCATGCGTGACGTATTTCATAAGAGTTTGATATTTGTCGGATACTTCGCCATCGGATCGCTCGCGGGGTGCGGAGCAAACGAGGGCAGCGGCAGCCTGGGCGATATGAGCAATATGAGCGATATGAGCGCCAGGACCGATATGAGCGATATGAGCGCCAGGACCGATATGGGCGGTAGCGACTTCTGCGCGAGCGGCTGCCCCATGAACTATTGGAACATCGATGGCGACCCGTCCACCGGGACCTGCGGGTGCGAATACTCCTGTGTGCAGACGTCGGCGAGCACCGACCCGATCGACAATGGCTACACCGATGACAACTGCGACGGCTCGGACGGGGTGGTAAGCGCGTGCGTGTATGTCTCGACCAGCCAGGGAAACGACATCAGCGGCGATGGGACGCGGCAGAAGCCGCTGCAGACGATCGCCGCCGCCATCACCAAAGCCAAGGCCAACGCCATGCCCGCGGTATGCCTCTCTGGCGAGGTGTATAACGGTGCCGTGACGGTGGCTTCGGGAGTTAACGTCTACGGCGGGTTTGATGTGAACGATTCGGTCTTCAGGTTCCAGCGGTCACCAAACGTCACAACGACGGTGAAGGCAGCGGGGACGGTGTTCGACGCGCCGCAGATCGATAAAGAGACGCACCTCGAAGGACTGACGATCCAGGCCACTGTGCCAGCAGGGACCGGAGCGAGCACCTATGGTGTGAGGCTGGGCGGGGGAACGGGCCAGCTCTTTATTCGCTGGAACACTATCACCGTCGCTGCAGGCACGGATGGGATGGTGGGCGGCAGTGGAGCGCCTTACGGAAGCGCCCAAGCGCCTAGGGGAATCGACGGCCAGGCGGGTGCGCAGACTGATCCAAACTCCGGGATTGGCGCTGCCCAGCCCAGCTGCACGGCTTTCGGCGGAAAGGGGGGCGACGGCGGAGCCGACAGCGCGAGCGGGCAACCCGGTAACCCAGGCAGCGGCGGTGCTGCTGGCGGAGCGGTGGCTTCTGCGAATCCTTGCACACCCGGAAGCAATGCACCGGGTACGTCCGGCGGCAAAGGCAGCAATGGCGCCGCCGGGGCTGCGGGAGCGCTGGGCACCGGGGGCAACAGCCTCGGGCAGATTGTCGGCCTGCGTTACTCACCGGCGTCCGGGGGCAACGGCGGCATGGGCAAGGACGGAGGAGGAGGGGGCGGCGGCGGTGGCGGTGGCGGTGGGAGCGGCGCCGGAGCCTGCGCCGGCGCGTGGGACAAGGGCGGCGGCGGTGGCAGTGGCGGGTGCGGCGGCAACTTGGGGCTGGGTGGTCAGGGCGGCGGCGGAAGCTTCGGCGTGTTCGCCGGCAGCGGCAAGCTCGTGGTCACCAGCAACACGATTACCACCGCCAAGGGCGGCAAGGGTGGCAACGGTGGCAACGGCGCGGCCGGGCAACTGGGCGGCGGCGGCGGCAGCGGCGGAGCCTACAGCGACGACAGTGGTCCGGGCGGTAGCGGTGGGCCGGGCGGCGATGGCGGCGTGGGCGGGCCGGGCGGCGGTGGCGGTGGCGGCCCGAGCGCCTGCCTGGCGCGCGCTGCTAGCGTGACCGTCATGTTCAACATGAATAGCTGCACCACCGGCTTTGCTGGCTTTGGCGGCAGCGGCGGCACCAACCCCTCTGGCGGTACAGCGACCGCTGGCCAGGTTGGAACCGCAGCCTCCAATCTGCTGATCAATTGAATTCGAGGTTGAACTGGCGCCAAACTGCAGCGCCCAAATCCTTGGTCGTCGGTGCTTTTGGTGCACCCTACATGTTAATGATCAAGACCGGTTTGTTGGCGCGCGGCCAGGCATTCCGGACTGCCCACGGCCAGGCGTCGACATTCGTCGGGGCGGCGTTCATAAATTGCGCAAGAGACTCGCTTGCCGACCGTGCCGCGCAGCGCCACGCAGACGCAGTGACCTACCAAATCGAGCTTGGTCAGAATTGCCCCATGGGCGACGGATTGGTTGCGAAAATTACGGCTGAAGCGCGCAACGTCGGACGCACTGACCCCAACATAGACGGCATCATTGCGCTGCGGCGTACAGCAGGCTCCGCAACTTCTACAGCTTGTTTCGTCGAGTAATTTTGACATGGGCGTAAAAAAGCGATTTTGCGGCTGGCCGATGCCATTTGGCCAAGCGAGCGCAGCATAGAAAAAAGCCGCTTCCATGGCCAGTTCAACTTTGCTTAGCTGCGGGTTCAGGGGCCCTGTGAAACAGACTTATACATCGCGGCAGAGTCGCGCGCACGCAATGCCATAATCCAGGTTCTGGCTGCGGCTTCGCTTTCGAAAAAGGCCATCTGAACCTCGCTTTTGCTGAGCAAGCGCATACCCTGTAGAACCAGCTTGACGAGAATGCGAAAAGGAAGCGAAGCGCCGATGACGGCAGTGCCACGCCAGAACGGGGTTACAGGATGGGTTCCCATGAATTTTCGCGTCTCTGGAGGAACTTTTCCTAACTTGTTCAGCCAACTGACTGAATAAACTGCGCCGTACTCATTGGCGACGTTCATCATGGCCTTGCCCATGATGTCCGCATCCTCGAGGGAAAAATCTCCATCAAAAGTGATAAGCAGCACGTTCTGCTCTGCGATCAATTGATGACGGCCGATCTTTTGCGGCAGCATGCCATCATTATACGCTATCTGTCGAATCTCTCATACGGAGGTTAGATTTTTCTCGAGATGTCGGCCAGGACAGTCTGAGCAAATGAAGAAAACTATCTTGCAGGCTGTGCCAAGGGGAATCGTATTCTTCGTAGCGGACGCCGTAGCTTTGACAAAGCGCCTTCACTTTGGGGGATATCTGTCGAAGTTTCATCGGCGGCAGAGTCGGAAATAGGTGATGCTCGATATGCCGATCCAATCCACCGCTGAGCAATGTCCACAGCCAGTGGGCTTTGTAGTTTTTGCTAGTCTCTATCTGAAACCGATACCATTCCCCTTTTGATTTTTTTTCAAACTGCTGCGCATGTACGGTTGAGACATTTTGGCCGACGCTGCTTCCGGTTTGCAGCATGACAAAAATAAAGTTTCGCAGGATTACCGCGATCAGATTGCCAAGCAGTACCGCGAGAGCGTGCTGCCCGGCAAGAAGCGGAAACAGCAAAAATTGATAGCTCAAAAAAGCCAAGAGCTTTCTGCGCTCGCTTGTATCCGTTGCGGCGCGGTGACCCTGCTGTTTTAGGAATTTGTCGTAGTCTTTGCCCCAGCATTCAAAAACCAAAATAGCTCCCAAAAACGTATTAAATAGATTCCACCAACGCCAGGGCCTTTCGGCGTGTACGCGAAACAGCGGATGCATCGTATCGGGATCAAGTTCCAATAGGGAAGGATTTGCGTGATGAATGCGGTGCGCTTCTTTCCAGGTCTTGGTTTGCAACGGAAGCGCCAGGGTCTCGTAGCGATTTCGTGCAAAGTCCTGTGCGTCCGGCAATCGCGCATAGATTCCATGCTGAATTGAGTGATTGAGCTGCGCTTCCAAACCAAGGTGCAAAATCAGAAATGTTACGCTCGTGCTCCACAGGAGCGGACTTGATGCCACATGCAGGCCCACTCTGCCAAGAACCTCGGCCGCTTGGGAAAGCCTTTTTAGGAAGCGCAGCGAACGGACTTCATCTTGGCCAACCTGCGCGCGGGCTTCTTTGCCAAGCGCCTCTAAGGATTGTCCAAAGGCTGCCAGCGTTTGCTCATGAGGCATCTGTGGAATCATGCTTTCGCTCATGCACCAGCATTTTGGATTTTATCAAGATTTTGTTGGCCGAGAAGCCAGACAGCGGCCCCTTCAGACAGACGATCTAGTTCCTAGGCAACTTATGCGGCCAGGGGCCGATGATCATATTGCAGCGTGAAGCATCGTGTAGAGTAAACAAGTGTAATGAAAGCGGCGACGACATCGCTCACCATGAATGCCAGCCGGTTTCGAGCGGAAGTATGTTAAAGTAAATAGCGGAAGATCAGTATCCGGTTCAAAGGGTAACGATTATGTCCGAATCAGTAAATGGGTTTAATGCGCAAGATTACGCCGGCGGTCACTTCAGTGCCCAGGATGCGCAGCAGATAAAAAATACCCCCATGAATTCTCGAATTCGTGGAGGGTGGAACTTTCATACCAAAGAGGGAGATCTTTGGCCCATAAGCGACATCAAGGAAGCCAAAATAGCCCTGGCGGTGAGCGAGCAAACTCATGCCGCAGCCCCAGCGACCGCGGCAGCAGTGACTCCTCAAGCAACCGAGGCACGGAAGGAAGTCGCAGCGCCATTTGTGGACCCTCGAATCAATGAGCTCGCTACGATAAATCAGAGGTTGGCAGCGCTACAGCCGACGATTGACGCGCTTAAAGCTGAAAAATCTCCCGACCCACAAGCCGATGCCAAGGCGCAGGAAGTCGATACTCTCCATTATACCCAGGAGCACATGGCGGCGCGGGATAGAGTCTTCGGCAAGAAAAAGCACGGTGATTCACACATTCGCTTAATTCAAATAAACCTCAACCGGAAGCGCGAAGTAGCCCATAAAGCACCCATTCAAGTTGATGGTTACATGGGACCAGAAACGGCAAAGGCGCTTGATGATCAGTTCAAAGCTGGCTGGAAACACATGGATTTGAGGGAATTAGCTGGAATCCTTGGGGAAACTGAGTAGGTCGCAGCCCTTTTCCTAATTGTTGAGCGAGTTTTAACGTTGCCGCGGACTGACTTCGAAAATGGCGTCGAAGTCAGTCCCTGCTCAATTCGCCTTTCGCTCATCGCTTGGGCGTTTCGGCTTCCTGAATGACTGCGCCCGCGACGTCGCTTAGAATAAGGACGGCAAATCTTTCCACGTGCGCAAGCTCGCTTGTGTTTAAGCTTGCGTAATCAAACATCCCGCGCAGATCGGTGTATCCATCTTTGTAGAATTTCACTTCTCCGCTTTTCATGCGGGCGTAGACTTTGATGTATGTTTTTGACAGCGGATGTCCGCTGCGCTTTTGCGCAACGCGCAAATGTCCGTAATTTTCGCTGAGGTTCACAAGAAGATCGTGAGCGTAGCAGATCTGCGCCTTGCGCCGTCCGGCCGCAACAACTTCAACGACGACGTTGGCTCCGTGAAATTCCGCAGGCAGATCGAATGAGACTTGAGACTGGCCGCTGGGAATTTGCACGAAAGTACTGCGGTTTGGCTTGATGAATGCGAACTGACTAGACTGCTGCTGCACAAAGGGCTGACGCGAAAACAAGAGCTCAATGTCCATTCGATAAAAGTTTAGGTGGAGCAAAGAAAGGTTTCGCACATTCAACGTGACCGTTTTTTTATCGACGGCAAAGTCAAAATCTGGTTCGCTTGTGGCCGAACTGGATTGACGCTGCTCGCGATTCTTGTCATCCACCACTTGGGCCTGTGCGCCGGCCATCTCTGCAAGCTGCGACAGCGCATTGCGAAACAGATTGCGCCAGCGATCCCAGGGTTCTTCCTGATGCTGTATCGCTACTTGATGGGCCTTTTCCGGCCGATCCATGCAGAAATCCGTGTAAACCTTCAAGGAATCGAACTGCAGTTGTGCCTCTAAGTTCTTGGAATCGACGTCGGCAAATAATTCCAGCGCCTCATCGATGCGGTCCTGTAGCAGTAGATAGTAAGTGACGGCGAGCTTATTCGAATCGCTTAGCGTTGCGCGGTATCTTAGTAGAGTCAATAGCTGTGTATACTGTGCCGCTAAGCGATGATTCAGTATCGTTCGGCGCGCACCCAGCCGATGGGTCCGGGCGTTTACAAGCGGTGCATACTCAAGATGCTGATGGCGCTGTCGCTCGACGGGATCTATCGTCAGAAGCGTACTGTTTAGTGAAAGCCCGCACTCATCTAGGAATCTATCCTGATATTTCAGGAATTCGCGCAAGTTGAGCAGATCGTTGTGGTAAACCGCATAGGAATACAGGACATCGTTGTAGATGTGTAGTCGCTTGAGAAGGGCGATGCATGGGTCATAAAACCTCCGCTCTTTCATACGCCAGGCAATCTGTTCTAGAGGAATGCTTCCATCTCGATTCACGCTGGCCAGACGCTCAAGATTCTGCTGTTCAAGCTGCGCCAGAACCTGCGCATCCTCGCCATATTGGGAAAGCCAAGCCCAGGATTGCCGATTTTGCGCGGAAGGGGACAATACGACGTGTAGAACCGTCGGCTCGGCACTCGCGACAAGCTTTTCATCTTTGGCGACGTGCACCGGGAAATGGGAAAATCGGCCTTGGGCAGGAAAGTAAAACGAATATTCCATGGATTCTGTATGATAGGCGGCGAGTTCCAGGTGCTGACCTGATCTTTCCCCTCATAATCCACCCTGACTCACCAACACGGGTCGGCATCGAAG
>CAYWPR010000028.1:0-69181 GCA_964460115.1 uncultured Myxococcales bacterium
GATCAGGGCGAGCGCGTCGATACGCTGGCCAGCCGACGCGCCCGCGAACTCGGACAAAAACGCAGCGTCGCGGAATCGGACCGCCTGTTCTATGTGGCGGCGACGCGCGCCCGCGATCGGCTGATTTTTGCCGGAGAGGTTCGCCGCGGAAAAAAAACCTCGATAAATACCTGGCGGTTTCACATCGAAGCGCTTTTTGCCGCCCAGCCGGAACTTATTGCGGCCTTTTCACCTGCCCCTAACCCGCGCGCGGAAGCCCTGAGCGCGGCGCTTCCTTCGGGCCTAGATTTCGCCCCGCAAAGTTTGCCGGCCGCTGAGCGGCTCGTGGCCCGAGTGTATGGCCTTGGCAATGGGTTTTCTTTGGCTTGTGTCGCAGACGCCGTCCCGCTACACCTAGCAGCGGCCACGGATCTTTTGGTCTGCCCGCGCCGTTTTCACTTGCGCCATATGCTGCACTTGCATGAGCAGCTCCCCGCTTTACCACCGGGCCGCGATGAGGACGCTATTGGAGAGCTTCCGCTTGGCACATTGGCGGCGCAAGTTCTGGATGAAATCGAGCTGACCAAGTCGCAGCCGCCTTTAGCGGCAACGCTATTTTCGGCCTTGGCCTTGCGCGGTCACGACATTCAATCCTTGCAACTTCGCGAACTGGTGACGCGCATCGAGCGATTTGTGCACAGCCGTTATGCCGCGCGCGTGCTTTTTGCGCCCGGGGCTCAAGCTCGCGTGCGACGTGCAGTGCCTTACGATGTGCCGATTGCCGAATCGAACGGATCCGAGGCGCCGCTGCGAAAAGACGCGGTGCCGCGGCTGCGCGGCATGCTGGATTTGGCTGTGTTCGAACCCAAAAACGGCATCACGCAAGCCGTAGAGTACCGATATGGATACGCTCCCGAACAGCCCTCGGCGCTTGATACTACGCGGCAGCGGCTTTTGGGCATGGCCTTTCGGCGGCTTTTAAACCAAGAACAATTCGCGACGCCGGCCTTGGACGGAAAGCTTTTGCTTGGCACATGTTATCTGCGCGAAAACGATCCGCAGCCGCGGTTCATCGATGTGACGGACAAAAGCGACGACAGCCAACTTGCGAAGGATTTGCGACAAGCGGCACCGCTTTTTCGGCTCGGTCAAACGGCAGCCTTGCAATTGCCTATACTTCCGCAAAAAAGCTGTGCCGAGCTTCGCTGCGGATATGCCTTTGTCTGTCACGCGGGTGCGAAGTAAGCGCTTGGGTTTTTGTGACGTAGCGATCTTTATAAAAGCACGCGCAAAATGATTCCTTGCGCGCCTACGACGATAAGCCCCGCGGCGCCGGCCGTCGTTACCCCGAACAAATAGGACGAGCCGGAGATGACCGAGGAAACCGGCTCAAAGTAAAGGCCGTCCGTGCTGTGTAAAATCGTTCCACTGGTCCCGACCGCCCAGACGTCGGTGCTGCTGCGCGCGCTGATGCTGGCGATGCTGGCAGGTTGTGTGCCAAGGTCCACATTTGCGGTAATCGTTCCGTTCTGCAGATGCAGCGCAACATTATGACCATTGCTGGCATTGGTTCCGGCGAACCATACGTCATTGCTGGCCGCTGCGGAGGCCGATACCAGCGTCAGGTTGCCGGGAATGTTTGGCAAAAGACTTAGTTGATTGCCATCCCAACGCAAAATGCAGCCCTGCGCGTTTGGCGAACCGGGCGAAAGAGGCGAGCCGGCAAACCAAGCTTCGTTTGAACCGACCACAGAGGCGGCCAGAATTTTGGGCAAAGAAGCGATTCCAGCCACTGCAAAGGGCGAAAACGAACTGCCATTCCAGCGCAGAATGACTCCTTGGCCCGTGGTATCGCTGCCTCCGATCCAGACATTTTGGGGTCCGCTGCCCGAAATCGCGACGAGGCTCGGTTGTGCGCCAAGCCCTGCAGGCAATAGCCCACTGAAATTGCCGCCAAGGGATCGCAAAATCGGAGCATTGCCGTTGTTACTGAGAATAAATGCCTCTTGCGGACTGGCGGCGTAGACCGCCGAATAACTGCTTCCGGACATGACGCTGCTTGGTACTTCGACCGGAATAAAGCCTTGGCCGCTGTTGTGAACGATGACGCCCTCGGTGCTATTGCCACCGACGACCCAGATGTCGCTGGGGCTTGTCGCCGAAACCGCGACATATTGATCTGAGCTGGGAAAACCGGGCGTTCCATAGGCCTTTAGGCTCGCGCCATTCCAGTGCACGATGGCGCCATGCTGTCCGACGGCCCAAAAATCGTCCGAGCTGATCGCAAATCCGGCGAGCAGAGTTTGCCGAGTGACCGTATTAAACCGAGCCAGCGACGTGCCGTTCCAATGCAGAACCGCGCCGTCGTCTCCGACCATCCAGGCATCGTTTGGACCAAGCGCATACACGGCATACAGGCTGCCGAGCCCCGGATAGCCGGTTTGCTCATGAAATATATCGCCGTCGAAGATTTCCAGGCTGCCGCTCGCGCCGACAAAAAAGAGGCTTTGATCGCTGGCTCCACCTAAGCCCAAGCGGGCCGGTGAACTGCCGCCGATGCTTTGAAATTGCGAGCCGTTTTTGCGATAGACAAAGCCGTTTTGGCTCAGCACGATGACCGAGTCGCGGCTGGCGTAGACGCTGCCAAGGGCTGGCAGGCCAGCGGCGTCAATCGGCGAAAAAGCCGTTCCATCGTAATGGAAAATCGCGCCACTGCCTGCTGCGGTCGCGCCAACCACCCAAACGTCATTGGCGCTTGCGCCAGCGATGCCCTGAAACATTCCGCTTTGCGGCTCGGGTCCTTTTACAACCGTCCACAACGCCCCGTCGTAATGGACGATGGTATTGTCTTGTCCGACGGCCCATATGTCATTTTGGGCACTGCCCCAAATCGCATACAGCGTTTTGTTTGTGGGCGTGGGTTGTAAGGTCCAAAAAACTCCGTCGTAGTGCAAAATTTGGCCGCCATCGCCCACGGCCCAAAAGTCGCTGCTTGTCGCCCCCCACAAACCGCGCCAGCTAATGTCGCCAGGCAGTGGGCTTTCGTAGCAGATGTTGCTGCTGTTGCAGAATTGCGGAAAAAATTCAGCCCCCACGGACATGGGACGGCTGACTTGCAGCGCACACGGTGCAAGTCCGGCGCAGGCCCCCGACCAGCCGCCGAAATAGAATCGCTCGCTGGCCATCGGCGACAAAACGATGTTGCTGCCCGCGGGAACCTCAAACACACACTGCTTGCTGCAGCGAAATCCCGCCAGATTGAGGGACACTTCTCCCATGCCGGCGGTCTTTACGGTCATGGCGCATACGGCCGGCGAACGCACATCCAAATGGATGCTCACGGCAATGCGATCGTCCATAGAGGCAGAGCCGACGATAGAGACTTCGCCGCGGCCAGTGGCCAATGCACAGCCGTCTGCCCCAAGCGCGCGCACCTCGACGACAAAATTGCCGCTGGCGCCGCTTGGCAGGGGATAGGTCACCTGCGTAACCGTCGAAGCCAGCACATCTAGATCACGCAGCGGCGCGCCGTCGAGTGCACCCAAAAAGGTCAGGTTCTTGACCCCCGTCGGCGTCCCACTGATATTGACGACGATGGTCGGTCCCCCGGCTTTTCCACAGCCGATGGCATGCACAAATGCGCAGAGCCACAAGCCAACCCAAAAGGCCTGGCGCGCCAGGCGCCAAATCAATGAAAATTGCTGCCGCGCAAGCCTAAACCTCGGTTTGCTATCGACAAAATAATACATGTAGCCCCCATGTAATATAAAATACCTAATTCAAATTCATCTATGTCGATGCGGCCCTTGCCCAAGGCCTTGGGCAAATTGGCTAGTTTAGGTCAATAACGATGACGCAGGAGCCGCTGCAAATCGCCTTCTCTTCGTCGGCAGCCTGGTCTTTTTGGGGCGGAGCTAGAGGCAGGTTCAGAGACAAACTAAGGGGCTGTGGCTCTATGTGGCTATAGTGCGGCTGAGCTCGCGACGTATCGACACCTTTTTGCTGACGCTGGCGTCTTGTGCGGTGTGCCATGATCCCCTCCCTATGTCGAGTTGACGGTGGCGCTTGTGGCTGCATGGCGATGACAGTTACAAGGCTCCTACACCATGAAAAAAATTACTGTTCTTGATTACGATATCATCATTTGATGATGTGGCGCTACCTCAAACGGCTCGCCGCTGCCTGCAAATAAGCAAGACTGCTTGCGCTGCTCGGGCGGCGCGGGTATGGAGTTTTCTATGCAGAAGACCTGGCGATCGGCTACCGTAGCCGCCCTTAGCCTGATCGGCGCCGCAGTGGCCACCTATCTTACGGCCGTTCATTTGCGCCACCTGAGGACCGGCGCCAAAAGCGCGTGCACTTACAACCAGCTATTTGACTGCGACGTCGTCAATACCAGCCGATTTTCCGAACTGCTCGACGTGCCCATTTCACATCTAGGGCTGCTTTTTTACCTGGGGATGGGGATTTTGGCGGTGCTGGCGCTGCGGCAACCGGCGCAGCGGTCGCGATTGCAGGGCTATCTTTTTCTAGGCACTCTTCTGGCAAATGTTGCCTCGCTGTTTTTGGCCGGGGTGTCGTTTTTGCTGCTGCGCGCTGCCTGCGTTTTCTGCATCAGCCTGTACGCCGTCAATCTGGTGACGCTTTTTGTTCTATGGCCTGGGGGATGGTCGGCTCTGCGCGCTTTGCCGACACACGGTGCAAAAGACGCGCATCAGCTTTTGCGGCCCTGGGTGCTACTTGCGGCGCTTTTCGTCGCAGCGGCGACGTATCAAATTCGCGGCGCCGTGCAGGCGGCGCATGTCGAGGCCGAAATTCGTCAAAACAGCGTGCGCATAGACCTGCAGGATGCCGCGGCACCGTCGATTGGCAAAAAAGATGCGTCGATCACCCTGGTCGAGGTCAGCGACTTCGAATGTCCGTTCTGCCAGCGCGCGGCGGAAACCGTGGCCGAGCTGCGCCGGCTGTATCCAGACAGCCTGCGCGTGGTTTTTCGCAATTTTCCGATCGACAAGGCGTGCAATCCGCTTGTGAAGCAGCAAGTGCATGAAAATGCCTGTGCCGCCGCGCGGGCGGCGCTATGCGCGAACGCGCAAGGGCAGTTTTGGCCGTATGCCGAGCTGCTATTTGGCGGCGCCACCGAGCCAGCCGATTTGCGGCAGCATGTACGGACGCTAGGACTTGACGAGGCCGCGTTTGGCGCCTGCCTAGACGCCCCGGCCACCGCTGCTCGCGTCGCTAACGATATTGCGGCATGCACTCGAGCGGGAATCACCGGCGTCCCGGTATTTTTCATCAACGGTCGCCGGCTGGCCGGCGCCAAACCACTGGCCGAGTTCCGTGCTCTTATCGACGATGAGCTAAATTCTCGTCGCGATGCATCCTTGGCAAATTCTCGACGCTGACCGCTGACTGAAGCAGTTCAAAAATGGTATAAGATCGCGAAATCATGAATGTTCGCTCACATTCGCTGACTTCGTCGAGTGCTTCTGCCAAAGCGCCCACCCTAGATGCCGAGAAGCTCGGCGAAGAACTGAAGACCTCCGCGCGCCGCGGGCTGGCTTATATCTCGCTGGCCAAGATGTGGTTTCTGTTCGCCGGGCTGCTTATGCAATTGCTGCTGCCGCGGGTGTTCGGCAATTCCGCGCTATACGGCATGTGGACGCTGGTGGTCGCTTGGCTTTCGACCCCAAATAACGTGATGGTCACAGCCACGGTGCAGGCGGTCTCGCATTTTACCGCGCGAGGGGCCGTTGAAGCCGCCAAGCGAACGGCGTTGCGAATGAATCTGTGGCTGGGCTGCGGCACGGCTCTGGGGTTTTTTCTGCTGGCGCCAGCCATTGCCGCCTTCGAACATGATTCGGAACTGGCGCCGCACCTGCGCCTGGCTGCCGCCATTGTGCTTTTGTACAGTTTTTATGCGGTGTTTGTGGGGTCGGCCAATGGCGCGCGGCAGTTTCATAAGCAGGCCGGACTCGACATGGTGTTTGCGACGCTGCGGGTCGGGCTGGTGCTAATCGCGGCGGCGCTGTGGCATGCCACGCTGCCCGCGGTGGGCGGCTGGGCGCTGACCGCGGTGCTTTGCTTGCTGTTGTCGGTGTTTTGGGTGGGTCTGCCGCCAAAGGCCGCTGCGGCTGAAGCGGTGCCGGTACGGCGAATGCTTGGCTACATTAGCTGGCTGCTTGTGTACCTGTCGGCCATCAATGTGCTGATGTTTTTAGACGGCTGGTGGCTTAAGCGCTTGTGCACGGAAGCGGCGCTTTTCAGCGGCGTTTCCGATGTCAAACGCAGTGTCGATGCCCTGGTCGGAGTCTACGGCGCCGCCCAAACAGTGGCTCGGCTGCCTTATCAACTGATTCTGGCCGGAGCCTTTGTGGTCTTTCCGCTGCTTTCGGTCCCGGCGCTACAAGCCGACCGCAATTTGGCCCGGCAATACGTGACCACGACGCTGCGCTACGCCACGGTGGCGATGCTGGCCATGGTCGTGGCATTGGGGGCGCGCCCCGAAGCGACGCTGCGGCTACTATACCCAAGCGAGTACAGCACCGGCGCCGCCAGTCTGGCAATTCTGCTTTCCGCCTATGCTTGCTTCTCGCTATTGACCATCGTTGGCACCATTACCAATTCACTTGGCTACACGGCAGAGACGGCAGGCATTGGTTTGCTAACTGCAATCGCCACTTGTGTTTCGGTATACACATCGATACGCCAAGGTCTGACGCTGCACGAGCAGCCGCTGCGCGCGGCAGCCTTTGGGCTGTTTGTGGGAATGGCCGGGGGCCTTGTGGCCAGCCTGGTCTTTTTGTATGCGCGCCTGCGTGCCACTTTGCCCGTTTCGACGCTGCTACGCGCCGGGGTGGCGCTTGGCGCCAGTCTTTTTATCGGGCGGCTTTGGCCGGCTCCGGGGACTGCCGGGTTGCTCGGCAGCAAGTTAGGCACCTTACTCAGCAGCGGAGTCGCTTTGGCCGTATATCTCGGCGTGCTTTTCGTACTGCGCGAGCTTTCCCTCGCAGAAATCTTGTCTCTGCGTCGCCGACGCCCGCAAACCTCTGCATTGGACTCAGTGTAAACTTCTAGATCAATTTCTGGAGGTCTTGATGTCCTTTTCCCCACGCCCGATGAGCTTTGGCGATAGGCTAACGCTCGGACTTATCATCGGTTTTATTCTGTCGGCGTGGACCGTCGAACTTTACTGGCTGCTGAATCGCCAAAGCCTTTTGGCCCTGGCCGACACGCAAGGCTTGGCGCGCTTATTTCGGTGGTATGGTACGGGCGATCGTCGCTATTTTGACACAGTGTCTCCATTGAACGTAGCGATGGAGACGATTAACGTAAGCGTTACGCAAATTGCCCACTTGCTGCTGATTTACGGAATTGTCAAACTCCGCCCGTATCGGCATCCTCTGCAACTTTGCGTCTCGTCGTATAGTGCCTACGGGCAGGTTCTATATCTGGCAGAAGCCCATTGCGCCGGATACGCCGCTATGCTGGATAAAAGCGCATGGGGGTTTTTCATTTTCTTGGTGCCCAATTTGCCATTTCTGCTAGGTCATCTCTATATGGCAGTTGATTCATTTCTGGCGTTAAGCAAGCCCGCCAAAATTTCAACCGACCGCTTGCAAAATCATTAAAAAGATCCGTCGAAAATGCCAATGCCTAGGCTGACGCCGCCCCGCAGGTCCTGGCCGATCTGCAGTTGCGGCCGGCCGCTTTGCAAAGCCCGCAAGGGCAAAAGACGGCCCGCCGCGCTGTTCGAAAAACGCTGGTGCTGCCGATAGTGATTGACCAGGATGGCGGCCCCGAAAAGACCGGCCCCCAGGCCGGCAATTGCACACGGCACGGCGATATGTGCAGTTTCGTTCCACGAGCCGCTGCGCAGATATCCGATCCCCATCCCCAGTCCCCCGACGGTCAGACCGCCAAGCAAGCCGCCAAGATCGAGCAGCGCCACTTGGGCCCGCGATAGCTCGCGCGCCACCGGCAAGTGCGCAAGCCCGATGCCAAGCCCCACGCCGGAAAGGGCAGTGGCAAACACGATCCAGCCCCCTTCACCGGTGCGATCGGCAGACGACTGGCCGTAAAACGCCGTCTGCGGCCGATCGCTTATCAGATAGGCCCAGCCAAGCGCCCCCAAAAGCGTGCTCCACAGCGTCGTGCTATTGAATATGGCGGTGGCTCCGCTAGAAGGTTGCAGAAACCGATATACGGCGGTGCCGATGGTTCCGCCAATCAAGCCACTGCCGACAGCGAGCACATGCGGCAACGCCCCTTTGGGCTGCGAGCCCAAACCCAGTCCAAAGCCAATCAGCGCCCCCCACCCGGCCGAGCCAATCAAAAGCTGGGCCTGGCTTTGCGGCATCTCCCAGCCGGCAAAACCGGCCACGCTGGCCCCCAAAATCGCCGGAAGCGTCGCCGCGGCCAGCGGTTTGTAAATTCCCTCGCGCGGCAGGGTTTCAATCTCATCGCCGACAAATAGGCGCAATACCATAAGGCCAAGCGCGGCGCCGGCCACGGCCCCACCAATCAGCATGTCCATGCGGCCCGATAGTTCGAGGCCAATGTGAAAATGCAAAGGCGTGCTTGGGGCCCCCGGTCCAAGGTCGAGCGGACGAAGCTGGGTCAGATAAAATCGCCGTTCCAGTCGCAACCGATGATTGCCCAGCCCGATTTCGCCGCGATACGGGGTTTCGCCGAGCAAGCGATCGTCAAGGTACAGGCGGGCGCGCGGCTGCGAAGTCAGCTCGACCAGGCGCGGACGGGCGCGCAATTGGCGCGAAATCAGCATGGCCTGGCCCACGTGGGTTTCAAATTCTACTTGCTCGTCAAAGTAACCGTCGCGATGCATGCTTAGGCGGTAGTGCCCGGCTGGAACCGTAAAAATGCACGGCGTCTGACAAGAGGTCACCTCGGCAGTGCCTCCAGGCGGCGCCGCGACAGCTTCTTTGTCTAGCTCTTTGGCGACGACGCCAATTGCTTCCATTTGGGCGGTGACCGGATCGGGCACGGCGCTGACCGAGACGCGGGCCGGCAGGCTGGACAGCCGCCGCAAAGAACGCTCGGCCAAAAGCCGCCGCGTCTGCTGCAAATGCGCGGCGGCCAGATCGCTTGGCAGCGGCTCTTTTAGAAAGCGCCGAAACGCCACCATGGCGCCGTCGTAGTCAAGCAGCCGCTCGCAAGCGAGCGCCAGGTTGTACAAAGTATTCGGATGCGGCAAGAGCTCGTAGGCTTCTTGATAGCGCTGTCGAGCAGTCTCAAAGTCGCCGTTTTGAAAGGCCAAAAGCGCTTCTTGAAAAGCCAGCGCGGCGCGTTCGCGTTCCGACGCTTTGTTCGCATGCTGTTCTAGGCTCGGCGCTTTCTCCGAGGCTGAGCTTTTACTAGGCGCATCCGGCGCAGCGGTCGGACGCGGCTGGGCCATGATGCGCGGCGCTTGCAGGGCCAATGACAACATCGTCAAAAACGCGGTGATCGCGAAGATATAGATGTTGCGCAGCACCAAATTCGACCGCCAAGCAGATTGGGCGGAGCCTAACGCGAATCGCTTAGCATGTCACTGGGGCCAAAGCCCGCTTTTCAGGCCGGTTCGGCCAAAAAGTGATATGATGGCAGCGGTGACAAGTACCTTGCCACGCGAGCGCGTGGGGCCATACCGGCTCGTTCGACTTCTCGGCAAAGGAGGAATGGGAGCCGTCTACGAAGCCATTCAGGAGCCGATCGAGAGACGTGTAGCCATCAAGATACTTCACGGTCGCTATGCGCAAGAACCCGAGATCGCAACTCGCTTTTTCAACGAAGCGCGCGCCGTAAATCTGGTTGATCATCCCGGCATCGTGCAGATTTCCGACTACGGTCAGTTGCCTAGCGGCGTCGCCTTTTTGGTCATGGAATACCTAAAAGGCGAGACGCTGACGCAGTATATGAAGCGCAATGGCGGCAAGCTCGGGCAGCCCGAGGCGCTACGCTTGAGCCGGCAACTCGCCGCCGCCCTCGCCGCAGCACACGAAAAGGGCATCATTCATCGCGATCTGAAGCCCGATAACATCATGCTCATCATCGACACCGACCCCGAGGCAATGGGCCGGGTGCGCGCCAAACTTCTCGATTTCGGCATCGCCAAGGTCGTCGCCGATTTGGGCAAGGAAAATGCCACCCATACCGCCGCCGATGTGGTCATGGGCACGCCCAAATATATGTCGCCGGAACAGTGCCGGGGCGCCGCCAATGTCGACGACAAGTCCGACGTATATGCGCTGGGAGCAATGATGTACGAAATGCTTGCCGGACGCGCGCCGTTCTTGGGAGCGACGGGCGAAATTCTGGCCAAGCAAATCTATGAAGCGCCGCCGCCGCTGACTTCGCTGTCCCAGACGGTTACGCCCGATGCGGTGGCTCTTATCGAGCGCCTTTTGAAGAAAAATAAAGCGGAACGTCCGTCGATGCGCCAAGTGGCGGTCGAGCTGGAACGGATGACCGCGCCGTACCCCACGATGGCGCATCCCATCGTGCTGCCGCCGCAGGCGCTTTTGACGCCCTCCTCGGGCACAAATATTTCGACGGTCAACGAAGAAGAAGTCGACTTTGTAACCGATCCATCGCTGGCCACAAGAGTCCGCGCCACGCCGGAGCCAGACAGCCAGCCCGGCAAGGATCCGCCATCTACGCTGGGGTTCTCCGTCGGCCAAAGCAGCCTGTCGATGCGCAGCCCGACGCGCTGGCGGCGCTGGCTTTTTCCCGCCGGAGCGGTACTTTTGGTGGTCGCGGCCATTTTAAGCGCCGTGGCTTTTCGCGGCCGCACAAAGCCGGTGCCCGCGACGGCACTGCCTCAAGCCGGAGTACAAACAGCGCAAAATAAGGACGAGCCGCAGGGTCTGATCCAGCCCAAAAGCGCTCTGGATGCCGCGGTCCCTAATTCGCCAACGCCGGTCAGTGCGCCAAGCGTGCCGCCGCCAAGCGTGCCAAGCGTCCCGCCCAGTGCGCCAACGGGACCAGCGGTCAAGCCCGGCCCTACGGCAAAGCCGTCTGCGACACCACCAATCAATCCAAAGCCCAAGCGTCCTTTTACCGGGCGCCCGATTCCCTCTAAGCCAGTGATTCCGCCTCATGCGAAATACAAAATCGTGGACTAGGCAGCTTCTTGTTTGCTGTATGTGCTTGCTTTCGTCGCTTGTGGATAGATCCGCAGTGGCGGCGGGGCCAGGTGCGGCGGACGATCCTTGCTTAAGCGACAGGCAGTGTCGCAGCCAGTACGATCAGGCCGTCGAACACTTCGAGCAAGGCCGGTTCGAGCAAGCTTTGGAAAAATTTCAAGCCGCGTACGAACTGCGCCGCATGCCCTGGCTGCAGATCAACATTGGGCGTACCCTGCATCGACTGGGACGTCCGCAAGAAGCGCTGGAACACTACGAAGTGTTCAAACAGGCCGAGACCAAACCCGACCCCGAAACGCAAGAGCGGGTGGAAAAGTACATCGCGCAAGCCAAGGCGCTGGCCGATACCAAGCCGGCTTTGCCCACGGTGGCTCAGCCGCCGGTGCAGCCGCCGCCAACTCAGCCGCCAGCCGAGCCGCCTCCGCCCAAGCCAATCTACAAAAAAGGGTGGTTCTGGGCCGTGATAGGCGGCGGCGTCGCAGCGGCGGTGATTGTCGGTGTTGCGGTTGGCGTGTCAACGCGCAAGCAGGGTCTGCCTGACGGCGTTATGACGCTCAAATTTACCTTCTAGCTTACTCAAGGGGACGACGACAATGCGGTCGGCCACTCTACATTTTTTGACCATCGGCATGCTTTGGCTGGGTGCGCTGCCCGGCTGCGGCCCAAACGACAACAACATTTTGGTCTCGGTCAACAAGTTGCCTATACGAGCCAAAACGCTAACCCTCAAGGCGACGCTGAACAACGAACCGGGCCGCTACATGAACAGCCTGGACCTGCCGACGCTGTCGCCGCCGCCGTCGAGCTTCGGAGTCAATATTGATGGCGCCAACACCGGTCATTTAAAGCTGATAGCCCAGGCCTTCGACAGCGACGGATGCTTGCAAGGCACTGGCGTCCTTGAGACCGATTTGCCGGTCGGCCGTACCGACTTGGCTTTGTCCATGGATGCGCAAAGCCCGCGGCAGTGCGGCAATCTTGCCCCCTGTGGCGAGGGCGTTCTTTGCTCGGGAAATGTTGATAGCCTCACGACTACCATGAAAGGGCTGTGGGTAAACTCGCCAAATGATGTTTGGGCAGTTGGCGACAACTCAACCATATTGCACTATCAGGGAAAAAATTGGGAGATTTCAATTCTTCCAACGGTATCTACACTATGCGGAGGCATAAGCACTCCGCAGACGAATCTAAAGAGTATTTGGGGCAACGGCCCATCGGATATGTGGACAGTCGGCACCAATGGCAGAACATTTCACTACGATGGTTCTGTTTGGAACTATGTGCAAAATGGCTCAGATTGTGCTTCAGTTCTAAATTCAGTATGGGGAGTCAGTGGAACTGATGTCTGGGCGGTTGGTAATAAAAGTGACCAAACAGAAGAATTCTGGCATTGGAATGGTCAAAAATGGGATCCGATAATCACTGGTGATAATATTGCTAAATTTAGTGTATGGGCTAGTTCGTTAAGCGATATTTACGCAAGCTCAACAAACGGTTATTTGAGACATTTTGATGGCTCTTCATGGTCTTTCGTGGATCTTCCCACAAGCAATTCTCTGCTTTCGGTTTGGGGAAGCAGCCCAACGAGCGTTTTTACCGTCGGGGTTGGGGGTGTCAGATTCCATTTTGATGGAACGAACTGGAACGATATTCCATCGAACGAAGTTTTTCAAACGCTCAACAGCGTAGTCGGCGATGGGAATGCAATCTACACAGTAGGCACATACAACAATAGCAACCATTCCAACTTCTTCAAAAGCACGGCCCCCTATGACAGTGTAGTTCCACAAAACCTGGGAAATGCGTATGACTTAAACTCAGTAGTGGTTGGCAGCAATGGAATCGGCTGGGCGGTAGGAGACAATGGGGTGCTCGGCTATTTTGATACGCGGCCTTAGGTTTCTTATCCACGTAGAGACGCCATCAGGATACGAAAATGCGGTCGGCAGAGCTTCGATGTTTGGCGATGGCTTGGTTCCTGCTTGAAACGCCCGCTTGTTCCCCGACAGAGAATAATCTTCTTGTCTCGGTGAAAAGCTTGCCAACGCGAGCGGCCTCTTTGTCGGTGACGGCAAAGCTGAATGAAATGCTAAGCACCACCAGCATGCCGACGCAGACGCTGACTACGTCCCTGGATCGCTTTGGGGTTAACATTCCGGCCGAAACCAGCGGACAGTTGCGGCTAAATCTTCAGGCTTTCGATAGCGATGGATGTTTGCAAGGAACTGGAACCGCAGAGGTTCGCTTGCCGGCCGGACGCACTGATGTATCAATATCGATGGTGGCGCAAACGCCACGCCAGTGCGGTTCGCTTTTGCCATGTTCGCAAATGTCTATTTGTTCCTTCAATTCGCAATTAAGTACTGATTGGACAGGAATTTGGGCCATTTCGCCAACCGATGTCTGGGCCGTGGGCAATCGATCTGTGGTTGCTCACTATGATGGATCAAGTTGGCAATCCATGACCGTTCCCGATGTTTTGGGAGATCAAACCGATTTAAAAGGAATCTGGGCCAGCGCTACCAATGATGTATGGACTGTTGGAACCAAGGGCAGGACTTTTCATTACGATGGCACAAAGTGGCTACAAATTCCCAATCCCGCAAACAGCAGCAACGAACTGGCTGCGATTTGGGGCATTCGCTCCACCGATGTCTGGGCCGTGGGCGGAAATCCAGATGGAACACAAGAATTTCAGCACTGGGACGGACAAAGCTGGAGTCCAGTGCTGACCACGATTCCGGGTCAGCTATTTGGTGTATGGGCCAGCTCTTCCAGCGACATTTACGCCGCCGGCTTGACCAAGGGAACATCGCCGCAAGGCATGCTCATCCATTTTGATGGCGCAAACTGGCAATTCATTATTACCAACACTGACAAGACCTTACGCGCCATTTGGGGAGACGGCGCAAATTTGGTTTTTATCGTCGGAATTCAGGGAACCTTCTTGCGCTGGAACGCCTCGAAGCACAACCTCTTTAAGGTGTCTCAGCCCGGGACCAATGCTTTTTTGCAAGGCGTCACCGGAGATGGCAATGCGGTATACGCCGTCAGTGACCACGGTGGCATCTCGAACCTGATCAAGGGATTGGCCCCCTTTGATAGTTTCGCAGCGCAAAGCACGGGGAATCTGGCCGATTTGACGGCGATTTCCTTAAGTCGCGATGGAATCGGCTGGGTTGCCGGCTCAAGCGGGTTTTTAGGGTATTTGGATACTCGGCCCTAGTCCGCGGCAAAAGTCCCGCTGCTCGCCGTTAAATTTTGCCCTGTCCTTCACCGTTTCGCGCTAGGTCGAGCGATTTCTTCGATCGCCGCGGCGTTGCGATGCCGCGCATTGGGCAAGTGCGCGTCCCAGCAGGCCATCGAACAAAACAACAAACGAACGCGTCCGGAATTGCAGGTAGAGACGGAGCAGCGATAAAATTTCGCCGACATTGCGATCGGTTTTCGGCACATCGAGCATACAGCGAAGGCTTCGGGCATGTCAGCACTGTAGCAGGCATCCGCCCATCCGCCACAAGGTGCTCAAAAGCACCGACGCTCGGTGCGTCAAGCTACAAGCGGCGCCCAGACGTGACATTCAAACGGACGCAAGGCCCGAGGTAAAAAGGCAAGGCAGCGACGCTCCGCAGCTCGGCGAAGTCGGTGCAAAGGTGATCGCGGCGTGAGTTTTCGCCACTTCGCGCATGCTACGAAGCAAAAGCCCTTGACCGTCTACCCATTTCGGACTAGCGTACTCCGGCTTTTGCTCAGGTAGCTCAGTAGGTAGAGCAGCGGACTGAAAATCCGCGTGTCGGCGGTTCAATTCCGTCCCTGAGCACTGTGAAGGTGCCCTGATTCGATGGCGAAGCAGGGCTTTTTTTTGCGCGGAAGTAGTGAACTTGGGTTGCGTGTAGGTGCTTGCGCGATGCAGACAGCGACCCAGCACGCGCCAAGCCGTGAAGCGCGCGGGCCAAGATTTGCTACCGATACATGCCAGCGGCTGATGAGACCACCTCTAACGTCATCAGCGACTTTGTCAGTTCAGGTATTTGCTGTTGCGCGTTTCTCATGCACAAACCTGCCTATCCCCTACATTTGTCGATATGCTGAGTAATTTTCACAAAAACAGCGCAAACAACTACATCGCCCCGCAGAAAAGCCTAATTGGAACAAATGAAAAACCTACTTTGGCACTGCCAGGACATGGGATCTGTTGTATTTCATCGTGCCTTGCTTCTTCGAAAATTTCAGCATAACCTGAAGGCTGACTGATTCTAATATAGTCACATAGACGACCTGCTAAGCAGGTACTTATGACGCGATGAGGACAGCGCAGCCGTCTCGGGCGCTGTATAGGATCGAGCCATGAGACATTCCGTCAAAATAGCCCTGCGGGCGAGCCCGGCATGTAGTGACCATGCACGAAATGCTCGCCGAACCTGCTTCGACCACCTTGGAAAAGGCTGAAATATGCGGCTTTTTGCGCTGCGTCGGCAGCTCTTGGGGGTGTTCATAGTACTTATCTTGGTGCAGGGAAGCTTTATTGCGCTTACATATAAGCATATTCGATCATTTACGCGTACTCGGATAGAGATGCGGCATCGTCCTGAGATACACAGCGAGCTTGTCGCATTGGAAGCTACGTTAATTGATGCAGAGACTGGGCTGCGGGGCTTTGTAATTACCGGACGCGAAGAGTTTTTGCAGCCCTACCGGGCGGCGGCGCGCCTTTGCAAAGGACGAATGGAGCGCTTGCACACTCTGGTCCAGCAAGCCGCACAGCGGCAACGGCTGGAGCGGCTGGCTTCGCTGCTGGGGACGATACAGCAGCAAATGCAAAGCATTCTTGAAACGCGGCGGCGCGATGGCTTTGAACCGGCCCAAAAACTGATTTCCGACGGTGCGCAAAAAGAAATGATGGATCAGTTGCGCGCCGTGGTTGCCGAGATGGACGCTATAGAGCAGCTAGAAACGCAGACCCACGAGCAGGAACAACTGCAGTCTGCCTCGGCATTTGTCAAACTGGTGTTTTTCGGATTGCAAGGCAACTTGCTTTTGAGCTGCGTCTTCGGATTGTTGCTATTTAGCCGGCTGCAGAAGCTGGCGCAGTCGCATTTGGAGCGTCTGCAGCATGGCTACACTCCTTTGGCGGAAGCGGCAGCCAGCGCCGCCCAAGAAGCCAAAACTTTAACGACGATTCAGGAACAAGAAGGAACGGCCACTGCCGAAGTCGAAGCGGCATTGGAAATCATCGCGCACACCGCCAGAGACCTAAGCACCGTGGCGATGGAGATGACCTCCTCGGCGCGGGCCATTGCCGAGGAGTCTGCGGCGGCCCCGCCGGCGCAGCGCCAAGCTGAAACCGAGCGAATCACCATGCTGGCCGCGCGTACCGCGCAAATTGCTCTGTCTATAGAGCTGACCACTGCGGATCAACGGCGGCTTTGGAAACAAATGACGCAGCTTGAAGCGCAGCTTGCGCAAAGTGCGCAGAACACCGATCAGGTCGCCGACGAAATTACCGAGGCATCTAAGCAGATCAAAGAAATTTTAGAAGGAATTGCCGGCGCCTTGCCCACGCCGACCGGCATAAAGGCCGAAGGCGCCAACGCGACTAGGAACGGGCGACGGGCGGCCTCTGCCCTAGCTGAGGACGAAGGTGAGTGACAAGCTAACATTCTCAGCGCCGCGGCATCGTCCGCCACCGCCGCCGCAAAAGGCGGCTGACACAGATCTCAGCGGAACATCGCTCGGCCGCTATCTACTGCTCAGCAAGCTCGGCAAGGGCGGGATGGGAGTTGTCTATGAAGCGGAAGATATCCTTTTAAACCGCCGCGTCGCCGTCAAACTGCTGCCCGATACGCTGCGCAGCACGGCGCAGGCGCTGGAGCGCTTTTTCGTCGAAGCGCAGGTCGCAGCGCGTCTGAATCATCCCAACATCATTGCTATCTACGATATAGGCGAAGGAAATGGCCTGTTTTTTATCGTAATGGAGCTTCTGAAAGAGCAAAGCCTGGGCGGCTTTGTGCGTCAGCACGGCGCCCTGCACTGGGCTGAAGCCACGCGCATCACCGCCGACTGCTGCGCCGCCCTCCGCGACGCCCACCGCGCCGGCCTGGTTCACCGCGACATTAAGCCGGACAATCTCACGAACGATATTTGTCGAACGATCAGCCTAGTTTAGGTGTTGGACGCAGAAATTCATCAGAGATTTGGCGAGTTCGGGCCGAGCTGCGGTTCGCAAGCAAAATTGATCGTAGTCTGCATAGCAAAATAGACTCAACTTACTGAGAATTTTGTTTCTACATATTTCCCATCAATACAATGGACTCAATTTGCCAATGGGTTGCGGGGGCGCTTCCGCCGCCTGGTAATTGAAACAAAAATATTGGCTGATAGGCAACTGGTAAATCTTGTGTATCTAGTTTAATCGTTGTTGTTTGCCGTACTCCCGCCTGATTGGTACTTGTCATATCCCACACGCGAGTACCATTTGCAGAATTTAGGCTTATTGTTGCTTGCTCTCCTGGTTTTATATTTACGTTGTGCACAATTGAAAATGTGAGGGATTTATATTGCTGATATTCGGCAGGCAAGAATTTTGGCATTGAAAATCCGCAATCTCCCGTCGGATCACTGCTCGGTTGCAGTTTGTTGTTTTGTGAAACAACCCAACCGTTGGTACAGCCGCCAGCTAAATACTTAAAATTCCACTCCGGTTCAAACTTCGACAGATCGGGATTTTTTGTGAAATCAATGCAGGTTTTCGGCAGCGGCGTTCCGCTTAAGCCTTGCGCCGCAGCCGCCGTACACGCCGGCAGCGGCGTCATATCTTTCATATTTCCGCTCATATCCGAAACGACCTCTCGCCCATCTGAACAATCGTTCGGTTCACGGCAGCCAATTTGTACAAGAATGCTAGCCATTAGCAGCGCTGTGCGCATCGGAAGCCTTCCATCAGGGATCGTTTGGCTTTTCTTGATTTATGAAAAGGACGTACTGGATGTTGGAGTGACCTTACATATTTCCCATCAATACAATGGACTCAATTTGCCAATGGGTTGCGGAAGCGCTTCCGGCTCCTGGTAGTTTAAACAAAAATATTGGCTGATAAGAAACTGGTAAATCTTGGGTATCAAGTTTAATCGTTGTTGTTTGCCGTACTAATCCTTGATTAGGAATTGCCATATCCCACACATGCGTACCTGCCGTAGAGTTTAGACTTATTGTAACCTGTTCTCCTGGGCCTATATTTACATTATGCACTATTGAAAGTGTGAGACTGTTATATTGCTGATATTCGGCAGGCAAGAATTTTGGCATTGAAAATCCACAATCTCCCGTCGGATCACTACTCGGTTGCAGTTTGTTGTTTTGTGAAATGGCCCAGCCGTTGGTACAACCGCCAGGTAAATACTTAAAATTCCACTCTGGTTGAAATGTCGATAGATCGGGATTTTTTGTGAAATCAATGCAGGTTTTCGGCAGCGGCGTTCCGCTTAAGCCTTGCGCCGCAGCCGCCGTACACGCCGGCATCGGCGTCATATCTTTATTTCCGCTCATATCCGGGGTCTCGACGCCATTGTCCACGAGGACGGCTTGATTGGGGTGAGCAAGCCCGCAACCGATCGAGCAAATCGCCAAAACAGTGCTGAAAAACGCGTTACGCATGGGTAAGGGCTCCTTATTTCTTACTCGGGCATTTCATAAGCTGGGCGGTGCCTAAAGAGCCCGCACGCTGCGGCGGTTTTTCTGCGCGATGTAGAAGCAGCGTCACTGGAACCGCCACAAGCAGCGTCGCCGCCGAAATGCCCAGCGCCGTCCAGGCCGCGTCTCCCAAGGTATGCTGATATGTCGGGTTGCCGGACAAAGTCGCGGCCGAAGTTTCGTTGACGATGGCCAGCGCCCCACCGGTTACGGCCGTCGCCGCAAACAGCCCCCAAAGGCTGCCTTTTATGATCTTCGAAGTTTCCGAATCGATATAGCGACCGGTCGGCGCTTCCGCGCCCGGAGATTTGAGCAGCCCCTCAAAAGCCGCAATGCCGCAGCTTTCCACCGCATAGGCTTCGCAGGCCCCTACCGGCGGAGCCCCCGTCAGGGTTCCCGCGCATTGCGCCCCCAGACATCGATCTAGCAGTTCAGAGACCGCTTGTTTGACCTGCAACATAAGCCCTTCATGATCGCATCCGCGGCAGTCCACCGTTCGACTGTCTCTTTGCTCGCGTGTATCGGACATCGAGGCAATCACTTTGCCGTCCTTTTGAATCTCGATGCTTAACACCCGCGCGCTGCTCATTCGAACTTTGGCCACCTCTTCCGCCCGCTCGGCCGCTTCGCCAGAGCCGCTTTTGAGGCTGCCGCCGCTGCCCAAATACACAGGCCGCTGCAGCGCTTCGAGCTGCGCCTTAAGCGCCGTCTGCATCGCTTTTTGCTGACGCTCACTGCCGCCGCTGACGCTTAAAAATACTGAGCCCGGCTCCGCCGTCATGGCGGTTTTTGCCGTCGTGCAGTAGCTCGGCTGCGCCCCGACCGTGCCGCCAAACTGCGGATTGTCCAAAAGCGCTCGCGCCTGCGCCGTCAGTGCCGAGATGAGATTGCACGACTGGCAAAAATCATCCTGATACGCCGTCTGGCCGGTTTCCAGGTTTTGCAGCCACATGCGAACTTTGATGAGGTCTTTGCTTTGCACCACCTGCCCCCCGAGCAGGAAGCCCTGAGAAGGACCACAGCTAGAGCTAAAAGCTTTTGCGCAAGCCGCGCCGCTGCATGCCGGCAGCGGTTTGCCCTCGGGCGAAGTCAAAAGCCCGATATTTCGGCCTTCCTCATACAATTTTTTCTCAACTTCTTTGTCCATCTCGGGCAAGCGCTCACAGCCGCGCTGAAAGCCCCAAAGATGTATCGGCGGCCCTTCAGCGCGGGCGGACCCGAAGGCCAAAAGGCCAAATGCACAAGCCGCAAGAGGTGCCGCCAAACGCAGTCGGTGCAAGAACGTCTTCATGCCAAAATCCCGTACGTGAAGGGTTAACAGTTGGTGCGAAACAGCCAAATGCGAACGCGCGGTTTGCCTTCCTGCGGCTCGCCATGCAGAGGTTTGTCCATGGGGCCGATGTATTTTTTGCTGACTTCGCCGCGCAGTCGGCAAGGCAACAAGAAGGGACCAAGCACGCGCAGCTCTTTGGGACGCATCGCTTCGCGGGTTTTTGCTCGCGGTTCAAGCGGCGCATTCCATTCGCTGGCCATAAGTCGCTTCAGCGATTCGCCAAGGCCCAGCGCATGTTTGCGCCCGGCTTCCGTCTCAGCTTCGGGCTGAACCAGGACGATGTAGCGCGTCGAGGGATAGGTTTCAAAGGGATCGAGCAGATCGCGAATCTGACCCATGCGCGCCGGATGCAGCGCTTCCATGCCCTCTTTGGGCGCCAGGTTTGAAATGGCATAGGCCTGGCTGTTCATAAACAGCAGCGCGCCTTCGTTAGAACCGGCCGTGCAGTTTTCCGGAATGCCGGCTTGCAGCTCCGCGAGAAAGTCGGCGACTTTGGCGTTTTTGCAAAGCTGCTGGCTCCAGCGCGCCCGCTCGGCGTTTTCCAAGTGGGCCTGCATAAGCTGCAGATCTTTGCTGGCTTCCGTCAGCCGCTGCTCGATGCTTTGATTCCATTTTTTCTGCTGTTCAAGCTGCAGACTGACGCTGCTAGGTACGCAGCCAAAAAGCAGCGCCAAAAGCCCAAGGAACTTGCGGGTCAGTGCGCGCGACATCGAATCTCAACCTCGGCAGGCTTGGTATATCCCTTGAAGACTCCCATGCCGCGCAGCGCATAAAGCAGCGGCGGCTGCAAGGTGGCCTTCAGCGAAGGCGGAGCCACGCGAATTCGCGGATGGGTGCTCAAATCCGTCAGCACCATGCTTTCTCCGGCGCAAAGCTTCACGCCCGTGCGATGAAACGCGGCCATGATCTGCGTTCGCTGCGGTACTGACAGCTCGGTCACAAAGCAGGCATCGGTGATCTCGCGCGCTTCACAGGCATGAGATCGCCCATGCCGCACCGGTTGCGCTTGCGCCAAATCGGACTGCGCCAAATCAACAGGGACAATGCCCGGCCGCAGATCCGGGGGGAGCGCCAGATCTAGGACTGTCGGCACGGCCAAATCCACCACAGCCAAATCCGCCACGGTCAGCGCTCTGTCGCTTACCGGTGCTGGCGACGGCGGCCAAAACAGCGCGACGGCGCCGCTTATTAGCCCGAGCGCCAAAATCACGGTTCCCACGTAGAAACGCCGCTTTCGCGCCGAACCTGAGGGCGAAGTCGGCGCAGTATGCGAAACCGCCAGTTGGACAGACGGAGGCACCGGCGAACTCACAGCGCTTGCAGCGGGCTTTTGTTCAGCGGGCGGCAGCAAGGTGCTGGGCGAACCCCCTAGATGGGCCACTTTTTCGCCGCTTGGCGTTCTTGCGCCCGCCGCCCACAAGGCAGCGATCGCCTTGTCGGGCGCATCCAGAGTCGGATCCAGCACCGCCATCGCGTCTTGTGGCTGTGGATTCACCACCACGACGGGTTTTAGGGCTGATGCGGCAGACGCCGCGGGATCGGCGGAGCTGATGCGGCGCAGCGTCGGCAGTCCCAAGATGCGACGAACTTCGGACTCGATGTGCACAAGCGCCGGGCGGCGCTCTGGATCGCGGTCGAGCTGGGCCATGACCAGTGCGACCACATCCGCCGGCAGATCCGAAGCATATTGAGAAAGCGGCAGCGGGTCGTCAAACGCCTTGGCGGCCATCAGCGCGTACGCCCCTTCCCCCGAAAAAGGCAGCCGGCCGCACAAAATCTGATACGCAATCAGCCCCAGCGCATAAACGTCCGCTCGACCATCGACCGTGGCCGCGTTTTTAAACTGCTCTGGGGCCATATAGGCGGGGGTGCCCATCATCATGTTGCTTTTGGTGATGTCATCCCCGTGCAGTTTGGCGATGCCAAAATCCAGCAGCTTGACGGCTTCGCCGGTAAGCGCCCGCGGATCGGGCACCAGCATGACGTTGGCCGGCTTCAAATCGCGATGGACAATGCCCTGCTGATGCGCCGCAATCAGCACCGAGGCCAACTCGCCGACAATCCACAAACTCTCTAGGCCCAGGCTGTGCCCGGGCCGCGAAAGCGCCGTCTCCAGGCGCCCGGCCAGCGACTCGCCATCTAGATACTCCATGGCCAGCCACGGCGTCCCATCATCTAGCCGTCCAAAATCGTAAACTTTGACGACGCCCGGATGTTTGATTTGATTGGCGGCGCGCGCTTCGTTGATAAAGCGCTGAAAAAGCCACGGCTGGGTTTGAACGTCGATGGTTAGAATTTTCAGCGCAGCCCGCTGCTCGATGTCCGGCTGATGCACCTCATACACCGCGCCCATGCCGCCGGTGCCAAGCAACCGCACGACACGATATTTGCCGATCTTTTGGCCGACGGCTAGCGTGGGCATGCTGGACCATGCTAGCACGGCGTTAAGTGCGCCATCGAAAAAGTAGTTTTTCAGCGATCTTCGGCGCTGACGCCTCGCATGGCGGACCCTAGGCTGTGTTATGGTGGGGCATATAGCCAATGTCGCCGCTTCTATGGATCAGTTTGTTTTTTCAGCTAGGCGCGACGCCGCCCGCAGCATCTGGGACATCGACCATTTCCATCAAGACCTATCGCGATGAATTGGCGCTGCTACATCACGCAGTCGATCGCAGTGCGCTGCGATCCATTCTGGTCTTTGACCCTGCCAATACGCCGGCTCCGGCCTTGCCGCCGCGAGATGTTTTTGCGACTTCGGAAAATGCATCGCCGCCCTGCGGCCGGGCCGGCAAAGCGCTGCGCGAAGCCCGCCCCGGCGAAATGGTCGATGACAGCACCCCGGTGATGATTTTGCATTTGTGGGCAAGCTGGTGCGAGCCCTGCAAAGAAGATTTGACGTTATGGCGCGAGCTTGGACCGCGCCTCATCAAGCAGCACAAAGGACGGGTGCGCGTGGTGCATCTGGCCTTGGAAGCCGACGGCGAAGCTTTTCAGCATTTGGCCAAGAGCCTGGGTGAGCAAATGCCAAGTGGTCGACTTTACTTCGACTGTCAGGAACGGCTGAGCAAAGACATGGGCCAAACGCTCGGGCGGCTGCCGCCTTTGCCCATGACGCTGTGGCTGGATGGCGATCGCATCGTGCGGCAAGCCATGGTCGGTCCGATGAATCACCGCCGAAATGAAGCGATAGAGTCCACAGCTCGGCTTTTGGCGCTCATCGAGAAGCAAGAAAACGCCGCGCTTTCGCGCTCGCAGCGTCCTCTCGAATAAAAACGCCGCAACATTGGCCGCGTTTTGCGAAAAGGGCTTGCGAATCGCTGAAGGATACTTCTCGATGCGGATTTTCATCTCCGCACCGTTTCGGCTACATCCAGCGCGGACCGGACCTTAAGCCGGACAACATCCTGTGTGCGCCAAGTGGGCTTGTAAAGGTCGCTGATTTTGGCTTGGTCAAAGAGCGTCCCGTTGACGATGCCGCGGCGATGCATGTCACGCAAGAAGGCACGGTCATCGGCAGTCCGCAGTTTATGAGTCCCGAGCAGTGCCGCTCTCAGGCGGTGGATAGCCGCAGCGATATTTATTCATTGGGGGCGACTTATTACGCGCTGCTGACCGGCCGGCCGCCTTTTGGCTCTGGCCCGCTGATGGCGCTTATGACCCATCACTGCACAAGTCCGACTCCGAACCCGCGCGATCTGGTTCCCGAGATTCCAGCTGTGTGCGTGGACATCCTGATGATTGCCATGGCGAAGAATCCGGAGGCGCGCTTTCATACCGCCGAAGAAATGCGCAACGCGCTCGAAGCGGCGCTGGTTGATGCTCCCAAAATCGCCTATGAATTTCTGATTCCGGCCGATACATTGCGGCAATCGGTTCGCAAGTTGCGCCCCTCCGCGGGAATGCGCGCCGTCTTGGATGCGGCGCAGGCCGATAAAGTCACCCCGCATGAAGACGCCCATGATGTGGCGAATGCGGCGTCCGCGCAGGATTCGCCTTCTCCCATCCAAGAGCGTGTGGCAATGCTCGAAGCCGCGTTGGCCCGCGCCCCCACTGCGCCGCTGACTCCGCCGATGCTGCCAGCGGGTTATGCGGCCCGTGCACAATCGCGAACTTCACAACGCAGCCGCCGCGGCAAAAAGGAAGCGTCTCTGCTTGTACGCTGGCGCTATGCGCTTTTTGCCCTGGTTACGCTGTCGATACTAGCTACGGCGACGGTAATTGGCTGGCCAGGACAGCAACTTGGCGATGCCGAACCCGTCAAAAATCCCGCCCTTGCGCAAACCCTGAAGGTGGGAATTCTGCATTCCTTAAGCGGAAGCCTGGCGACAGTTTCTCGTCCGATCGTGGATGCCACCTTGCTGGCGATTGATGAAATCAACGACCAAGGAGGACTGCTTGGACTTAGCATCGAGCCGGTCGTGCAGGACGGCAAATCCGACTTCGATTCCTATGCCGCGGCCACCGAGCAGCTTATTTTGCGCGACAAAGTAATCAGCATCTTTGGCGCCGGAGATTCCGAAGGGCGGCGCGGCATCGGCCGTATCGTCGAAAAATACGATCATCTGCTTTTGTACCCCGGTGACGATGAAGGATTGGAGGCCTCCGCGAACATCTTTTATCTTGGAGGAACGCCTGCGCAGCGTATTTTGCCGACCCTGCGTCATTGCATTGTCAATCTGAACCTGCGGCGCATCTTTCTGCTTGGATCGCATCCGCAGGACTTTCACCTGCTTAGCCCGGTGCTGCGCGATGAAATCAAAGAGCTAGGCGGCAAAGTCGTCGGCGAACGCACCATTTCGGGAGACGAGCCAGACTTTGCAGCGGTCTTTAAAAAGATCTCCAGCGCCGATTCCGATTTGGTGGTAAGCGCAGTTCGCGGAGATTTGAATCTGTTCCTATTTCGCGCTTTTAAGAAACGGGACAAGCACCTTTCTAATCTGCGCATGCTGACTGTGGCTTTTGACGAGAATCTTCTGACCCTGCTGGCTGACATCGACTTGTCGGGAAATTATCTGGCGGGAAATTACTTTCAAACCGTGCCGCGACCGAAGAATTTGGCCTTTCTTGAACGGTTTCGTCGCAAATATGGCTCGCACCGCGTAATCAGCGAATCCATGGAAGCCGCCTACAGCGGCGTCTATTTATGGGCCCAGGCGGTACGCATGGCCGGCAGCAGTCAGCCGGCGCAAATTCGGCGGACGCTGAAATCGCAGTTCTTCGACGGTCCGGCTGGGCCATATCGCATCGATCCCAAAAGCAATCATGTTTGGAAGGCCTGGCATCTGGCACGCATTACGTCGGGAAATCGCATCGAACTTTTGCAGTCCTCGGTCGCCGAGCTAAACCCCCAAGTCTCTCCCTTGGAAACTCCCAGCGCCCAATTGAAGCCGCCATACAGAGAGTAAAAGGAGTCCGTTTTGAATCGAAATGCTCTGCAGCCTGGCCTATCTTTACTGGTGGTTGATGACAATCTGGTACATCGGCGAATGTCGCAAGCGGTTTTGGCATCGGCCGGCTATACCGTGATTCTGGCTGATGGCGGCCCGCAAGCGCTGGAAATCATGCAAAAAACAGTTCCCGATGTCGTGCTTTTGGACATTCGCATGCCCGGCATGGATGGATTCGAAGTATGTCGCCGTTTGCGAGCACTGCCTTTTGGAAAAAGTATTCCGATTCTGTTTTTCTCCGATCCCAGCGGACTTGAAGCTTCGGAACAAATTTTGGCGTCAGCAGCGGATGATTTCCTCAGCAAACCGATCAATCAAATAGAAGTCGTCATGCGCATCCGCTCGCTTTTGCGCATCAAGAAGAACAAATCTCTGGTTCAGCAGCTTCTTGAAACGTCCTTTGACGCCATCGCCGTTTTGGACGAAGAAGGTCTTATCAAAAAGTGGAATGCACAGGCGCAAAGCCTGTTTGGCTGGACCGATGAAGAGGCGCTGGGTCGTCAATTGTTTGCTTTGATTCTTTCGGCGCAAAAGCATTCGGCGCTGCGCGATCACTTCAAGCAGCAGATTGCTGCGTCCGAAAGCTCGATTCTGAATCGGCACACTGCACTCACGGCTGTGCACAAAAACGGGCAGGAATTTGCCATCGAGCTGCACCTAACCAGCAAGAAGAGCGGCGCGGCTACGGCGTTTTGCGCCTGCATCCGCGCCGGCTCAGCCAAGCGCTAGCCGCGGTATGAGGTCGCCTACGCCGTGGGGCCTAGCAGCTTCGCCACGGCTTTGCCGACGCCGCTGGCCGACGCTGGATTTTGTCCGGTGACCAGTCGCCCATCGACAACGACGTGCTCTTTCCACAGCGGCGCTTTGGAATACTTGGCGCCGCGCGCCAAAAGCGTCGTTTCCAAAAGGAAGGGCATGACTTGCGTCAGTCCGGCAGCCTCTTCTTCGGCGTCTGAAAATCCGCCGACGTTTTTGCCGGCAACCAGATACTGGCCGTTTGTCAGCTTGGCATTGACGAGCGCCGCCGGACCGTGGCAAACCGCCGCCACCACGCCACCCGCTTCGTAGATCTCGCGCACCAGCCGCTGTATATCGGCATCATCGGCAAAATCCCACATCGTGCCGTGCCCGCCGGCAAAAACGATGGCTTGGTAGTCGCGTCCATGCAGACTAGAAAGCGGCAGCGTCTGCTCCAATTTTCCTCTTTTTGCCGCGTCTTCCCAGAATGCGCGGTTGGTCTCGTCCTTGAGATCCAGACTCCTTTCATCCAAAGGCGCTTTGCCGCCGCGCGGACTGCCGATGTCGATGGCAAAACCTTTTTCCGCCAGGGCGGCGTAAGGATGGGTCACTTCGGGCAAATAGTACCCCGTGGGTTTGCCGGTCTGGCCGAGTTCGCGATGGCTGGTTACGACGATAAGGACCTTGAGAAATGCGGATGCGGTCATGAGGACTGTCTCCTTTTTCGTAGCGCTTGGCTTTGATCTTGGTTTTGCGTTGCGAACAAAAATAAGACTAGTTCTTTGCTTCGTATTTGAGAAATGAATCATTTCTATGATAGCGATTCATTTTGTGCATATGAATGACAAAGATTTCAATCTGCTTCGCGTTTTTGAGGCGCTGCTCGTCGAGCATAATGTCTCGCGGGCGGCGCGACGACTAGGCCTAAGCCAACCGGCATTAAGCCATGCTTTATCGCGGCTGCGCAGCGATTTTGGAGACGAGCTTTTCGTGCGCGCGGCGCGCGGCGTACAGCCGACTCCGCAAGCTTTGGCCTTGGCGCCGACGGTGCTTGCGGCGCTACAGGGGCTGCGCGGCGTCTATGCCAAGCGCGCTGCCTTTTCTCCCAAAGAAGCGGTTGGCCGCATCGTTCTGGCCAGCACCGAATTTTTCGAACACATGGTATTGCCGCGGCTTTTGCCGGCCTTGCGCAAGCAGGCTCCCGAAGTGGTGCTTTTGTCGCGGCCAACCGGCGGCCGACTGCTCAAGGATGAAATGGAGCGCGGCGACATCGACGTCGCTGTAGCCGGTTTTTTTGGCGACCTGCCGGAAGGTTTTTATCGCCAGCCGCTTGTAGAGGACGACTTTGCCTGCATTCTGCGCCAAAACCACCCGGCAGCGGCGAAAGCCTTGACCTTAAAGGCCTATCTGAAGCTCGATCATTTGCTGATCTCGCCGCAAGGGGATTTGACCGGAATCGTCGACAAGGAGCTGGCTAGACTTGGACACAAACGACGGGTCGTTGCCGGAATCGCCAATTTTCTAACTCCCGGCTGGGTTATCGCTGCATCGGATCTGGTGCTGACTGCGCCGCGGCGGCTGGTGAGTTTATATGCGCAACACCTGCCGCTGCGCATTTTCGAGGTGCCGCTAGACCTGCCCAAAATTCAGCTCGTGCAAGTCTGGCACGAGCGCACCCAAAACGATCCTCTGCATCGGTTTTTTCGTCGCCTTTTGCAGGACGCAGCCGCACCGGAAGCAAAAGGCGCTGCTTAATTCACGACCCGCCGTGATAGACCGCTTCAATGTTGTTGCCGTCGAGATCGATGACAAAAGCGCCGTAATAATTTGGATGGTAGTGCGCGCGAATTCCCGGCGCGCCGTAATCCGTGGCGCCAGCGGCCAGTGCCGCCGCGTAAAACGCATCGACGCTTTGCCGATCGGGGGCGATCAGCGCGACATGAATGGGGGCGGTTCCGGCGCGGTGCTCCGCGTTCCAGAAGCTTGGGCTTTGGCCGCCAATCCAAAAGAAGGGCTTGCCGTTTTTGCCTAAGCCGCCGTAGGTGCCAAATTCCTTCACCATCGTAATTCCCAAGGGCAAAAGCGCTCGTTCATAAAACGCTTTGCTTTTGGCGTAGTCCTTCACAGCCATGACGATGTGGTCAATCATGCGCGCAAGCTACAGCCTGTAGGCAGACGTGGGCAAATAATGCGTTTTGCGCGCTGCGGCTCGAAAGAGGCTGTGCTATGCAGCGCTCGTGGATCTATTTACGCACCGCTTGCAAAAAGAGCGCACCGGACAGCCGCTGGCCGAGCGAATGCGCCCACGCGATCTGTTCGAGGTCGTCGGACAGCCGCAGCTTCTAGGCCCGTCCTGCCTGTTGCGCCAGATTTTCGAACAATCGACGCAGACGCAGCCCGCCGCGGCGTTTTTGCCATCTTTGATTTTTTGGGGACCGCCAGGCAGCGGCAAAACCACGCTCGGACAACTTTTGGCCAAGCAAGTGGGCGCGCGTTTTTCCTCTTTGTCAGCGGTTCAAAGCGGCGTTAAAGAACTGCGGCAATGCATCGAGCAAGCCCAAGAAGCGCTGGCCACGCACGCCGAGCGCACGGTGCTATTCATCGATGAAATTCATCGCTACAGCAAAAGCCAGCAGGACGCGCTTTTGCCGCACGTCGAGTCGGGGGTGGTGACGCTTATCGGCGCGACGACTGAGAATCCATCCTTTGAGCTGACCCAAGCCCTTTTGTCGCGCTGCCGAGTACTACGCCTGCAAGGGCTTTTGCCCGGCGATCTGGACGCCCTTTTGACCCGCGCCATAAACGACAAAGAGCGTGGTCTAGGCCGCTTTCAAGTCGTACTCAGCGAACAAGTACGCCAAATGCTTTTGACCTATGCAAACGGCGACGCGCGCCGGCTTTTGTCTACTTTGGAGGCCGCGGTTTACTTGTGTCCGCAGGACGCTTCTGGCCAGCGGCAAATTGAACGTTCGCAGATCGAACAAGCACTGGCGCAGCGCGTTTTGGCCTACGACAAATCCGGCGAGCAGCACTACGATCTGACCTCGGCGCTGATCAAATCGCTGCGCGGCTCGGATCCAGACGCCGCTTTGTACTACATGACCCGCATGCTAGAGGCTGGTGAAGATCCGCTGTTTGTACTGCGGCGCATGGTCATCTTGGCTGCCGAGGACATTGGCGTGGCGGACCCGCGGGCGCTGCCGATGGCCATGTCCACCGTCGAAGCAGTGCGCTTTGTGGGCATGCCCGAAGCGGTGCTTTTGATGAGCTCGCTATGCATTTTTTTGGCCACCGCGCCCAAAAGCAACAGCGCCCTATTGGCCTACTCGGCGGCGCGCGCCGCCGTGCAAGAACAGGGTGATCTGCCCGTACCGCTGCATTTGCGCGATGGTCATTCCGCTGCCGCGCGGGCGCTTGGCCACGGCCAAGGCTATTTGTATCCGCACGATTTTCCGGGCCAAGAGCTTGCTCAAAGCTACTTGCCCAAGGAAATTTCTACCCACGTGTACTATCGTCCCTTACTCGTGGGATACGAACGCCAATTGGCCGAGCGGCACAAAAAACCATCTCAGTCTTAGCCATTCCCAATTCAAAGCATTTCGCGTCGCGAATTGGCTCCTAGAAGCCGCAGATGTATGAATTCGGCAGTTCATTTATACTATCCTTATGGCCGATCTAGATCCCGTCACCGATAGCCTTGTACAGACCCCGCCTTCCTCGCCAGCTTTCGAGTCTTTGGGCACAGCGGAGTCCGCCGCAAGCGTGCCGGCTGACGTCGAAGCATCGTCCATTCGCTCGCGGCTTTTGGAGATCGCCGCCGATGAAAATCGCAACGCCGCGTATCTGGCCGCACTAAACAGCGATTTCAACCTGCGCGCCGAGCTTTTAAACAAAGCAGTTCCGGAACTTTATCTCAAGCTGGTCAAGGGACTGCGCGAGTCCGTGCGCGCGTTTAATGCCTCGCTAAAGGACGTCCCGGGATATCCACCGGATTTGATCACTTGGTACGAATCGCCAAGCCTGGCGCTGCGCGATGTGCTAAGCAGCGACGGCATTCACGTGCGTGTGTCTCGCAAGCACAACCACTTTGATCTGCTTTTGCGGGCGATCATTCGCGCTGGCAAGGCCGACATTCCGCTTATCGAAGGACACGGCGCCCTAGGTCGCGAGCGGGTCTTGCAATCGACCCTTTTGCGCATCGAAGGCTGGGTTGAAAACGGCACCGTGCGCTTTTTTGTCAATCTCGACTTCAAGCGCCAGGCCATTTCGATTGAAGAAATTCCCGATCGCATTGTCATGGCGGTGGCCAAGGCCGACTACAAATTGCTGTCGCGCAGCTATGTGGCGCCCCCCGCGCGTCCGGTTTCGCAAGACAGCGCCGAAACCGATCTGTAGCGCGGGCGTTACAGAGTCGCGGTGTTCGAAAGGCCCAGACCGCGGGCGCAATCGGCGACTGCTTGACGTACGGCGTTATGCACCCGCGGGTCGAGCGGCGAAGGCACCACTTCGCTGGGACTGACGTTGCTGGCAATGGCCTCGGCGGCGGCGATGAACATTTGGGGGTGCAGGGTGCGCGCGCGCACTTCCAAGGCTCCAAGAAAAATGCCGGGAAACGCCAAGGCGTTGTTGATGGCCGCGCCATCGGCGGCATAGGCCGCGCCGGCGGCAAGTGCGGCGTCCGGATCGATCTCGGGATAGGGATTGCTGAGCGCAAAAATGATCTGCCCGGGTCGAATCATTTCGGGCCGAATCAGGCCGACTTTGCCGGTGGTGCAAATGACGATCTCGGCCTCGCGCAAAAGTTCAGGAAGCGTAGCGGCCCGCGCGCCAGCTTCGGTCAGTGCCGCCACACTGGCAGAATTCACGTCGGTCACTAGCACCGAGCCGGCGCCATAAGCCAAGGCCAGTCGCGCAATGGCGCTGCCGGCCGCGCCCAGGCCAATTTGGCCCAGTTTGGATTGCCGCAGATTCAGTCCGGTCAGCTTGCAAGCGTTGATGATGGCGGCCAGCGTGACCACCGCCGTGCCGTGCTGATCGTCATGCATCACCGGCTTGTTCAAACGGCGCTTCAGCTCGGCTTCGATTTTGAAGCATTCGGGAATGCGTATGTCTTCTAGATGAATGCCGCCAAAACTTTTGGACGTACGCATGACGGTTTCAATGAACTCATCCGCATCGAGGGTATCGATCAAAATTGGCGTCGCCGACAAGCCGGCGAACTTGTCGTACAGCACGGCCTTGCCTTCCATGACCGGCATGCTGGCCAAAGGTCCGATGTTGCCAAGCCCCAAGACGCGAGAACCGTTGGTATAAATTCCGACAGAGCGACCAATGCCAGTATAGTCCCAGGCGCGCGCCGGCTCGGCGACGATGGCATTGCTGACACGAGCCACGCCGGGGGTGTAGATGTAGCGCAGATCTCCAAGCTGACGCAGCTCGACGCGGCTTGTCATGCGAATTTTGCCGCCGCGGTGCAGTTCGAAGACGCGGTCTTTGACGCCAATGACTTCGACGCCGTCAGTGTTGCGAATGGCATCGATCAGTCTTTCGATGTGCGCTTCGTTTTCGGTCTCGACGGTGATATCTCGGGTCGAGATCCCTTCAGACATATGAACTGTGGTGATTTCCCCAATCAGCGCCCCTTCTTGGGCGATGACCGTCGCCAATCGAGCAAGCTGCCCAGGACGATGCCGGCTGCGAACCGTTAGCACGGTGTCGATGCGATATTTCGCCATAATCTTAATACTGTACCGCAGCCGCCAAGCGGAATCAGCGGACAGTAAGTTCAGCAGCAGTCACCTAGACTTCCCGGCGTAACACGCGGTGGTCAAGAACGCGGCGATGCATCGTCCGGCCTAGCGCAAAGGTCGAATTCGGCGCGATCCGTTTCAGCCAATAAGCAAGCCAGGCCTCTGGAGTCACCGGAACCATGGGCCGGTGCTTGTAAATGGCATCCAAAATCGTCGCAGCGACCTTTTCCGGAGGATAGCGCCTTTTCGCCCAAATTTTGGTCGCCAGCGTGCGCAACGCTTCGACATCGATTCCCGGGGCCGCGCTGTACTTGCAGTCTTTGACAATTTTCGTGCTGATCATTCCGGGGCAGATCACGCTGACCGCAATGCCATCGTCCGCAAGTTCCATGCGCAGGCCTTCGGACAGACCCACGACCGCAAACTTGGCGGCCGAATAGCCAAGCGCGCTGGGACTGGCGACGATGCCGAACACCGAAGCAATGTTGACGACATGTCCGCCGCGCTGCCGCGCTACCATCTTGGGAATAAAAAAATGGCAGCCGTGCAGAACTCCGCCGAGGTTAATGGACATCATCCAGTCCAGATCCTGCAGCGAACTGTTAAGAATTCCGCCGTGCAAGCCGACGCCAGCGTTGTTTACAAGCACATCCACTGCCGGCACCTTTTTATGAACGATGTCGGCAAAGGCGGCCATTGCGGCGCGGTCGCTGACGTCGACGCGCTGGCTGTAAAGAAGCTGCGCGCGCTCGGCCAGGGACGAGCCGACCACGTCTAGTCCTTCCTGGTTCACATCGCAGACGATAAGCTTGGCGCCGGCATCGGCAAGGGCCAGCGCCGTGGCGCGACCAATGCCGCTGGCGGCACCCGTGACAAGCGCCACGCGGTCCTTTAGACGCGAGTTTCCCTCGGAGCAGCGCTTAGCGGGAAAAAGTCGTTTCCACATGAGCCGAGACCTCCTTTGGCGGCAAAGAATTTGCGGCGGATGGCGCAGGCGTTTTGCGCATGAGCCAGCGTTCCAAATGCGGCAGTCGCGGCACAATGCGCTGGGCGCGGGCCATGCGGCGCTGTAGGGCCGCCGGATCCGTCAGGTAGGTACGAAGCGGGCGCTGGCCAAGCCGCTGCATCAGCGCCCCCATGGAATGGCGCAGCCGTTCTTGCGTTTTGACCATGCAGCAGATGAGCTCTGCTCCCGCGCTGATAAGCGGTCCGGCACCGGAGCGCGGCTGGCCGATTCCAAAAAAATAGATGTTCTTGTACTCCACCGGCAAAAGACCGCCGATAAGCTGCGGCATGCCGTCGCGCCATTTTACGACCTCGGAAGCGACGAAAGGAAAGCTGACATGATAGCCGGTGGCGGCAATAATCAGATCAAAGGCCTGACGCTTTCCGTCTACAAACTCGACAAATGGGCCGTCAAAAAAGCGTATGTCTTTTTGCGGCGTGATGCGGCCGTGGCGTATGTAGTGCAAAAGCTCGGTATTGACCGTCGGATGGTGCTCGAAGGGCTTATGGTCGGGGGCGGGCAAGCCATAGTCGGTATAACGTCCGACGATGATGCGAATCAGGCCTTGGAGAATCAGCCGCTGCATGGCAATCGGCATCCAAGGCTGTAAAAACTCGCCCACGGGTTTGCCGAGCACAGTCTTCGGCAAAAACCAGTATCCGCGCCGCAGCGATATATGAGAAGCCGCGCCAAAACGCGCGGCTTCGACGGCAATGTCGCAGGCCGAATTGCCACCGCCAATCACCAAAACGCGCTTTCCGACCAAAGACTGCGGCGTCTTGTAGTCTTTGGAATGCAGAATAGGGCCGCTAAATTGTCCCGGATAGCTCGGCATGCGCCGATCCCAGTGGTGGCCATTGCAGACCACCACTCCGGCGTAGATGCGCCGCTCGCCCGAAGCCAGTTGCACTTCCCATTTGTCGCTAGGAGCAGGCGCTACGCGCACCACTTCGCTGCGCAAAGCAATATGGCGGCGCAAATCGTGATGCACGGCGTAGCTTTGCAGATAGGAAAGCATCTGCGCCGCGCTGGGAAAGTCGGGCCAGCTCGTCGGCATCGGAAAGTCGCTGTACTCGGTGGTGCGGCGCGATGAGACGATATGCACATTCTCATAGACGCCGTGATACCAGTTGCCGCCCACTTCATCATCGGCTTCTAAGATGTCAAAGGGAATGCTGTGGCGCTGCATCGCCGCGCCCATTCCCAATCCGCAGAACCCGGCACCGATGATGGCGTGCTTGTGCTCGTAGGTTTGCATGGTCGCCGCCTTTATACAGGGAGTCCGGCGCGTGTTAGATATTGCTGCGCCAAGTGATAATTGTCGTTGTTGTCGGGATGAAAATCGCGACGCAGATATTCGCGAATTCCGCGCACAAAGACGTCGCGGATGATGCCTCTTTTTTTGTGCAGACGGCGCCACCTCCCAAGCTGTTGCGCATCAGCATATAGCCGCGCCCAGCCGAGCTTTTGCCGTTCCTGCATAAGCAAGTTCAGGGTTCCGCCCATCCAGAAGGCGCCTAGGAGCGAGGCCGCCAAGGCCAGTCCGGCGACGCGCGTTGCGTAGCCGGCATGCAGCGTTTGCAGCACATCGAAAGCCACGGATTTGTGTTCGATTTCTTCAGCGGCGTGCCACATAAGGAGCTCCTGCATGGGAGCCGCAAACGCCTCATACATGGAATTCGGACGTAGCAGGTCATCGGCCAAGACCGCGGTAAAATGTTCGCAGGCCGCCGTTGTAGAAATTCGCAATTCCGGCGGTACTATGGGTTCGATAAGTTTGAAGCAGAACCACTGATAAATCTCCAGGAAGCGCTGAATGTGAAAGCCCTGCTCTTCCAGGACGTGGTTCATGCGGTCGTGGGCTTGGCCATGGCGTCCCTCCTGCCCAAAAAATCCGTGCACGCGCTCGGCCAGCTCGGCCGGCAGCTCCGGCAGATAGCGCCGAACGCTGCGTATAAAAAAGCGCTCCCCGGCGGGAAATAGCATCAGCACGCTATTGACGATGGCCGTGGCGACCGCGTTTTGGCCTACCCACTGCCGCGAAATTTCATCCGTCAAGTGCAGCGGGGGGTTTCGTGGTCGAATTTGCGGCGCGGCCCTACGTTGCGGCTCTTGGTAGGTTTTCTCGTCGGAATCATCTGTGGAAAGACGCATTATTGACTCCTGTTCAATAGACCTAAATTGAAGCTAGCAGCTTATTGAATCTGGGTCAATACGCCCCTATGTTAGAGCTTATTGACAACCTCTATGCCTCACGCTTCGCGTTCTACCGTCAAAAAGCCGCCGCGCACCCGCTTCGAACTCGACGAGCGGCGTGCGCAGCTTATTAAGCTTGGTTTTGAGCTGTTCGCCGAACACCCCTACGACGAGGTGCACATCGAGTCGGTGGCGCGCGCCGCCGGCATCTCGAAGGGGCTGCTTTATCACTACTTTCCGACCAAGCGCGACTTTTACACCGCGACGCTACAAGGCGCCGCAGAGCGGCTGCTGGCCGAAACCGACACGGATATGACCCTGCCGCCGCCTCAGCAATTGATTGCGACGTTAAACGGCTACTTGCAGTTCGTCGAGCGCTATGCCGCCACCTACGTGGCGCTGATGCGCGGCGGCGTTGGGTCTGATCCGAAAGCCGCGGCGATCATCGAGCAAACCCGCGCGACTTATATGGACCGTCTGATGAATCGACTTTCCTTGGTGGCGCCCAGTTTGGAACCGCAGAAGCGACCACTTGTGCGCACCGCGCTGCGCGGCTGGCTGGGCTTTGTCGAAGCCACAAGTCTTGAATGGGCGGTCGCGCGCGACGTCCCAAAGGCGACGCTCGTCAATCTGCTTGTGCAAATCCTTTTGTCCACGCTGCAGACCGCACAGCTCGATTAGAAACAGGAAGCCCTCGCGTAGATTTTGGCATTTTGCCTTGCCCGCTTTGTTGGCTGCGGGGTCTAACCTTGCAAGCCCCTTTTCTGTTGCTGTACACAGGCCGAAGCTGATACCCTAAGCTCGCCCTAGCTGTCGAGGCGCAGCACCATCCTCCACGGAGGAATTGCTTTGAAATCGGCCTTGCTACAGGGTCGAACTTTTTTTCTTCCTTTTTTGTGAAGTCTTTAAGGAGCAGTATGGCCTACCGGAATCTACCTGAGCCCGCCGTGGGACGCCCGCTGCAGCTCATTGATCCCTATCGTCATCGGGAGAGTTATATACGCCTACTAAGCAGCCTTTATCACGCCGAAGCCGCCGCCATGCAGGGCTTTTTGCTGCTTTCAGATCCCTTGTATGTGCAATCAAGCGAGCTTTTCGCCAATGCCAGCAAGCGCCTAGTCGCTGACGAGCGCAAGCATCTTTTAGACATCGAAGAGATGATTCGCAAACTCGGCGGTTTCGAAGTGGTTCCGCCCTCTCCCGTCGAAGCCAAGTTCTGGAAGGCTTGGCGTTCGGGAACTCTGTTTGCGCTGCCGTTTAAACCTAGCGTTGCCGCGGCATTTTGTCTGTTTTCGGAAGGGCTTGGTTACGGCTTTCTTTACAATCTGGCGCAGGCCACTGCCGATCCGGAAATTCGTGCGATGCTATGGAGCAACGTCGAAGACGAAAAGATGCACTTGCGCCTTTCGATGTCTGTCTTGCGCAAATCGATGGAACAGGAAAGCGGCGTGCTGACGGATTTCCTGATTCATCTGTACGGCTACATGCTTCTGGCGCGCGAAGCCATTCGCGAGCAGCGCGCGCTCGTCGAATCCATTGGCCTTGATTTTGACGTTGTCGTCGGATCAAGCATCCACTTCCTCTTTGAACTGCTAAACCTGGTCATGGAGGAAACCGGACAAACCAATCTTGTGTGGCAAAAGCTGCGCGACGCGGCGCGGCTGCTTGGCGAACGTCCGAATACCGTGAAGCTGCTGCACCTTCTTATGTATGTGCCCGAAGTTCCCCTCAGCCGCCGTGCGGTCTTTGAATGGGGCCGAGTTGGCCTGCGCCGGCGCGGCATCCGTCCAACCACCACCAAGCAGATCGAGGCCTTGGTATGAGCAGCGCTCCCTCAGTCATCATTGCAGGAACCGGCATTGCCGGACTTGTCGCGGCTTATGAGCTGGCAAGCCGCGGCTGCCGCGTCACGGTGCTGGATGCCGCACCGATTTCCGGCGGACGCACATCCACGTATATCGATGCCCGCGGCCGGCAAGTGGATACCGGGTTGCACGTCGTTGCCGATCACTACGTCAACCTGATCGAGATTTTGGCCGGCCTAAGCGTCTCGCGCCGACTGCACTGGGTCGACAAGCATACCTATCTGCGCGCCGGCCATCCTCCTATGGAATGGTACTTTTCGCCCAAGCCGCCGCCGTTTCATCTGCTGCGGCCCATGCGCGAAATGCCCCTGTCTCTGGGAGCTCGGCTGCGACTTGGCAAAGTAGGAATGCTCTTGGCCGGTTATACCCAAGCCGACCTTTCGGAACTCGATCATTTGACTTATGCCGCGTGGCACCGTCGCCATGGGCTCGGTGATGATTTCACGTTGGAACTGGCCGAGGCAGCGGCCGACGCGGCGACATTTTTAACCGTCGAACAAGCGGCGGCGCGGCCGGTGCTGTCCTGGATCAAGTACCTGATGCGCGATCAACACGCCGGCGATGTCGGTCTATTTCGCGGCACGCTCGAGGAATGTTTGATTGGTCCGCTTGTGCAGGCAATTACGCAGCGCGGCGGTCAAGTGCGGCTGCGCACCGCCGTGCGCGGCTTTGCGCCCTCGGCCGATGGTCGGCAGCTTGAAGGCGTGTGGGTGGCGCCGGCGCACGAAAGCGGCCCGGTCCATCGCGCCGATGGCGCCGTAAACACCGACGAAACCAAACGCGAGCTTTTGCCCGCCGATTTTTTCATCTCGGCGATGAATGTTCAATCGCTGCGCGCGGTTCTGCCGGCCGAGCACATTCGGCAAAGCGGACTTACCGAGGCCATGCGCCTAAGCACAACGCCAGCGATGTCGCTGCTTGTGTGGTTTGATCGGCGTATACAGCCCATGCCGCAAGGGGCGCCGCTGTCGACGGGTTGCGCCATGCGGGATTTTGTCGATCTGGCTTTGCTCGATCGCCAGCCGTCGGGATTTGCCGGATCGGTTTACCAATTTGTGGTTACCCGGGCCAGCGCCCGCCTAAATGACAGCGACGAGCACGTATTAAACGACGTGGTGGCCGATTTCAAAGCGGTATGGCCGGGCGCCCGCGATGCCCAAGTGGTCGATTTCGCGCTGGAACGCATCGGCGCCGCGATGTTTGCGGCGGTGCCAAATGCGCACGCGCTGCGCCCGTCCAGTCAAACTCGATGGCGCAATTTTGTACTCGCTGGAGATTGGGTGCGGCACGATATGAATGCATCGATGGAAGGGGCCGCGGTGTCGGGACGGCTGGCCGCCAGCGCGGTGCTGCATCAGCTTGCCATGCCCGAGGTGCCGCTGCGCGAGCCCGCAGATCCAACGGTTGTACCGGCGCTGCGCCGCCTCTTGCGGCCGCTGCGGGAAAAAACTCGGGCCCGACCCGCGATATAGTAATCCATAAGGAGTTCAGTTCGCATGGCCAGCATTCTGGAACTTTCTCGCGTTGAGAAATCCTTTCCGCAGTCCCAAGTTCAAGCTTTGCGCGGCGTTGATCTGCGCATCGATGCCGGCGAGTTTGTCAGCATTATGGGACCAAGCGGCTCGGGAAAATCGACGCTGCTAAACCTGATCGCAGCGCTGGATACTCCCACCTCTGGAACCATCGCCATCGATGGGCAAAATATCGGCACGCTAAGCGATGACCAATTGACGCTTTTGCGGCGCACCAAAATTGGCATCGTATTTCAGTTCTTCAATCTTTTGCCGACGCTTAATGCCACGGACAATGTGCTTTTGCCGGTGCTTTTGGGACGGCGCGCATCCGAGGAAGATCATGCCCGCGCCCAGGGGTTGCTTGTGGAAGTGGGGCTCGGCGATCGCGCCACCCATCGCATTGCTCAGCTTTCCGGCGGGCAAATGCAGCGCGTGGCCATTGCGCGGGCCCTGATGACGCAGCCGCGGCTGCTTTTGGCCGACGAACCCACCGGCAACTTGGACAGCACGATTGGCCAAGGCATTTTGCACCTCCTGCGCGAGATCTGCGACCGGCATAAGACGACGATTGTTCTAGTCACCCACGATCGCAGCGCCGCGGATTTTGGCCATCGTTTGGTGCGCCTGCGCGATGGACGCGTGGTTGCCGATGAACGCGTGACCGCGACCGTGCCTCCACTGTCCGCCAAAGCCGATGCTCAGGCTGCGGCCTCGGGGTCGCCATGACCGGGTATGGACGGCTGCTTCTTTCGATCAGCGTACCGCGGGCTCGCGAGCATCCGCTGCGTACGCTGCTTACCGTCGCCGGCACCATGCTGGGGGTGGCGGTGCTGGTGGCGGTGGTGCTGGTCAATCGCACCATCACAAGCAGCGTAGCTGCAGCAATCGACGACATCTCTGGCAAGGCCGACTTGCAGGTCAGTGGCGGTCCGCAAGGTCTGGAAGAAAACCTCCTCGAAACGCTGCGGGCGGTGCCCGGCGTCTACAAAGCCACTCCGGTGGTGCAAGAAGTGGCGCGCGTTGCGTCTAGTGCAACCAATACTTCGACGCACGGCGAAGCTTTGGCGGGCCAGCAGCTTACCATTTTGGGCATCCATCTGCTAGGCGATGATGACTATTTTCGTTCCTATAAATCGTCGGAAATCGACGAAATCAAGCGCGACCCGCTGCTTTTCTTAAATTCCACGACCAATTTGATTCTTAGCGAAGAATTCGCCCGCAAGTTCGGGCTACGGTTGATGGACAAGCTGCCGCTGCTTACGCCGTCCGGGCGGCAGGACTTCACCGTCTGGGGACTGATACGCGATGAGCGCATGGCCCGCGCGCTAGGCGGTGCCGTCGCCGTTATGTATTACCAAGCGACGCAGGTGGCATTTCAGCGCGGCAGCATGGTTGACCGCTTTGACGTCGCGGTCGAGCACGGCAAAAGCCCAGAACAAGTGCGAAATGCCATTTCTCAGGCCTTAAAATCGAGCGCCAGCGTCGAACATCCGCAACGACGCGGCGAGCGCGTCAACAACCTTTTGGGCTCGTTTCGGCAGGCGCTGGTCATTGCCAGCGCGCTGGCGCTGCTAGTCGGAATGTTTCTTATCTACAACACCATTTCGATCAGCGTGGCGCAAAGACAGACTGAAATCGGCATTTTGCGCGCCCTTGGCATGACGCGCAGCCAGGTTCGAGTTCTATTCACGCTGGAAGGGACGCTGCTTGGTTTTGTCGGCAGCGGGCTCGGTATTTTGGCGGGGCTGTGGCTCTCGCGGACGATGCTCGTCTTTATGACGCGCGCCGTCAGCGAGGTATACCTGCAAGTGCACGCCACGGATGTCTCCGTCGATCCGCCGCTGCTTGTGCTGGGGCTTTTGCTGGGCACTTTTGGCGCGCTGATTTCGGCGCTATTGCCGGCGCGCGAAGCGACGCAAGTATCGCCGATAAGCGCGCTGCGCGGCTTTGGGCTTTCCACCGCAGCGCCGCCGCCGCCCAAACTGCGCTTTACGGATATTTTGGCCGTACTGCTCCTAGGTTCGGCCTGGCCAGTGTCGCAAATTGCGCCGATTCACGGCCAGCCAATTCCCGGCTACGCCGCCATTGCCGAGGTGATGCTGGCGTCGCTGCTTCTGACCCCGCGGGCGCTTTTATTGACCGCATTTTTGTTCGAAGGACTTTTGCGCGGCGTCTTGGGCATCGAGGGGCAGCTTGCCTGCGGCAATCTGCGGCGCAGTCTGAATCGCTCGGCGATTACGGTCGGCGCGCTTTTGGTTTCGGTGTCTACGGTCACAGCGCTGGCGGTACTGCTTAGCAGTTTTGAGCGGTCGACGCTCAAGTGGATTGATCAAACGATTCCCGCGGATTTGTTTATCACCAGCGCCAGTCCGTTTGCCGCCAGTACCAAGAATTCGCATATGTCCGAAGCTCTTTTTGAGCCGCTGCGCAGCCTGCCCGGCGTCGAAGCCGTCAACCGCGTACGCGTCGTCGATGTGGACTTTCGTGATACCGAAATCAAGCTGGTCGCGGTGGATTGGGCCGTGGAACACCGCTACGGTCATTTCACATTTCTGGCGGGCGACTTCAACTCGGCCAATACCGCCCTAGAAAATGGCACCGGGCTTTTGGCCAGCGAAAACTTCGTGCGGCGCTTTGGACTGGGACTGGGCGCCACCGTCACGCTGATGTCGCCCGGCGGCCCGCGCGAGCTTCCCATCGCCGCGGTGGTTGTGGACTATACAAGCGACCAAGGGGCGCTGTTTCTGTCGCGCCCGACCTATACCAAAATTTGGCAGGATACTCGCGTCGATACGTACAAATTGCACCTCGTCAAGGGAACCGACCTAGAGCAAGTGCGGCAACGCATTTCCGCGATGTTTGGCGAAAGCCATACTCTGTTCATTTTGTCGAACGCCGAGCTCAAGCTCGAGATTCGCCGCGTGCTTGCCCAAACCTTTCAGCTTGCCGATGCATTGCAGATGGTCGCGCTCCTGATTGCCGCCCTGGGCATCATTAACACGCTGCTGGCGGCCGTGCTCGATCGAATGCGCGAAATCGGAGTGCTGCGCGCCATCGGCGGATTGCGGCGTCAGATTCGGCGCATCATTCTGGTCGAAGCGCTTCTACTTGGCATATGCAGCGGTTTATTTGGCATCGGCTGCGGACTTATGTGCGGCGAGATTTTGCTGCGCTCGGTCAATACCGTACAACTGGGCTGGTTGTGGCAGTTTGCCTTTCCCGGCCCGGCGCTTTTGCGGCTGTTTGGACTTGTGATGCTGGCGGCGACCATCGCCGGCTGGTTTCCGGCGCGGCAGGCAGCACGCTTGCCGATCATCCGTGCCCTCAAATATGAATAAACAGGAGCAGACCCCCATGAAAACCTCCTTGCTCTATGGCCGCAGCGCTTGGCAAAAAGGCTGGCTGCTGACCGGCTTTTTTGGCAGCGTCACGGCCGCGTGGGCCGCGCCCGCGGTTGCGCCGGACAGCACCGACGCCCGTGCCATCATGACCGCGGTCGAAAAGCGCGACCTCGGCGATCATATGACCGCGCGCATGCAATTTGACGTCGATAGCAAGACAGGTGGCAAAAGGCAGCGCCTCTTGCAGTCGCGCAGCTTAAATACGCCCGGAGCGCGCAAGCAGCTTCTGCTTTTTGAAAGCCCAGCCGACGTCCGCAATGTCGGTCTTTTGACTTGGGACTACGACGACGGCAGCAAAAGCGATGACCAGTGGCTGTACCTGCCGGCGCTGCATCGCTCTTCGCGGATTACGCAAAATGACCGCTCGGGTCCGTTTATGGGCACCGATTTGAGCTACAGCGATATGACCCGCAAGGATCCATCGCAATACGAATACAAACTGCTGAATCCGTCGGTGAAAATCGGCGATGAAGACTGCTGGCAGATCGAAGTCAAACCTGCGACGCCTAAAGAGCAAAAAGAAACCGGCTATGTTCGCATTGAAACCTGGATCAGCAAAAGCAAACTCATGGCGGTGCAAAGCAAGAGCTTTTTGACCGACGGGCAGCGCGTTAAATACATTCAGTTTCGCAACATCCAGACCATCTCGGGCGTTCCTACAGCGCTAGAGATTATCGCGCGCACCGTCAAAGGCAGTGAAGCGGCCTCTACCACCGTAATCACGTTGTCGGACGTAAAGTACGGCCAAGACACCGTGCAGGATGCAGATTTCGTCGAACGCCGTCTGGAACAAGGGCTGTAGGCGCAGGCCGAGCATAAAGGCCTTACCAAGGACTTCGGCCATGATTTGGCAACGCATCTGGAACAGGCTTTTGTGGACGGCATTGGCGACCGAAGCATTTTCGGTGCGCATCGCCGCTGCCGAGCCGCCGACTCTGGTGGTTCCTAAAGCCGCCGAAGACGACAAAGAGCCCGACCCCGCGCCGCTGCTACTTCCGAATACACCGCCGGGGCCGGCAGAACCAACCGCGCCCAGCAGTTCGGCTGACGCGCTGGGCTTTGGCGAGCCCGTCGTTAGCGCTCCGCCGCCGCCCCCGCCTCCGCAAGAATGGTCGGTATACGGAACCATCCGCAGCGACTGGGCGCTGTGGACCGAGCGGATAGACAGCAATCCCTTTGCCAAAAGCCGCCAAAGTCTGGATCTAAACGTCCGCTTCAAAAAAAGCATCTTTCGTTTGGTGCTGAGCGGACACGCCGAATACGACTTTGCCTATCTGTACAAAAACGACACCTACGATGCACCGACGCAAAATGTCTATGCTTGGCAGCTTTTTCCACGCGAAGCATTTGCCGCCCTGTCTCTGCCGTCTTTCGAACTGGCTGTCGGCTACCAAGTGGTTCCGTGGGGACATGGCGAACTGCTAAGCCCGCTTGACGTCGCCATGCCGCGCGATCAGCGCGAACCCGGCCTGCAAGATCCGGGCGATCTGCGTTTGCCGGTGCTCTCGAGTCGAATCAACTACTTTCGCGGCGTACACAGCGTCGAGTTCATGATGATTCATCTGCCGGCATTCGGATTTCGGCCGACGCCAAACAGCTTGTTCAGTCCGGTGCCGGCGCTATTTAGCACCCCTCAGGCGGTGGCCGTGGGACTTTCGCCGGATTTGCTGATTGGCCGCAGTTACGACGAAACTTCGCCGACCTTTAATCAGCAGTTTCTGCTGCGCTACGCCTATCACGGACCGCGCGTGGACTTGGGAGTGTACGCCGGCACGGTTTTAGATCAGCGCGGCGTGTTTGCCACCACCGATGCGAGCACTTTTTTAGCCAGCACGACCCTGGGACTACAGCACGAACGCTTCGGCATTCTTGGCACTTCCGGCAATCTGCCGCTGCGCTGGTTTTTGCTCAATTGGGAACTCAGCAGCGATTTGGCTCGAATGCTCAATACTGGGCAATTCGATAGCGGCAATGTGTCCACCGACCGCGCGTATCTAATCAACACCATGGTCGGCCTAAGCTTTACGGGCGTTCGCGATTTGCGGCTGTCCGTGGAATTTCTAAAACCCTGGGTCTTAAATGACCGCACGGATTGGCTGCTTGTTCCCGACCGTCCAGTGTTTGCGGCGCGGGCTTCCTATTCGCTGTTTCGCGAACGGCTGCAGTTTAACGTCGTGGCCAGTTTCATCGGCTTTCATCTGGAGCAGGGATGGTTTCTGCGCGGCGAAGGCAGCTTCATGATTCGCGACGGACTGAAGGTCAACGCCGGCTACATCACTTATCAGCCGGGCAGTGAATTCAGTACATTTTTCGGGCTCGGCCTACACGACCGCTTTTACGCCGGTCTGCGTTGGGATTTCACGCTGCTTTAGCTTTCATTAGATGATTTTGCTGCGCTTGCTTTGCCTTCGCACAAGCAGAACCACCGGAATGATGGAACGGGGATCCTCAGCAGCCTGAGCGCTGACCTGCTCGGCGGCGCTTTGCACGCGCTCGGCCAGCTTGCCGGCGTTTTGTCCAAGCTGCTTGATGCGCTTGCTGCGCTGCTTGCCCGCGTCGATGATGATCGGCGGCAACACTTCCGGCTTGGTGTCGTTCATGAAGAAGTCCTCCTATTTCTGCGTATCGACATCTTGCAGCCGCACAAGAATTCTGCGCACCATCAAAAGCGCCACGCACAAAAGCACTGGCTGCGTAAAACGGAATTTCAGAATGGTTCGCAAAAGGCTTAGCAGGTTCATCTCGCGGCCGGTGATAAGACCGTGTCCGCTGTTTACAAGCAGCGCCAAAAGATAAACGCCGCAGCCCATCGCGATAAGCTTCAGCAAAGCCGAGACGCCAAAAGCCATTTTGCCGACCATACTGCTGAAGCTGAAGTAAGGAATGTCGAGCGCATGCTGCGCCCGTTCGATGAACTGGTTGCCAAGGCGCCACATTTCTTCAATTTTCATGTAGTCGATTCGCGTGAAGCCCTTTTTCAGACGCTTGCGAACTTCACGGCGAACACGGCGTCGCGCCCGTTCTCCAGCTTGGCAAAAGTAGCGCCTATATTCCCAAGCCATGTCCAGATGCTTCCACAGCCGCAGCATCACGGTGTCGTACAAAAAGGTCGCGCGAAACATGCGCAGACTGTCCAGGTTCATCGGAATGTTGTAGCGCTGAGCGATGCCGGCAAACTTCATCCACATCTGCCCCGAGGCTTTTTCCCACCATTCCGAATGCTCACTGTTGATGGCGTACATCCAGTTCCAGTACAGCGCTTCGACTTCCTTGATAAACCGATCCAGATCGATGGGCGGCAGCGGCTCCATATAGGAAATGGTGCATTTGACAAGCCCTGCTACGTCCTTATCGGCGATGCAGCGTTGGGTTTGTATCCACAGGCGCCGCGCTTTGCGAGTGATGCGACCGCACGAACCAAAATCGATAAACACCAGCGTATTGCCCGGCCGCACCACGATGTTTGCGGGATGCGGATCGGCGTGAAAAAACAGACTCTCGATCATTTCATAGTTAAAGGCCATGACCAGGCGTTTGGCGATCGCCGAAGGGTCAAAACCTTGGCTTTTCAATTGGTCAAGCGCCGCAGTGTCTTGCCGGTCTAAAGCCCCCAGAATCTCTTGCAAAAAGACGCCAGAGACAAACTCTGTCGTCAGTACATTTTCCGAAAGCAGCTCGAAATAGACATGCGGCGCGGACAGATAGTTCTGTTCATTTTCCGCAGCAAAGCGGCGAAATAGTTCCGTGTAGCGAGCTTCCTGAAAAAAGTTCAGCTCGTCGGCGAACATCTCATTCAGCTCGACCAGCAAATTCTGCGAGACGCCGGCGCGCGCCAGAGTCAGAAACTCGGCGGTATGCAAAATCCAACCGAGGGCGCGCAAGTCCGCAGGCAGCATCTTGATGATGCCCGGACGACGCACTTTGACCGCGACCCGCTCGCCGCTGTGCAAAAGCGCTTGATAGACACAAGCCAGCGATGCCGAACCAATCGGCTGCGGATCGAAAACGGCAAAAATGTCTTCCAGTTTGCGACCAAAGTCGCGCTCGATGGTCTTAATCGCCAGCGGAGTGGGAAAAGGCGGGACCTTGTCGAGCATCTTGGCCAGCTCTTCGCAGTATTCGAAGGGCAAAAGGTCGGCACGCACCGATAACTGTTGACCCACTTTGACAAAAGTCGGGCCCAGGCTTTCGAAAATGCGGCGTAGACGGATGGCGCGGCGCGTAATGCTGTTGCGAAAGCACAAAATGTCCCAAAGCGTGCCCGTCGCATAGCGCACAAAGCCCCACAGCCACAGCATCATCCGCGCCATGGTGCGCAAAAAATGCGCCTGAAAGACCATCTTGCGCGCCTTGGGCGGCGCTTTGGTGGCATCGGCGGATGAAGCGGTGATCTTGCGCCGCGGCAGCGCGGCGGTTATGCCTTTGGGCTCATCGGGGTGGCGAAACACCGTGTCGCGCGTGGGAAGCACGGGATCTTTGCTGTGGCCCGCGCGCCAGCGCTCGACTCCGTCCTGAGCCGCGGCACGTACGCTCGACAATCTTTTGACCGGTTCAAGTGCACTTAGCGGGATAGACACGGGCGGTTCGGCGAAGCCGGGCGGAGACCAAGCAACCGGCGCAACATACAAAGATCGCCCCGCCATTCCATCGCTGCGCAAAAGCGGTTCGGATGGAAGCGGTGTTGCAGCGTCCTTTTTTGGATTCAATTCGCGCGTCACTTGAAGAAAGGCGAAAAGATGCGAGCAAAGAAATTGCGCATGTTCATCTTGGGCATCGCTTCGACGAAATCCTGCGGCACATAGGTGGCAACGCGCAGCCCTTTGCTAAGCGCTTTGGCGTAGTTGTTCAGGGAGTCGACAATGGCTCCGTCTTTGAGCTTGCGCGCCGATTTTTCGGTGCCTTTGCGCCAAACCCGCAGACCCTCTTCCACAGAGTTCACCAAGCGATGCGTGGCTTTGCTGACGCCGCGTTCAAGCTGCTGTACGCCCTTCAGCTTTTTGGAATATTTCCGCTTGGGCTTCGCTGGCACGGCTTCGGCAGCCTCAGCGACTGCATTTGCCAGAACCTGCTCGGTTTTGTGTTCAAGCATTTTTTCCTCCTGGACCATGCCTTTGCTGCATGCTCGGCCGTTCATCAAAACGGAAGAGGCAGCTTTAGAACGCGGCGCGACCGCTTCTTTTCGTAGACCACCACGATGGGCAAAAGTCGCTTGCCACTGGCATCGGCCCCAAGCCCTTCGCGAATCTGCTCGAGGGCTTCTTTGACATTGCTTACCAAGTCGCCGCGACCAAGCATCAGCGCTTTGACCTGCTCGCGCTTCGCCTTGCCTAGGTCCACCACCAGTGGATGCAATAACTCAGCCATTGCCGCACTTCATTTTCGAATGGAAAGGCCGCGACGTCTGCCCTAGTTAAGGGCAGCACGTCTGCGACAAAAATTCCCAATTCGATGGTAGCACCGCAGTTGTCTGGCCGACAAGAAACTTTCAAATCGGCAAAAGGCGAAACGGAGCTAGGGCTGCGCGGACAGCTTTTGGCCCACAGGATTGAAAATCGGCGGATTCAGACAACCAAGCTTTTTGGCGCGATACAGCAGCGTCGTGTTCACGACCCCAAGTCCGTACACCAGGCTTCGCGAAAAATTGATGGAAGATGAATCCGGCGCATAGCGCGTCGGACAAGAAATCTCGCCGATGCGAAAGCCAAAATAGATGCATTGCGTCAGCATCTCGGCGTCAAAAACAAAGTCGTCGCTATTTTCCAAAAGCGGCAGAGCTTCCAGTACATGGCGCCCAAATGCACGATAGCCGGTGTGGTATTCGGAAAGCTTGGCGCCGGTCAAAAGGTTTTCAAACGCGGTCAGCGCGCGATTGGCAATGTATTTATAAAGCGGCATACCGCCCGAAAGCGCCCCGCCGGACAGAATGCGCGAGCCCAGCACCACATCAAACTGTCCCACCGAAATCAGCGAAGCCATCGCGGTCAAAAGCTTCGGCGTGTATTGATAGTCAGGATGCAGCATGACCACGACGTCTGCACCGGTGCGCAAGGCCTCGGCATAGCAGGTTTTCTGATTGCCGCCGTAGCCGCGATTGCGCTTGTGGGTCAAAGTGCGCAGACCTAGGCGCGTGGCCACCTGCGCGGTTCCGTCTTGGCTGGCGTCATCGACCAAAATGATGTCGTCAATAACGGTTCTATCGATTTCGGCCAGGGTTTGTTCCAGCGTTGCCGCGGCGTTGTACGCGGGCATGACTACGGTGATCTTCTTGCCGTTTAGCACGGTCAGGAGCTTTGCCGAGCCCGCCCGCGCCTGTCAACCTAACTTCGGCGGGCGTTTGGCGTGAATGGCGCAGGCCCCATCGCACTCGCCGCGAGCCACGGCGCGGCCCATAAGCGCATAGCGATAGCGGGCGATCAGCCAGTATCCAAGATCGGCAAGCTGGCGCAGACCGGGTACGTAGTAAAGTAGCAAAAGCCGCCCCAAAATCGGCCGATGGCGCAAGGCGCAAACCACGGCCTCGGCCCCGCGGTACACGCGTCCCTCGTGGGTGATGATGTGCATGGCGGACATCGCAGTGTCGTAGTCGATGCCCACCGCGGGTAGCAGCCCTGGCGTTTGTAAGGGCAACATATCCAGCCAGGGCCTAGGGTCTTTTTCGGACATGGGCCCAGACTGCCGCTGCAAACGCGCGGCTTGCGCATTACAAAATCGGCAGTCGCCATCAAAAATCAGCACGTCGCGCATGCCCAAAGTCGGAATAAGAGCGCGTGCCGAAAGCAACTCTTGGTCGTTGAGTTTTCGCACAGCAGACATGTTCGGTATTATGCCTGTGGTAGAGGACGATGACATCGCATCGTGCCCCGTGCTAGGCTGCGCGCATCTTAACAACAAGGACGCTTAGACAATGGTTGACCATCCGGCGCTTCGTCAGTGGGTTTTGGAGACAGCTCAAGTTACGCAACCCGATCACGTGGTATGGTGCGACGGCTCCGAAACCGAAAATCGGCGTCTCATCGAAGGCATGCTGAGCACCGGCGAACTGCTGGGCCTAAATTCGGAAACCTATCCCAACTGCTACCTGCATCGATCGCACCCGAGCGACGTGGCGCGCACCGAGCATCTGACCTTCATCTGCACTCCTAGCAAAGACGACGTCGGTCCCACCAACAATTGGATGACTCCGGAAGAGGCGCGCACGCGCGTTTGGCCGCTGTTTCAAGGCGCCATGCGTGGACGCACCATGTACGTCGTCCCCTACCTGATGGGGCCGGCCGAATCGCCGTACAGCAAAGTGGGCGTCGAAATCACCGATAGCGCCTACGTCGTTGTCAATATGCGCATCATGACCCGCATGGGCCAAATTGCGCTGGAGCATCTAGCGAAACATCCGGAGCAAGGCTTTGTCAAAGGCCTGCATTCGCTGGGTGATTTGTCGCCGGAGCGTCGCTTTATCTGTCATTTTCCCAGCCAGCGCGAAATCTGGAGCATCGGCTCTGGCTATGGCGGCAACGCCCTTTTGGGAAAAAAATGCTTTGCGCTGCGCATTGCCAGCACCATGGGCCGCACCGAGGGCTGGATGGCTGAGCATATGCTGATCTTGGGCATCGAAGATCTGCGTCCCGGCCCGCATCAGGGTCAGACGACCTATATTGCCGCGGCCTTTCCCTCGGCGTGTGGCAAGACCAACCTGGCCATGCTTGTGCCCAGCCTGTCTTTGCGCGATCAGTTCCGCGTCTTTACAGTCGGCGACGATATTTGCTGGATGCACGTCGGCAGCGACGGCCGCTTGTGGGCGATAAACCCCGAGGCCGGTTTTTTTGGCGTGGCGCCGGGAACCAGTGCCAAGACCAATCCCAATGCGCTGGCTTCGCTCAAGCAGAACTCGATTTTCACCAACGTCGCGCTGACCGACAACAAAGAGCCCTGGTGGGAAGGGCTATCGACGCCGCCAGCGCATTTGACCGACTGGCAGGGCCGCTCGTACACGCCGTCGCCTGACAACAAAGACAAGGCGGCGCATCCGAACTCGCGCTTTACTTCGCCGGCCAAGCAGTGTCCGTGCATCTCGCCGCAAATCGATGCGCCGATGGGCGTGCCCATCTCGGCGATTATCTTTGGCGGCCGGCGCGCCGGGCTGCAACCGCTTTGCGTCGAAGCGCGCGACTGGACCCACGGCGTATACCTAGGCGCCACGCTGTCGTCCGAAACCACCGCCGCGGCAGTGGGGGCCGTAGGTGTGGTCCGCCACGACCCAATGGCCATGCTGCCCTTTTGCGGCTACAACATGGCCGACTATTTTGGCCACTGGCTGAAGATGGCCGAGCGCACGAGTTCCGAAAAACTGCCGCGCATCTTTCACGTCAACTGGTTTCGCATGAACAAAGAAGGCCGCTACCTGTGGCCGGGCTTTGGCGAAAACATTCGCGTGCTCAAGTGGATCGTCGAGCGGGTGCGCGATACTCCGGGCGCGGACTCGAACAAAGTCGTCGATTCCCCCATCGGACTCGTGCCGACGCCGGGACAGATCGATCAAACCGGCTTGGCGGTAGAGCCAAACGCTTTCGAACAGCTTTTACACATCGACAACGACGAATGGGTGCAAGAGTGCGCCCGTCATAAGAAATTTTTGGAGCAGTTTGGCGAACGCCTTCCAGCGGCATTGTGGAAAGAGCACGCCATCCTGCGCCAGCGCCTACAGATTCCTTCACCATGACCCTGCCTGCGAATTCCATCCTGTCCAAAGAGCCGGCACCGCAGCCTTCGCGCCGAGTTTTTATCGAGTCGTTCGGCTGCCAAATGAACGACTACGACGTCTCGCGCATGGTCGAAGTGCTGCGCCAACGCGGCTTTGAGCGCACCGAAGAAGCCGAGCAGGCCGACCTTATCGTCATCAACACTTGCTCGATTCGCGAAAAAGCCGAAAACAAGGCCGCTTCGGCGGCCGGCCGCTATAAACCTCTGAAGGACAAAAATCCGAATCTGGTGGTGGCCATCGGCGGCTGCGTCGCCCAGCAAGAAGGGGACGCCCTTTTGCGGCGCATTCCGGTCGCGGATCTGACCTTTGGGCCGGATCAGATTCCCAGCCTAGTCGAGCATATGCTGACGGTGCAAGGGCGCGATCCGGCGGCGAAAGATCCCTTTGCGCAGCCAGCTCGGCCGGCGGGCAAATATCGGCTGCGGCTGGCCAAAACCGAAGTCATCGATGTGCAGGACTACGAGTTTTTGGATGCCAATCCGCGCCCCGGCGATGTCGAAGTCACAGCGCTAGTGACCATTCAAAAGGGTTGCGACAACTACTGCGCCTACTGCGTTGTGCCCAATACGCGCGGTCGCGAAGTTTCACGCCCGCCCGAGCAAGTTTTGTCCGAGGTCGCGCGCTTTGTTGCGCTTGGCGCGCGCGAGGTGACCTTGATTGGGCAAAACGTCAACGCCTATCACGCCATCGGCATGCCGGATGGCGATGACTTCGCAGAGCTTTTGCGCCGCGTCGATGCCGTGCCCGAACTTTTGCGGCTGCGCTTTACCACCAGCCATCCGCACTATTTCACGCACAAAGTCGCCGAGGCGTTTCGCGACTTGAAACGCCTATGTCCCTGGCTGCATCTGCCCGTACAAGCCGGCAGCACCGCCGTTCTTGCGCGCATGGCCCGCGACTACAGCCGCGAGCAGTACCTAGATAAAATCGCGTACTTAAAAAAGGTCTGCCCCGATATCTCGCTGTCCACCGACATCATTGTCGGCTACCCCGGCGAAAGCGAGGCCGACTTTGCAGACACCATGGCGCTGCTTACACAAGTGCGCTACGACTCCATTTATTCGTTTGCCTACTCGCGACGCCCCGATACGCCGGCTCGCGATTTAGAGGACGACGTTTGCCCCGAAGAAAAATCGCGGCGCTTGCAGGCGGTGCAAACACTACAGCGCAGCATTACCGCCGAGCGCCTAGGGCGCCTTGTCGGCCGGGTCGAAGAAGTGCTGGTCGAGGGGGTGGCGCGCATGCAAAGCGACAAGCTGTGCGGCCGTACCGGCGGCAACCACACCGTAAATTTTTTGGCGCCTCAAAGCCCGGATTTCGACAAGACTTCGCTGATTGGCAAAATCTGTCGCGTCCATATCGATGAAGCGCGCAGCCATACTCTGGTTGGCCACATCATTTAGCTGCGCTTGGCGCGATGTCGCTGTCAAAAATTGGTAAAGTTCGCTACCCTGCGCGCATCTTGCAAAGGCATTTCCGCAGATGAGCGATGAGGACGACGAGTACAACCAAGGCTACGACGAGCGCCAAGAACAGCTAGAGGCCCGTGTTCGGCAATTAATCGGTGAGCTGGCCCTAGATTTTGCCGACCTGGACAAATCCTTGCGCTGGACCCTGGCGCAAAGCCTGATACATCAAGCGATACATTTTGCCGCCGAACGGGCCGAGCTCGACAATGTCGAATTTTGCACCGTGGCCACGTACCTGGGCGAAATGATCGGCCATGCGCACGAGCTTATGCACGACGGCGAATTGGATCCATCGCATCACAAATTCGTTCATTAAGTGCACCGAATAGGATCCGCTCGGGCGCGGGTTATGTTAGGTGCTGCAAGCGATGAATGTCTTATACGAAGAAGACGGCGGATGGAAAACCGGCACGGTCATCGAGCGGGATGGCAGTGGACTGCTTGTAGAAAGCCCGCACAAAAAGCGCAGCCGGCTTAAAAGCGACAAAGTGCTGCTGGAATTTACGACGCCAGCAGTAGGCGATTTGCTGCCGCAGGCCCAGGCCTTGGGCGAAAACATCGACATCGCGTTTCTGTGGGAATGCGTAGGCGAGTCCGAATTTGCCTTTGGCGACGTGGCACGCGACTATTTCGGCCATTTCCCAAGCGCCGTTGAAGCCGCCGCGGTACTTTTGCGCCTGCACGAATCCGGCACGCATTTTCACCGTCGCGGCCGCGGGCGTTTTGTCGCCGCAACCGCGGCTGAAGTCAAAGCGGCCGAAGTCAGTGCCGCACGACGCGCCGAAAAAGCCCAGCGGCTTGGCGAATACGTCGACAAGCTCTGCCGCTTCGAAATGCCTCCCGAATTGCTTGCGCGCATGCCGGGACTGCTTTTCAAGCCGGATGCCAACACGCTGGAAGGGCGCGCCCTGGAACAGGCGGCGCAGAAGTTGCGCCTTTCCCCCGTACGACTGCTTGAGCGCTGCGGAGTGATTAAAGACAGCCGCGGCTATCACCTAGATCGGTTTCTTTTCGAACATTTTCCGCACGGCCGCGACTTTGCTCGCCTTCCGGCTTTTGAAACGCCGGCCACTTTGTCGCTGCCGCTCGCCGAAGTTGCGGCATTTAGCATCGATGATACGACCACCACCGAAGTGGACGACGCATTTTCGGTGACACGGCTGCAAAACGGCGATTATCAAATCGGCATACACATTGCCGCGCCGGCGCTGGGATTTGCGCCGAATTCCGATGCCAATGAAATCGCTCGGCAGCGTTTGTCTACGGTGTATATGCCCGGAGACAAAATCACCATGCTGCCCGAGCCGCTGATTCGCGCCTTCAGCCTGGATGCCGGGCAGAACTGTCCGGTGATTTCGCTGTATCTTACGGTGGCCGGCGACGGCAGTTATCGCATTCTGGCCAACGATACACGGGTCGAGCGCGTGCCCATCGTGGCCAATCTGCGCTATCCGATCCTCGATGAACAATTTACGCAGGAAGCGCTGCAGCAAGGCCGACTAGATTTTCCCTTCGCCAGTGAATTGCGGCTGCTTTACGAGCTGACCACTGCGATGTGGACGCAGCGCGGCAAGGGCGAGCCGGACAAAACCGATTTTCAAATCTACGTCGAAGATGATCGCGTCCGCATCTTGCCGCGCAAACGCGGCGCGCCGTCGGATCGCGTCGTTTCAGAGCTGATGATTCACGTCAATAGCCTTTGGGGCAAGCTGCTTTCGGATCGCGACATGCGCGCACTTTTTCGCGTCCACGACGGCGGCAAAGTACGCATGAGCCTGTATCCGGCCCCCCATTTGGCGCTTGGAGTGCCGCAGTACTTGTGGAGCAGCTCGCCGCTGCGGCGCTACATCGACTTGGTCAATCAGTGGCTGCTTTTGGCCGTGATTTACGACGAACCTTCGCCCTATGCCGAGCGCGAGTCGGAACTGCAAAGCGTGATACGCGACTTCGAGACGCAAAACGCCGCTTACGATGATTTTCAGCGTGGAATGGAACGCTATTTTTCGCTGCGCTGGCTTCTGCAAGAAGAACTGCAGAGCACCACGGCGGTGGTGATCAAAGAAAACGATACCCTGGTCCGGCTGGAGCATGCGCCGCTGTGGCAACGCGTTCCCTCCTTGCCGACTTTACCGGCGGGCACGGTGGTGACGTTGGCACTGTCGCGCATCGATCTGTACGAAATGTCCGTCCATCTGGAATATCGCAGCCACCAAGGCTGATCCGCAATTCATGTCTGCGCTGCTAGCTCGCAGTTCTAGCTTTTGTAGGTAGAATAACGGAATCATGGGCAGCCGACGGCCAAGCAGGCGGCAAATCGCTTGCTGCGGTGCGGACTCAACAAGCTTTTGGGCATCCTTTTCGGCAAAGGATCGACTTGTTTGACCAAGGAGACAGCATGGCGTTTGACATCGCGAATTTCACCCAGGTCTGTAACATCCTCGCGAAAATAGATCTGTTTGGTTGCGATCTAAAAGTACGCCCCAATTTGAATACGGCTGCCTCGATCAATACGGCGGTGACAAGCGGCGGCGCGCATATGCCGCTTATGTACCGCGACACGTACGCCGCGGCGCTTAACAAAGAGCTGAAGAACATCATGCTTCAGCTAAAAGATGTATCGCAGGAAGAGCGCGTAACCATCATCGAGCAGTTTTATGCTCCGGTCTATGAGCACGCCAAACTGTCGGGCATGCGCGATGTGCGGCCCGAGCTGCATCGCTTTTTGGCGGTCGTCTCGAACTTGTTTCGTTCGTTTATAAACGCCAACAAACGCACGGCGCTAAATGTTCCGCTTGTCACCGTGCCGCCGCCGCTGGCCTTTTTTCAATGCGACGGCAACAGCGGCCCCTACACGATTACGTCCGAATCGATGCAAAAACTTTTCGGGACGCCGGTCGCGGTGGTCAGTCTGCCCGCCAGCTATCGCAACCATGGACTTTTATGGTGCAGCCTGGCGCACGAAGTCTGCGGACATGATGTCGTTCATGCCGATCCGGGGCTCGTTCCCGAACTCGTACAAGGGGTGCGCACGATGTTCTGCGGTCCCTCTTTTTCGCCCAATGGACCGCTTACGCCCAATCTGCTGAATGCACTTTTGTGGTCACACTGGATTGATGAAGCCGCCGCCGATGTGTACGGCGTGCTCAACATGGGTCCGACTTTCGCGCTGAACCTGGCGGCGTTTTTCTCGGCGATGGTCGCTTCGATTTATGCGCGCACGGGACGTCCGGTGCCGCCTATGCCGTATCTGCGCAGCACCGCCGGTCCGCGCGATCCGCGCAGTGGCGATAATCACATGGACGAACACCCGGTGGACATTTTGCGACTGCATTTGGCCATCGGCGTGATTGAGTCTTTGCCCAAGCTTGCTCCCGCCAAAAAGGCCGAGTATATCGCCGCCATCGAAGCCGTCGCCAAAGCCGCCGGACGCGGCAATGATCACGTTCGCGTGCAGGGCGAAGTCAAGATCACCCGCCACAACTGGCGCATGATTGACGAAAAGATACCGCTGGCCGAAGCGCAGGAAGCGGCGCGCCGCGCGGGAAGCTTCTTGGCTTCGACCAAACTCGAAGTCCTGAACAAACACAGCATTCAGGAAATCGAGACTTGGGATGATGCGGACGAAGCCACTGCGCAAGGCGTGGCCGATGCCATTTTTGCCAACCGCTCGATTGTCGGCGGCGGCGACGATGCGCAGATGCTGGCTGGTTGTAATATTGCAATCATGCAGCGTCCCGAGCTTTACGAACAAATGACCAAGCTTCTGCATGCGGGTCTAGACGAGAGCTTCGATCGTGATCCGATCTGGGGCAAGCCCAAGCCGAACTACGTCATCGTTCCCGGGGCGATTTACAACCTAGAGGATCCAGAGCCGTCCGCGGAGCAATACGCCGATATCACGCAGCAGAGCAAACCGGCGAAGAAGTCCGAGAAAAAATCCGCAGACAAGGCCGCGAAAAAAGCGTCGGCAAAAGCCGAGAAAAAAGCCGCAAGCAAGTCGAGCAAAAAGTCGCGCTAGCGCCTAAAAACCGTTAAGCCTCAAATGCCGTGCAGGCTGGTGCAAATAAGCCCAGCGATGATGTTGAACACGCTAATCGCGGCCGTGCCGATGGCCAAAAAGCCGTACAGCACGACCGCCTGCCGGCTGTGCCGCGCCGCCATATGAGTCGCCAAATCGCGCGATAGAAGAACCGCGCCCACGCAAAGGGGCAACCCCAAAGTGGCCAGGTTTTCCTTGAAATCAAACAGATTGGATGCCCACGGCGCGTAGCGATCCAGATACAGCCCGCGAACAAAATAGCGGTAGCGCGGATATAAAAGCCCGCCGAGCAAGCTCGCGCCCAAATAAGCAACAAGCGCAACCAGCGCGTAGATGCGCAGAAGCTGCAGCCGAGGTTTTCGTCCGCGCAGCACCTGCACCGCAAGCACCGCTTGATGGACGCTTGAGCCGCCTAGAACGATGGCAACCACCGCATGCAAAAGCAGCAGCAACCGGCCCTGCGCATACAAGAAGATGGTCGGCACGCCGGCAGTATAAGCCAGCTTTTCGCTTTACCCGCGCATAAGGCCATGCCAAAAAGCCTGGTCATGCATCGAAACGTCGGAATCGATTTATTGCTGGGACTTTTGCTTTTAAACGCCGCGCCGACTCGCGCGTTGGCGGATCAAAAACCAAGCAGCGATGCGACCGCGCGTGCGGAAGCCGAGCGGCTGAGCAAAGAAGGCGAGCGTTTGCTGGAAAAGCACGACGCGCAGGCAGCCATCGAACCGCTCTGCCGGGCCTATGCGCAATTCAGCAATCCGCGATTTTTGCTGCCCCTAGGCATGGCTTACGCCGAAGCCGAGCGGCCGCTTGATGCGCTTGAGGCCCTGGGACGCTTTTTAAAAGACTCCCCTTCTGTGTCAGATGCCAAGCGCAAAGAAATCGGTGCGCGGGTCGCGATCATGATGGATCAAGTGGCGGCGCTGGTTACTCTGGAGGCGACGCGCCAAAATGCCGCGGTGAAGGTCGATGATCGGCCGATTGGAATGACTCCGATTCAAACGCCGCTGCGCCTTTTGCCGGGCAAACACGAAATCATCATGCAGGCGGCGCCGACCGACCCATCAAGCGGCGCCAAAGTCCTTATCGAAGTCAAACCTGGCGAGCGGCGCACGGTGAAACTAGAGCCTGGCCCAGCGGCGCGCTTTTTAGAACCGCAAGCACAGGCGCCCCTTTTGCAGTCCACGCCGGTAGCGGACAGCAGTGCCGAGGTCAATGCGGCCAGCGGAAACTCGCGTGCAGAAAACAAACCGCTTTCTCGTCCGGTTTATACCAAGTGGTGGTTCTGGACGGCGGTGGGCGGTGGCGCGGCGGTGTTGGCTGTGGGGCTTGGTGCGGGCCTGGGCACGCGCAAAGCTTCGAACTATCCGGATGGTTTTTCCAATGTCTCGGCGTGGCCGGGCGGGCCGATTGACGGCAGAGCTTCCTCACTTTTTGCGCGGGCGGAATTTTCGCGATGAGCGCAAAAACACTCGCCCAAAAAACAAGCTGGCTCGGCGGCTGGGCGCTTTGCATAGTCAGCGTACTTTGCGGATGTGCCAAAAAAGACGCGCCGTCTAGAGCCGTCATCGATGGCTGTCAGGGGCGTTCCGAAAGCTGCCTGTCGCTGACGCTGCGCAGCGAGGAAAATATCGATCACATCGATCGGCTTGAAATCATGATCAAGCGCGCCACGGCGCCTGCGTCGCCGATGACGCCGCTTGATAAGCCGGTGGCTTTGCCGGTCAATGTCGCGGTGCTGTGGCCCGATGGGCCGGGCACAATCAGCGTGCGCACGTACTTGCAGGCGCAAATGAACGGCGTCTCGCCAGAGATGGCGCTGGATTTGCGCAATGGTCAGCACGAACTGCACGAACTCATGCTGTTTCCACCGCTTGGCGGAAATTAATGGCTACTTTTCGGTGCGGTTTCGGCCGAGTTTTTTGGCGCGCTGCATAGCTTCTTGGGTCACGCGTATCAAGGCGGGGGCATCCGCTTCGCTGTCCAAGGTGCGCACGCCGGCAGAGACGGTGATGGTGATGATTTCGTCCTCGCAGCGCACCGGCTCGCTGCAAATGGCCTGACGCAATTCTTCGCCGCGCAAAAGCGCTTGCGCATTGTCGGCTTCGGGCAATAGCAGCAGAAACTGCGTGCCTTCATAGCGGCAAAGCACCTCGAAGCGGTCGATGCGCAAAAGAGTTCGCCGCGCCAGCTCTTTTATGACCTGATCGCCGATGAGGTGACCGTGGTTTTCGTTGACCTGCTTGAGCTGATCAATGTCCAGCGCCACAAGCGACAGCGATCTTCCATAATGCTGAGCATGCGCGACGGCGCGTTCCAATAGATCGATAAAATAGCGCCGATTGTAGGCCTGGGTCAGTTCGCAAATGACCGCCAGGCGGTAAAGCTCCTCGTGCACCGAGGACACAATGCTCGGCCCCGAGAAATATCGAAAGATGGCGTTGCCAATCTTCAGATAGTCGCCATCGGCAAGCTGGCGTTCTCGAGAAGCCTGATCATTGACATAGGTTCCGTTCGTCGATTGCAGATCGGCAACCTGCCAACCGCCCTCGTGATGGGACAGCCGCGCATGGCGCCGAGATACCGATTCGCGGTCGATTTGAATGTCCGCATCACTGCTGCGGCCGATGATGAGCTCTTCACCCGTCAGGTCGAAACGGCAGCCGACCTCCGGCGAGTCCATCGTTCCCGCATAGACTAAAAGGAGGCAAGGTTGACCACGAGCGGGCTGCCCCGAACGTAGCGAATACTTGCGTGATTTCCAGTCTTCCATGGCCATCTTAGCTAACTTGCAGACTATCAGGTTTTCCCGAGAGCGAAAAGAGGCTGCTAGAATCAGGGCCTCTGATGCCTGCAATTTTGTTTCAGCCTCTCGATGTACGCATCGAATGCGCAGACGGAGAGACCGCTTTTGCGGCGGCTCGGCGCAATAATATTCCCATCCCCACCGCCTGCTTTGGACGCGGCAACTGCGGCCTGTGCCGCGTCCGCGTAGAAGCCGGAGAAGACTCGCTAGGGCCGATCACCGCCCTTGAAAAAAAGCACCTTGGCAACACCTACTTCATCACCAAGCTGCGGCTAAGCTGTCAGCTTCAGGTCTATAACCAGGGACAGGGCGAGGTCACACTTTTTGTGCCCGATGCGGTGAAGCTGAAAAACCGCCTGCCGACGCGCTAAAGCAACCTTAAATGGGCGGACTGCCGAGGGCCCGAGCGGCGCGGCGGTCGAGCAGCCAAGCCAACTCGCCGGTGGCCGGAGCGATGGCGCGAATTGGAATTTCGGAAACTCGCGCATCGCTTTCCAGCGCCGCCGAAACGGCGGCTACTTTGTCCTCGCCAGCGACAAGCACGATGACATAGCGCGCCAGATTCAAAAGATAAGGGGTCATCGTGACGCGATTCGGCGGAGGCTTTGGTGCATCCACGATCGCGGCAATTAGTCGTTCTTTGGCCCAGGTTGCTAGCGTCGGATCAGCCCGTTCGCTGCGCAAAGGTCCGGTCGAGGGATCGTCGATGAGAAAATCATCATCGAAACCTGCTAGCAGCCGCGATCCCGGAAAAATCGACGCTGTATGTCCATCGGGTCCCATACCAAGCAGCGCCAGATCGAGGCGCGGTTCGCCGGCATCTAAGCTGTCGCGCAAAGTCTTTTCATACGACTGCGCCGCTTCTTCGGGAGCAAACTGCGTGGGGACGGCAAGAATTTGTTCTTTGGGAATGGCGACACGGTCGAGCAGCGTCTCGCGCGCCATGCCGTAATTGGAATCAGGGCTGTCTAGCGGAACCAGGCGCTCATCGCTGAAATAAATCCACACCCGCCGCCAATCGATGGCGAACTCGTCCGTCGCCAGACTGCGATATAAACGGCGAGGGGTGGTGCCTCCGGCCAGTGCCAGATGAAATCGGCCGCGCGCCGCGATGCTGCGACGGGCTACCTCAGCAATGCGCCGGGCTCCTTCGTGGGCCAGGGCTGCCGCATCATCCCCGATCCAGACTTCGGGTGCATGTCTACTCACCTTCGCACCTTCTCATCGCTTGTTTCTTCAAGGGTTTAGCTGCGTCGTGAATTCATTCGTCCACACTGCTAGGCGCCGGAACGAACTAGTTCCGTGCCAAGCCGCAGCGCTTCATACATCAATGGATCGCGACCGCCAACTCCCATGGCGGCAACCATCAGTTCGAAATCGGGTCGGCCGGAAACCGGCTGTATTCGCTCGGGCTGAAACGGACTTTCCAGGCAGATGCAGGGGTTGCCGTCCATGGCGCGCGCACTGTAGACATGCTCTTTCGCCGTCAAAATGACCCGTTCGATCTCGGCCGGGCCTACAGAAGGATGATGGCTGGCGACTTCACACAAGTGCAGTTTGTCGCGCGAAATGCGCAAACGGCCAAGCAACCAGCCGCCGAGTAGATGCGCCGAAGATTCGCCGTCGGCCCCGTGATGGATGACGATTTGCTCAACATTGCGCAGCGACTCGGCCGCTGCCGGCGGATCAAACAGCGCGGCCAATAGCATGCGCCAGGGCCAAAGCCGCAACCAGCCAAGATCGGCGATTTCGATCCGTTCGCCGCGATACATCCGCCGCATCAGCCTATATACGCGCTGCAGTGCGGCGCCATTTGGCAATTTGCCGCTGTCGAAAATAAAGCGATCCGCTTCGGGAGCCAGACGCGGCAGCCAATGATAATCGGTGCTTGGGTTGCGTACAAAAAGCGCCGTCGGAATATCCGGCAAAAGCAGTGACCGCACTAGGCCCGGCAGACGCTGCGATTCGGTGCGCGGCGCTTCCAAGGTGATTTCCTCGGCCAGAACTTCGCGCCGGCCGCTGCCGCTGCGGCGAAAGTTGGCTTCAATGGAAGCGCGCAGCGGTGATCCAGCGCTACTCGATAGCGAGGAATGGGTTTCCCCGGGCTCATGCAAGCTAATAATGCGCGCCGGTACCGATTCGGACAGCTCATCGATGAGGCGCTTTGTGCGCTTAAATTCCGCTTCGCCGTCCGAGTGAATAATCAGGTTCCACAAACAGGCGCGCGTCACCGTAAAACGCGCTCCTTCGCTTTGCGCGCGCTCGGCCGCCTTGCGCCATAGCGCGGACAGTTCCTGCTCGATGCGATCCGGCTCTACCGCGATCGAGGCCCCTAGCGAGAACGCGTCGACGCGATCTAGGCCCTCGGCCCAGCCCTCTTTTTGCTCGCGATTGCGCAAATCGCCCGATTCTGGAGTGCGCCCCGATGGTGATGGCGTTTGCGTATTTGAAGTTTCGCTGCTCATGGCTTGCGCCATCCCCGACCATCACGGCCGAGCATTTCGTCCGCTTCCGCCGGACCCCAGCTTCCAGCTTCATAAGTGGGCAGGGGACCGTTCGCCTGCTCGTCCGATTCCGCCCACGCATTCAGAATACGGCTGCAGAAACGCCATGACTCTAGCACTTCGTCGCCGCGCGTAAACAAAGTGCTGTCGCCCAGCATGCAATCCAAAAGCAGCCGCTCGTAGGCTTCCGGCGGCTCGGTGCCAAAGCTTGATCCGTAGCGAAAATCCATGGTCACCGGTCGCGGTTCGATGGTGGGTCCGGGAACTTTCGAAAGAAATTTGAGGGTGATTCCTTCGTCGGGCTGAATGCGCAGCGCCAGCACGTTTGGCTCGCGTCCGAGCTGCGCGCCCGTGGCCCCCTTAAACAAAGCGTGCGGAACGTTTTTAAACGTAATGCCGATTTCGCTGACCCGCTTGGGCATGCGTTTGCCAGCGCGGATGTAAAAGGGCACTCCGGCCCAGCGAAAATTGTCGATGAACAGCTTGAGCGCGACGTAGGTTTCGGTTCTCGTATTCGGACGCACCCCGGATTCTTCGCGATATCCGATAACCGGTTGGCCTTTTTCGAAGCCGGCGCTGTACTGGCCGCGCACCGTCCAATCGGCGATCTCGGACATCGGCAATTCGCGCAGGGCGCGCAGAACTTTGACTTTTTCGTCGTGTACCGCCCCGGCCTCAAAGGCCACCGGCGGTTCCATGGCCATGAGGCACATGAACTGAAAAATGTGATTTTGCACCATGTCGCGCAGGGTGCCGGACTGGTCGTAATAATTGCCGCGGCCCTCGATGCCGATGGCTTCCGAGACGGTAAGCTGGACGTTGTCGATGTACTTGTGATTCCACAGCGGCTCAAAAATGCTGTTGGCGAAGCGAAAGACCAAAATGTTCTGAACGGTTTCTTTGCCCAGATAGTGGTCGATGCGATAGATCTGGTCTTCTCGCAGAACTTTCAGGCAAGTGTGGTTCAGTGCCTGGGCTGACTTCAGATCGGTGCCGAATGGCTTTTCGATAATCACCCGCGTCCACGGACCGCTGTCGGGATTTGCATTGATAAGCCCGGCCTCGCCGAGGTTTTTTAAGATGGGCTCAAAAGACTCGGGAGGCGTGGAAATATAAAAAACGCGATTTCCGCGCGTGCCGCGCTGCTCATCGATTTGGGCCAAGTGGGCCTTGAGGCGCTTGTAGGCCTCAAGGTCGTCAAAATTGCCGGTGACATAGCTTATGCCCGAGCCAAACGAATTCCAAAGCGCCGGGTCCACAGGCCGACGACGCGCATACTTGTCGACCGATTCGTGCATCTGCTCGGCAAACGGAATTTCGCGCCGAGCCATGCCGACGATGGCAAAACCGGCGGGCAGCAGCCGCTCGCGCGCCAAAGTATAAAGCGCCGGGACGAGCTTGCGCTTGGTCAGATCCCCCGAAGCGCCAAAGATGACCATTGCGCACGGTTCGGGTTGACGTTCACCGACTAGCCCCAGGCGCAAGGGATTTCCTGTATCGATGTGGGGATCGCTAACGCTCATCAAATCCTCCGGGGCTTTTTAGATAGTGAAACGCATCTACGGCGCGGGCCAGACCTAGCGTGCGGTTCACGCAAGGAAGACCGGCGAATTCCGGCCCATTATCCCCCAGGAAGAAAAGAAGCGGAAGCCCTAGGAAGGTCTTTGACAACATTCTATGCATTTGGCCGTTTTGCCGCGACGTACCGGCGCGGGCCGAGCGAACCGGTCTTGTGATCGGCATCTTTGTCGTTGACAAATCAGCCGATCCGAATAACCTCTCTCGGGTATTTTTCTTGCGTAGTTGTTCGGGGATCGTCCAACGGCAGGACAACGGACTCTGACTCCGTTTATCTAGGTTCGAATCCTAGTCCCCGAACCAAGTGGCGTTGCCACTTTGGCCCCATAGTCTAGCGGTTAGGACGTTGGCCTCTCACGCCGAAAACGCGGGTTCAAGTCCCGCTGGGGTCACTAGAAGGTCTAAAAATCGTCGCAAAGGTTCATTCCGCGACGATTTTTAGACCTTATTTTTTTGCCTTAGGCTGTGAATTGCAGGCGGTAAAGCCGAGCGTAAACGCCTTGCTGGGCCAGCAGTTCAGCATGGGTGCCGCTTTCGACCACGCGACCTTTGTGAAAGACCACGATGCGATCGGCGGCTTGAATGGTCGATAAGCGGTGAGCGATAACCAATGCGGTGCGCGTACGCATGACGACGTCTAGGGCGCGCTGCAATCGTGCCTCGGTATCTGAATCGACGCTGGCCGTGGCTTCGTCCAAGATCAGGATGGGAGCATCACGGTACAGCGCGCGCGCAAACGAAAGCAGTTGCCGCTCGCCAGCGCTAAAGTTGCTGCCACGTTCATCGACACGGGCGGAAAGCCCGCCGCGGCGTTCAAATAGTTCCCAGGCATCGATGCGGCGCAGCGCCGATTCGACGCGAGCGGCATCGGGAGTGCGGTCGCCCATGGCGATGTTGGAAAGCACCGTGCCGGCGAATAAAAAGACTTCCTGCGGCACGACCGAAAGCAGTTGGCGCAGCTCTAGCCGCGTATACAAGTTCACATCGCGACCCATAAGGAGTACGCGACCCGACTGCGGTTTATAAAGCCGCAGTATCAAGCTGGCCACGGTACTTTTGCCGGCGCCGGTGGCTCCAACCAGGGCGATTTTTTCACCGGGACGGGCCTTCAGACTAACGTTTTGCAAAACCGGCACGCCGGGCTTGTACTCAAATGTGACGTCTTGCAGAGCAATCGCGCTGTCGCCGTCGGCATCGCCATTTGGAACGGCTTTTGAGGCGGTGCCGGCCGGTTCGGGTTCCTCTACTTCTTTTTCATCGAGCAGTTGAAAGATGCGCTCGGCCCCGGCCAGTGAGCTTTGCAGCACGGTGTAGCGCTGCGACAGCAAGCTGACCGGTTCAAAGAATTGGCGAATGTACTGCGTAAACGTCACGACCAGCGCAAACGAAATGGGATTGGCGGAAAGCCGCTTTACGCCCACCCACCACAGCACACTGGCAATACATAGGGTGCTGATCATCTCGATCGCCGCATCCAAAACCGCTTCGTAGTAAATCGAGCGCTTATTGGCATCGCGGTAGGCCACGTTGATGTCGTCAAACTCGCGCTCCATCGCCGCTTCGCGACCATAGGCCTGGACCACGGCGATGCCACCGACCTGCTCATTGAGAAATGCGTTGAGGCGAGCCGTTTTGGTGCGAATGTCGCGGTATGCACGTTTGCTGCCTTGCCGTATGTAATTGACGAGCAATGCGACAAGCGGCAGCATGGCAAAAGCAATCAGCGCCAGTTGCCAGTCCAAAAGCAGCATCGCGACGACGATGCCGATGAGCGAAATCAAGTCGCCCAGCGCATTGAGGACGCCGGTTCCGAAAAGCTCCGAGACGGCATCCACATCATTGGTGGCACGAGTCACGAGCCGACCGACCGGAGTTCGATCGAAGTAACGCAGCGGCAAGCGCTGCAGAAAGGCGAAGATGTGCGTGCGCAAGTCGGCCATGCTGAGCGCGCCGGCAATCTGCATGCTGTACATCTGCGCAAAACTAATAAGTTGTGTACCGACGGTCAGCGCCGTCAAAAACAAGCCATCGCGAAATAGCGCGCCGGAATTTTTGGCGGCAGCGTGGGCCACAAGGCTCCCCATGATCAGCGGCCGCAAAAGGCCTAGGGCCGCGATGACTAGGAGTGCGACAAACGAAATCAGCAGATAGCGCAGATGCGGCAGCGTGAAGGGCCAAAGCCGCCGCAGTAGCAGCAAATCGTAACTTTTTTGAATTGCGTCCTCTTCATGAAAGGCGCGCAATTTGGCTTCGGCGCCGCTGCGAATGGGCTTTTTCGCATGCGCCGTATTGCTCAAGGTCGTCGCCGAAGACATCTTCACACCCCCTCCGCCGCGCCGCTTTGCGGCAAAGTCTTCAGATCGGCGATGTCTGCGGCACCTAGCTCCTCGAGTTCTTGGGCGCGCTGCTGCTCGGCGGCAAAAGAGGCGTAAATGCCGCCGTGTCGAATAAGCTGTTCGTGCGTTCCAGTTTCCACGACTTGGCCTTTGTCCAAAACGACGATTTGCTTACAGCGTGCCGCCGCAGCCACGCGATGCGTAATCAGCAAAAGCGAGCGCTCTTGCGACTGCTGCGAAATCGTGTCGAGGATGGCTGCCTCGGTTTTGGCATCGACGGCAGATAGCGGGTCGTCCAAAATCAAAAGCCGCGGCTGCCACAATAAGGCTCGCGCCAAAGCGACTCGCTGCTTTTGCCCGCCGGACAACTGGACGCCGCGCTCGCCGACGATGGTATCCAGCTTGTCGGGCAGATCCTGAAGTTCGGCGTAAATTTGCCCGGCCCGCGCCGCCGCTTCGATTTTTTCGGCTTCTTCGAGGCTGTCGCTGCCCTCCAGCATAAAGCCGATGTTGCGCGCCACGGTGGTGGAGAACAAAAAGGCATCCTGCTGAGCGTAGCCAATGGCGCCGCGCAAACTGACAAGGGGCAGATCGCAGATATCGATGCCGTCCAAAAATACGCTGCCGCGCGGTGTTGGCAAAAGTCGCGCCAGCAGCATGGCCAAAGTCGTCTTGCCGCTGCCCGTGCGCCCGACGATGGCCAAAGATTGGCCGGCGTCTAGCGCAAAACTGACTTCGCGCAAAACCGTGTGTTCACCGTAACGAAAGGACAGCTTGGAAACGCGCAGCGCGCCTTTGAGCGCGGCCGGAGCCGCCGCCGTCCCATCTTCGACTTCAGGACGAGCGTCAAAGATTTCTTTGAGGCGACGATAGCTGACTTGTCCGCGCTGCAGAATCGACATCAGAAATCCGAGTGCGACCATCGGCCAGACCATTCGCGATAAGGCCAGGGAGAACGCAAAAAAATCGCCTTCGGTGATGCCGCCGTCTGCCGGTCCGCGCAAAAGCAATGTCGAGCCGTAGCCGAAAAAAGCCAGCGTGCCGAGCGCCGCGGCGGCGCCAACCACGGGAAACATGGAACCGCGCAAGCGCGCTAAAGACAGGCTGGCTTGCAGGTATTCTTGATTGACAGCGGCGAAACGCTGCTCTTCGTGCGGTTGCAGCCCAAAACTTTTGACGACGCGAACGCCGGCGAGATTTCCCTGTACGCATTCCGTCAGTCGGCCGAGGGCCTCTTGGTTTTTGCGCGTGCGCGCAAACATGCGGCTGGAAAACAGCCGCGTGGTCAGCATAACCAAAGGAAATACAACCATCGAGACGAGCGTTAGCTTGAGCGAAATGGTCAGCATCACTTGCGTGGCGCTGGCCACGGCCAAAAGGACGTTGACCAGGTTCATGACGCCAAAGCCGCAAAGCAGTCGCACTTGCGTCAGATCGTTTGTGGCTCGGCTCATGATCTCGCCGGCGGGCATGGTGCGGTAAAAGGCCATGCCCAGGGTGTGCAGGCGCTGTAAAAGTTTCTGGCGCAGCTCGTATTCGATGTCGCGACCGGCGTTGAAGTAAAACCAGCGACTGGCGACGCGCGTCAAAAAAGCGACAACGGCCAATGCCAGCATGCCGAGCGCCGGCCACATCGCTGCCTTTGGACTGACTCCTGCTATGCGCTCGAAAATGGTATCGATGGCCCGCTTGGACAGCCAATCGATGCGGTTCATCGAAAGCTGAAACGCGCCGAGCATCAGCGCCCCAATGATAAAACTTGGCAAATAGCGACGCAGGTGTCCGCTTAGACGGTTCTCATCCGCGGCGGTTGGAAAATCTGATTGGGCGCTCATCTGATTTGCGTTCCAGGATGTCTTTTTGAAAAACGTTTACAACTTGTCGCGCACTTCGACTTGAACTAACTCGGCGTGCCCGCCGAGCTTTCGGCTGGCTTTAAAAATTTCCCCAAAGACCTGCGGCAATGAAGAAGGGGCGTGCTGAATGCGCGCAAGTTCCATGCGCAAAACGTCAAGCTGCGAGGCAGGAGAGCGGATTACGATGGCCGCAAGCAAACGCTGCGCGGGCAAAGCAGTCAGGGGCGGAAAAACAACCTCTTCGGTCTTTTTGCGATCGCCTTCCTGACGAACGTCCAGGGGGCGCAAATCGCTGAGCTGGCGCCCGTTGCCCTCTAAAAGCATGGCCATGGCCAAAAGCGGCGAGCGACCGGCGCTGCGCTTATCGATGCGCACCACAATCGGATTTCCCAAAGAGACCTGATCGGCATGCGGAGACTCGGGAATCATATGAACGCTGATGGCAAAGCGACCCTTTGAGGCATTGCGCAAGGTGAAGTAGCCGAGCGCCGCGACACAAGCGATGACGACGGCAAATCCGATGACAAACATACGTCCCGAAAGACCACGCATATTTCTAAGATCCTTTTTTAGATGAGTGCAGTACTCGGCGGTGCGGTCATTGCCGGCGGCGGCGGGCAGCACCTTTTTCCAAACGCTCGGCATCGACGACGGCGCGGATGTGCTGGCCGCGAAAAACTTCGCCGGTGTCGTCGTGCGCGACCACTTCGAAACGATGGTGCTTGCCTTCGGGGCCTAAATAGCGGGCAGTCATGCTGATCATGCCGCCAAGCGGCGTGGGAGCATGATGCTCGATGCGTACGACAATGCCGGCGGTCAGCTCGCCTTGGCGCAGAATCGGCTCCATGGCGCGCGCCGCGGCCAATTCCATGAGCGCAATGAGTCGTGCGGTGCCTAGTACGCGCGGAAAGACATTTCGCCCCGGACCGCCGCCGGTGCCGCTGGCGGCGACGCGGCTTGCAAGGTCTTCGTCGGTGACCATGTGATTGATGGTCATCTCGGGCAAAATAGAGCCAGGGGCCTCTGCAAACCTCGACATGGCTGCACAAGGTACTGCAAGGGCGATGTCCGTGCTAGCTTGCGGAGATGCGATTCGGATATTTCCTGGGTGCGCTGGCGCTGTGCGGATGTAATTCTAAGCCGCCGGCACATGGGCCTGTGATGTTACACGAATCATTTGAGCGACCGAATGGATCGGATATCGGACCGAATTGGTACAGCACGGCGCCAAGCGGCGTCTATCGGTTGGAAGCGGGCAGCTTGGTCGTGCAAGGGGCGCACAATCACCCGCTGTGGTTGACTCAAAAACTGCCGAGAGACGCCGTGATCGAGCTTGATGCTTGGTCAGACAGTCCGGATGGCGACATCAAAGTCGAGGTCTACGGCGATGGGCGCAGCCATGCGACTGGTTTGGAGTACACAAGCACTGGGTACGTTTTGATACACGGCGGCTGGCGCAATCAAATCACCGCGCTGTGTAGACAGGACGAGCACGGTGCCGATCGCAAAACGCGGCACGATTTAAAGGTAGAGCCAGGCAAGAAGTATCATTACAAGATTGCGCGGCACGGGGGCTTAGTGGAGTGGTTTATTGACGGAAAGCTCGTGCTGGATCTTCAGGATACACAGCCATTGAAAGGAAGCGGGCACGAGCATATGGGTCTAGATGATTGGGAGACGAGAGTGCACTACGATGAGGTAGAAATACGAAAGTACTGATTCAGAGCAAGGAGAGGAGGCAGAGGAGAGAGGAGAAAGAAAAAAGGCCCTGAA